>DKPV01000017.1:6961-38384 GCA_002471375.1 Flavobacteriales bacterium UBA7325
ACAACTCCTACACGAACAACTCCTGCACGAACAACTCCAACGAGGACGACGCCTACAAGAACAAAGCCTTCGAGAAGTACACCAACTAGGTCAACACCAACACGTAGCACACCAACGCGTTCTACCCCGACTAAATCATCGCCTTCACGATCGGGTAGGGGCGGATTATAGCGCATATCAAAGTCATTTATGACTTATTACCATAGAAAAAGCACTAAGAGAAATCTTAGTGCTTTTTGTTGCATTACTATTCAAGCTACCAATACATGTAGTAACCTGCTGGTTTGCTCAGAACCAAACAAAAAAATGCATCAAGAGTAATCTTGATGCATTAATATCAAATCCTTTAAAGATTAATCTAAAGGTCGTTTTGGTAACTGTACGTTGTCTTCATAAGCTTTAAAAGTTTTGGAATCAAAGCTATAGAAGTATAGTTTAGACTGACCAGTCTCGGTATTCCATACTAAAGCTTCATAGTATGTTTTGTCCTGTGATGGAACATGTACGGATGTGTAATCCATCATAATGCTTCCACCGGCACTCGCAGGGAAATCTTTCTTTGCAAATTCAGGAACAACGCCACTTGTTATACTCGCATTGGCAGGAGTTGAGGCATACATAAATAAACTTGCACATAGTATCAGTCCCATAACTGACAAACTAACGGAAATAAAACGTTTGGAAAAGGTATCTAAGTTTTTCATAAAGGATAAGGTTTCGTTTTGATTAAATATCGCTGTTTTTACGTATATCCCAAAGGAAGCCATGATTTATTTTAGAGATCTCAATGAATTGAGATGATTTTCTAACATTTCGGAAGATAAGCGGTGTTTATTGAAGAAAGTTTCGCGCAGATGCATATTTTTGTCCAAGTTCTTTCGTCTAAACTATGGACATGTCAATTTGAATTATGAAAAAATTACTTCTTGCTCTCGTTTTGTTAACTAATTCCTCTGTTTTCGCATCCCATATAGTTGGTGGTGAAGTCTATTACGACTCATTAGGCGGAGATATGTATAGAGTTACATTTGAAATTTATCGAGATTGCTCGGGGTCGGATTTTGACAACCCACTTGCGTATACTGTGTTTACAGCAGCAGGCGCAGTATACAATCAATATACGATCAACCTTGAACCTGCAGATACTTTGCCTATTGTTTACGATGATCCATGTGTGACTCCACCATCAGGTGTATGTATAGAGCGTGCAATATACATTGATACGATATTATTACCTGCAACTGCGGATGGATATTATATTTCATACCAGCGTTGTTGCTGGGCTACGAATATTATGAATATAGTTGATCCGGGGAATTGGGGCCTAACAATCTCGACTACAGTGCCAGGAACAACTTTAGTTGGTGTGGAGGACAATAACTGCGCAAGGTTTAATAATTATCCTCCTATTGTTCTTTGTTCGAATAATACTCTGACTTTTGATCATTCAGCAACAGATATTGATGGTGATTCATTGGTTTATTCCGTGTGTACACCGAAGACTGTTCCATTAGCTGGTGGTCCAACATACGATCCAGAAAATGCAGCTCCTTATACCGACGTGAATTGGGAAGCTGGTTTCAGCGGGACAGTTCCATTTGGTCCAGGTTCATCGATTAGTATTGATGCCGCAACGGGACAAATGTTAATCACGCCTAATCTGGTTGGGACATACGTAGCGGCGATTTGTGTTGAAGAGTACCGCGATGGAGTGTTGATTAACCAAAAGATGAGAACGTTCGGTTACCGAGTTGTGGTCTGTGATGTAGAAGAGCCAATGGAAGTAATCTTGCTAGGCGCAGGTGAAATGATTGAAGATTGTAGTAGTGCAGGTTTTATTGTACTAAGAGATGATACTACGTCAGCAATCACGATTGAAGTAGTTGTGTCAGGTACTGCAACGAATGGGACAGATTACAGCTTCATACAAGATTCTATTACGCTTCCAGTCGGTGTGTTTACAGATACCTTAGTTGTTACGCCATACGCTGATAATCTAATTGAGGGAGATGAGACATTAATTTTCAGTGTTATCGTGCCTAACCCGTGTGATAGTACATTCGATACAACGACTGCTTTTATTACAATCATTGATTATATTAATATGACCATGACTTTTGGTGATAGTGTAAATATTTGTGATGAATTTGGTGAATATGGATCAATATGGTGTAATGTTCAGAATGGAGTTGCCCCTTATTCTTATTGGTGGAGTCCTACTCAATATGCCAATAATGATACGATCACATTCCCTGCAACCGATTTGAATCCGAATTACAATCCAATGAATGTAATTGCGACTGACGCCTGTGGTAAAGAGATCACATCGGATCTGATCCCAGTTTATAATCAATGTCCCTGTCAAATCCCGAATGTCATAACCATGAATGGGGATAATGTGAATGACGATTTTATCATTCAGAACATTGATAACTATGATCGCGTGCATCTGCAAATTTTCAATCGTTGGGGTAATCTTGTTTATGATAATGAGGATTATGAGAATGATTGGAAAGGTAATGATAAGAGCGGTGAGCCCCTTATAGAGGGAGTGTATACCTATGTTGTTACACCTTTAAGTGAGAAGTTCGAGTATGACGATGCTCAGAAGACTTTATACACCGCTCATGGCTTCGTTCACATTGTGAAGTAAATAACTCATCTTACAGTTTGATTTAGACGGTTCCCTTTTATCTACATTTGGACCATAATATGGAATCATGATAGCAGTCAAACAGCTCACGAAAGACGAAATTTTCATTGTCCATCAGCTTGCTAAGGACATCTGGCCTCATGCATTTAAGGACATTCTTGAGAAAGACCAGATAGAGTACATGCTTGAATGGATGTATAACATGGGTACCTTGGAAGAGCAAGTCCAAACTGGATATCTTTATTATATGGTTACTCTTGACGGGGTTCCGAAAGGATTCGTTGGATTAGAACCAAATTACCCTGAAGTTGGATCACTTAGAATGCATAAGCTTTATGTGAAGGTCTCGGACCATGGATCTGGTCTTGGAAATGCACTCATGGAAAAGTCAATCGAACTCGCTGCGGAAATGGATCTAAATAAGATTCACCTGAATGTGAATCGATTTAATAATGCAGTAGATTTCTATAAGTATAAGGGGTTCCAAATTGTGAAAGAAGAAACCATTAATATTGGAAAGGACTACCTCATGGAAGACTACGTGATGGTTTTAGATCTCTAATTCGACTTGTTCCCAAAGTCAATTTTCGCACAGTTAAAATGCTCTTTTGGACACTCTTTATGGCCGTGAATCCCGCATGGGCGACAATCTAAATTTGAAACCTCCAGGACGTTTGAGTCTTCCGAGAGTGGACCAAAACCGAAGGTAGGAATTGTAGAGCAGAAGAACGCTGTTACTCTGGCATTTACAGATGAAGCTAAATGAAGTGGTCCAGAATCATTAACATACGAACGCTTTGCGTATTTCATTAGATGAGCAGATTGCAAAAGTGATAGCTTCCCTGCTAGATTTACAGCGTTAGCATTTTCAGATTGAGCGATAATACGCTCGCAAAGTTCACTATCATCAGGACCTCCAAGTAAGTAAATCGTTGATTCTGAATCGAGAGACCCAATCAACTCAATCCATTTTTCTTGAGGTAGTTGCTTCGTGAACCAAACCGATGCAGGTGCCATACAGAAATAATCCCCTTTGACATATGGCTGAACTGCTTTAGCATCGGAACCTGATGGAAATAAGGAAGGTTGAACCAATTGCTTAGCACCGAATTCTCGGATCATACTTAGGTTTCGTGCAACTTCATGCGTACCATCTCCTATTTTATGTTCAAAACGCTTCGAGTAAAGAAAAGAGAATGGGTTTTTTTTGAAACCATACTTCTTCTTAGCCTTTGATAGTATCGCTATAATTCCGGAGCTACCGAAACGATGAAGATTAAGAACCAGGTCGTATTCCCTTTTGCGAAATTGCTTTATTAAGGAGAGCATTGCCTTCCACTTGCTATTTGATTTGTCAAAGACATAGGCTGAGTTCAAATGAGGATTATTAAGAAGGAGTGATTCGTTTCCTTTTTTAACTAGGATATCGATCTCTGCTTCCGGAAATAATCTACTCAATTCAGATATAACTGGAGTTGCAAGAATGACATCTCCTAGGAAAGCTGTTTGTATGATCAGGATTCGATTCAAGTGGTAAAAATAGGATTATTTCACCAATGTAACATGTCCGCGTTTCACAACTTCGACGCCGTTTCCATCTTTTACAGTAACCATGTACATGTACGTGCCATTGGCAGCCATCTGGTCGTTCTGCATTACACGGCCATTCCATCCTTCATCGTAAAAATTTGTTCTGAACATTATTTGCCCCCAACGGTTGAATACAATGAAGTCATATTCTGTCGCATCAAAGTCAGACATTACGGGTTTGAATATTTTATTAATTCCATCGGGCATAAACGCATTGGGAATATAGATTAATGGAGGTAGGACTGGACAAACTAGATTTGAACGACTAATCTCTGAAACTCCATAGCTGTTCGTCGCTTCGACTGCTTCCACATAGTAACAGATTTTCCCGGTAGAGATTACATCGCTAACATCGTCCTCATAGAATAACGTATTCGGACCAACAGTGGCGAATGGTGCTCCAGAAAAAACGCGATCAATCCCTCGATAAATATTATATCTTATTATTGAGCCGTCAAACTCTGTATAGTTATTCCAATTCAGATATATCAACTTCGATACTTCATCTGTCTGAGCTTGAAGGAAAATAGTTCTTCCGATATTTGAAATGTCAGCCAGAAGTCCACAACTATCAACTGTTTGAACACGATAAGTATAAGACTCCTCATCAACGGATACATCTTCATCAGTATACGCTATTGTTTGTGCACCAGCGATTGGAATTCTTGCGATCTCTTCAAAAACTCCAGCGTTCTCTCGTTGGAATGAAAGCGCGTCAAGTGATACAGTGTTGTCAATATAGTGACGTAGACGAACGACTCCATCATAAACCGTCGCTACTTGCAGGTAGTTGAAGGCTGGAGGAGAAGGAGTAGAGACGAAAATGCACGAAATATTCGAAAATGACTCGACCCCGGTCGTTGATACAGCGCGAATTGTAAAACAGTAATTCTTTCCTTCTTCAACATTTACCGTAAGACTAGTGCTTGATGTTGATCCGAGTAATGTCCAATTTTGCCCTTCCCATTTACCGATTACCTCATAATGATCTAGATTGTCCCAACCAATATATCCTGTCCAGCTCACATTAACAGTTTTCGTGCAAATATCGAGACTAGTATTGATGAAGTTGGTTGCATGAATAGGTGCCTTTGCTGATGTTTGATAGGTAGGCGGTATGGATGGAGTCCAACACGAATCAAATGCAGCAACTGAATAAGTACATGGACCGTTCGAGGTGTTAGGATTACCGATATATGTGGTGCTTCCTATACCCCATAATGTGTCAATTTCAACTAGAAACCCGTTTCCGTCAAGTGTATAAACCACATACCCATAGGTGTCGGGTTGATGATTTTGATTCCAGGTTAAGATTAATTGGTTTGTCGCGGTGTCAATTGTTACAAAAGTGATGATCGGCATATCAGGTGTCATCATGTCCTGAAATTGATCGCCTTCAATATTAGAAGTGAAATCACATGGTTGATTTGGAAGCACAACCTGATAATTCAAATATGTGTCACAAATATCGATTGTGTCGATATAAAAATTGACTCCGTATGCTACGCTATCATGTAAATTCCAAACGCCGGCAGGATATTCTCGATAGATGTGGTAGTTTGCATGCATACTTGTAAGAGTAGGGGTAGCTGGATCGTTCCATTGTAAGACGGCTGTGCCATTCGACGGATTGTTGAGATCTAAAAAGATATTCTGAAGTGTATCGCTAAAGCTTAGACTATTCCCGTCACACCCTGAGGCAACGGCGATATAGTAATCATTCGCTTGGCTTACTGCTGGATCCGTGAAGGTTGTTGTTCCTATCGCCGGAATTGTTGCTATGAGTCCAGATTGCTCCGTAAATATTTGATAGGATGAAAAAGTTCCTAATGGATCTGTGACTGCATCCCATGATAATCCAACATCTCCAGTTGCATCGGATTGGATACAGTTAATTTCAGTTGCGGGAATAATCCCTGGATTTTGAACATGAATCGTCACAGTTGCATACGATACTTTCGGGATTGGACAATAATCATCCTGTACTTTGAAAACGAAATGATAAGAGAGTTGATCCTCGGTAATACCAAATGGATTAACCAAGTGATCACAATCTGTTTGCCAATTAAAATTTGTTGAGACTCCCTGGGGCATCGTAATTACTGGAGTTGCATCCAGCGTTGCACAAGGAGCAATTGCGCAACCAACATTACTTGTGAAATTCGTACCGAACATGGGGCCTGATGCGGAGAGATGATTGCTTTGAGGTGACCCATCTTGAAGTAATTCAACATCAGTTGATGCGAGATTAAAGTTCACGAGATCACCGGCATTGATTGTTGTTTCAAAGAGTCCTCCAAAAGGTCCTGCAATTACGGGCGGGTTGTTCGTGCCAGCACAATTCATAATGATGAGCTGAATCTCACGATCAACTTCAGCAATCAGTGCACCATTTCGATATGAACGGGCAACGATTTTGATGGTAAATAATCCAGCGTTATTTGATAAAAATGTCAATTCTCCAGAGTTAGGATCTAACTGTGATGGAATATTACCAGGGTTCATGGAGACTCCAGGAGTAGGAGATGTCTGAGAAAATCCAGGTTCATATCCAATTTCAGCAGGAATTGATGGTGGCGTATAAACTTGCGATGGAAACCAATTCAGTGGATTTCCGAAGGAGATATTGATTGAATCCAAATCTGGGTCGACGGCATTCATGTTGTAGGTATACGGATCGCCTGCACAACTTACAAAATATGGATCCTGTAAGAACTGTGGTGAATTGTCTACGCATACTCCAGCAGAACCTGGAATTTCAAACATTTTAGAGGTAATTGTCATCCCTGATGATCCAGGATTTACCAGGTTTTGCACAGCTGCATTTCTAGAAAAATTTTGATAGGTAAAAACCCAGCCTGTAGCTGGAGGGGTACCTGATAGTGCGATTGGTGCACTACGATAAATAATCTTTTCAATGGCGCCAACACCATTTCCACCGCCCGCTCCTGATCCACAAGCTAAAGCCTGAGGTCCTGCAGGTACTTCAGTACACAGCGGAGAAATATCAGATCTTGATATGAAGGGAAGATTAATAGACGACATTGTTGAATGCCCCCAAACATCGAGAGTTTCAGAAGTTGTATTGATCGGAGCACCGTTGCAATCACGGTAGAAAACTAACTGAAAAACATAATCTCCACCTTGACATGTCCATGTAATATCACCGCCAATAACATGATCAGCTCGGCTTGTAAAAATCGAGGTGTAGCAAATAAGTAATACGACTAAAAGACGAGTCATTAATTGGATAACGAATAAAGAGTTTATCTAGTATGTAGACGTGAAGAATAGTATAAGGTTGCGATAATATTCAATTCAATTAAACATGATAAATCTACCCAACTGCAACGATGGAAAAATCATCCCATTTCAAGTACTTTTTTGCTAACTCTTGAATTCTTTCCGGAGTAATATCTCGAATTGATGCCAGTGCTTGATTGTAAAATTTAAGTGACTTTCCGTGAATCTCAGCACTCAGGAATAAATCAGTCATGGCGTAAGGGCCATCAGCACTTTTTAATAGCTGACCAAGCATATAATTCCGTACTAATTCTAATTCGTCTTCAGAGACCAATTCGGATTGCAAACGTTCAGTTTCAATTTGGATTTCTTTGAGTGTAGCATCTTTAACATCACTACCTACCTCCGTTGCAATTAAAAAGTATCCCGTACCATTAAGTTCGGCGATCATTGAGCCTATGCCGTATGTATAGCCTTTATCCTCACGGATATTGGTCATAAGTCTACTACCAAAATAATCTCCAAGGATGGTGTTTAAGATGAGAAAATCCAAGTAATCATCATGATTCTTATTGAAGAGAGTTCTTCCGAGTCGCACCGCAGACTGCACAGCTCCTTCCTTTTCTTGTTCGAACTTACCTGGTTCGTTAGTTATTTTATCTGTAAAGTCTTCCTGAGAGGATACAATAATAGGAGTGACAGCATCTTTTATTTCAGTAATAACCTCATCAGAGATATCGCCAACAACCACGACTTTGTTGAGTCCGTTTAAATAGTGCTTTTTGTGAAAGTCCCTCAATTCTCCAATGGTGACTGCGTCAATGTCAGAAACGGACAGTGTATATGAATACGATTGACTAGAAGCGAACAATTTTTCTCTAAATCTCTGTTGCGCTAAATACCCAACTTTTTCTTGACTGATTTTTAAGCTTTGTCTGCGATCAACGAGGTATTCTTGCACTTCATTTTTATCGAATGTTACACCTTGAATGGCATGAACAACTGTTTTAAAGATTGCAGGCAGATGTTCGCGTAAACAATAGACTGTAACAACAGAGTTTTCGATAGAAATGCCAGAGTCTAAAAAACCTCCGAGTGAGTTGATCTCAGACTGAAGTTCATTTGATGTTTTGTCTTTTGTGCCCGACAGTAGTAATCCGTTTACAAATGAAGGTATCCCTTTTTGACCACGACAAACTCCCGCATCAAAATAGAGGTCAAATCGACTTGTTTCGTTCGGAACGTCTTTCATGTGATACAATGAAGTTGTATCGCTCAGTACATGTTGTTTAGGAGCTACAAAATCTATAGAGTCTATTGCAACTAATTCTGGTTGAAGTATTCTATTCGGCATTATCTGCTTTGACTTTAAGTAGTGAGCAATTCGTTTTATTGAGAGTTTCTCGAGCAATTCGTTGAATATCTTCAGGCGTTATTTTTTGGTAAATTTCAGATTCTTCATTGATTTTCTCCGCCCCACCTAGTAATTCGTGCATCGATAGATTCATTGCACGGTTAAGCAAACCTTGATCATTGAACTCTTTTGAGGTTTGAATTTTAATCTTCAATCGCTCCAATTCATTCGTTGGTACAAGCTCTGTTGTCAAAGCTGAAAGTTCCTTCCATAATGCAGCATCTAGATCTTCAAAGGAAACCCCATTATTGAGTTTACCAGAAATCACAAGTAGTCCTTCATCGATGGACCCCGTAATGTATGCTCCAATGTTGGATACTAGGTTTTGATCTTTTTTTAGAGATAAGTACAGGCGCGAAGACTTATCTCTCCCAAGTGCATCAGAAAGTACGTCGACAGTTAAGTAATCCTGATTTCTTCTTGGAACCATTCGAAAAGCATAATAGAATGCATCTACCGGCACTTTTCGTTCGATCGTTTTTTCTCTAAACTCAAGTTGTTTAGGTTCTATCGGTAAATTTCTGACTGGTTTTTGACCGCCTGGGATATCACCATACCATTTATTTGTAAGTGATTTGACCTCCTCAAGTTCTATATTCCCTGCTATACATAAGATGGCATTTGATGGGTTGTAATGTTTTTTGAAGAAGCTTTTCACATCCTCCATAGTAGCATCTTCGATATGAGATATTTCTTTTCCAATGGTTGCCCATTTGTAAGGATGTTCCTTATAAACTAATGGTCGTAGCTCTAGCCAAACATCGCCATATGGTTGATTTAGATAACGCTGCTTGAATTCCTCAATTACCACTGAACGCTGAACTTCTAGGCTTTTTGGAGTAAATGCTAAGGACAACATTCTGTCACTTTCAAGCCATAATCCAGTCTCGATATTCTTGGATGGGAGAACGTCGTAATAATTTGTAATGTCGTTAGATGTAAAAGCATTGTTTTCTCCTCCCGCCATTTGCAATGGGGTATCGAATTCAGGAATATTGATAGATCCTCCAAACATTAAATGTTCGAACAAGTGTGCAAATCCTGTTTTGTCTTCGGACTCATCCCGTGCTCCAACATCATAAAGAGTGTTTACGACTACCATTGGCGTTGTAGCATCCTTATGAAAAATTACACGAAGACCATTGTCCAGTGTAAACCGTTCAAATGAAATCATTAAAAGTTGTATTTATCTGTTGAGAATTCTTTAAGCGCCATATTGTATTCGGAGAGAATTTCTTGAACAATATCTGCTGCGGGCTTTATTTCATTTATTAATCCTGAGATTTGTCCTATTTCAAGTTCACCCTCTATTAGATCTCCTTCAAACATTCCTTTTTTAGCTCGACCTCGTCCAAGTAGTGCCTTCAATTCATCAGTGTTAGCACCCTGTTCGTACGCATCACTGAGTTTATTATAGAATGGATTCTTAATCAGACGTACAGGAGTAATTTCTTTTAGAGTGAGTTGTGTATCGCCTTCTTTGGCCTCAACTACACTGTTTTTAAAATTAATGTGTGCACTTGATTCATTGGATGCAACAAAGCGACTCCCAACCTGGACCGCATCAGCTCCTAAAATCATTGCGGAGAGCATTGTTCTACCTGTGCCTATTCCGCCAGCAGCGATCAATGGAATTTTAATAGCATCGGCTACCATCGGGATAAGACAAAGTGTTGTAGTCTCATCTCGCCCATTATGTCCACCTGCCTCAAAACCTTCAGCAACGATGGCATCAACACCTGCAGCTTCTGCTTTCAAAGCGAACTTAACGCTAGATACTACGTGCACCACCACAATACCATGATCTTGCAAATGTTTCGTCCATGTTTTTGGATTTCCTGCAGAAGTGAAAACAATTGGTACTTTGTACTTAATAATGGTTTCTATATGCTTATCAATATCAGGGTAGAGCATAGGAAGATTCACCGCAAAAGGTTTTGATGTTACTACCTTGCATTTGGCAATTTGTTCATCAAGCACTTCAGGATACATAGAACCTGAACCAATTATACCTAGTCCGCCAGCGTTTGAAACTGATGAAGCAAGCTCCCAACCAGAGCACCATATCATTCCAGCTTGGATAATCGGGTGTTGGATTTTAAACAAAGATGTTATGCTATTTCCCATGATTTTCAATTAATTCAAATGTACTCTTTTCAAGAAACTTCTCAGTCGATTTTGTCGTCTTATCCTAAATTGACTATCTTAGGGATTGCTACATAATTATGATACAGAAATTTACCATTATCACATTGTTCTTCTTAGTAGGGTTTTCTACTCTAGCTCAGGAGATAGAACATGACCATTCACTGCAACATGCATTTATAGAAAATGGCGGGCAATGGAATAAAAATATATTGTTCAAAGCTAATTTCCAAGGTGGAAATCTTTGGGTTGAACAAGGTAAAATGATGTTCCACCTTCAAGATTTCTCAAAGCTGCAAGAGAATCACGCTAATCCTAAAGATGGGGTGGATGTTAGCGAATACAATCAGACAGTTCTTCATGTGAATTTCCTGGGCTCGAATACGGTGAAATCGATCAAAAAATCAGAACCAACTAATGCCTATTACAATTACTTTATTGGAAATGATAAATCTAAATGGGTCTCTAATGTACGTGGGTATGGAGAAGCCATTTTGGAGGAGTTTTATGATGGTATCGACCTAAAATTAATCGAACAACATGAACAACTAAAATATGAGTTCCATGTGAAACCAGGTATTGATCCGGGAATTATTAAGTTGGATTATGTAGGGCACGAGAAAATAAAGGTCAAAAAGAATGGAGACCTCGTTCTTTCTACAAAACTGGGAGAGATAATAGAAGAGAAGCCTTATGCTTATCAGATAATAAACGGACGTATTGTAGATGTTGATTGTAGCTTCGAACTCGTGGATGACAAGGTGAAATTTGCACTTGGGAAATACAGCCCTCATGCAATCTTGGTAATTGACCCGATCCTTGTTTTTGCGACATATAGTGGCTCGGTAACCGATAATTTCGGAATGACAGCGACTTATGGATATGATGGGACTGCATATTCCGCAGGAACTGTATATGGAAATGCATATCCTACACCGGATCCATTAGCATATCAAGTGGTGTCAAATATAACTGTGGCTGATGTCGCAACCGTTACTACAGATGCATTCATTTCGAAATATTCTGCAGATGGAGTAAATATGCTCTGGACCACATTCGTAGGTGGTGGGGATAATACGTATGGTACGGAAACATCGAATAGTCTTATTTGCGACAAGCAAAACAATGTATATCTATATGGAGTGACATCAAGCGATGATTTTCCAATCGTTGGAGGGTATCAACCCTTATTTGGCGGTGGAACGGCGTTGTCCATTAATTTTAATGGGACAAATTTCCAGAATGATGGGACAGACATTTTTATTGCGAAAATCAGTGCAAACGGACAAAATTTAATGGGATCAACATATATGGGTGGATCCGAAAATGACGGTGTAAACTACAAATTGTCATCAGGGATATATAATAGTGTTGCAGCATATGATTCATTAACTACAAATTATGGTGATCAATTTAGAGGAGAGATCATGCTGGATTCTCTTGGGAATTGTATCGTCGCATCCTGCTCACGTTCTTCTAATTTTCCTGTCTTGAATGCATTCCAACCCGCTAATTCTGGGAAACAGGATGGTGTTATATTCAAATTATCTTCAAATCTGGGTGCCCTGCAGTGGTCTAGTTATTATGGAGGTTCGGAGAATGATGCATGTTATACAGTGAAAATAGATTCCTCCAACAACATTCTTTTCGGTGGAGGAACTTGCTCGAGCGACTTACCATTTATGGGAGCTGGATTGCAAGCAGTATACAATGGTGGTATCACAGATGGCTTTGTTGCGAAACTAAATGGAGCTGGGACAACTGTGACGAATGCAACTTACTTAGGCACCAATGATTATGATCAAGCTTTCTTCATTGAAATCGATAGAAACGATAATGTTTTCGTTCTCGGACAATCTAGAGGCGGAAATTTCCCGGTAATAAATAGTTTATTTGTCAATCCTGGAAGTAGTCAATTTGTGATAAAGCTAGATCCAACTTTATCAGTAGCACTGAATTCAACCGTTTTTGGGAATGGTAATTCAGATATAAACATTTCTCCCGCGGCCTTTTTAGTCGATATTTGTGGGAACATGTATATCTCAGGTTGGGGAGCAAATATTCTTCAAGGAGTTCCCCTCAATGGAATGCCTGTGACTCCAGCAACAGCATTTCAAGCGACTGCTCCGAATGGATTCGATTTTTATCTCCTTGTGATTGAACGTGATTTTGGTGGACCGAATCCTTTATATGGCACATATATCGGCGGGTCTGCTGCTCAAGAACACGTGGATGGCGGAACGTCCCGTTTCGACAAAAATGGAGTCGTTTACCAATCCGTTTGTGGAGGTTGTGGAGGTAATAGTGATTTCCCTACATCACCAGGAGCTTGGTCAAGTTCTAATTTGAGTTCTAATTGTAATAACCTAGTTTTCAAGTTTGACTTTGAACTCATACCAGATGCTGAATTTACTGCTGATAACAATATTGGATGTGCTCCTTTCACTGTAGCATTCGATAATTTTTCTACTCAATCAGATTCGTATTTATGGGATTTTGGCAATGGAGATACGAGCACTGTCATTTTTGAGCCAACTATCACCTATGATACACCTGGTATCTATAGCGTCTTTTTATATGTAACGGACAGTATTTGTTTGCGTACAGATACGGCGGAACTAGTTATCACTGTTACGGATTCGTTAGAGCTTTCAGTTACACCAAATCAAGAGCTTTGTCAGTCTACGCCAACAACGCTTACTGCCTTTACAAACGGCACTGGAACTAGCTTTGTTTGGTCTTCGAATATTAATTTTTCAGACACATTAAATTCACCTTTAACCGATTCCACAATAACGGTAACTCCAACTGGAGCTTCAACTTATTATGTTCAAGCGAGCAATCCGGGGTGTAGTCTAATAGACAGTGTTCTAGTCGATTTCATAGGTTCGTCATTGATAATTGATGGGAACGATTCTATTTGTTTAGGTGAACAAACTGTTTTTACTGCGTCTAGTTCTAACCCATCGGTTACCTTCACTTATGTTTGGACACCAACTTCAATGATTGTTGGTGGAAATACTTCTAGTTCGGTAACTGTCCAACCAACATCAACACAATATCTCTACGTTACGGCTTCAAGTAATACGGGGTGTATTATAAGTGATTCAATTCAAATTTTTGTTGGAAACATTCCTTCCGCTTCAGTTCAGGCCACTGCTTCAGAATACAGCGTCGCCGAAGGAAGCCTAGTTACGCTTTATGGTGAGCCATCTGGTTACGTATATTCATGGCTGCCAGATGAAAGTCTTTCAAGCCCTAACTCTCAGCAGACAGAAGCAATCGTTGATCAATCTACGGTGTATACTTTCTTTGTGACCGATGGTATATGTTCGCGATTTGATACTGTACTTGTGAAGACATTCACCTTCATATGCGGTGAACCCTTCTTATACGTTCCAAATGCTTTTTCACCGAACGGGGATATGGATAATGACGTTTTATATGTCCGGGGAAATCTCATCAAAGAGATGACTTTCCGTGTTTATGATCGATGGGGAGAATTGGTGTTTGAATCGTTCGACAGATTGGATGGTTGGGACGGCAAGTTTAGAGATAAACCACTTGATCCAGATACGTATGATTATTATTTAAAAGTAACGTGTATTGATGATGTTGAAAGCATCATAAAAGGCAACGTTACGTTGCTGCGATAAGATCATATTTTCTTAGCTTCGTAAGAAAGAATGATTTCCTTATGAAGAAGATAATTAACAAGCAATCACAAGCGTTTCTAGAAAAATATTTAAATAATTCATCTCCTACTGGATTTGAATCAGAAGGCCAAAAATTATGGCTTGATTATATTCGCCCGTTCATCGATGATTACTATACAGATAATTATGGTACCGTTGTAGCCATCGTCAATCCTGAAGAAAAATATAAAGTAGTCATTGAGGCACATGCAGATGAGATTTCATGGTTTGTGCATTATATCACTAAAGATGGATTTATCTACCTAAGAAAGAATGGTGGTTCAGATCATATGATTGCACCTTCAAAGCGTGTTAACATACATACTGATAAGGGAATTGTAAAAGCTATCTTCGGATGGCCAGCAATTCATACGCGCAGAGGAAAAGACGAGGCGCCGAGCTTGAAAAACATCTGCTTGGATTGTGGTTGCTCGACAAAGGAAGAGGTTGAATCGATGGGCGTTCATGTTGGTTGTGTTGTAACATTCCAAGACGAATTCATCACTTTGAACGGTAATCGTTATTGCGGTAGAGCATTAGATAATAGAATGGGTGGATTCATGATTGCTGAGGTTCTACGACTCTTAAAAAAGGATAAGATTAAACTGCCATTTGGCTTATATGTGGTCAATGCAGTTCAAGAAGAAGTTGGGTTGCGTGGTGCTCAAATGATTGCGCACAAGATCAAACCGGATGTTGCGATCGTTACAGATGTATGTCACGATACCAATACTCCAATGATAAGCAAGATTGTTCAAGGCGATTTAAAGTCGGGAGATGGCCCTGTGCTTACTTATGGTCCTGCAGTACAAAACAACCTCCTGAAGTTAATTATTACTGCTGCAGAAAAGAACAAAATCCCGTTCCAAAGAGCTGCTGCATCTAGAGCTACAGGGACTGATACAGATGCGTTTGCGTATTCTAACGACGGGGTTCCGAGTGCGTTGATTTCACTTCCATTGAGATATATGCACACTACCGTAGAGATGTGTCACAAGGAAGATGTCGAAAACACAATACGTCTAATTGTTCACTCATTGACAAGCATAAAGAACAACCAGGATTTTAGATATATCAAATAAGAATACAATAATAGAGAGAGGTTCAGACTCATATTTCCTTGCTTTACCTTCTTTCTTCGTAAATTAAGACCGACAATATTGAAAAAATATACTTATGAAAAAAACTACTCTAATTGTAGCAAGCTTATTTTGTACGTTTGGCCTGCAAGCTCAGATTTTATCTGAAAACTTTGATGCACTAACTGTAGGTGACTACATGGGAGTTTCATCTCCAACTTATTGGACTACTTGGTCTGGTGCTACTGGTGGAGCTGAAGATGTGCAAGTAACAGCAGCACAAGCTAGCTCAGGAGCAAATTCAATTTACTTTTCATCAACTGCGGCCAATGGAGGACCTCAAGATGTAGTAGTGAATTTTGGAACTCAGTATACTGATGGTTTGTTTTCTTTTGAAAACGATTTCTATGTAGAAGCCGGTAAAGGAGCATACTACAATATTCAAGCAACTCCAGTTATTGGAACGACTTGGGCGATGAACGTTAATATGAGTGGTGGAAACATTGATATCGATGGGAACGCATTCGGAACTTATTCGGATGATACATGGTTTAATCTTCGAATTGATGTGAATCTTACATTGAATATCTGGCAAGCATATGTTGACGGAAATTTAATCGGTTCTTGGACGAATGCAGTAAATACTATTGCGTCAGTTGATATCTTCCCACTACAAGGACATGGTTTCTATGTTGATGATGTAATTTTCGATCACCAAGCATACACGCTTTCTACTTTGAATGCAGTTGCGGCTGGATTCAATATCGGAGGTAACATTGTTGGATTGAATGTAACTCCAACTGTTACAATTGCAAATGGTGGAACAACGGCAATTACGTCGTATGACTTAACAATTAACTACAATGGAAATAACTATGTAGAAAATGTAACAGGTGTGAACGTTGCTTCTTTAGCTTCAGAAACTACTGTGTTTACTACAACTATTCCAATCGTTGCCGGTGCAATGCCAGCTACAATGACTATTAGTAATGTTAATGCTGGTGGTGCTGATAATGTTCCTGCTGATGATGTATTAACTCTTATGGTTGATCCGGTTACTCCAGCTGCAGGTAAAGTAGTTGTTGGTGAGGAAGGAACTGGTACTTGGTGTCAGTGGTGTCCACGTGGAGCTGTATTCATGGATAAATTCGCTAACGATTTTGGACAATATTGGGCAGGAATTGCTGTTCACAACAATGATCCGATGACTGTTGCAGATTACGATGCTGGAATTGGAGCTTTAATTGGAGGATACCCAAGTGCTTTAGTAGACAGATTGCCGGAAGTAGATCCTTCAGGAATGGCGCCAGATTTCTTCACACGTCTTCAAATAGCTCCAGCTGCTCAGATAACTGCAGGTGCTACTTGGGATGCCACGACACGTGTTCTCAATGTTTCTGTGACTGCTGTGTTTGATCAAGCTGCTTCAGACTCTTACAAGATGTTATGTGTATTGACGGAAGATGGTGTTACTGGAACTACGAGTGATTACAATCAATCGAATGCTTATGCAGGAGGTGGAAATGGTGTAATGGGTGGATACGAACTACTTCCTAGTTCAGTACCTGCTGCACAAATGGTTTATGATCATGTAGCACGTGCGATCACTCCTTCTTTTGCTGGAAGCAACACTTGTTTCCCATCAACAATTGCAATTGGAGATTCTGTAACGAACAATTACTCTTTCACTCTTCCTGCTGGATGGGATGAAAATGAGATCATCATTATTGGTATGTTGGCTGACCCAACAGGGAAAATTGATAATGCTGCAAAAGCAGATATTACAACAGCAGTATCAAATGGATATGTGAACGCTTGTAACTTGACAATTGGAGAGATTACTCCTCAATTGGATGATGTGCTTCGTGTTTATCCAAACCCTGCGTCAACGCAAGTTACTGTTGAGATGAATGTTAAAGGTGAATCTTCTGTTCAGTTGCGTCTTATCGATATGGCTGGTAAAGAAATCTCTGCTAGAGATTATGGAACTCTTAATGTTGCATCAACGGTAAACATTAAAACTGCAAGTCTTGATGCTGGAGTTTACTTAGTTGAATTAACAGTAAATGGACAAAAAGTAACTAAGAGATTGGTTATTGAATAATTTTTTATTGATCCGTGGAAAAGGGGGGAGCGTTTTGCGCTTCCCCCTTTTTCTTTATTGTTATTTTTGTGTCATGAAATGGATTGGGGAGCGTATTAGTTTCGTAGATGAAAAGTACAGAACAACGGTTGTTATTCACCCGAAGGACAATGGGATGGTGCGTGCACTTATGGGAGCATGGTTTGCCATGTGGCTCGTAATTGGAGGAATTGTGATCTGGTCATATTTCACATTCTCACTCACAGATCAGGAGAAAATTGCGATCTATGTCTTCATGGCTTTTTGGCTTTACTTCGCCATTAGGGTTGGGCGAGCTTTCTTTTGGCTTCTATGGGGAAAAGAACTCCTTAAAATTGATGAGGCATCCTTTACGTACAAAAAATCTATTCGATCATACGGCAAGGCGAAATCCTTTCTTTTAGATAACATCTCTAAAATTCGAATGCATCAACCTGAGGAAAAATCATTTCAAGCAGCGTGGGAATCATCACCTTGGATTAAAGGCGGAGAGCGTATTGAGTTTGATTATGCAGGAAAGGTTGTTCGTATGGGTCGTAAACTCGAGAAAAGAGATGCAGAGTTGTTATACAAGCTATTGACAAAGCGTGTTTCTGAACGTTTACGAAAGATGAAGTAGTCAACGAATTACTTAGAGAACTCTTTTTCCATTAAGTAGTGCTGAAGAACTCCGAAGAGCAAATGAGATTTTTCGATCAGTAGGTAGTTTAATTTCAAATAGAAATCAACAGCATAGTCTCGAGCATGTAACACCATTTTGGTGTCTCCACGTTTCATAGCGAAATCCTCCGTAGCTTCCATAATCAAACGACCAAATCCAGATCCTTGTGAGTTGTCTTCAACTGCCACAAATCGAACTTGGGCAATTGTCTCTGATGCCTGATCTAGTCGAGCAATGGCCTTAATGCTATCCTCCTCAAATAATGCAAAATGAACACCCGTCGCATCCTTATCGTTTCGTTCCGAACCTCTCGGTTTATTGAGTGGAGCGCGTAAAATTCGATAACGCAAATCATAATATGCTTCCCATTCCGACTCTGTTTTAGGGCTTCTAATTTCTATCTTCATTTGAATGCAACTGAAGTGGTACGTTTTGTTTCTATGCCATCGATTACTTCGGTTCGGACGAGGTTTTGAGCTTCTTTGTCACGAAATACCTCCTCAAGATTTTTCACTTTTCCGGCAGGGACGTTTAACTCTTCTAATTCTCTAAGAAGAGCTTCACACTCTAATAGCTTGATTTTATTGTTAATGCATCTAAAAAGTTCCTTTCGATTTATTACACGATCTTGGTTCGTTTTAAAACGGCCGTCTTCTTCTAGATTTGTTAATTCGAGAACTCGACATAGTTTTTTGAAGTGGGTATCCGATCCTATAGCGAAAGTAATAATGCTATTGTCAACGGTCTCAAACAATTCCCCATACGGTGCAATGTTGGGGTGTAAACTCCCAATCCGTTCTGGAATATGACCACCCATTAGATAATTTGTAGCTTGGTTCACCAGACTGCAAACAGCGGCGTCATATAGAGAGGTACTCAAGGATTTTCCTTTGCCCGTTTTTTCTCGTTCGTACAGCGCAAGAAGAATCCCCTCTTTTAAATGGTGAGCAGCAAGCACATCAATGAAAGCTACGGGCATCTTAACCGGTCCACTTTCAGGTGTGCCATTCATTGACATGAATCCAGATTCTGCTTGTAAGATGAGGTCATAAGCTACGCGGTCACTATCTTCTCCATAACCATTAATTTTCGCATTAATTAATCGTGGATTTATTCCTTGAAGGGTATCATCATCAATTCCAAATTTCTCTGCATCTCCATTCTTGAAGTTGGTAACGAGAATATCCGCGGAGCGAATTTCATCCAGAAATAATTTCAATCCTACTTTTGATGAAAGATCAAGTTTCTTATAGTCCTTAAGATAATTCACACTTGAAAAATAAGCGCTTACGGTGGATTCCGATGATTCAGATTTGAGCTTCCAGCTCCGAGTTACATCTCCATATTTCGGATGTTCGAATTTTGTAACGCTTGCTCCTAATTCAGCAAGAAATGTTCCTACGGAAGGTCCGGCGAGGACCGTGCTAGCATCAACTACAGTAAGTCCTTCGAGAGGTTTCATGTATGCCTATTGATTTTCTAGAATCCAGTTCACATATGCCCAAATCTGCGTACTTCCAGTCTCGTCGAGTTCAGCATTGATGATCATTTTAGGCATGATTCCGCCCCACTGGTCTTTTGTGTAATTAGTGATAACCTTACCTCCATAATGACACGGTGTACAATCATTTTCCCAAATATGCTTTCCAGCTGCAATTTGAGGATCATTTAATCCAACGAGTTCCTCGCCAGAATTTACTTCAGTCACTGCCACCTCAGCAACCTTCGGAGTGCATGAGTAAATTAGTGCTGCACCTGCGAAGGTAATTAGTAAGTATTTCATACTATCAATTTGATTTGAATCGAAGATAAGAATTATAGACAGGATAGCACGAGAATTTTATTTTTGTAACTCAAATTTAACACCATGACAATCCAAGAATTCGTTCAAAACAATACAGGGCTTCCAGAGAAAGGAATCCAGAATGTAATGACCCTATTGAGTGAAAAAGCGACAGTACCTTTTATTGCACGATATAGAAAAGAAAGAACTGGGAATCTAGATGAAGTTGAGATCGCTTCAATCAGAGATTCAGCGAATAAATTTGAGGAAATCATCGCTCGGAAGTCATCTATTATCGCAAGTATTACAGAGCAAGGTAGAATGGACGATGTTTTAATGAAACGCATTGAAACTTGTTTTAATCCTACTCAGTTGGAAGACATATACTTGCCCTATAAGCAAAAGCGATTAACACGAGGAGAGAAAGCAAGAAGAGCTGGTTTGGAGTCTTTAGCAAAAATGATAATGTCTCAAAGAGGTGGTGATCCAGAGGTAATGGCCGATAGGTTTATTAAGGGTGAAATCTATGATGCAGACATGGCACTTTCCGGTGCAAAAGATATTATTGCTGAATGGATGAATGAAAATGGAGCGTTACGAGATCGATTGCGTCAACTCTTTGAAAGGAAGGCAATGTTATCCTCTAAGGTTGTTAAAGGTAAGGATGAGGAGGCTGTGAAATACAAGGATTATTTTGATTTTTCTCAATCGCTAAGTAGATGTCCCTCGCATCGATTCTTGGCCATTTATCGAGCAAATAGGGAGGGGCTTTTATCCATGAAAGCTCGACCTGAAGAAGATTTTGCTCTGCATCAAGTTGAGCGGTTTTTCGTGAAAGGACATGGTGCATGCGCAGACTTAGTTCAAGACGCATGTAAGGATGCATATAAAAGGCTATTACGTCCCTCGTTAGAGAATGAAGTGTTATCAAACACCAAGGCAAAGGCAGACAAAGAAGCTATTAAAGTCTTCAGTAAAAATCTGAGACAACTACTTTTGGCTGCACCACTTGGAGCAAAGAGAATATTAGCAATTGATCCTGGATTTAGAACAGGTTGTAAAGTAGTCTGCATAGATGAGTCTGGAAGCTTGCTAACCAATGCAACAATATTTCCTCATCCACCGCAAAAGGATATGTCTAAAGCGAAAGCGAAACTAGGTCAGCTAGTAGAATCGTATAAAATTGATGTCATCGCTGTGGGAGATGGAACAGCTGGACGTGAGACGGAGAGTCTTGTAAAAAACACTCATTTTTCGCGAGATATTAAGGTGTTCAGTGTACGCGAGGATGGTGCTTCCATTTACTCGGCAAGTTCTATTGCTAGAAAGGAATTTCCAGATTATGATGTGACTGTTCGTGGAGCTGTGTCCATAGGACGCAGATTGATGGATCCCTTGGCTGAATTAGTTAAAATTGACCCGAAATCAATCGGGGTTGGCCAGTATCAGCACGAGGTAAATCAATCGGAATTGAAAAATGAATTAGATGATGTAGTTGTTTCTTGTGTAAATACAGTGGGAGTTGATGTTAACACGGCATCTCCATACTTGTTAGCATATGTATCCGGATTAGGCTCGACGCTTGCAGAGAACATTGTTAGTTATCGTGCAGAACATGGCAAGATAAAATCAAGATCAGAACTAAAGAAGATTAAAAGATTAGGCGATAAGGCGTACGAACAAGCGGCTGGATTTATTCGTATTCGAGGAGGAAACAACCCTCTTGATAATTCCTCCGTTCACCCCGAAAGTTATAAGGCTGTAGAGAAAATGGCGTTGCAACTAAAAACATCTGTGAAGGAGTTGATAGGAAATGCTGAGCTAATAAATAAAGTTGACGGAGACAAGCTCATAGAGATTGATACGTACACTTTTAATGATATCATTTCCGAGCTGAAAAAACCTGGGCATGATCCTCGTGAACAAGCAAAAGTTCTTGAATTTGATTATCGATTAAAATCCATTGATGATATTAAGGCAGGTATGCTTATCAATGGTATTGTTACCAACGTTACGAATTTTGGTGCATTTGTCAATATTGGAATTAAGGAGAATGGGTTGATTCACAAATCACAACTTGCTGATGTGTATGTAGAGGATCCTTCTCAGTTTATTTCGCTAGACGAACATGTTCAAGTTCAAGTCCTTGAGGTTGATGTGAATCGTAAGCGAATCGGCTTGAAACGAATGTAATGCGTTCTCTTTACTTCTGAATTACAAGCACCTTCGTTGAATCGAGCCCGCTATCCTTATACCATCGAGTTAAACCGGCCTCACTCACTTCCGTAAAGAACTGTCCAAATTCACCAGGGCAGCCACTGGAGTAGCCATTTACTGTAGGGAGTGGTACATATGTGCTGGCGATCATCGCGTCTAGATGAGTTTTGAAGAATTCCGTTTGCGTAGAATCTATGACGACATAGGCAATATGCTCATCGTTTCTATTTTCTTCAATCAATTCTATCATTGATTCACGTCGATCAGAGATCATTGCTTTATCCTCTCTTATTACTCTACTTGGGACGAATGCGTTATCTAGAACTACCAAGATAAAAAGAAGAATACTCCACTTCCGAGGAACTTTAACGGCAAGTGAAATAAGAAGAATGAGAATTAAAAATAGCTCGACATTAATAAACCTATTTAGCACGCGCATACTACCCATTCCCGGAAGTTTGAAGAATAGTGCGAAAAATGTCTGGCCATCGTAAGTTCTAATGAACCCCATAAATACTATAAACACTACGATTGACACTGCCCAGGTCAATTTCGAAATATCACTCTTACGTATCTTCCAATAAATCCAGAAAAATGGAATTCCAAGCATTCCGATTAATGGTATCATTCCTGGAAAGGCATAGTGAATCCACCATATTGGAACATCAGGTTTGCATGATTCATTTAGGATTTGCCACGTATATGCAGATTCACTTGCGAAGAAGAACGAAAGGATGACTGGTACATTCCAGCGAACTTCATCATAGCTTCTCATGCCCAATTGCTCAGACATGTCTATGTATGGTTGCATCAACCAAAGCATTGCTAATACGGAGATAAGAAGGGTGGCCCCTGTGAACAGCAGTGCTTGTTTTTTGAAGAATGGAATAAAGAACAGGTACTTCTTCGTGATAATTGCATAAGCTACCACAAGGAAGAGACTAAAATACATGAGGAAGAACCCATTGTAAATAACTCCATAGAATTGATAGACGATGCCTAGCGAGAAAATAACTAAGTACTTCACGCGAGATGTGTCAACCATTTTTACTCCGCTATAAAGAACAATCGGAACCATGAATCGAATCATCATCTGCATGTAATTGATCTGGCCTAAATTGAAGATTGTGAAAGCGAAAATCCATGCGGCGATTATTGCTAAGTCCCAACGATTGAACCATCGCTTCATAACATAATAGGCTGACCAATAATTCAGCGAGCAGATGACGATCCACCATAGTTGATAGGAGGTTTCATGTGAGAAACCAAGCAGTCTCCAAACTCCGTAAAATGGCATTGTCCCAATCATATTATCTGAAAGCGCAACAGCATTCTCAAATGGGTACATGAATCCGGCACTCCAAAAACTATCCGCATTTCCCATCGACCATTGATAGCCATGTTCCATTAAAAAGTTGATGAACCTTGAATCTCCCATGTCTCCGGGGAGGAATTCAAAACCGTACCCTAGTATTCTGATACAAAAATACCAGATTCCAAGAAGGAACACGAGGACAGGAAGTACGCGTGAAAGCATCTTTTGGTATTCTTCTGGTATGATTGACTTAGTTGTCATTGCCCAAAGATATGCTACCGTTTTGAACTAACAAATTACTAGGGATATTATCTGTGTAGAGCGATCCTGTTCCTAAACCTTGAGGAAGATCGTTGCGGTATTCTGCAGTTAGTTGGCAGATAGCATTTAATCCAATATTTGATTCTAGTGCTGAGGTCATCCACCATGGGATTTTTCTTTCTTCAGCGAGCGAAATCCATTCCTTTGTGCCGCTAATCCCACCAAGAAGACTTGGCTTAAGAATAATAAATTGTGGTTTGATTGTTTCTAGGAGTTCAGTTTTTTTCTGAGAGTTGTTAATTCCTATTAACTCTTCATCTAGCGCAATATCTAAAGGGGTTAAACTGCAAAGCTCTCTCATACTCTCCCACTGGCCAGCTTTAATTGGTTGCTCTATAGAATGTATACTTAAATCTGCGAGCGCATTCAATTTAGCAAGAGCGTCCGATGGTGCGAAAGCTCCATTCGCATCAACTCTCAGGGTTAATGATTCAGAGAAGTCTCTGATGATTTTCAGAAGTTCTAACTCACTACCAAAATCAATTGCACCAATTTTCATTTTTATTGTGGAAAATCCGGCCTCAATTTTTTTATGAATTTGCTCCAACATGAAATCCCGATCTCCCATCCAAACGAGTCCGTTAATCAAAATTGACTTTTCGCCTCTTGTGAATTCGTTATCGAAAATGATATTCTTCCCTCCATTCTCTAAATCTAGTAGGGCGCATTCAAGTCCAAATTTAAGTGATGGCCATTCCGTTAGGTCCAAATTTAAATCTTCACATAGATCTTCCAGTTGTGCTTCGTACTTCTCAAATGATTCAAAGTCCGGCGATAATCCTGGGATAATGCTGCATTCTCCTCTTCCAATTGTATCAGGTGATGATTCATCCCAAATTTCGATAAACCAAGCGTGTTTTTCAGTTAGGATACCTCGACTTGTGCCACTAGGACGTTTGAAGTGAAATGTTTTCTTGTAATAGCGAGCTTTCATTCTAACCACCGATTGACTTTAAGTAAATCAACATCCCCCATAGTGTAAGGGAAAGAAGAAATGTCGAAAGAGCAACAACCTTTAGTTCTGGATCATAGTTTTTTACAGAGGTTGTTTTCATTACCTTCCTTAAGTGGAAGAGCAGGATTGCTCCAGGTAGCATTGCGACAAACAGAATTGGGTTATTGAATTTCGAAATGAAGTAGGCCAATGAGATCAATGAAACAAAAATGAGTAAGGCATGATACATTTTGGCCATGTCAGGACCAATTTTTACTACAATCGTTTCTTTTCCTGATTTTGAATCGTTAAAATAATCGCGCATATTATTCAAGTTTAGGACAGCTGTGCTAAGCAGGCCAACGCAAATGGCTAATGAGATGTTCTCATAGAAAAAGGCTTTACTGTATAAGGAGTAGACTCCTAATACACTTACAAAACCAAAAAACAAAAACACCATTAAATCTCCTAGTCCATGATAGCCGTATGCCTTTTTTCCAACCGTGTAGGTGATGGCTGCTAGTACACAAACTAGCGCTAGAATTATGTAAAACCACAATATGGTTGAAGTCATGCCCTGTACGCCGAAGTAGATGAGGAAACCTGCCGAGATTAAACTTAGGATTGACGTGAGGATTACTCCATATTTCATTTCTTTTGGTGAGATGATCCCTTTTTGCACCATCCGGTCTGGACCAACCCGGTTGGCATTATCCGTTCCCTTAACGCCATCGCCAAGATCATTCGCCAGGTTTGAAACAATTTGAAAAAGAATGGTCGTAGCTACTGCAAAGGCAAAAATTAGGGGGTCCCAAAAACCACCATAATAGGCAACCGCCGTTCCCATTATTATTCCTGCTAATGAAAGTGGAAGTGTTCTAAGTCGCATTGCAATCACCCAAGCTTTTCCCTTTGACATGTAGCAAATGTAGTTCTTTCCAGTCAGAATTAGGTCCCCCCTTTTGGAAGATATATGATCTTTAAGGATTAATTGTGCGTACATAGTAAAAATTAAATATCTTCGCGATATGAATCAAGACGTTAAAGAATCCGGACTTTGTAAAATGCTTGGAATTGATTTTCCAATTATTGTAGCTCCAATGTTTCTCGTTTCTAATAAAGAGATGATTATAGCTGCCACAGAGGCGGGTGTTACTGGGGCAATTCCAGCTCTAAACTACAGAACAGTTGACGAGTTACGCAAAGTCATTCGTGAGTTAAAAGTTGAAGCGAAAGGCCCTTTTGGGATTAATCTAATCGTTAATAAGTCCAATTTTCTTTACAAAGAGCAGTTAATAGCATGTTGTGAGGAAAAGGTTGATTATATAATAACTTCACTCGGATCACCAGAAGAAACTATCAAACAGGCTAGGCAGGCTGGAGTTAAGGTGTTTTGTGATGTTGTTGATGCTAGATTTGCCAAAAAAGTTGAGGATTTGGGTGCTGATGCGATAATCGCCGTGAATAAAGAAGCAGGCGGGCATGCAGGACCAATGTCGTTCAAAGAATTGATTCCTTTGTTGAATGAAACTTGCAGCATACCAGTGATATCCGCTGGTGGTGTTGGTAATGGATCAGAGGCTAAAGAAATGATGAATTACGGTGCGGCAGGTCTTTCCATGGGAAGTGTATTTATTGCTTCTAATGAAGCAGGTGTTTCAGATGAGTACAAGCAGGCTTGCATTGACTACGGGAAAGACGATATCGTCATGACAACTAAATTATCTGGCACACCTTGTACAGTGATCAAAACACCATATGTCGAGAAAGTTGGTACTAAGCAAAATAGGTTTGAAAGATTACTTAATAAGAATAAGCGCCTTAAGAAATGGTTCAAGGCATTTACTTTCATGAAGGGGATGAAGCGTCTAAAGAACGCAGCCTTTAGCTCGACCTATAAAACAGTTTGGTGCGCCGGGCCTTCAATAGAACATGTCCATGAAATTCGACCATTAAAGGATATAGTTAATTCAATCAGAGAGGAATATGAGCAAGCCAAGTAAAGAGGTTTCATTGAAAAAAATGAAGTGGATGCTCTTTTTATTAGGGCTCACAAAGATTCCAATCATAGGTTATGTCAAGCCTAAATTGATTGAGCTTAATGATGAGAAAGCTCGCGTGAAAATTAAGTTAAGAAGACGCTCAAAAAATCATTTGAATTCCATGTATTTTGGTGCGCTGGCCGTTGGTGCCGATGTGGCAGCTGGCTTGCATGCATTTTATTTTGCTGGAAAATTGGGACGAAAAGTGTCATTTGCTTTCAAAGGAATGAGCGTAGAATTTCTCATGCGCGCCGAGAGTGATGTGATTTTTTCAAGCAATGACGGAGCTATTGTGGGCGCTGCAATGCAAGAATCAATGGAAAAATCATCACGCGTAAACAAGTCAATTTCAGTCGTAGCTGAAAATACTCAAGGCGAAGTTGTGGCAACTTTCGACATGATTGTATCGGTGAGAGTCAAATAATACTTTAAGATCATTCAACTTTCAGATTTGCATAATTAATATTCTACTTACATTTGCTGAGTTAGAATAAAACAAGTCAATATGCGCTATATTTCTGTCGATGATGCTCACAAAAGAGTTGAGAATGGTCAGATGATGATTCTTGATATTCGTGAACCGTATGAATTCGAAATTTGTTCGATTAACTCTCTACAAATACCAATGGCAGATGTAATCTCACGAGTTAGTGAACTTCCTAGGGATAAAGATATCGCCGTGATGTGTAGGTCAGGTAAAAGGGCCGAAGCAGTAACGAATATGCTTGCCACGGAACATGATTTAATCAACAGTTATGTTCTGGAAGGAGGTATCTTAGCATGGATTCAAAAATTTGATAATCAACTAGAAAGCTACTAAATGGCGAAACGATCTCTACTACAAAACTCTATTTTGACATTTAAAGGCATGGCCATGGGAGCGGCTGACGTTGTTCCCGGAGTCTCAGGAGGTACAATAGCTTTCATATCTGGAATCTATGAAGAATTAATAAACTCTATAAATAAAATAAACCTTGGTGCACTCAAGGTCTGGAGAAAGGAAGGATTTAAAGCTTTTTGGGATCATACCAATGGAACTTTTTTTGTGTTCTTGTTTGCAGGAATCGGAATTAGTATTGTCACTTTGGCCAAGCTAGTGACTGGACTTCTTAAATCACATCCTGTATTGTTATGGAGTTTCTTTTTTGGTTTAATCATAGCTAGCGTCTGGATAATATCCAAATCTGTTACTAAATGGTCATTTGGCTCGGTTGCATCACTTGTTCTTGGTGCTGGGGTAGCTTATTATATTACAACCATACAGTCAGTCGCGAATGTGGATGCTCATTGGTTTGTTCTTCTGAGTGGCGCTTTAGCGATATGTGCTATGATATTGCCGGGTATTTCCGGAGCATTTATATTGCTCTTGCTAGGAAGTTATGATACGGTCTTGTCGGCTATTACTGAACGCGATTTAGTTGTGATAGCCATTTTTGCTGCAGGATGTGTTATAGGATTGTTGTCATTCGCTCGTGTTCTGAAGTTCCTTTTTTCCAAATTCAAGAATATAACAGTTGCTCTTCTTACAGGATTCATGATAGGCTCTCTTAACAAAGTATGGCCCTGGAAGAAAACATTGGATTATAGAAGCAATTCCCATGGTGAGGAGGTGCCTTTTTTACAAGAGAACGTTTTGCCTGGTGACTTTAGTGGCGATGATCAGCTTTGGTTTGCTGTTGGCTGTGCGGTTGTTGGTTTTTTAGTTATCTTCATTTTAGAAAGGTTTGCTCCGAAAAGGAGTAGCATTCAATAAACGTACGGGTATGAAACATTATGGATTGATTGGAAAATCTCTCGATCACTCTTTTTCGAAGACCTTTTTTGCAAAGTACTTTGAGCTGAATGATATTGAGGCTCGTTATCATTTAGTAGAAATTGCTGACATTACTGAACATGAGGATTTACTTTCTGGTAAATATGCTGGGCTGAATGTTACGATACCATATAAAGAGTCTATTATTCCATATTTAGATGAACTCTCTCCTGAGGCTGCTCAAATTGGAGCGGTGAACGTGATCGAATTTTCTAAAGGCAAAAAGATTGGTCATAATACAGACGCCTTTGGGTTTCATCAATCGATTAAACCGTTTCTAACTAATCGACACGAACGAGCAATAATTTTAGGATCTGGAGGAGCTTCAAAGGCGGTAGAGTTTGTGCTCAGAACTATAGGGCTGGATGTTATCTTTATTTCGCGTAATCCAAACACCGCTAATCAGTTTAGTTACGATGAGGTTAATAATTACATGCTTGATGCTTGTAAGTTGATCGTTAATACAACGCCTGTTGGTACTTTTCCAGATATTGATGCAGTCATTGATATCCCTTATGAATTTTTAACTGAAGATCACTTGGTCGTTGATTTGATTTACAACCCAGAGGAAACGAAGTTCTTACTCAATGCTAGATTGAACGGAGCTGAAATCTTAAATGGCTCGAGTATGCTGAAAGAACAAGCGCTTAAATCCTGGGAAATCTGGAACGGGAATGAGTGATTTGTCGACTATTATAAGGAAAGGTGAAGGCTTAAATCTTGATTTTAAGTTCCGAATAGATGATCAAAAGAAGATTGCTCGAACACTTGTCGCATTTGCTAACTCTTCAGGTGGAAGTTTGCTTATTGGAGTAAAAGATAATGGGAAGGTATCTGGAGTTAATCCGGAAGAGGAGTATTATATGATTGAAGGTGCTGCCGATTTGTATACACAACCTCGTGTAGCATTTGATTCTAAAGTTTGGCAGGAGGGTCATCATTTGGTGCTCGAAATAGTTGTTCCGAAAGGTGAGGCCAAGCACAAGGCGATGGATGAAAATGGCAAATGGCGCTCCTTTGCCCGTGTTGATGATCATACGCTTATTGGAAACAAGATTCTTGAAAAAGTTTGGCATTTCGAAAAGAATGGGGTTAATCGACCGGAGAAGTTTGATGAAACCACCACGAATTTCATTCAACTTATAAGGGATTTAGAAAGTGCGACTATTTCAAAACTTTATAGAAAGTCGTCATTGTCTTTGAAAAAGGTAGATTCACTACTCTCGGTTTTAGTCTTTTGGGGAGTTGTTTCTATGCAAATGTCTGAGTTGTCAACTACCTATGCTCTTTCGGATTGACCTATATTTCGTATAATCGTGGAATTCAACAACCAAAACTATTATGAACAGAGCTTTTTTCATCATCGGAATTGTATTTTCCGTAATCTTTATGTTTATCACGTCCTATTATGCGGACGAAGTCCAATCAGCTAGATGGGATGCGTGGGATTATAGTTACTCCAATTATAGTTACGATTCTTACGACAGCTACAGTTATCCAACTTACAGCTCATACTCATATGATTATTCAGATGGCTTAACTACGGAGGCTGGATTATGTTCGCTTTTTTTCTTTTTGTGTTTTATCGCAATTGACATTTTGGGTATAATGAAGGTTAAAACAAAAACAATGAAAGTCTTAGGGATTATCGGGTTATCTATATCTGGTATCTTCTTGCTAGTGAATTTCTTGGTGATCTTTGATCAAGGTGCAGTTTCATTTGATGAGGTCGCACCAGCCTGGATACTTTATTGTTTAATCATGCTTGCTTTTACAATCGTTGGGTTAGTTCAAAGTGTTCGGTTCTATAAACGTCAGAGTTCGAGTTCTAATGATACTCCAGTGAGTGCAACGACAGCTCCTAGCGCTACGACAATAGATCCCTTGGATGATTTACTTGACGATTAATATTTTATTCATTGAATAGAGCTATCCCAATATTTCACAATAAATTTTGAAATACTCTATAGTTTCTTATATTGAGCTCATTAACATTAATTAATTAACAAGAATGGGAAGACCAGCAACGAAACCTGCACGACTAAAAGATGGTTTTTATATAGAAGTAAAGAACCAAGGGAGTGGTGGGGTACTGATCCGAAGAGATACGGAAGAACAAATGCAACTTGCCGCTACAGATTATTCTAGAATGAAGAATGTTACTATTCTAGGTGAAATGAAGAGTGATAAGTGGGTAAACAAACAGAACAAGAAAAAGAAGAAGTAATCTTTAAACAATAACACTTTCTATAAAGGAGCTCATTGAGCTCCTTTTTTTTGCAGATTTGTTTTGAAAATCAGTCGTTTAGAAAATAAGTTGATTTTTTTCAAAAAAAGATTGTTTAAAAGCATTGTGAGTGTTAAAAAGATGCATACCTTTGCAGCCGCTTTGAACG
>DKPV01000057.1 GCA_002471375.1 Flavobacteriales bacterium UBA7325
ATCTAGACTAAGTCTATTCAAACACCTCTCTTTTATCGGTTGCATCCATTAGATGTAACCGCCCAATTTTTTGCTGTGTGATAGTTCGTTAACAATCGTTACATCCAGGAAGATGTTTACCATTATGTCCACCATGGACCTGGTCGACGGAATTTATTCTGGAATTGATGGCTTGGCAAAAAAACTGCAACTAATTACTCAGTTGCACCCCAATGTTATTTTGATTTCTCAATACTTTCATCAGTTCTTCTTTCCTCCGAATAGAGACATAAACTATAGATGAATCGGACATGATCAATTGCCCTCCTTTTCCGCGCAAGTACTTCGTTGCATAGTTGATATTTACAATCGTTGATTTATGCACTTTTAGAAATTTGTTGTCTAATAATAATTGTTCAAACTCCTTCATAGATTTTGAAACTACAATGGATTTACCATTGGACAAGTGAAATGTACAATACGCTCGATCTGCTTGACATTTAATGATTTCATCAAAAGAGATGAGTGTTAACCCTTCATCACAAGGCAGCGCTAATTTGTCAAATGCATTGTTCGGGATATTCACTTGATCAGTCTGGCCATTTTGCATTAATTTCGATCGTTTGTCCAGTCGAAGTCGAACGCTTTGCAGAATATCTTTATGACCGAAAGGTTTAAAGATGTAATCATCTGCTCCCAAATTCATCCCTTGACGAATATCTTGAGGTTCAACTTTAGCTGTTAAGAATAGAAAGGGTGGGATAACAGTATTTTTAAGGCGCTGATTAATGGCTTGCAGTAATTCAAACCCATCTAATACTGGCATATCGACATCACAAATAACGAGATCAGGACAATTTTCCATAATGGAATCGTAGCCCAATTTCCCATTACTGGCAGTAGATACTTGGTAGCCGGATAATTCAAATATTTCCTGTAAAGATTCTCGAATGTTTAAATCATCTTCAACAATTAGTATATGTTCCATAATTCTATTTTTTAAATGTTAAAATAATTTCAGTTCCTTCATTTATTTTACTATTCACATCAATTGTCCCGTTGTTTAATTCGACATATTCTTTCGCAATGGATGTACCTAAACCAGTTCCTGATATTTCAGAAACATTCGAGCCTCGATAGAATGGTTCGAATAAATTCACAATATCCTTTGGAGGAATTCCAAGTCCGTAATCGATTATGAATAGTTGAATTGATTCATCGTCAAAAATCAATTTCATTTCAGGTGCTGGTCTGTTTAATGAATACTTGAAAGCGTTACTAATGAAATTTGAAACGGCATGAGTGAAAAGTCCCGAGTCAATGTTTAAAGAAAAGGGCTCTCCCTCTATGGTTAGTTTAAGTTGTCTTTTATCATCTTGAATTTCATTATAGTTAACCATGATATCTCGGCAAGAATCTATAATGTTAGTTAGCTCTAATTCTGGAATAATACTCCCTGCATTAATTTTACCAAGTATTAAAACATCATTCATCATGGTTGTCATACGCTTGATTTGACCCACAATTCTGTTGTTAGTTTTTTCAAAGATTGGTTTAATATCATCATTCATTTTGTCTAGTTGCATAGATAAAATTCCCATGTTAGACTGTATGACTGTTAGCGGTGTTCTGAATTGGTGTGACGCAGTTGAAACGAATCGAGACTTCAGATCTCCAAGAACTTTTTCTTTTTCTAAACTGATCGAAAGTTCTTTCTGCATTTTTTGTAAGTCCTCTGTTCTTTCAGCAACTTTCATTTCTAGTTCGTTGGTAAAAGCCTCTTTTAAACGTTCTGTTTCAAGTTGTTCGGCGGTGATTTTTAGATCATTTTTATGTGTAGTTATCAATGTAGCACACGTGGACAAGAATGGTTGAAGCAATATTAAGTTATCACCCACGCAACACCCTTTATAGCTAGCGACGCCAATTACACCTACCAATTGAGTATTGTTAAATAGTGGTAGGATCATTAAGTTATGCAAGTCTTGACGTAGAGGAGATGAATCCTCAAACTCATCAAGTGAGCTTATGATTGCTTCACCACTTGTGAGCATTTTAAATGTCATGTCACTAAGGACGACTTTCGTGCCTTCAGAAATGCCAGAGTCGAATTGCGCCGAAGTCGCTCGAGAAACCAAATATTTCTTCCCTTCCCGTTCTTTCACTTCATTTATGAAGCCTATTTGGCTATGGGTAAGGTTCATGAGGGTTTTGAGCATTTTTCGGAAAATTTCTTCAGCTCCGGAAGCTCCAATAAATGAGCTTTGAATCTCAGAAATAGCTCGAAGAATAGACTGAGTTTGCTTTTCCCCAGTAATATCCGTTAAGCTCGCTATTAAAAAATCAGGTGTGTCGGTAACGCCTATTGGTGCTGCAAGTGCCGTGTGACAAATTATTTCGCCACCTGTTTTTTTAATATACCTTTTTTCAATTTCAACATGTGAAATTTCACCTGAAATTAGATCGGCTAACTGCTTTTTTGTGTCTTCGACATCGTCTGGATATGTGATATCTAATATGGTCATGTTGAGTAATTCTCGTTCAGAATACCCTAACATTTCAATAAATCGTTGATTTGCCTTGATAAATTTACCGTTTAGATCTATCAGCGGAATACCACTATATGCGTTCTCATAGATAGAACGAAATTCATCTTCAATATGAAGGATTGTCGCTTGACTATTCCTGTATTCAGTAACGTCCAGTACAATTCCTAATAAACTCTTCAAGTTGCCGTTTGCGTCAAAATCTGGTTGTATCTCAGTTTGAATCCATACTGTTCTGCAATCATCAGCTCGAACAATCCTGTGATCTAATTTATATTCCTTGACCCGTTGAATCGCGAGTTTCAAATTCTCTTTGACATAACTCAAATCATCAGAATGTATGAGACTCATTGAATACCTAATACTTGGGACGACATCAATATTTACCCCACATATCCGATAAACTTCGTCAGACCAGATTAATTCTCCGGTCTTGGCAAACCAATTAAAGTGACCTAGATGAGCAATTTTCTCAGACTCTTTTAAAAGCCCAGTGGTTAATTGAATTGTTTCCTCCATTTCATGACGTTCAGTAATATCATTTGAAATAACTTGAAAATGCGGTTTACCCGCATACTGAATTTTTGATGATCGAATTTCTGAAACAAAGCGGCTCCCATCTTTTCGTAGATGATTCGCACGACTCCATCCGTCTGGAATTAAATGGTTGTCGCTTATCTGATTTTTTAAGTTGTCGTCTTCTACTGGGGTGACAAATATCGAGGAAATTGATTGGCCAATTATGCTCGCTTTAGATTCATACCTGTAGAGTTCTAAGAATGCACTGTTGACATTTACTATCGTATCATTTTTGCAGATAAGCCTAGCATCTGATGTATTTTCGAATAAGACTTGAAATTGCTTTTTAGATTCGAGAATCTTTTTTTTAGCCTTTTTTTTATCAGTAATGTCTAGACAAATGCCAAACATTTTTAATGGCTTACCATTGTCATCACGGATAACTTTGCTCCAAGATTCTAAGTAACGTACCTCACCGTTCTTGCGAAGAATTCTCTCTTCAAAATGCAGCTCATTAATTTGTCCTTCAAGAATTCGTTGTAGGTTTTTTTGCAAACGATCTTTATCCTCGGGGTGAGATAATTCTAAAAAGCTTTCATACGAGGCATTGAACTCTTCCCGATTCACGCCGAAAATCTTGAATAGCTCTGAAGACCATTTCATTTTATCTTCGGCTATGTCCCAGCTCCAATCCCCCAAATGCGCCATGTGTTGTGACTCATTAAGCAAGACAGTATTGGCGATTAACGTTTCCTCAACTTTTTTTTGCAACGTGATGTCTCGAATGACTGATTCAAGTCCTAAATTATTACCATGTCTATCTTTGTAAAATTTCGCATCAATGGAAACTATTTTAACGCCTCCAGTCTTTGTTAAAACGCTCAAATGATAGTTCTGACAATGACCTCTATCATTTACCAGTGTAATCAAGTGGTCCATTTCATTGGGATCGACATAAAAATCAATGGCTTTTTTACCAATTAGTTCTTTTGCAGTATATCCTGTCAATTCATAAATTGACGGACTCAACATTTCTATTAGCCCATCATTATTAACTCGTGCCACGACACAAAGAATAGAATCGAAAACTTCCTTATATTTTGACTGACTACTCTTTTGAGTTGCCAACTCAGTGATGAGTTGTTTACGTGTCATTTTTTCAAGTGCAGTGTAATTTGCTTGCATTGTTTTCTAGTTGGTGGTTCTATTGATGCGATTATGAAAGTGTTAGATCGATACTAAAATCCTAAAGCATCACACTTTAGCGCATTTTCGTTAGCAATCGAGCATTTTTTCCATGTGATTCGCAACTACTAAATATATCGATTATTTTGGTAGGATACGTCGTTCATTTCCCAACGCAGCCGTTTTGTTTCCCAACGCAGCAAATTATTTTCCGAAATCTAGGTATGAGTGAGTATTACAGTTTTATGAGATGGAGGTAGAGCAAATGGCTGAAAACTCTTAGATGAGTTGTTATTTTCTAATGGACATGTTTAATAAAATACTAAGCAACTAACCATTATCCATCATTTAGAACAATAGACCCATGAACAATACATCATCTGATTGTTCCGTTTTATTTTTCCATTGGTCAAAACTGGACTTTACAGTTTCGTAGTATTCATCTCTTGTAATGTACTGGAGGCTTTCTATGGTATCCCTAGTTCCAGACACCATCAATTTTTTATCATCATCACCGCCAAATTGATCAGTATAACCATCTGAGAACAAGTAGAGGGCATCTCTATTATTCAGCTTGAATCTTTGAAGTGTGAATGGCTCTTTCTCAAAATCCCTATCACCGATTGATCGTTTATCTCCTTTGATATCATGGATTACGTTTTTACGAACTAGTATCGATCTACTTCAACCAGATGCTACGAGCACCTCATTTGTATCTAAATTGACCTCGCAAATGACAGGTCCATTCCTTCCTTGGATCCAATGTAAGCAATTTCATTCGCGTTAGATTGAAGTAATTCTCTCACCTCTTGATCTAAGTTCTCCAATACTTTTTCTGGCGTGCGCCATTCCTATTTAAAAGATTTATAAACATTTCTCAGGGCTACGGAACCTATCATACTCATAAATGCCCCTGGGACACCATGACCAGTGAAGTCAAAACATGCAACTATCAGTATGTTCTCAATACGCTCCATAAAATAGAAATCACCACTTACTATATCTCTTGGCTCAAAAAATACAAAGGAACCGGGTAATGTAGTTTCTATGCAGTAGTATTTTAATAGTAATTGTAAATTTCATGATTCAATCTTGCTACGATAGTTGATTTACACTGGAATAACTTGGATAAACCGATGTATCGACATATTCGATAGTTCAGTGTTCCATAAATGGATTGATTAGCTCAATAACGATTTAATTGTATCTTCATGCGTCTATGCAAATACTACCCAAAACAGGTTTTCAAGGATTAATACAAAACTGGCAAAGTGATTTACTAGCGGCAATTAGTGTGTCGTTCGTAGCTTTACCGCTCGCATTAGGTATTGCACTTGCGTCCGGTGTTCCGCCGATGGCTGGTCTACTCTCTGCTGTAATTGGTGGAGTTGTGACGACTTTTTTTCGTGGAAGTCACCTAGCAATTAATGGTCCTGCTGCTGGATTAATCACGGTAGTCCTTGGTTCAATTATGGCATTGGATGACGGATCAGGACAAGCACTAAATTATGTACTTGCTGCAATAATGGTCTCTGGTGGGTTGCAAGTCATATTCGGATTGCTTAAGCTCGGGAGGTATGCCGATATTTTTCATCCAACAGTGATAAAAGGAATTCTCGCAGCGATTGGTATTATAATTATTGCCAAACAAATCCACCTGGCCCTTGGTACAGGAGTTAAATCAACAAGTGTTGTTAGTGATTTAACAGGGGTTTTTACCCACTTCAAGGATATCAATCCTTTTGTCGCTGTCATCTCATTGATGGGACTTATTTTGCTTCTCTTTGCATCGCGGATTAGCTATAAAATATTTCATTTCCTTCCAGCACCAACATGGGTTTTAGCCTTGGCTATTCCTTTAGTTTATGCATTTAACTTTTTCGACCCACATTCCTTAGATTTTTTCGGTCGTGCGTATGAAGTCGGGCCTGAATTGCTAGTAAGTGTTCCGGATAATGTTTTGGATGCGATTGCTCACCCGAATTTCTCGAAAATTGGTACTCTTCCTTTTTGGGTTTCTGTATTATCAATTTGTATGGTGTCTAGTATCGCTTCGCTTGCTAGTAGTAAGGCCGTAGATAGACTAGATCCGTATAAGCGAAAAACAGACCTAAACAAGGATTTAATCGGAATTGGGATGAGTACGATGGTTTCTGGTGCTTTAGGTGGACTACCTATTGTGACAGTAATTGTACGTAGCTCTGTAAACGTTCATAATCATGCTAAAACCAAATGGTCGAACCTGTATCATGGATTGATTTTGATCGCGTTCATTTTATTACTAGCTCCCGTGATTCAGCAAATTCCTCTTAGTGCACTAGCCATTCTTCTTGTATATACTGGGTTTAAGTTGGCTTCGCCTAAAGTGGTCAAAAGCATATTTAAGCAAGGACCTGAACAATTGGTTTTCTTTTTTGGAACGATCATTATCGTGATTTTTACTGATATTCTGGTAGGGATATTTGGTGGACTCGCACTTGCGTTATTGACACACTTAGTGATGGTTAAGGTCTCGGTTAGAAGATTCTTTACAATGATTTTTAACTCTGGATCTAATTTATTTGAGAATAAGGATGGAACCTACACTATGAAAATTATGGGAATTGCTAATTTTTTAGGTTTCATGAATATTGATAACCTCCTAGAGCAAGTTCCTGCTAAAATGAAGGTTGAAATTGACTTCTCAGAAGCAAAATTGGTTGATCTCGCAGTTTTGGAACTTGTGCATGATTTTCGGAGAGCTTATGAGTTGACTGGTGGTGAAGTTACCTTGAATGGACTTGATAAACACGTCTCTTTGTCGAATCATAAGTTGGCATTGAAGATATTGAAGACTGATGAGATTAGATTGAGTTCGCGTGAGATTAGCTTGAAACAAAGAGCAGAAGTTCATAATTGGAAATTTGACCCTACGGTTTCTGAGGACATCGACTACTTGCAAACATTTTATTACTTCAAATCAAGGCTCATTGAGTTTAAGTCTAATTCAATTTCGAATATTGATGGTGACTATTCTTGGGAGATTTGTGATTTAACCTTTGATGAAGGTGCGTCAATAGCTTTAGAGGAATTTCACATTACCCTCTGTGTGCTCAAACTACCTTTCGAAATTCCAAAGTTCACGATTGAGAAAAAGGGATTGTATGACAAGTACTTACATCTGACAGATCATAAGGATATTGATTATGTGAGCTATGATAACTTCTGTAAGTCACATATCGTTAAGGTTGAGAGCGAGGATAGGATGACAGACTTTTTAAATAAAGGTCTTAAGACTTACCTGGAAGGAAGTGAACTGCATCATTTAGAAAGTAATGGAGAAGCTATATTGATCTTCAACAAAAACCTCAGATTGGCTCAGATTAAAGAGCATGCGGCAATTATTGGTTGTGCTGAGAATCTTATTAGATTGATGAATACAGAATAACGATCAATCCTTCACTGCAAAGTTGAGTTATTCGGTTACTTTTTCCCTTTGTCCATACCAAAAGTAAATGTACTCCCGATTCCTGGCGTACTGCGAACTGTAATGGTTTGACCGTGAGACTCAATGATGTGCTTAGCAATCGCTAGACCAAGTCCAGAGCCTCCTTCATTTCTGTTTCGACTTTTTTCAACTCTGTAGAACCTTTCAAAAAGTCTAGGAAGATGACTTTCATCAATTCCCAATCCGTTATCTGAAACTTCAACCGTAATAATATCATTGAATATGTAAAAGCGAACACTAGTCTCTCCACCCTCGTTTCCGTATGCGATGGAGTTGCTGATCAAATTGGTAAGTACTTGACCTATTTTAACCTTATCACCTTCCACAAAAATTGGATCAAAATCACGTGCAAACTTTAAGGATATTTTACGTTTATTGGCTTTCTGTTCTAGATCTTCAAAAATTTCTTGAACCAGTTCTTTAATATTGAAGTTCGTAAGCTCCAGCTTTATTTCATTCACTTCAAATTTCATCAATTGATCCAGATCATCGAGTATACTAGAGATTCTATCTGTTGCTTTAGAGGCTCGTTCTAAAAACTTACGATTTACCTGCTCATCTTCTAGTCCTCCGTCTAGCAATGTTAGAATATAACCTTGAACTGAAAATACCGGGGTTTTTAATTCATGTGCAAGGTTACCTAAAAATTCTCTACGGAAGTTAGCTTGCTCTTTTAACTCAGAAATCTCCTCGTTCTTTTCCTCTGTCCATAACGCGGATTCTTCTTCTGCAATTACCATGACGTCTTCGGTCATTTTCAAATCCACATTTTGTGAAGAGTCAAATTTTCCTTTTCGGATTGATCGGTACAGTAAATTGAGCCGTTGAGTCAGAAATCGTTTGATGAAAAAATGAAATACGGCATAGGAAATTACGGCTACGCCAAGAGGAAGGAAGAGCATGCAATAGATCCCAACATCAATTCCGAATAACTCCAATGCAAGAATAATACAGAAGAGGGCGAAGCCGATAATTGCACTTCCTGCCAGTAGGATTTGATAAGGTCTGAGATTTTTCACTTTTCGTGGTATGTATAGCCAACACCTTTGATGGTACGAATATAATCATTCCCTAGCTTCTCTCTTAATTTGCGTACATGTACATCTATTGTTCGTTCACCAACGATTGCAGAATCTCCCCAAATAGTTGAAAGAATTTGTTCACGGTTGAAAACTCTGCCTGGTTTACTAGCAAGGAGCTCCAACAACTCAAATTCTTTCTTTGGGAGCGTTAGTTCTTCGTTTTCGAGAATTACGATGAAACGCTCTCGGTCGATTATTAAATTAGTTGATCGACTTATGATATTCTCTCTCTCGTTGCGTCGTAATAATGATCCTACTTTACTGACTAAGAGACGCGGTCTAATTGGCTTAGTCAGATAGTCATCAGCTCCTGCATCTAATCCTGCGATTTGAGAATAATCTTCGGCCCGTGAGGTGAGTAATGTGATTATGGGTTGTAAAATGCTAATATCGCTTCGCACTGTTTGACAAACTTCAATGCCGTCCATTTCCGGCATCATTAAATCTAGAATGACTAATGTGGGTTGCAGTTCTTTGATTTTCTTAATGCCTTCAAGTCCGTTATGAGCCAAGTGAACTCTAAAACCCTCCTTGCGCAGGTTATACGACAGGAATTCCAGCACATCTTCTTCATCGTCAATTAATAGTATCTCTTTATTATGAATCTCGTTCCCCACTTAATAGTACTTTCTAACAAAGATAGCGTGAACCAATCCGATACGGTTTATGCATATCTTACGCTTGTGTTATCCTTCCTGATTCAATGTTACGTTTAGGTTTCCGAATCGCCGAAAATTCTTGTGATGGGGGGCTCATTTTATAAGCGGTATTACCAAGCCTTAATATATCCTTAATACATAAATCACGAAACAATAATTGTGAGTGAAAATCCTAGTAATGTATCAGCGGGATATTTGTACTAGATATAAAACGAAAGAAAAACACAAGATGAAAACAAGTAAGTTTAATTTAGGATTGATAGGATTAGTTGCAGTTGTTGGGATAGGAATGTCCTCCTGTAGAAAAGGGTGCACAGATCCAACTGCACTTAATTATGATTCGAAAGCAAAGAAAGACGATAGTTCATGTATTATGGATACGACTTCCGTTCCTACTAATACAAACATCATTAAATCAGGTTCTATTTCTATTGATGAGACATGGACGAGTGGGAACATATATGAATTGGCTGGAAAAGTAGTTGTACGTGATGGTGCCGTATTAACGATTGAACCGGGTACAATCATTAAAGGTCAAGAGGGAACAGGGACACAAGCAAGTGCCTTAGTTATTGCACAGGGAGCACAAATCAATGCCGTTGGAACACCAAGTCAACCAATCATCTTCACTTCAACACTTGATAATATCATTGCTGGTCAGCTTTCAGGTACAAACTTGTCAGAAACCGACCAAGGTTTGTGGGGTGGAATCATTGTACTTGGAAATGCGCCGATCTCAGCTGCCGATGGTGATGCATTGTCTCAAATTGAGGGAATTCCAGTTTCGAGCACATACGGAGCTTTTGGTGGTTCAGACGCAACTGATAATTCTGGAATAATGTCATACATTTCTATTCGTCATGGTGGCGCTTTAATTGGTGCTGGAAACGAAATCAATGGGTTAACTCTTGGTGGTGTCGGATCGGGAACAACAATTTCTTATATAGAAGTCGTTGCGAATCTCGATGATGGTGTTGAGTTTTTTGGAGGGACTGTTGATGCATCAAACATCTTAGTCGGATTCCAAGGCGATGATGGAATTGATATTGACATGAATTATTCAGGAACAGTATCCAATTTCATTGTCATTAACGGCTTGAATTCTGATGAGGCTTTGGAGATTGATGGACCAGAAGGTTCTACCTATACTTCAGGAATGTTCGCATTGGAAAATGGAACGGTTTACACTTTTGGCGGAGGTGAAGCTAGAGGAGATTTTAAATCTAAAGCTCAAGGTTCTGTTACTAACGTTAAGATGGGGACAGCTAAGATTCGTGCTTCATATCAAAATGAGTGTGTTGACGCAAAAGCAGATGCATTTGTGCACTTAACACAAGTATCTCCAATACTAACATTTTCAGGATCTGAATTTTCTTCAGTAGTGGTTTATACAGCTTCACAGGATTCAGGGTTGAATTATTGTACGGTATTTCCAGCTGATCAGTCCGCAGCGGAAAACGCAATAACCAGCACAACGGCAAGCGGTTCAGACGAATCTGCTTTCGTCGGTTGGACTTGGTCTTCAGTTAATGAGAAATTGTACTAAGCTAAATCAATTGTTTTAAGTAATAGGATGTCTAACAGCGATTGTTGGACATCCTGTATTAAGTCCAAATAAATGATGTTAAAACAACTTAGCACACTTGTCTTTCTATTGGTAGCTAGCTATTCGTTGCACGCACAAGAAGAAGTGAGAGGGAGGTTAATTGATAAGGTAAATGGAGATCCAATATATGATGCCATCATTAAAGTTGATGGTGTCGGGAAAGCGAGATCTGATTTTGAAGGTGAGTTTTCACTTAGGCTTAGAGCCGGGGACTATGTACTTTCATTTACGCATAGTCAAGAAGGATATATAGAGGAGAAAAGATCAATTTCAGTCGTTACTGGAAACGTACTCAATTTTACTGTTGAGATGGGAAAGACAAAATCTGTTCAAGATGTTGAAGGGATTGAAATTATTGTGATTAGAACAAGCGGAGCACCAAAGACTGAAGAAGGTGGTGATAAAGCAAGATTGGAGGAAAATGGCTCATCTGAGCAGCTTACTTCCGAAGCAATAAAACGTACTGGTGTGAGGAATGCAGCAAGTGCTGTTCAAACAACTCCAGGAGCTTCAGTTGAGGATGGCAAAAATGTTTATATCCGTGGGTTAGGTGATCGATATACCAAGACCATATTGAATGGAATGGAAATTCCTGGACTCGATCCAGATCGTAACTCTGTTCAATTGGATATTTTTCCAGCGATTCTGATCGACAATATTACCGTATACAAAACGGCAACACCTAATTTAGCTGCCGATTTCACAGGTGGATTGGTAAATATCACAACTAAAGATTTTCCAGCAAGGAAGACTATCTGCGCGAAGTTAGGCACTGGCTATAACACAAATGCAACCTTTAATCCAGATTTCATTTCTTATCAAGGTGCTAAACTTGACTTCTTAGGGTTTGATGATGGTACTCGCGCATTAGGCGTGAATCCAAACATTAACATTCCAAACCCAATAGTTGGATCTAGTTTGACATCACAAGCCACTAAAAGTTTCGGAGATGTGATGGCTACCGAAAAGTCCATGAGCTTTCTCAATCAGAATTATTCATTTGGATATGGTAATCAAAAGACATTCAAGAAAAAGGATAATCATGAAGCACTCAAGTACGGTTACAACGTTGTTCTCAACTATAGATCAGCGAATACATACTATGCCGATGTGCAGTACAACGAATATATCCGTGATACAGATGTAAACGAAACAGCCTTATTTCGTGACCGCACTTCGAGAGGAGAGCAGACGGATAAAGATGTTCTTTGGACGGGACTTATCAGTCAGTCAATAAAGAAGGGGAGAAACAAACTATCCCTTGTACTTTTCCATACTCAAAATGGGACAACATCAGCTGCAAACCTCATAGAAACAAACTACGATAGTAATCAGGCTGTACTAGCTAAGCAGGGACTCCAGTACACACAACGGTCGGTTTCTAACGTTAATTTAACGGGAATTCACTTTTTAGATTCGACGGCAGCTTGGAAGTTGACATGGAAGCTGAGTCCAACGTATTCAAAGATTTCAGACCCAGATATACGTTCTACGGCACTGGAGATATCAGATGTGCCAGGTCCAAATGGAGAAGTTCAATACCTATGGGAAGAATCTGTTGGGGCTGAAGTTCGAAGAATCTTTCGTGGCTTGAATGAATATAACGTGAGTGGTCGATTTGATATTGACTATAAATTTAATCAGTGGGATTCACTTGAAAGTGTTCTATCTATTGGTGGCTTGACGACCTATAAGAACAGATCGTTTGATGTTTCTGAATATGTGTTCCGTCTTTACAATTCTTCCAATGTTGTTCCAAATGACCCCAACTGGTTCTTCGAAGAGCAAAACATTTGGACATCAGAGAATAACCAAGGAACGTACGCAACAGGTCAGCAAGAGAAAGCAAATATTTATCAAGCAAACCAGATGATTAATTCTGGTTACGTAATGAATGAGCTTCCTTTGACAAAGAGTTTGAGTGCGACTTATGGTGCTCGCGTTGAACGCAATGTGAACCGGTATACTGGACAATCATCGAATGCTGAGTTCGACACGACTGAAGCACGCTACAATAACACGGTTGTCTTAGAAAAGACAAACCTTCTTCCTTCCATTAACATGGTATATAAGATTCGAAAGGAAAAGGATAGCCCTCGTGCAGAACAAAACACGAATATTAGAGCTGCTTATACGCAAACTATAGCGCGGCCATCTTTTAGGGAGATATCAATTTCTCAAATTTTTGACCCGATTCAAGGAAGACGTTATCTCGGAAACATTAATTTGAAACAGACGCTCGTCCATAATTTGGATTTAAGATGGGAAAGATTTTTTGGAAGAACGGAATTAGTTTCAGCAAGTGCTTTCTATAAGAAATTCATTAATCCGATAGAGGTAGTAGCAAATGTAGCTGCTCCTAATGAGTTTCTTCCTGTGAATGCAGGGGAGGCCGATATTTACGGGGCAGAAGTTGAATTTAGAAAAGCGATAGGCTTTAACAAGAAGAGTCAGCAGCATATGCGCTTCGTCCTAGGGGCAAACTTTACGTATGTTCAATCGAGAATTGACATGAATAAGGTCGAGACCTCAGTTGGAGGGGTGACTATGACGGAAAAAGAAGTCCGAGAGGCGAATGCTCGGACAGGTGAGGTGATAGGTGATTACCGTTCAATGTACGGTCAATCTCCATGTATCATTAATGCGTTCTTAAATTTCAGTAATGATTCATTGAATTTAATTTGCAATGTGTCTTATAATATGCAAGGGAAAAAACTCGCAGTTATCGGAGTCGGATCAATGCCTGATGTTTATGAGCAGGCATTTCACAACCTCAGCTTCAAGATATCGAAAGGTTTTGGTAAAATTCATGAAGGTGAACGGGCTCCTAGGTGGACTGCAGGTCTGAAAGGAAACAACTTGTTGAACTTTGCGAGACGTCGTTATTATGAGGCATATGGTGCAGAATCACAAGTGTTTGATTACCTACACCGAGGTGTTACAATATCGGGATCGATATCATTCGTGATTCAATAAGCGGAAAAGATAATTAATTGGAAGTAATTAAAAAGTTCGCCGCTAATGGCGGGCTTTTTTTTCATTTCGTGTTCGCCTGTAGTGATTTTGGGCAATTTTACCATGAAACAAACGGTTTTCAGTACACTCAAACCAGAGATGTGAATCGATACATGAAAAAAGTGGAGAACCTCCTCCCAGTATTACTGGAATGGTGGTAATGATCATTGTGTCAATTAGGTCTTCTTTTAGAAAACCCTGTATAGTAGTGCCTCCATCAATATAAAGATGATGATGTTCCTTACTATGGATGTCAGCTAGAATATCAGTGAGTTCACCCTTTGCAAGGAAAGCCTTGACTGCATAGTCATTGGGTATTTCATCTAAGGAATTACTTAATACGAAAACTGGCTTTGTGTAAGGCCAATCAATATCGAAACCACAAACTGTTTCAAAAGTTGTGCGTCCCATTACCAGCGCATCTAATCCGTGCATAAATTCAGAATAACCCGTATCATCATTTGTCGGATTGGAATAGAATGAAGTCAGTCAATTCCTACATTTTTATCCGCAATTAGGCCGTCCTTACTTGCAGCGATAAAGACATTATTCGACTTATTCATGTAGAATGTTATTACTCAGATAATTAGGTGCTGTAGCTGAATTTGTATCCAACTCCTTTAACTGTTTTGATGTGATCATCACCAATTTTACCACGAAGCTTCCGCACGTGCACATCAATCGTTCGATCACCTACAACTACGTTACTTCCCCATACTGTTTCTAATATTACGTCGCGATCAAAAACCTTCCCTGGCTTTGATGCAAGAAGTGCGAGTAAGTTGAATTCTTTTCTGGGAAGGTGAATTTGTTCACCATTCTTTGTAACAACGAATTTTTCTCGATCTATGATCAAGCCATGTTCCTTATTATCAGATTTCGTATCGTTAGTCTGTTGATTGCGTCTAAGAATTGCCTTTATACGACTCACTAAAACCCTTGGCTTGACAGGTTTGGAGACATAATCATCCGCGCCCGCATCAAGTCCTGCAATTTGGCTATAATCTTCGCTGCGAGCGGTCAAGAAACAAATTAAAATATTCTTGGTTGATTCATCTGAACGAAGAATTTGGCAAACTTCAATCCCATCCATCTCAGGCATCATTACATCGAGGATAATTATATCTGGCTGAGCCGCTTTGGCCTTCTCAATACCTGATTGACCATTTTCAGCGGTGAGAACGTCAAAGCCATCTTTTTTAAGATTGTACGTTAAGATATCTCGAATATCTGCTTCATCATCTATGATTAGAACTGATTTCATCATACAATTTTAAGATCATTTGTAATACACACATTATAAAGATAAGGGGATTATTGGAATCTTAATTACAAAAAGAAGATCGTTTCATAGTTATTACTAAAACGGTTTACTACGGTTTGTACCCTAAAAATCCCCCGTTCCATTAGGTTTAGGATGGGGTTAGTCGAAAATTTGAATTTTCTACAAGGTTTGAAATAGTATTAGAGCTAAAAAAAAGGGTGTTTAGAAAAAACTTGAAATTGGCCTTTGTCATGTCAAACCATCCATTACCTTTGTTAAGTAGTAGTAGGTTAGGTTGATTAGTGTAATGAGAGCTCGGACTCCCGTCTTGGGCTCTCATTCTTTTATAATAGACTTCTTATCGAATATTTCGAGATTTCTAAATAATGGCTTTTCAAGCAATTTTTAGATTAAGTGCAACAAGTAGCCGAGTATCGCTCCCCCTAAAACTACCCACATAACACTTACTTTTTTCATTCCAAATGTGACTGCAAAACTTACCGCAGCGATCACAATTGCGCGCCAATCAACGAGTGATTCTCGACCTATTTCGAAGAGAACAGAGACCATAATTGCAACGGCAGCTATGTTTACCGCATTAAGGAATTGGCTCAAGACTTTAGACTGTCTCATTTTTGGAATTAAAGGATTGAGCATCAGTACAAATAGAAATGATGGAAGGAATATTCCCGCACTGGCAGCAGCAGCTCCCCAAAAACCTCCAAGTTGATATCCTATAAACGTTGCTGTGGATAAAACCGGACCCGGTGTAAACTGTCCAATTGCAATCGCATCGATTAATTCTTGACGACTCAACCATCCGGTAGTAACAAGCTCAGCATCCAGGTATGCGAATAACACATATCCTGATCCGTAGAGAATAGCTCCAACTTTAAGAAAGCTTAAGAAAATTTTGAGTGTTGTCACATTCGCTCCAGCAACAATAGGTGCCTTCAATAGAATTAATGGTAGAAAGCCCTTCTTCACCTTTTTATCTTCGCTGTCCGACTTAATTCCCGTTTTTATTTGATAATAGAGCATCCAAAGAATACCTGCTCCTAGCAATGCTAAGATTTCATTTACACCTAATATGGTCACGGCGACGACTAGAATACCTAAAATACCTAGTTCAACGCTTTTCAGCGCTTTCTTACCGAGCTTGTAAATGGCTCCTGCAATAATTGCAAGAACAGTTGGTTTTATTCCAGCGATAAACGGTTCAACTTCTGGCATGGTGCCGTACTCACCGTAGAGCCATGCTAGGAATCCTGTAATAATAACAGCAGGAAAAATAAACGATATACCGGCGACAAAGAGACCGGCGGTACCTCCGCGCTCATGACCACAATGCATGGTCATCTCAGTTGAGTTGGGTCCAGGAATAAGGTTGGTAGCTCCCATCAGATCTAAGAAGTGCTGACGATCCATCCACTTTCGCTTCGTGATAATCTCACTTTCCATCATTGCAATGTGAGCCGCTGGTCCACCAAAAGCGACTGCTCCCATTCGGAAGAACACGCTTGCTATTTCTCTTAAGTTCCCTTTTTTACTCATGAGGATTAATTCTTATTCAAAAAAAAGGAGCCGAAGCTCCTTTTCGTATTCAATTTACCTTAATCGATGTTTTCAAAAGCAACTTGCTCAGAAACATTGATGATGTGATCTCCAACTTTCTCTAAAGATGAGAATAGGTTACTATACACAAGTGAATTATCTATGTTGGTTCCAGTACCTAAGTTTTCTAGATGCTGCTCTCTCAATTGATCTCTCATTTGGTTAATCTCGCGCTCTCTAGAGACTGCACTATCCATCGAGATTGTGCCATATTCTGCATTTAAGTTTTCATTCATCACTTCAAATGCTCTATCGATACATTTAAGCATTCCGTTCAATCCATTTCTTTGCTCAGGTGTGAAATAAACTTTGTCGCTATCCTTTCTTTCAAGTGTTTTACTCATTTGGAAGAAGATATCACCGATACGCTCAAGATCAGTAGTGATGTTTAACATTCCGCGCATATTTGAAGATGCTTCGTTACTCATCTCCAGTTGGGCTGTCTTTCCTAAGAACTGAGCAATTTCAATCTCAACTCTATCTGTGATTTCCTCGTACTTCTCAATTTTTCGAAGCATTTTGTTTTTCTCTTTTCGGTCTGTTGAGTTAATGAAGGTTTCAACGAATTCATTCATCTTACCCGTGATCTTACCGAATTTTGCTACTTCCTTCTTAGCCTCTAAAATACCTAGCTCGGCTGTAGATCCTAGCGGTCCATTGATGAAATCTAATTTAAACTCCTCATCAGAATCACCTTTAGATTTAACAGTGCGTTCCGCTAATCGCACTAATTGTGGTACGAACCAGATCAAGAGAACAACATTAATTAAGTTGAACGATGTATGGAAGAGTGCAATTGCCGTTGCTGCTACTGCAACATCAGTATATGGATCTCCAGTTACGATCCCTGCTAAACCGTCTAGGAAGAAGTGGAAGATAAGTAGCATCCATACAACTCCAACGATGTTGAACATCGAGTGGATTCTTGCTGATCGCTTTGCGTGAACATTAGCAATAAGTGAAGCTAACTCCGCAGTAATTGTTGTTCCAATGTTTTCACCTAGAACCATTGCACAGGCTACATCGAATGGAAGTGTTCCTGATGCAACCATTGCTAGTGTAAGTGCCATCGCTGCAGAAGATGATTGAATAACGACAGTTACCAATGCACCTAGCATTACAAACATTACCGGACCATACCAAGCTTCTTTAAAATCAACAAAGAATTGGACGATTGCCGAATCTGCATCTAGAGATGGTACAGCATTTTTTAGAACCCCTAATCCAAGGAATAGAATGCAGAATCCAAAGATTGCAGTTACCCACGCTTTCGCTTTACCTTTTGAGATGAATAACAATGGCGCTGCAAGTGCAATTAACATGTAAGCATAATCACCAATGCTTAATTTAAATCCTAAGAATACAATGATCCAGGCCGTAATTGTAGTACCGATATTTGCACCCATCATTACACCTGCTGATTGTCTTAATGTCATCAAGCCTGCGTTCACGAAACTTACAGTCATTACTGTAGTAACCGATGAAGATTGAACAATAGATGTAATACCAAACCCGGTAAACACACCTTTAACACGGTTAGAGGTCATTGAACTTAACATTCCACGTAATCTACTTCCTGCTGCTTGCTGGAGTCCCTCACTCATCAATTTCATACCAAAGATGAAGAATGCAAGTGCACCTATTAAGATGAGTAGTTTAGCAATACCCCATCCGCGCTCTGTTTTCTTCTTAACTTTTTTCGACCATACTACTTGATCTTTTTCACTTTTTACTTTGTCTATGTCATCGAATGGTGCAAAACCTAGTTTGAATTCATACTTATCATGACCATTTAAATTTTTAATTTCTATGCTTTTATCAAGAATTGAAAATGACTTCGTGTATTCGTATCCACCGCCTTCAAGACCTTTTTTTGATCTTCTTTTGGCAATGTCATTCTGGTACTTGATGATTGCCTTGAAGTCACGATCCTTAAGCTTAGACGCTATGTCATAATCAATACTCCATGTCAACTTCATGCTTTCAGGACCTGCCTTAGCTGTGAAGTTTTCGAAAAGGTGCATACCTAATGAATGGAATTCTTGTGGTGTTGTCCACTGGCTGTCGTAACCGATTGCCCATTCGAAGAATTTGTTTTCGTCAACCCCCTTAATTATATAGTTGTTTGAGTCAGAAGAAAAAGCTTTCGATGTTGTCCATTTTTCATCTCCGTCAGCTCTATAACGAACTTCAAGGTCTTTACCTGAAACTGAGCTTTCCCATTTTAATTGAACGGAACCTACTTTAAGTTTTTCCGTAGCATCCTCTTCACTGATATCATTCTTGAAAATTCCAAAACTGAGATCCGTGAATTCCGAGTCTAAGCTCACTACCGATTCTTCAGCTTGAACCGCATCAACCTGACTTAATCCTACAAATCCAAAAGCGAGGATTGCAATGATCATTAAATTTAATTTTTTCAACATTGTAGACATAGTTTATGTATCAATTATGGTGCGAAGTTATCGCAACATTTCGAATAAGTAGAATTTCCAATATTATGTAAATGTTATCAAATTGGGTCAAGTTTACCATTTCATTAAGTATGGATTAAGAATGTTAATCGTCTATTAAATTCATTCATATTTGCACCAGTAATTAAACAGTTAAGTACAATGAATAAGGTAATAGCAACATCACTAGTCGTATTATTGGCAGGCTTCAGTTTTTCGCAACGGAAGATTGATTCTAAGTTTGGAAAAGGACTCTATAACGTAGTAGCAGAGGACAACTCATGGAGCATGAAGTTTGGTATGCGTGTTCAATCTTTATATGTAGGTGAAAACGTAATTAACGAAACGGATGGAGTTCTTCCGGGCACATCTTCGTTCCTTATTAGACGAGCACGTTTGAAATTTGGAGGGCATATCTTGACTTCAAAGTTGAAATATAAGATCGAGTTAGGTTTATCGAATAAAGACCTTGGTAAGGTTGACGCGACTACTAACATGGCTCCTAAAATGATTTTGGATGCTGTAATAAAATGGAATTTTGCTGAGAATTTCGTTCTGTGGGCAGGACAAACAAAACTACCTGGAAACAGAGAGCGAGTAGTGTCATCTGCAAACATGCAATTCGTTGATCGATCATTATTGAACAAGAATTTCAACATTGACCGTGATATGGGAATGCAATTACGCCATCATATTAACGTAGGTGAGAAGTTTTTAATTCGTGAGATGGTTGCGGTATCACAAGGTGAAGGACGTAACATAGTTCAAAACAACATTGGTGGATTGCAATACACAGGAAGAGTTGAGCTATTGCCATTTGGGAAGTTTGCGAGTAAAGGAGATTACGTTGGAGGTGACATAAAAAGAGAATCAACGCCAAAGTTTTCTATTGCTGCGACGTATGACTTTAACGATCGAGCTGCCAAGACACGTAGTAACCAAGGAAGCTACATGAATGATGATTCTGGAGAGAACGCGGATGGTTTCTTCCATTCAAATATCACAACGATCTTCGCAGATATGATGTTTAAGTACAAAGGTATTTCTGTGATGGGAGAGTATGCAAATAGAAACGCTGACGTGATTAACCATTTTTCAGCTGATTCTACATCTTCTGCATCAGTTATGGCAGGAAGCTCAATGAACTTTAGTCTTGGTTACTTGTTCAAAAACAACTGGGAAGTTGCAGCTAGATATGCGTCATATACGCCTCATGCAGATTACGCAGATAATGCTGAGCAACGTTATACGCTTGGACTTTCTAAATACATCGTTGGACATGCATTGAAAGTGCAAGCTGATGTTACTTACAAAATGGAGGATAACAGTCCAAATGACAAGTTGATGTACCGACTTCAAATTGATTTCCACTTCTAGTTGAAGAGTAAATAAGAGTTTTTAAAGCATCCATTTTTTATGGATGCTTTTTTTATCTTCTTAAATTCCTGTTAAATATGGAGTGAAGAATGTTCCGGCTAGTATTTGTGTTACTAAATCAGTTATATTAGTATCCCAACCAGCACACAATGAAGATTAAAATATTACTTGTTGAAGACAATACGAGCCTAGGATTTATTATTTCTGACCAATTGAAATCGGATGGATATAATGTAACGCTTTGTTCTGATGGTGCTGAAGGATTTACACGATTCAATAGCGAGAAGTTTCACTTGTGCATATTCGATGTGATGATGCCGAAAAAAGATGGTTTCACATTGGCTAAAGATGTTCGAAAAGTCAATTCAGAAATTCCAATTTTATTTCTTACCGCTAAATCTTCCGATGAAGATAAAGTGGAAGGGTTTAAATCTGGCGGAGATGACTATTTGACAAAGCCCTTTAATGTGGAGGAGCTTCAGCTAAGAGTTGCTGCCTTGTTACGTAGAGTTAATATCGAAGCGGAAACGGATGAAAAGGATACATATGCTATTGGATCCTACAATTTCGACACGATCAACTATGAATTAAAGCATGAGAATTTTGAGAAAACGCTCACGAAAAAAGAGGCGCAAATTTTGAAGATTCTTTGTAAATTTATGAATCAGGTTGTAGCCCGGGAAGATGTGTTAAACCCAGTTTGGGGACAAGATGATTACTTTGTGGGGAGAAGTTTAGATGTCTTCATTACGAAACTCAGAAAGTATTTGAAAGAAGATTACCGTATACAAATCACAAATGTGCACGGGATAGGATTTAAATTAGAAATTAGCGAATGAAAGTAGTTTTAGCGATTATAGGTATTTGGATCTGTTCTTTTAGTTATGCTGATCAGCTAGCATACATTTCACAAGAGGATGCGAACTTAGCGGTTGAGAAGATTTCGAAAATGAAATCGATCTATCTTTTTTGTGGATGCTGCAGTATGCAGGAACCTACCCAGATTAAGCCGATCAAGGTTTATGCGAAGTTCACGAATTACGAGAACTATTACGAGGTATATGTAGACTACCTAGATGAGGATGGAATAACAAGAACAACAGCACTTGATCTCGCTTATGTATGGAAAAAAGGACTCTTCAAGTATAAAACGATAGGTCAAATTCTTGGCTTGGAGCATGATCGATGTGAGTACATCAAAGATTGGCAGAACCCAAAACATGTTGAAATAGATATCTAGAATGACGTACATTCTTCATTTAGAAACTGCTACTAAGGTTTGTTCTGTAGCTCTTTCGAAAGACGGAAAACTTTTCGGAATTAAAGAGCTCCAAGAGGACGGTTACTCTCATGGAGAAAACTTAACGCTTTTCATTGAAGATGTTCTTCAACAAGCCGGGATTACTTCAAATGACCTGAATGCGGTTTCTGTGGCTTCAGGACCTGGGTCGTACACAGGGCTCAGAATTGGAGTGGCAACAGCGAAGGGTTTATGCTATGCCAATGAAATTCCGTTAATCGCAATTGATTCATTAACTGCACTTACAGAACAAGCTAGAATCACTCATCCAGATTCAAATCTTTGCGCTCTTATCGATGCACGTCGAATGGAGGTTTACAATCTTTTCGTTAACGAAAATGGACAGCCGCTTAAAGAGATCGCAGCGGATATTATTGATGAGTCTTCATATATTGAATTTGAACCATTCGTTTACTTTGGTGATGGGGCGTCCAAACTAAATGAGGTATGGAACAATCGAAATTGTACCATTGACACAGACATTCTTTCCTCTGCAAAAGGACAAATGAATTTAGCCTATTCAAAATTTCAAGCGAAGGAATTTGAAGACGTCGCCTATTTCGAGCCATTTTATTTGAAGGACTTTATCGCAGGCAAAAAAGCGAAGTAGCTATTTTACACCAAGAAGTTCATCTAGATAGTGTCTTTCTTCTCGATTTTCGATGGCCTTCAAATAAGAAGATCCTATAATTGCACCATCTGAAATAGAATGAACTTTTTGAACATCATCATTATTCTTTATTCCAAATCCAATGAATACGGGGGTATCGCCACATAGTGTTGTGATTTCACGTAATCGATCGCATTGATCCGCACTGAAGTTATTTTCTCCACCTGTTGTTGAGTTGGAGGATACGAGGTAGATGAAACTATTTGTACAAATGTCAACCGCTTTTTTTATTCGTTCCTGACTGGTCGATGTGGTAACTAAAAAGCTTGGGAATATCCCTTTCGCTTCAAATCTTGCCCGGTAGTTTCGATTGTAAATCTCTATGCTTAAATCTGGCAGGATAACGGATGTTATATCGATTTCGCCACAAGCATTCAAGAAAGCATCAATACCAAAATTCAATACTGGATTGAAATAGCCCATTAGAATAATCGGAATTTTAGATTTTCGTCGCTTTAATTGTTCGAATAGTAACGTGAGATTCATTCCGTTTTCGATCCCTATTTTACTTGCCTCCTGGATTGTTGGTCCATCAGCCAATGGATCAGAAAAGGGGATTCCAACCTCAACGAAATCTATTCCTTTGGATTCTAAAAGACATAATTGGTCATCTAGACTATCGATCGTGGGATAACCGGCGGTCACGAATATGCTGGTCTGTTTATGAGTTTGTTTGAAGATATTCATTGCTATAAATAGTGTTCCATGTCTTTGTCGCCACGCCCTGATAGATTGACAACGATGACATCATTTGATTCAATTGTGATTTTTTCTAATGCAGCTAAGGCATGCGCACTCTCTAACGCTGGTATAATTCCATCGCTTCTCGTAAGCGCTTTCGCAGCCGCTAATGCTTGCTGATCGGTCACGCTGACACTCTGCGTTCGACCTTCGTTTATGGAATATGCATGCAGCGGTCCTATTCCTGGATAATCCAATCCAGCAGAAATGGAATAAGGTTCGGTTACTTGACCTGATTCATCTTGCATCAATAATGTCATACTACCATGAAGTACCCCTGGTGATCCAAGGATTGAAGTTGCTGCGGATTTACCACTATCTAAACCGAGTCCTGATGCTTCTACTGCGATTAATTTAACTTCTGGTTCTCGATAATAGTGATAGAATGCACCAGCCGCATTGCTTCCTCCACCTACGCATGCGATGACTTTTGTTGGTAGTTGCGACCCTGTCTTTTGTTGCAACTGCTCACGCATTTCTTGTGAAATGACTGATTGAAAATAAGCCACCATCTCGGGGTAGGGATGAGGTCCCACCACACTGCCAATAAGGTAATATGAATCAGGATTGTTTATCCAAAATCGAATGGCTTCGTTCGTTGCATCTTTAAGTGTTTTACTGCCACTGGTTGCCGGGATAACTGTGGCCCCAAGAAACTGCATTCGCTTCACATTGGGAGTTTGACGCGCAATGTCAATTTCGCCCATAAAGACGATGCATTCCATGTTCATGAGTGCGCAAGTAGTGGCAGTAGCGACTCCATGTTGACCTGCGCCAGTCTCTGCAATAATCTTGGTTCTTCCCATCTTTTTAGCGAGTAGAATCTGACCGATTGCATTGTTGATCTTATGAGCCCCAGTATGATTGAGATCTTCACGTTTTAGATAGATCGTACCTCCGTATTTCTCACTCAGTTTTTCTGAATGATATAGGGGAGTAGGGCGGCCAACATAGTCCTTAAGTATTTGAATATACTCCTTCTGAAATTGTTCATCCGAAAGGCACTTCATGAAAACTTGATCAAGTTCTTCCACATTCGGGCGTAGAAGCTCAGGGATAAATGCTCCGCCGAATTCACCATAGAATCCTAGGTCGTCAGGCTTTGTATATGATTCTGTCTTTAATAGCATCGATAAATGTGTTTATTAGTTCAATATTTTTATTTCCTGGTATAGATTCAAATCCACTATTGAGGTCGACACCGTAGAATCGCGAATGGCTGATCGTTTTTATTGCTTCAACTGAAGAAGGGTTGATGCCTCCACTGAGTAGGAAAGGAACATTTCCTGTATATGAGTTGAGTAGCGACCAATCAAATTGTTTACCAGAACCGCCATGGAGTATTGTCTTCGTGTCAAATAGAAATAGGTCAACGTGCTCATATGCAGCTAGACGATCAAACTGAAATTCTTCATCAATACCAAAAGCCTTGATCACTTTTGCAACGTCCGAAGCTTCCGCGCAGTACTCGGGTGATTCACTTCCGTGTAATTGAACATAATCCAATGAATATTTTTTCACGAGCATTTCTAAACTTGTAAGTTCTTCATGGACGAACACACCAACTCTGTGAGCTTGTCCAGATGTAGGAACTGACTCGACGAATCGCGGTGATTTTTCATGGAAGATGAATCCGATAAAATCGACTAGAGAATCCAAATCGTTGACTTGATTCGGATGTTTCATACCACAGACTTTTATCTTCATGCTGCCTTGATTTTTCCTTGTAATGACTCAATGAACTCTCTAGGATCTTTTTGCTGAAGAATGCTTTCTCCAATAAGGGCTCCATTAAAACCATTCTCTTTCAGGGTAAGTAATTCTTCACTCGTTTTTATACCTGATTCAGAGATGACGATTCGGTCATTTGGTAAATATTTAATTAGTTCAAAAGAGTTTTGGATATCAGTTTTTTGTGCTTTGAGGTCACGATTATTTATTCCAATCACATCAACAAATTCGTTGATTTTGTGAAGTTCCGAATGCTCGTGAAATTCCATTACCACTTCCATTCCTAAGCTTTGGGCGATAATCGTTAGATGCAAAGCTTCTTGTTTTGTCAAGACTTCAGCGATCAGTAATATGGCATCGGCACCAATTGCTTTTGATTCAAAGATTTGAAACTCGTCCAGGATGAATTCTTTTCGAAGTATAGGCAGGTCTGAAACTGATTTTATTGCAGCGATATCATCATTACTTCCACCGAAATAGGTAAAGTCAGTTAGGCAGGAAATTGCGGATGCTCCTGCCGAAGTATATTCAATTGCTTGTTTTTTGATATCAAGTGTTTTGTGAATTACGCCCGCGCTCGGAGATTTGCGCTTCATTTCAGCAATGATGCTAAAGCGACTGTTTTCGAGCCCATTTTTAAGTGATCTACATGGCGCTGAGAAATGCTTAGACACTTCGAGATCTTGATAGGTGAATTTGGATTTGAGTGATTCCACTTCCTTCCTTTTTGTTTCAATTATTGTATTTAGAATATTGTTCATAGCGCTTAATTTGAGAGGACCGTACTACTTTGTCCTGATTGAATGAATGAAATGGATTCGTTGAATAAATCCAGAATTGCTGTTGATGGATGATAGAGTTTGAGAGCAGAGGCAACATTCGCAGCCACCACTTCATTTTGTTCTTTCGTGCCTTTCCCATTTAATATGTCCTTGAGGATTTTGGCAGCATGATGAATGCTATTCCCTGATAGAAGCGCACTTTGTTTTACCTTCTCTATGGAGAGTGAATTGGCATTCAGAATCTCATCTCTTTCGCGACTGAGTAATCGTGTGTCATCAGTGAGGGTAATCTCGTCGTAACCATCCATGCCATAGGCTACGGTGAAATCCGTACGGTCGCCCTGTAGAATGTGCTGATAGATTTTTGCCAACTCAAGTGAATACGTTCCTGTTAATTGGTAGTTAGGCTGTGCCGGGTTGACCAAAGGGCCAAGTGAATTGAAAACACTTCGAATACCTAGATTTCTGCGAATTGGGGCTACCTTTTTCATTGCGGGATGGAACAGCGGAGCATGAAGGAAACAGATATTCTTTTGCTCAAGATTCTTTTCTAGGGTTGTATTATCACTAGTGAATTCTATCCCTAAAGCTTCGAGTACATTGGACGATCCGCAGAGTGAGCTTACGCCGTAATTTCCATGCTTGATTACCTTTTTTCCCATTGCCGCTAATACGAAAGCGGTTGTAGTTGAAATGTTGAAAGTGTCTTTTCCATCTCCACCAGTTCCACAGAGATCGATCGCTTGATCGGAATCTAGTTCGATTGGAATAGTGAGTTCAAGTAGGGCAGTCCGAAAACCATTCAATTCTTCGAGTTTGACTCCTCTCATTTGAATTCCAACCAGAATTCCACCGATGGTAGTCTCGTTGTGTTTTTCATCATTGATGTCGTAGATGAACTGTTTTGATTCATCAAACGAAAGCTGTTCGTTTGCGATTATTTTTGAAAGTATTGATGACATGTTATTTGTTTATCCAGTTTGTAATTAGCCTTCTTCCATGTGGAGTCAAGATGGATTCTGGATGGAATTGAACACCATAAATTGGGAGTTCGCTGTGTTCCATGGCCATGTTTTCTCCTTCGGATGTCAGTGCCGTTGTATAAAATTCTGAAGGTGTACTTTCGACATGCCAACTATGATATCTTCCTGCTTTAAACTCGGACGGAATACCTTCAAATAATATGGATGATTTGGAATGCTTGAGGATTGATGATTTACCGTGGATTGCACTCTCCGATTGAACAACACTACCCCCGAAATGTTCCGCGATTGCTTGATGTCCAAGACAGACTCCAAGTATCTTTTTGCGCGTAGCGTACTCATTAATCACGCTGAGTAGGTCGCCAGCTTCTGAAGGAATTCCTGGGCCCGGTGATAATACGATTCCGTCGCATTTATCAAGAACTTCATGCCTCAGTTTGTCGTTACGCATGACATCCACTTGACATCCTTCCTCCTCTAAATACCTAACGAGGTTATAAACAAAAGAATCGTAATTGTCTATTACTGTAATTTGCTTCATGCTGTTTTTGTTTGTGGAGATGAATATTTTTCGTGTGTTCTTTTCATTGCTGTGCGAAGCGCTCGTAACTTGTGATGCACCTCTTTTGTTTCTCTTTCAGGAATAGAATCGAGAACAATTCCAGCTCCTGCTCTGTAGTGGAGAATATTGTTTTTACTGAGGAAACTACGAATTACAATTGCTGTGTTGATGTCACCGTTAGCACCAATTAAACCGAGTGCTCCTCCATAGAAATCCCGCGAACTTTTTTCATATTGATGAATCAACTCAAGGGCTTTTGGCTTGGGTGTACCAGATAAGGTCCCAGCAGGAAATGAGTGACTCAATGCTTCAAATGAATTTGTTTCTTCGAGTTCTCCGGTTACTTTAGATACCAGATGTGTGACATGACTGAAGTGTTGAACCTCTTTGTATTTTTCAATCTTCACGACTTTGCAATCTCTGCTAAGATCGTTCCTCGCTAAGTCAACAAGCATTGTGTGTTCGGCGTTCTCTTTGTCGTCCTTTTGTAAGAATTCGAGCTGGATGTGGTCTTCTTTTTCGTTGCCTGTTTTTGGAATTGTACCCGCGATCGGATGTATTTCAGCCTTACCAGATTTAATGATGAGCTGTGCTTCGGGGGAGGATCCAAAGAGTCGATACGATTCAAAATCGAAATAGAACAGGTAAGGGGATGGGTTCAACCTGCGCAACTGACGGTAGACTTGGAAGTCATCGCCGAAATAGGGTTGATGGAATGCGTTCGAAAGTACTAGTTGGAAGATATCCCCGCGCTTGCAGTGCTCAATTCCCTTCTTCACTAACTCAGTAAATTCTGCGTCCGAATAATCAGCTGTTTCTTCCCCACGGAGCTCGAATGGGAGTTCTATTAAACTATCTCGCCGAACGAGTTCATTGATTGATTTCGAATCAAAGGAAGCTTCTATACTGTTCTCGATGAGTGAGCCTTCATTCGTGAAATGATCGATCACAATGATGTACTTGAAGACAAAGAGATGAAGCTGTGGAATATCTTGATCGGACGCTACAGTTTGAATGTGAGTTTCATCTCGTAGGTTGAATTCAAAACTTAACCTGCCGAAGAAGCCATTAAAATCATTTTGTTCAAACTCAAAGCCATTCAGGATTTCTTGAATTTGATGAGTGACTGATGACAGTGAATTGAGTTGCGTTGTTTCTCTACCCTGAGCGGTGCGAACGGTCAGATCATTATCTGATAATTGTAGTTCAATAATCGGTTCGAAGCCAATGATCGACTTACTGTCTTGACGAGAATGATAATCGTTCGCTTCAAGTAAACATGTCTTTCGATAATTATTCCGAAGGGAAAGATAAAGCTCAACCGGGGTATAGAGGTCCGCATTGAACGGAGTTATTTTTGTATGTAAATACATGAAATGAAATTGAAAAAATGAGTGAAAAAAAAACGACCTGTCGGATCTGACAGGTCGTTTTACAAATATGTGAGATAATTACATTCTAACGCCAGGCACACCAACTATTCATTGATTGCCATTGCCAACTTGTAATATTTGTTCTTCTAAACATTAACACAAATATTTGAATATTTATTTCACAAAACCTACGATAATTCAATAATTTTTTTTCCCTTTGTACTTCAGATGATCAACAAATCGACATACAATTGGCAATGGAACGACTTTATTTAAGCGCGTTCGGATCAGTTGTGATAACAAGATAAATGATAAAGTCCTGACGTTGATCGTCAGGACTTTTTTATTAAAATAATACTACATTAGAAATATGAATTTTGCCAAGAAAATAAAAGAATCGAATCGGCCCTTTACGGTAGCCGGTCCTTGCAGCGCTGAGAGCGAAGAGCAAGTTCTTGATATATGTGGTCAGATCTCTAAAAACGATTCTGTCCAACTTCTCCGGGCGGGTATTTGGAAGCCAAGAACGCGACCAAATAGTTTCGAAGGACTAGGAGCGATTGCTTTGCCTTGGCTTGTTCAAGCTGGAAATGAAAACAATCTACCTGTGACAACTGAAGTTGCCAATAAAAAGCACGTGGAGCTTGCACTGAAAGCAGGTATTGATGTTCTCTGGATTGGTGCAAGAACTACAGTAAACCCGTTTGCGGTTCAAGAAATTGCAGACGCCGTTAAGGGGGTAGATATTCCTGTGATGATTAAAAATCCAGTGAATCCAGATTTACAATTGTGGCTGGGAGCATTCGAACGTTTTGAGAATGTTGGAATCACTGATCTTTCGGCAATTCATAGAGGCTTTTCGATGTATAATCATCCAAAGTATCGGAATATTCCGAACTGGGAGATTCCAATTGCTTTGAAAGAAAAGAGACCGGATATCCCAATAATTTGCGATCCAAGTCATATTACGGGGAACCGAGATTTGCTTCTAGAAGTTAGCCAGAAGTCAATGGATTTGAATTTTGAAGGATTGATGATTGAAACACATCCGGATCCTTCTGAAGCTTGGTCTGATGCCGCACAACAAGTCAATGCTGCAGGTTTAGCATCGATATTGAATCAACTTGTTTTGCGTTCTCGTGAGATTTCGGATGATGTTCAGATTGTACTCGAAGAGATGAGATCGGATATTAAATTATTAGATGATCAACTATTCGATTTGCTCGGTGCACGAATGAAATTGAGTGAAGAGGTTGGACGATTAAAACGCGAGAATAACATCACCATCCTACAACAGGAACAATGGACAAAAGTTATCGCAGAGCGAATCGCGGCTCGGGGAGATTACAGATTGACGCAGAACTTTGTTCGTCAATTCATGGATGCAATTCACCTAGAATCTATTCGTCATCAAACCAAAGTTATGAACCCAGAAAGAGGATCAAGCAATGGAAAAAAGAGTTAAGCAGGGAGAGTATTCAGGCGTTGTCTCAATTCCATCGTCTAAAAGTGATGGACAAAGAGCCATTCTTGCAGCAGCATTGAGTCAAGTTGAGACAGAGCTCGTTGGAATAGGGAATAGCAATGATGAGCAAAGAATGCTTGAAAATGTTCAAGCCTTAGGAGCGACTATTGAATTTGTTTCTGGAGAGGTTACCATTTTTCAGGGGCTGAAAAAGTTTCCTAAAACGGCGAATCTCAATGTTGGCGAGAGCGGTTTGGGTGTTCGTCTAATCACAAGTATGTGCGCTGCTCATGATGGTGAGTTTTCAATTGAAGGAGAGGGTTCGTTGTTGGAACGTCCACAAGACTTTTTTCAGGTTCACCTACCAAAACTAGGATCCTCCATTTCATCGAACAGTGGGAAACTACCTTTCACGATTAACGGTCCTATGAAGGGCGGAGAGATTGACGTTGATGGGAGCATGTCTTCTCAATTTCTATCAGGTTTACTGATGGCATTACCGCTCATAGATAATGACACGATTTTGAACGTTCATGATTTAAAGAGTATTCCTTACGTCGAAATGACGATCAATACATTGATGTTTTTCGGAATTGAAATTGAGCACGATGATTTTAAGCAATTTAGAATTAAAGGAGGTCAGAAGTATTCCTGCTATTCTTATGCAATTGAACGAGATTGGAGTTCTGCGAGCTATTGGCTAGTCGCGGCAGCTTTGGATCAGCCAATCGTGGTTCAAGGACTGAGTTTATCAAGCTTACAAGCAGATCTTGCGATTCTGGATGCACTGAATGCAGCAGGTTGTATGATATCTCTAGACGAAGATATTTTACTAATCGATGGAGAGAATAGAAAGGCGTTCAGTTTTGATGCTACCCATTGCCCGGATTTATTTCCTGCGCTTGTCACATTCGCGGCTTTTTGTGAAGGTGTTACAACTATTTCAGGGGTAAACCGATTAAAGAACAAAGAGAGCGATAGAGGATTGGTACTTCAGGCTGAATTTGCAAAACTAGGGTTGAAAATCGAGCTGAACGAAGATGTCATGACCATTCACGGCGGAACAAAACTACATACAGCTGATGCAGACGCTCACAACGATCATCGAATAGCTATGTGCCTTGCCATTGCAGGAACACTGATCGAAGATGGTGTCACAATTTCCGGAGCTGAATCAGTGGCCAAGAGTTATCCAGGATTTTGGGATGATTTGGATGCACTCGCGTTTAATTAATCTTCGAGAGGCATACCGTAAAATCCATTTGATTCGATGAGGTGGACTCAATTCGAGCATCGTTGGTTTGAGTAGCTCCATCATCTCGTCAGAGTAGGAGTTATCAGAAGTTCCTTACAAGACTTCGATGAATTCAATGAGTTTGATATCATTATCATCTTGTTCTACCGAGTGGCCCTTTCCTTTTCTCATCACGTCGATGATTCTATTTTTGATCGATCAATAAACAAAACCACCAACATTGGTAATAGGTGAGTACCTCTCTGCTCCCGAGAAAAGGCTAAGGGCAACCTTTTGAATTATGTCTTCAGGATCGCGATCCGTGCCGACTTTTATTCGTGAATTGATGTATGCTTTCAGCGAATGATATTCCTTCTCAAAAAAGGATTCCAGTTTCTTTTTATTTTCTTTCTTAGAAGTCATTCAATGCTTTAAGCACCTTATCATAAATAAAGACGCAACAATTCAAATTCATTGCACAACTTGGCAATAAAAATTCAAATTAATTTTTAAGATATGTCTGAATGCCCTGTTTGTGGGCGTATAGCTGAATAGAAAAAAAATAGAATATTTTTCTAGTTGAACGTCTCCGTCAAATAATCCCAGTCCTCTACTTCTTTGAAACGTTCTTTCGCTTCCGCATTTGAAGGGTGCTGTAATAAGCTTTCGACGCTAACTTCTGGAACCTCGTCTACAAGAAGATCATTCCTGAGATAGATAAAATTGAATCCAAGATCATTTGATCCAACAAGTCGATAGCCTTTATGCTTGGCTAATTTTGTCATTGCTATTGGAGATGCACCGTGGTAAGTTGGATGCTTTCCGGGATAGATGTACTCTGAATCATAAGGAACAACGATGTCATTCATTCCAAACTCGTTGTGCGTTTCTATGATAACGACTTGGGGTTGCACGACATCCATCGCTTTCCAAATCCAGTAATCATTTCCATCAATGTCGATGGAGAGAAGTCCAATTTCGCCTTCCATTCCGGCTTCCTTGATCAATTCATTGATATTATCCACCTTAATATGTGCTTCCTTGAACTTTACCGGCTCTGGATTTATATTCTTGTGTCGCTCGAAAAAGTACTTGCCTCGTTCAATGGCATCTGGATTTCCATCCATGAATAATCCAGTGAACATATGATGGTAGTACAAGTTTGCTGAATTACTATTGATCCCGTCATCAGATCCAAATTCAATGAAGGTACGGTTGCTCATTTCAAGTAAGCTGAATAAGAACAAAAGTTTCCCATCTTCCTCAAATTGAGAGAAGATCTTCAAGCCAGTGTCATCAATTGATGGCAATGCATTATCCTCACGCAGAGCTTTGTAGTGTTCAACCAATCGTAATTGCTGAAAGTTAACTTTGAGACTAATTTTCCCTTTGACTTTATAGTACTTGAGGTATTTTTTCAGATAATGTTTAATCATGCTTAGGATTCTTCACTGTAAAGTTAAAAACCCAGATTGATTAATTAGAAAACAAGCTGTAAATCTACTATCGATTGTATTGTGCATACATTCGTTCGAAGGAAGTACATCGAACAAGCATATGCTTAGACTGACTCTTATAGTCCTTCTTAAGTTGATCGTAATAGATGTTGTTTCGGCCGCCAGTATCCGAGAATCTAGAGCGAGCGCCATAATCTTCGCATCTCCCTGCCATTCTTAAGCAAAGCGCTTTTAGATCATCCGTTGTGGCTGATTCCATGGCCATGAGATAATACTTCTTCGCTCTAGAACAATTGTAATAATTGCCATTATCCTCATGACTTCCATAGTATTCCCCACTCGATGAGTAATAATGAGTCATCATCCATGAGTTCCCATGATAGGTCATGTTGAAATAGCAGTTCGCTGCTTGGAAATAATAATACGATCGATCTTGTGTTGTGGATAAGAGTGCCTTGGATAGGTACGTCTGAAGTTGCTCAGCGATTTCTAATTTATTGTAGGTTATGGTATCGCCAGGCGTTCTGTTGTGCTCTGAATTATAGTCAGTATAGAACGGGTTGGCATCAAGGTAGGTCTTGTAAGGATAGGAATCCGAATCCCATAAACCTGGTTTTACATTTTTAAATGCAGCAATCGCTTTTGATAATTTGTCTGCTCTCATGTGCTTAGTCCCCAATAGATCATACAAGCGGTTTTGCTCTAGCTTAACATATTTCGTGAGCCATTGATTAAACTTCGTTTGGCGCGTATTTGAGAGGTGCTTGATGACTTCGTTAATCTCAGCAGTTGAATACTGACCGTCCATATAGAAGAACCAATTTGTATAGTAGTCAGCCCACAATGTTGCTGCTCCTTTTGGACTTTTCCATACGGCATCATTCCAAAAATAATCATTCTTTTGATTTAGTTGACTGAAGAAGAAGGCAGCGAGTGTAGTTTTTCCATTGTATTCAAGTTCTCTACCAATTGCGAAAAGGAAGTCAGATGATTGCTTTTCCTTCATTATTATTTCCTGAACAGATTCTAAATATTTGCGTGATTTTCCGGCACGAATATTAAAAACGATCGTAAGCTGAGAATGAAGGTTATGATAATTCTTTTGAACGCTAATCGTTGACAGCATTCTGTTCGCGATGTTGATTTCACCACTGATTCCATGCAGGTAAGCTACTCCAAGATTTCCAATCACGTGCTCCTTATATTCAGGCATATCAGCGATCCAAAATGCTAGTTTTTTAGCGTAGGCTTTATCGGAAGCGATGCGTTTTGCTATAAGCTCCTTCTTACGATCATCGTAGTACTCATTGGAGTTCATTGATGGTGGGAACATGCTATATCTAGGCGTCAGTACCCAATCCTCTAATTTATTAAACTCGCGAATGAGGAGGTATTTGAGCATTTCTGAATTCGGATCGAGTGAATAGATTGCACGCAGTAGTTCTTCGGAACGACCTGAATTTCGAATGGCGTACATCGCATAAATGTTTGCTTTCTCTTCATCTGTTTTTGCTTGTGCAATTACTTTGGCAACATTCACACTTCTATTAAATGCCATGCTTGCAGCAAATCGCTTACTGGGTGCATGCGCGAAAACTTGTGCTAATAATCTATTGGTTTCAGGACTAGAAGGAGCTTGTACAGCATAAAAGTGCATTGCCCAATAATCCACTACGTTCTTCGTCTTCTTCTCGGCAAAGTGATCGTTGTAAATTTTTGTCAGTTTACGCTTGTCATTATTGTAGAAAGCTAAGCGAATTGCAAGGAAATTATAGCGTTGCTTCAAGTCTAAGTCCACCGATTTTCTCCCTTTTTTCAGTGCATATTTAATTTTTTTGGTTCTACGATCATTTTGAGATTGATCCTCGCGTTCCCAATCACTATAAACTGAATTAAGTCCGGAGCAGCTCTTTGCGAAGCTGATATATTCCAGAGCTCCAATAAACTTGTTCTTCACCAAATAACTAATCAGCGGATCAGAAGTATTTCGGTCTTCGTAGTCCTCGTGGGAAGTGGAATAGATCGAAGCGAAAATGTCTTCCTTGGATACAATTTCATTGCAGTATTGGAACCAGAAAAGTGTGTTTCTGTCGTTCTCTGCGGTCAAGGTCGGCATCGTTCCAAACTGCTCTGTGGTATAATAGAATGACGAAAAGGTTCCATCATCAAAGTACTCCGGTTCGAAGAGTGAAAATCGCACTTCATCTCCATACGGATACCAAGGCCCGCAGGCGATAATTTGACTACTTGCTAAGAGTGCTATAAATAGAATCCAATGTTTCATGTCCGTAATAATTAATTTCTTTGCTTTCTAATTGGAAGAGCGATATCGTCGTTTCTCCTTTCAGTACACCTGAATCTTGAATTAGCTCAATTGCTTTGTCTAATTGTTTTTTCGTGACGCGTTCGACTTTTACGCGGTCTCCCATTCGCATGTACACACCACTAATAACTGTGTCTGCAATCATCGTGTACCAAAGATCATTGTCTTTTGTCATCACTTCCATTGCACCTTCGTCGACTCCGTGGATTACACCTCGGTAACGATTGTTTTCATAGCAGAGCATCCAAGAATAAAGCGGTAGTGCTACATCAATTGGGAGTCGGTAATCAACTTCCGTATCGAGGTACTTACTCATCTCGTCCGTATCCAAAATGCTATTCTTGGAATCGTTATTCATTGGATTTAGAAGATTGTAGCACATCAGCATGACACGATCACACGGCGGCACTCCCATTTTATCCTTGAACTTGTAAGGGTATAACCGAAGCGTACAACTGATCTCTTTCTCGGACTTCTCTTTCACTTCCTCTAGAAATTGGAAATACAAATCTTTGCTGGCTTCCGTCCAATCACAATCTATTTGAATTTCATCAAAGATGAATTTGTTTTTGCCTCCACCAATTTTCTCACGAATGTATTTGTCTGCTAAAAAAGCCACGTCATCAGCGAGCTCATTAATCTCAGATTTGGAAGACTCCGTGAATACATCGTTCTGAATGTAGATACATGGAATCAGTTCCGTTAAGCTCTTGTTGTTGGGTAAATCCAGTTCCAGGGATGATTTTGCAATTGGTTTGATCTCTCCATCGATTCGTTCTACCTCAAAGACTTTAACATAGAGTTTCTCAATTTCAAGTTCTTCGAGCGTCGCTTTTTCATCTTCGGCCAATTGGTAGGTGTCATTTTCCCAGAAATAGAATGCGCGATTCACCTTCAGCTCAGTCTCTGAACACGCTGAAAGAAATACAACCGAGAAGAAAAGAAGATAACGCATCTGTTAAGTGATTTTCCTTCCTAAAAATAGAAAACAATCCCTTAAGTTTTGGGTAAAATCGAGATGAATTTTAGTTTCGTAACCAATCACGTACTATTCGTTATCAAATCAAACTCAAAGCATAACTATGCGTAAATCTCAACTTCTCTCGATTGCAGTACTAATCGGATTACTGACGATGAGTGCGACCTCCAAGAAAAAGTTTGGCTACAAGCATGCCATGAAGACCTTGAATGGTTTTTGTTCTTACATCCCAAGTGGAAGTGTTTGCCTGGATCTTGATACGGTGAGCGTTCAGGCTTTTTATATGAGCGAAACGGAAATCACAAATCTTCAATATGCGGAGTTTCTTTATCACCTGAAGAAAAATGGTGAGACAGAGAAGTATGCATTAGCGGCCGTAGATACGAATCGTTGGAATACGGCTTTTGAAAATGGGTATAACGAACCAATGGCTCAATACTACCATAAACATCCGGCGTACCATAAATATCCTGTTGTCAATGTTACTCGAGAGGGAGCTGATTTATTTTGTGAGTGGTTGTCTAGCACGTATGATACCATCTCAAATGGTGAATTGAAATTAAAATTTAGAGTGCCAACTCGAGCTGAGTGGCTGAGAGCCGCGAATGGAGATTTACACTTACCAACCTACAGCTGGGGAGGACCGTTTATTTCAAATGCAAAAGGAGATGAACTTGCGAATTATTTGAATTTAGGATCGGAGCACATTACACGTGATGAGGAAACTGGAAAATACACAATCGTTCGCCCTTTGTATGGCGCAATTGGAAGTGCTGATCTAACTGCTCTGGCTGAATCATACTCTCCAAATGGCTATGGATTATATAATATGAATGGCAATGTTGCAGAAATGATTTCTGATGGTGATTTCGCCGTTGGAGGTAGCTGGAATTCGCCGGGCTATGACATCCGAAACCAAAGTATTAAGAAATTTAAAGGAGCCCATCCTACAGTTGGATTCCGAATTGTTGCCACGCATGTAGGTGACATCGGTAACTAATTAAAGAGTTCCTTTCAGGTTTAATAGACCTGGTTTCATGGGTCGGGTTCAGTGAATTCGGCCCTTTATTTTTTGCGTCACCCTCTAAAAAGATATATTTGTCTCAAAGAAAGATTATGACAATTCAAGATACTATAGGAGCAGTAGAAAAATTTCACGATGCATTCGGGATTGATAATAACCACACTCCAACAACCGAGTTGAGTGATAAAGATATTGACTTGCGTCACCGATTGATGCAGGAAGAAAATGACGAGTATCTTGAAGCTGCTAAGAACAAAGACCTTGTTGAAGTTGCCGATGCCTTGGGAGACCAATTGTATATTTTGTGTGGAACAATCCTAAAGCACGGGATGCAACATAAAATTGAAGAGGTTTTTGAAGAAATTCAGCGCTCAAACATGAGTAAGTTGGATGCTGATGGTAAACCAATTTACCGTGAAGATGGTAAGGTGATGAAATCTGATTTGTATTTCCGACCGAACATCAAATCGATCTTAGATAAATAGCATGACTTCCAATCGGCGATTTAACCTTCGTGTTTATGGGATCATCATCAATGAGATGGATGAGGTCCTACTTTCGGATGAACGCCGACATGGTCATTCCTTTACGAAATTTCCTGGAGGAGGCTTGGAGTTTGGCGAAGGAACCAAAGATTGCCTTCGTCGAGAAATCGAAGAAGAACTCAACCTCGATGCGACCATTGGTGATTTGTTCTACGTGAATGATTTCTACCAAGAATCCGCATTTCGGAAAGAAGATCAATTGATCAGTTTTTATTATCGTGTGAGTGAAATTGACACGGCCTCGATTGAAACATCTTCTATTTCGGAGCCATTGTCCGAAGATGGGGAGCGATTCCGCTGGGTTTCTCTTCAAGAATTATCTGAAGACATGCTTACTTTTCCAATTGATAAAGTTGTGGCAGCAAAGCTTACCGGAAAATAATAACCCCAACAGCAACCACTGTCGGGGTACGAAAAAATCTTAAGGTCTTTTTTGGCCTGTATGTGTCACCGCAATTCTAAAACCAATAGTTGGATGACCATTTATGTTGTCCGTCATCACTTCATTGAAAACTTGTAGTTCATCCGCTGGACTCATCCAACTTCCTCCACAGGTCACCATGTGATTTGCGATTAATTATGAAGCGAACGATATCGGTAACATCATTGATCAAGAGAAAAAATTAAAAGAAGCGGACATTGAATTCTTTCGAGCAACTGAAAGATTTGAGGAGGCATTAAAGATTGAACCTGAAGATCCAAATACGCTCACTTCATTGAAGCAGCTAAACCTTATGGCTGATAATGAGGATGGATATGCTAGAATTGAAGCAATCATCAAGAAGTTAGGACTCTAGTGAAGCTTTTTGTTTTCCTTGTGACGTGTTGAATCGCGTTGCGTTTTCTTCTCAAGGTTTTTCTTCATGGCTTCTTCCAAGTCAACACCGGTTTGGTTCGCTAAGCAGATCAATACAAAGAGTACATCTGCCATCTCTTCTCCGAGATCTTTATCCTTGTCGCTTTCCTTTTCACTTTGTTCTCCGTAGCGACGTGCAATAATTCGTGCTACTTCGCCAACCTCTTCCGAAAGCATGGCCATATTGGTCAGTTCATTGAAATAACGAACACCGTATTCATTGATCCAATCGTCGACAATTTTTTGAGCTTTTTTAATTTCCATGTGTATAATTGTTCAGTCGTGACTTATTTCTTCTTGCGAGGACCAATCATGAAGTTAAATCCAAGCGCGTGGAAAGTCATTTCATCAGAAATTCCTAAACCATACGAGTAATCAATTTGGAATCGATCAGTGACTAAATACATGAAGCCTGTATCGAAATTGAATGATAATTCTTCTGTGTTAACGCTCGTGTTCTTTCCGTATGAGCCATAAAGCTCTGTAAAGAAGGTAAGCTTGTCTGAGAAACTATGCGAATAGATTACTGATGAGAGGATGCCAAAAGATTCACTGGTTCCACCAGAGAGGGTTTGGTAATTGAATCCTACGTTGTAGCCGATGTTATTTCTATCTCCTAATGTATGGTTGACAGCCAATGTTGCATTTCCACCATAATTTTCAGCTTCAAAATCAGGTCGATTCAGTGACATTAAGAAGGCCATTTGCGTGTTCCCTTCTGGCTTGTTCATTAATTCAGCTTTAAAACCTAGTGTAAAAGGAATCGCTGCTGGTGATGTGAAAGTACCTTTTGTAATTCCATTTGTCAATCGAAGTTCGAAGCTATTCCCGATACCGAACCTGAACAAGTTCGACGGCAATTGAAAGGAATGTCCGAAATCAAAGCGTGTATATTGAAGTCGCGTTTCAATTTGAAATATTCCTTTTCCTACAGTGGATGCTCCAGCTGAAACAGATGGTGCATCCGTACTGATCGTTTGAGCGATTGAAAATTGTGCAAGAAAGAGTAGAAGTAGTGTGCTTAATTTTTTCATAGTCCTTGTTCTTAGGTTATTCTGAAGCTAACGATTATTCTTTGTTTTTCGAATCGATCCAAATGGTAACTGGACCGTCGTTGATGAGTCCGACTTTCATGTCAGCACCAAAGATTCCTTTTTGGACTTTCGTTTCTGTTACTGCATCCAATTGCTGAATGAAATATTCATACAAGGGAATGGCTTGTTCTGGTCGAGCTGCTTTGATGTAACTCGGTCGGTTTCCTTTCTTCGTGGATGCGTGCAGTGTAAATTGACTAATCACCAAGTATTCTCCTTTGATGTCAGTTGCGCTCAAATTCATCACGCCGTCTTCATCATTAAAAATTCGGAGTGAGGAGACTTTTCGTATAAGCCAATCAGCATCTTCTTCGGTATCGTTCGGTTCAACTCCGAGAAGTAGTAAAAGTCCAGTGGCTATTTTTCCATGAACTGATTCTTCAATCGTTACACTCGCTTCAGAAACTCGTTGAATCAAGATTCTCATGCGAAGTCGTTTTTGCGGTAGTTCTCCGTTGGATCTTCTTCCATTAATTGAAGATACGTCTCGTAGCGACTCTCGTCAATGTCATACGATTCCACAGCGTCCTTGATAGCGCATTTTGGTTCGTTGATATGCATACAATTATTGAACTTACATTGGTTCATTCGCTCGCGCATCTCTGGAAAGTAATGAGAGATTACGGCCTTGTCTAAATCCACAATTCCGAAGGCGCGAATACCAGGAGTGTCTACAATGTAACCTCCCGTTGACAACTTGAACATTTCCGCAAAAGTCGTCGTGTGCTTCCCTTGTTGGTGGACTTCTGAAATCAATCCAGTACGTAAATCCAACGATGGATCTAACTTGTTCACCAAGGTGCTTTTTCCTACACCACTATGACCTGAGATCATCACCTGATTTCCGGCAATTTCTTCTCTCAGGAAATCAATATTTTCACCGTTCTCGGCACTGATCTGAAAACAAGGATACCCAATGTTGCCGTACATATAGCAGAGTGCATCGGCATATTCTTGATCATCTTCTGTGTAGAGATCTGTCTTGTTAAACAGCAAAGTCACTGGAATTCGAAACGATTCCGCCGAAACCAAGAAGCGATCAATGAACGCCAAGTGTGTTTCTGGAGATTTTAACGTAACGATGAGGTAAGCGCGATCAATGTTTGCCGCTAAAATTTGTTGCTGCTTCGATAAGTTGGTAGATTTCCGAACGATGTAATTCTGACGTTTATCAAAACCCGTAATCATTCGATTTCCTTCGTCGTCCTCTTCATCTTCGAGTGAAACAACATCTCCCACAGAAATAGGATTGGTTGTTTTCAAACCGTCTAAGCGCAGTTTACCGCGGATTCTACAGTTAACGATTTCACCATCTTCTAATTCAACGGTGTACCATTTCCCCGTCGATTTAAGCACTTTGCCTTTTTGCATAGTCAAAAGTAGGAATTCTTGATGGTAAATAGGGTGATCTGAGTATCTTCCTCCAAATTGTTGGGCGACTACTTTTTAATCGAGATCGCTCCAGAAGGGCATTTTCCCACCTGGTCAATAATCTCTTGTGCACTTGCCCCTTCCACTTGAATCCATCGGGGTTCCTTCGGCTTAAATACTCTGGGCAATTGTCGTGCGCGAAAAGCAGCATGCGTACATTTCGTTTTATCCCAGACTACGGTGACTTCATCATTCGAATATTCTGTGCTCATAATTCTTGTTAAGATTCTTAAATGTAGGCAAAAAATAGCGCCGCCGAATCCAAAAATCTAGTGATCCGCCAATCCATCCACCCAAATAATAACTACTTTCGCTACCATAATAAAGCACGCATGTCAATTGAGGTAAAAAATCTAGTTAAGTATTACGGCGAACAAGCTGCCGTGAAGGATATCACCTTCAATGTTAAGAAGGGTGAAATCGTTGGTTTTCTCGGTCCAAATGGAGCAGGGAAGTCAACAACGATGAAGATTATTACTGGATATATTCCATCCACTTCAGGTGAAGTGACGGTATGTGGATTGCCAGTATCGATGGAGAACCTAGCATCTCGCAAGAAGATCGGTTATCTACCGGAGAACAATCCTTTGTATCTAGACATGTATGTGAAAGAGTATTTAAAGTTTGTAGGAAAGATCTATAAGGTGAAAAACTTGAACGATCGCGTAGCAGAAATGATTAATGCGGTTGGATTGGAAGTGGAGCAAAACAAGAAG
>DKPV01000072.1 GCA_002471375.1 Flavobacteriales bacterium UBA7325
ACATCAGGTGCTATTGCACGAATATCTTCAGGGATCACGAAACCACGGCCTTGTAAGAATGCGAATGCCTTCGCTGCTAGTGCTAGATTGATACTTGCCCTTGGTGAACAACCTACAGAAATCATAGGCGCTAAATAATCCAATCCAAATTGTGCAGGCTCTCTTGTTGCGTAGACTATATCTACAATGTACTGCTCAATCTTTTCATCCAGATATACCTCTTTTACTAACCCACGGCATCGAATGATATCTTCTGGCTTAAGAATCCCTTGAACTTTAGGTAATCCAGCTTGGCTAACATTCGAACGAATGATAAGACGTTCTTCTTCTTTCGTCGGATAGTCTAAGAAAACCTTTAGCATGAATCGATCGACTTGTGCCTCTGGTAGTGGGTACGTACCTTCTTGTTCGATTGGGTTCTGAGTTGCTAAAACGAGGAAAGGTTTTGGAAGCTTGTATGTTTCATCTCCAATCGTAATCTGTCTTTCCTGCATTGCTTCGAGTAACGCACTTTGAACTTTAGCGGGTGCTCGGTTGATCTCATCTGCAAGAATGAAATTTGCGAAAATTGGTCCTTTCTTAACGGTGAACGACTCAGTCTTTTGACTGTAGATCAACGTTCCTGTAACATCGGCTGGAAGTAAATCCGGAGTGAATTGAATTCTGCTGAATTCAACATTTACAGCGTCAGCGAGAGTTGTAATTGCCAGTGTCTTTGCTAGACCAGGGACTCCTTCAAGTAGAATGTGTCCATCAGCTAACAATGCAATCAATAAACGATCAAGCATATATTTTTGACCAACTATCACCTTTGAGAACTCATCCCGGAGTAGGCTGATAATTTTCGTTTCAACTTGAATTTTTTCACTTACGATTCTCAGCGCTTCCGCGGGATTCATTGGGTTGTTTGATGTTTCTTCCATACAGTTCTGTTCGACTAACAAAAATGTAAAGATAAGCCCTGAAACCCTTGGTTTTGCTGTTAATTAATGTTAACATTGTTACGCAGGATCTACGTGAGTTGAATGCACTAATCACTTGATTAAATGAAGAATGGAAACTCGGAATTGTAAAGAGTGTGGACAGAAATTAACAGGAAGAAAGGATCAAAAATTTTGCTCTGATTACTGTCGAAACACATTCAATAATGGCCTCAATCAAGATGCAACAAAATACATTCGTCGCATCAATAATATCTTACGTAAAAATAGAAGAGTGCTCATTGGATTGAATCCAAAGGGGAAAGTGACTGTAGATGGAATTACACTTGCTGAAGAAGGGTTTAATTTCCACTATTTCACGAACGTCTATGTAACTAAAAAGGGGGCTCGCTATGTTTTTTGCTACGACCAAGGATATATAAAGCTGGATAATGATCAGTATATGCTTGTACATAAGCAGGACTACGTGAAATAAATGATAAGGCGTGTAAAGAAGAATCACACCTAACGCACCAGCAAGCCCGATTTTTAGGTAGGTGTTCATTCGGATTTTACGGAGAGCAGTCAGCTCTTTTTCAGAGAGCATATAGAGCTGTTCGGCTGCCTGACTATTTGAGTTTCCTGAAAGTTGAGAATACGCATAGCGTTCCCAGAATGATCTTTTCTTCGGCATAAGAGATTAATTACCTGTATAAAGCACTTTGTTCTTTTCAGTTTCTTGGACCTGAACCTCCAAGGAGAATTTATCATCCAATTTGCTACGTAAGATGTTCCAGATTACAGCGGCAACATTTTCGGTTGTTGGAATCAATTCTTTAAATTCTGGACAATCAAGATTTAGATTACGGTGGTCAAACCGCTCTAGCACATGCTCGTGGATGATTTGCTTCAGAATTTTTAAATCTATAACGAATCCTGTCATCGGGTCGATTGGTCCATCAACCCAAACCTCCAGTACATAGTTGTGGCCATGATAATTGGGATGACTACACTTTCCAAATATTTCTTTGTTCTTCTCATCACTCCACTCTTCTCGGAACAATCGATGTGCTGAGTTAAAGGTCTCTCTTCGGCAAACTTTCATAGTCATCAATTTCGCGTAAAAGTACGGACGGTTACTCGGAAAACCTAGACATCTTTTCTTCGCAAACCAATAACTGCGATATCATCCGTTTGTGGGTGTTCACCTCTCCACGCATCGAATTCTGACTCAATCATTTTTCTTTGCTCCGTTAATTGCATGTTCATGCTCGATTCGAATAGTTCAAGAAGCCTTTTCGATGCGAAAAATTTTTAAATGTATTTAGCTGAGCGTGCGTTTGAATGCTCAGTAATAGAAAAGAAAAGAATTCTTGTTTTCAAAGTAGACCTTACAGAAATGTTTGGATGATTAAAAAACACAAAATGATCAACTTCGCCACATTCACTCCCGCTTATTTACCTAAGAAATCACACGGACTGTATTCAATACTTTTTGGGCAATAGATTTTGCTTCTTGGAGATCATCTCCGCTTACCGTGATATGTCCCATTTTCCTATTGCCTCTAGTAAACGCTTTGCCATAGAGGTGAACGTGGACTCCAGGAAATTTCAGGGCAGAATTCATTCCTTCGTAGATAGCCTCTCCATCGAACCCTGGCGCACCCAATAAATTGATCATTGCTCCTTTTCTAATCATCTCTGTTGAGCCAAGTGGCATATTAAGAACTGAACGCATGTGCTGCTCAAATTGAGAGGTGACATTGCATTCGATAGTGTGGTGTCCGCTGTTGTGAGGTCTAGGTGCCACTTCATTTACAAGAAGTTCACCATTTGGTAATAAGAATAATTCTACAGCGAGTAGACCAACCATTTCGAAAGCATTAATTACAGAAATTGCTAATTCCTCAGCCTTCTTTTCAATAGTCTCGTTGATTTCAGCAGGAGAGAATAGGAATGCCACAAGATTAGCATCGTTAAATTCACATTCGACGGTTTGATAAACAGCCGTTTCTCCGTCTTCATTTCTGGCAACAATGACGGATAATTCCTTCGCAAATGGCACTAAATCCTCTGCCAATGAATCTTCGGTAAAAACATTCTGCAAATCTTCAGTTGAGCGAATCAATTGAACTCCATTTCCGTCATATCCACCTTTACGCAATTTGTGAACGAATGGAATTTTGGCTTCCAAAATCTCAAGCGATGTTGAGGTGTCAGTTAGTTCAAAGGGAGATGTGGGGATGTTATTATCTATGTAAAATTGCTTTTGAAGACCTTTATCTTTTATGATTTCTAGTATGTTCGGTTGAGGGAAAACTTTAGTGCCTAGCTTTTCTAGCTCTTTGAGTGCTTCAATGTTAACATTTTCGATTTCAACGGTGATGACATCTTTATCTTTTCCAAATTTTAGAACGTCATCGTAATCGGTTATTTCTCCTACCGTGTATGAGTTTGCAATCACAGAACTCGGTGCTTCTTTCGTTCGTTCCATAACGTCGATTTGAACATTGTAACTTATGGCTTCTTGAATTAACATCCTGCCAAGCTGTCCTCCACCTAAAATACCCAATCTTTGTTTGAGACCTACGAGTTCCTTTTCCATGCGACAAAGATATATTCATTTTTTTGCTAAAACTGCTTTCTGAAGAGATTAAATTCGAGTGTTTCTGCAAGAAAATCTTACTTTTACACAACAAAACGCATTACTGTGATTCAGGTTCTAGACAAATCATTTGAAGTATTTATCACCAAAGAAGAACTCTCAAAGGAGATCGCAACGCTTGGTGAACAAATAAGTAAAGACTACAAGGATGGAGATTTAGTATTTCTCTCTGTTCTTAACGGTGCATTTATGTTCACTTCCGACCTCATGAAAAACATCACAATTGATTGTGAAGTTTCATTTGTGAAAATGAGTTCATACTCAGGGGTTGAATCTAAAGGAAAGGTTGATGAATTGATTGGTTTGAACGGTGATCTATCGGGCCGAGATATTGTAATCGTTGAAGATATTGTTGACTCAGGGTTGACAATTGATAAAATTATTTCGCTTCTAGAAACGTCGAACGCAGCGTCAGTTAAAGTTTGTACACTCTTATACAAGCCCGATGCATTCACAGGTCAAAAGAGACCGGATTATGTTGGATTCTCAATACCAAACGCATTTGTTGTTGGGTATGGTCTAGATTACGATCAGAAGGGAAGAAATCTTGATATGATCTATCAAGTTCGCGAACAGAAAAAACCGAATAAAGATATGTTGAATATTGTCCTATTTGGCCCTCCTGGAGCAGGAAAGGGGACGCAATCAGAACGCTTAAGAGATAAGTATGGATTGGTGCACATCTCTACTGGAGATGTTTTTAGAGCATTAGATTCTGAATCAGAATTGGGAAAATTAGCAAAAAGCTATTCGGACCACGGTAATCTTGTCCCAGATGAAATTACAATTAAAATCTTAGAATCAGAGGTGTCTAAACATCCTGAAGCGAAGGGGGTTATTTACGATGGTTTCCCGAGAACGACAGCTCAGGCAGAGGCACTTGATAAATTTTTAGCAGCGAAAGGTACTGAGGTATCGATGATGCTATCATTAGTAGTCGCAGAAGATGAGCTTAAGACTCGTCTTATTGCACGTGCTGAGGTTTCGGGAAGAAAAGATGATGCTGACCCGAAAATCATTCAAAATAGAATCAATACTTACAACAATTCAACTGCTCCGGTGGCTGATTTTTACAAATCACAAGGGAAACTAAGTCAAATAAATGGTGTTGGGACGATTGATGATATTTCTGATCGTCTATATTCTGCAATCAATTCTGCCGAGTAATATACTCGCTTCATTACAGTAATATTTTTTAGCTATGGCTTCGGATAACTTCGTAGATTATGTCAAGATACATTGTACCTCTGGGAATGGAGGAGGTGGGTCTTCACATTTTCGCCGCGAGAAATATATTCCAAAAGGAGGTCCTGATGGAGGTGACGGTGGTCGCGGAGGTCACGTAATTTTGCGAGGCAATAAACAAATTTGGACGTTACTTCATCTTAAGTTTAACAAGCATATTAAGGCCGGTCATGGTGTTCATGGTTCTGGTCAATTGAAAACAGGTGCTCAAGGAAAAGATGCAATTATTGAGGTGCCTCTTGGAACTATCGCTCGTGATTCTGAAACGGGTGAGATACTTTTTGAGATTACCGAAGATGGTGAAGAGAAGATCATTCAAAAAGGAGGTAGAGGCGGACTTGGTAATAATAACTTTAAGTCATCAACGAATCAAACACCTCGTTTTGCGCAGCCTGGTGGTGAAAAGGCCGAAGGATGGAAAGTATTAGAACTGAAACTTTTAGCCGATGTTGGATTAGTTGGATTCCCGAACGCAGGGAAAAGCACATTATTGTCGGTAGTTTCAGCTGCTCGACCAGAAATCGCTGATTACCCTTTTACGACACTTCGCCCGAACTTAGGAATCGTTAAATACCGCGATTTCCGCTCGTTTGTAATGGCGGATATACCTGGGATTATTGAAGGTGCCAGTCAAGGGAAAGGACTTGGACTTAGGTTTTTGAGACACATTGAACGTAATTCGTGTCTACTCTTTATGGTGCCAGCCGATAGTGATGACATTCAAAAAGAGTATGAAGTTCTCCTGAATGAGTTGAAAGCATACAGCCCAGAGTTGATGCATAAAGACAAGATTTTAGTAGTGACAAAATCTGATATGCTGGATGAAGAACTTACCGCGGAAATCAAGGCAGAGCTCCCTACCAATGTTAAAACTATTTTCATTTCCGCAGTAGCTCAACAAGGCCTTGTGGAACTCAACGATATGATATGGAAAATGCTCAACGATGATTGAGTATTTTGAATCCATTGATCAAGCAATTGTGCTCATGATTAACGGATGGAATACCTCCTTCTGGGATGAGGTAATGTGGATTGTCTCTGCAAAAGTTACGTGGTTACCATTATATCTATGTTTGGCCTTTCTTGCTTTTAAGCAAGGTGGCTCGAAAATCGGAATAGTCTTTATTTTAGGAGCAATCGCAGCAGTTGGTTTGTCCGACCTTATTTCAGCGCAGCTTTTTAAAGACCTTATTCAGCGGTACAGGCCATCACACAATTTATTGCTTACCGATCAGCTTCATTTTTATCAAATCGATTCGGAAAATTGTTACAAAGGAGGTCAGTACGGATTTGTCTCTTCTCATGCAGCTAACTTCTTTGCAATCTGTACTTTTTCCCTGCTCTACTTAAAAAGTTTTGAGCGATGGCTAAGACCTCTCCTGATATTTACAGCATTGCTTGTAAGCTATAGTCGATTGTACTTAGGAGTACATTATTTAAGTGATGTAGTCGTAGGTGGACTTCTTGGGGTACTAGTGGCTTACACTGTTTATCGATTTCTTTTCCTTACTATTGTTAAGAAGATTGAAGCTCAATGACATATTTGTACATTTTTCTTGGTGGTGGATTAGGTAGTCTTGCACGATACGGTGTTGGCAAGGGGGTTTCTGTATTTATGGATTCTAATTTTCCTTTAGGCACTTTATTTTCTAATATACTGGCTTGTGCAATACTGGCCCTACTTGTGATAGGCGTTAATCCACAAAGTGAGCAAAATTCATGGGTACAACCTTTCTTGATTATCGGTTTTTGTGGTGGATTTAGTACGTTCAGTACATTTAGTAATGAGACATTTCAATTATTCGATCAAGGAAACGTCGTGCTGGCAATTCTAAATATTCTTATATCTGTGGCTGTTGGAATTGGTTTAATATTCTTGATCAGAAGCAGAGCCTAGCATCGACTACAAATCCACACGAAGGGGTTAACTATTATAGATTAAAACAAGTAGGTTACGATGGAGCATTTATGTATACCGATGTAATCGCGATCTACGCTGATCATAATGGAGAGATTCAGATATATCCGAATCCAACAACGAATGATCTCTTTATGGATATAACGGATGACATTGATGCTGGTACCTACACGATTTCAATCATTGATGTTGTTGGAAAAGAAACTCAGCAAGAATTAGAGTTTTCTGCCAATAAGAAGACCTATAAGTTCGAGAACTTTAGAGAACTGAAACCAGGAGTTTACATCATTAGAGTGATGAACAAACTTAATGAGGTGATCATAATGGAAAATGTTGTTAAGAATTAATTTTATGCAGATATTATTCTAATATAAAACAGCTGTAATAAACATGAAAGATTCAGTCTGACTATAAGAATCGTGGCACTGTGTGCTGCGATTTTTTAATAAGGTCTTAGTGAATTGATCCTTCCATCTTTGACTTAGTACATGTGGATTAATTAAACTCTTTCGGAATAACATCCTTAAGATTAGAGATCAATGTCTCACGCTTTGAAACGAATTTACTGATGTCAGTCTTCTTCAAAACGCCCTTCTTTTTGAAGTCTTTCAAGTTTAGTACGAACATATAAGCAGCTAATCCAAATAGGCCAATCGCAGCATAGTATCCAATAGCGATCCACCAACTAGGATAAATGAAATAGTAGATGATCCAGATAAGAGGCATATTGATTAAGCCAAATGCAAGCATCCCGAGAATAAGTTTAACTGAAGCCCAGAATACTTTTCTTCGGAATGTTTTTTCTACAAATCTTTTAATAAAGTAATAAGGGATACCACAATGAATTGCTCCGAGAATTGCGAAAGGAAAAAGAATGATCATCATTGCAATTTCTTTCAATCTGCTTCCCTTAGGGTTGTTCATCTTCCAGAATATTAGCCTCTCTTCGAGCTTAAATCGCTTGATCAATTTAAAATACCCCTCAGCCTCCTTCTTGACTGCAGTTAAATCTTCGCTCTCTTCAACATTTTGGGTGTTCATCCAATCAGCCAATTTCTGAGAGTAGCGCCATCTCTTTTTTAAAGAAAGTGAACGATTGAAATTCTCTACATTCATTCCTCGTCTTGTAAGTTTCATGATGTTCTCATGAAATGGAGCTTCCTCTTTTTTCTGAACGTGTGTTATTTGTTCTTGCATCATTTTTTCAACCATCTTGGTCAAATCATTGATGACTTTGCTTGGATTTTCTTCGAATTGCTCACGATAATCATTCAAACAAATTCGTTCTGAAGTCGAAATGAGTAGATCACTTCTCATTTTGTTTGGCTCCGAATAGTTACAACCGACAGCTGCGATGTATATTTTTTTCTTCCAATTTAAGTCTTCTAGCGTCATGAAGCCGATTCGAACTGCGCCCTTTTTGACAGGCTTTAATCGACGAATAAACGTATCATCTGTGAATCCTTCACCAAAGATTAATAAGTTCCTCCCGAACTTAAGTATCCGCGTGCATTTTTTAAATATGACTTCATTTTTCCCTTTAGTGTCATCATTATCTTGTTGACGATAAATAGGAAGCATTTGGCAAGCCCATAAAAATCCCTTAGTTAAAGGTGTGAAAACATCAGAGCGTGTCATAAAGAATACAATCGGCATTCTCATCGCTGCCACAACTAAAGGATCCATAAATGAAGCAGCGTGATTACTTACATAAATCGTGCTGCCCAAAAATCTTTTGGGTGAGTTGTATACACGTAATCTTGGGTACATAATCCTTAGCGAATAAGGAAGAGTGATGAATAGAAGGAAGTAAATTAAACGCATTAAGATGTTTTTTCAGTACGTAAAAATACTCTTTTGAGAGTTATCTTAAGAATTACTCAGTTCCCGAATCTAGTTTTGAAGTATTTTCAGAGCCTTTATTCTTTCCTAAGTAAAAACCTAGTTGAATCTCGTGAGTACCATTCGTGACAGATCTAATAGTTCCGGTTGAATACTCATATCCATATGCGACATAGATATTTTTAATAATGTTCGCTCCAACTTGGGCAGTAATTGCATTACTAGTGCGGTACTGAATACCTAGCCACGCGCTATTCTTGTATACAGCTCGAACTCCAATGTCTGCTGAGAATGGACTATTCATGACCATTTTCCCAACCGCACTAGGTTCAAGGCTCATGATGTCTCCCATTTGGAATCTATATTTGGCAATAAAGAAGTAATGTCGGTTAAAGTTACTTTCCGTTAAGACATCGTTGAATTCAGCTGTGTTCTTTAATAGCTGCGTTGTTGATATTCCAATAAAAAGATTTTTACCATAGATTGTTATCCCTGCATTAGCGTCAAGGATATTCTGTGATGATGTATTCCCCAAAAACTGCGCGTATGAAATATCGTCCGCTTGAAATAGAACAACACGATCCTCTTGTATTCCTAGGTTACTCCATCCAAGTCCAAGTCCCGCTGAAACATTTAAGCTCTTCGAAAAGGGTAGGTGAATGGAATAGCTACCTTGAGCAGTAGTTTTGAGAAATGGACCTATTGATTCATGCATGGCTTTGCCGCCTACAACATGTTTAATCGTACCAATACTCCTTTGAGGAGACGAAAATAGGGTGTTATCATCGATATTGAACTCATTTCTACCTGAACCTGAACTGCCAATTTTAATTGGACTAAAGCCAGTTAGCATCATCGTTCTTGGACCATTCCCATAGCCCATCCATTGGCTGCGAGATGTTAGTTCCAGTTGCATTACATCAGACAATCCTCCAGCAGCAGGGTTTACAAGGAATGGATTATTTGCAATGTTGATATAATGGCTTTCTTGCTGCGCCTCAACTTCACTACAAGTAAAGATGAAGAATAACGCAGCGATTAATGTTCGAATGTATGTCATTTCTTTTATCATGCTTGCTTGTATTAATGTATTATGCTAATGTCTCCTGTGTAGATTGTGCCTTCTGAATCGTTCAGATGAATTTTGTAAAAATAGGTTCCCATCGGTAATGGTTCTCCGTTATTCGTTCCATCCCATGGATCCGAATAACCTTTAGAATCAAACACCACAGATCCCCATCGATTGAAGACCGTAACATGACACTTTGGGTAGAGTAATTCGAGATACAGAATTTCGAACAGATCATTCTTACCATCTAGATTTGGAGTTATGACCGTCGGGAAAATTGGATCAAATTCGTTACAAATACCAGCTATCACAGTTACGGTATCCATATAAGTTGGACACCCTTCAAAGGCTACATCATAGATAATTGTGCTTACGCCATTTTCTAGATCATAAACGAGCGTAGTACTCTCGAAAGGGCTTGCTATAGTTCCACCTCCTACTGTGAAATGCCAGAACGAAAATTGTCCAGGTATTAGCGAGTCAGAAGTTAGTGTTACCTCACCGTCTTCCAGGCAAATAATAGAGTCAGAAATATAGGCGCTTGAATTCCCTGTAAAGAGAACCATAAGACTGTCGTATTCGGTAGGGCAAGATCCGCTTGAAACAGTCCAATTGAACTGTTGCCATCCACTCTGTGTAAGAGTCGCCGTAGTTGCAATGTCAGATGAGTCCAAGATAATTGCACCGTTATTTGTACTCCAGACTCCTGTACCATGCACGGGTGGATTAGCGATGAGATTAACACTATTTGAACCACAAGCAAAAATTGAATCACCAGCGATACTCGTAGCAATTGGGGTTTGAGAAACAATCACCACCACGGTGTCGGACGAAGAACCACAAGAAGGGCTACTAACTGTCCACTCGAATACATTCGAGCCTATACCAAGGCCATTGAAAGCAGTGGAGCTCGAAAAAGGGTTGTTTACCGAACCTTGACCTGAAAGTAGAGTCCATGAGCCAGTGCCTGAAGAAATAGAATCGGCATCGACAACAGTCGTTGTGATACCACATAGTTGTATTGTATCAAGAGGGATAATAGCAGGTGATGGAAATTCGAGTATTTCAACTCGGAAATCACACATCTGCATATTGCCAGAGGAATCAATCGCTGCGTACTGGATGACTGTTACTCCGACAGGAAATGTACTTCCTGTTGTATAACCTGTACCGTCAATTTGATCCAAATAAGCAAAACAGTTATCGTTGTATGTTGGTAAAGAGTAGAATACAACTGGGTCGCAAGAGACAGTATCGGAAGGACATATAATCGTTGGAGCTACATTTTCAATTACGGTTAGGTCGAATACACAAGATGCATTATTACCCCCTGCATCAGTGACGTTTAGGGTGATTTGTGTAATTCCCGGATTGACTATTGTTCCGGCTGCAGGACTTTGTATAATTGTATAATTGGGACAATTATCTAAAATTACAGCGGCGCCACCATAATTCGTTAAAGCATAATCACATGATGTGCCATTGTCAACTGTTATTGGCGTTGGGCAGGTGATGATTGGAGCAACCGTATCGATCGGAATTAAACTTGAAACACAGGTTGTAGCATTTCCGTTTTCATCAGTCAAGGTTATTAGAACTGGCGTAATACCACTTGAAATTGAACTTGCTATCGGAGATTGTGTCACCGTCATATTTGCGAATGATGAACAATTATCAGTACCGGCTACAAGCCCAGTCAAATCGGGAACTGCGTATTGACAACTCGCATCAATTGATACTGTTTGATCTGCAGGACAAACAACAGAAGGTAAAATAGTATCAGTTGGAATTACATTGATGAGACAATTTGCGGTATTTCCAGATTGATCAGTAGCTGTAATAGTTACTAGGGTCGCTGTCGTGATAGCTGTTCCTGGAGATGGGCTTTGAGCGAGTATTATATTTCCTACAGTTGAACAATTATCTGAAGCAATTGCGATGCTTAAATAATCTCCAATTTGAGTCTGACAAGAAGAATCCATGTATACAATCTGTGTAGCTGGACACGCAGTGAAAATTGGATCTACTTGGTCTTGGACTATCACATCAAAAGAACACATTGCGCTGTTTCCAGATGTGTCTTGTACCGTAATCGTCACTGAATTTGTACCTAATGGAAGTAATGTGCCTGCAATCGGAGATTGAGAATAACTGAGCGAACCACTAGGTGAACAGTTATCGAGTCCGGTTGCTAAAGAAGTGAAGTCTGCCAAGGTGTAATCACAACCTATATCTGTGCTTACTGTTTGTGCTCCTGGGCATATAATTGTAGGAGCAATAATGTCGTTTAATTCAACGTTGAATGAGCACGTATTCGAGTTTCCATATTCATCCGTGGCTGTTAGGATAATTGATTGAGTAGTTCCTATAACTAACCCTGGAAGTGGCGACTGCGTGATCCCAATTGAACCAAGTACTGAACAGTTATCAGTTGGTATGGCCAAGGATGTGTAATCACCGATAGTTGCTAGACAACTAGCATCTGCATTCTCCAATTGTGTCGCAGGACAAATAATGGTTGGGGCTAATGTGTCGATAATAGCGCTCGTCATTTGGCATACTCCAACATTTCCAGCAGAATCCGTAACAGTGAGCGTGATTAACTCACCAGGATTTACTGACACAGGAGTTCCAGGAAGTGGAAATTGTGTTACAGTTAAGCTTACAGGGCAATTTTCGACAACAACTCCACCGGCCGATGTATAGTCGAGCAGAGGTACAGTACATGAGTTGTCAACGTATTGTGCAACCCCAAGTGGGCAGACAATAGTAGGAGATAGAGTGTCCAATAATACAGCTGTAAACGCACAGGTTTGTGGAGTAGCCGGTGTTCCACCGGTAACGGTCATGGTTATAACTTGGTTCGCACTAACTGTTGTTCCAGATGGAGGTGATTGAGTCACAGTTAAGGATCCGAGTGGCTCGCAGTTATCTAACAATACAACAGAACTAGTATAATCAGCTAAGATGAAATTACACGAGCCATTCACGTACCCGTCAATGTCTGAAGGACAAGTTATTTGGGTAACCAATGTGTCTACTGCAATCATGTTAAAGTTACATACCGTGCTATTTCCATCCTCATCCAAAACAGTAACAGTCATTGGTGTTGTCCCGGAACCACTAACTGTGGACGCTGCTGCTGGAGTTTGGTTAAACACTAGATTTGCATACGAAGTACAGTTGTCTGAAGCTAGAATTCCGCTCGAGTAGTCGGGAACTATAGCATTACAGCTCATATTAAGAGCTACAGTAGTGTCTCCTGAACAAGTGACTACAGGAGCTTCAGTATCTATGATATTAATAGTAATAGAGCATTGAGTTGTATTTCCCGATTCATCAGTTGCTGTTAGGGTAATTGTTTCAAATCCTCCCGGCCCTGATGCAAATACCGTAAACTCAGGAACGCTTTGAGTTACCACAATGTTGCTTGAATCTGTACAGTTATCAGAAACACCGGATATTTTAGTGTAATCTTGACAAATTGCCTGACAGCTTCCATTTACGATTAAATCTACTGAAGCAGGGCAGCTCAATACAGGGTCAATCAAATCTGTACCCGATACTACAATATTGTCAATGGCTAAAGGAGTTCCAATTACAGTTGCATCATCACAAGTGAATCTATATCCTAACTCGAATGTTGTTCCAGCAAGAGAAATAGGTAAAGCGGTGGATGATGTTGTCCATACGGCAGAAATTGTAAGTTCTCCTCCCACTGGGATCCAAGTCGTACCTCCGTCGGTTGAGTAAACAAGTTCAGCAAAATCCGTTCCTACACCACCTTCAACTCGATAGTCGAAATCAACATTTAGTGTTGATACACAAGAGGCATCAATGGTTTGAGAGATTATTGATTCAAATGTGGTAGCAGGAAGAGCCGAGACATAGGCATGCTGCTCTGTCCCAGTTGCTCCACATCCTGGAACGCTTCCTCCTGATGAGATGTACATGCTAGTGCTACCAGCTATTGAGGGTCCATTTCCCGCACAAGAATTGTCAATCCAGGAGTTAGGCGCAATGTCACCCGAGGTTGACCATGTGGATCCTGATTCGAAATCTTCTGTAAAAAGTGTTGCTTGACCAAAGATATTGATCGAAAAAAGCAGTGCTAGCGGGACTAAGATGATCTTATTCATGAGGAGAAATTAGGATTAATTTGGAGAGGGCAAATATAGTATATTTTAAAGTGAATAAGGGTATTGTGAGGTGAGTGTTATCCACATGTATTCAATATGTTCACAGTGTTTATGCTGATAACTTTTTTCGTGTACTTCAAAAAATGGTAAACTCCTCTCTACTTTAGTATAAAATATTTGGACATGAAGCAAGTTGGAATCATATGTGGAGGATATTCGTCCGAGTACGATATCTCGGTGAAGAGTGCAACTACGATTTGTACGCAATTCCCGGATCAGTACAAGTCCAATTTGATACATCTCACTAAGGATGGCTGGTTCATTGAGATTGATGATGTGAAAATCCCTTTTGATGAGAGAGATTTTACCTATGAGCTAGACGGAGGGAAGCAGAAAGTCGATCTCGCTATAGTCTACATTCACGGCGATCCAGGTGAAAATGGAAAAATCCAAGGATATCTTGAAATGATAGATATTCCTTATGTTAATTCTGGCCCACTGGCTTCTGCACTATCATTCGATAAGTGGTACTGTAATCAATTCTTAAAAGGATTCGGTTTTAATGTAGCGGAGTCTATTTACATAACTTCTCCGAAGAATCGCGTCGACGGGAAGAAGATCTCAGAAAAATTAGGGTTGCCTGTATTTGTTAAACCTTGCGACTCTGGATCTAGCTACGGCATATCAAAAGCCAAAACGATCGATGAGATAGAGTCTGCATTGGACTTTGCCTTCAATGAAGGTGACACGGTAATTGTTGAAGGCTTTTTAGACGGTGTAGAAGTGACATGTGGTGTTTACAGGTCAGCGAATGGTGTTCAAACGCTTCCCTTGACAGAGATAGTGACAGAAAATGATTTTTTTGATTTCGAAGCGAAATATGAAGGTCTTTCCGATGAGATAACACCTGCCCGAATTAGTGATGAACTAACCGCAGAGGTTCAGAGAATATCAGCTGAGATATACGCATTGTTGCAATGTCGTTCTATAGTTAGGATTGATTTTATGATTGTCAACAATGAACCTTCGATTATTGAAGTGAATACAATTCCGGGGTTTTCACCTGAAAGTATTGTTCCAAAAATGATCGATGAAGCTGGGATATCAGTCACTCAAATGTGGCAAGAAATTCTAGAAGTTGAAGTGCTTTAGAGCGTGGCAATCTTATTGAAAATAACTTCCATTTTGTTTATCAGCACACGAGATGAACACGACTGATTGTTCACGATAAGTGCAAAAACGTATTGTTTACCGCTTGTCGATTTGATGTAGCCTGCGTAGCTCTTTATTCTGGTCATTGATCCACTTTTAGCGGACATCCGATTGTGCGCTGACTGTCCTTTACAAATATTTCTCATTGTCCCGCTAACGCCAGCAACAGGTAAAGAGGCATTAAATCGTGTTCCATTCTTGCCATTCCTAACTGTTCTCAAAAGTCCAGTAAAATGATTCGCTGAAATTGCATTCATTCGTGATAATCCACTTCCATCATTGACATGCATGCCTGTAGTTGTGAATTTTGTTGCCCAATACTTTTCTACTTCCCTCAATCCACTATCCGTGCTTCCGTTGCCGTTTTTAACGTAGCCAACAAGGCAGGTTAAGTGTTCTGCGAATAAATTGATGCTGCGTTCGTTAGTCTTGTCGATAAGCCTACCAATACTTTGACCTTTGTGAGTTATTAGCAGGTTTCTTTGAGCATACGTCTTATTTGAACTCGCTACTTCCATGGAGCGAGCGGTCTTTATTTCACCCAAAACCTTAATTCCCTTCTCTTGCAGTACTTGAGCAAATTCATAGGCAAATTGGTATTCTGGATCAGGTAGGCTTCCTTTTACGACAAATGCAGAACTTCCACGTGGTAATTCTCCGGTTACAAATCTGTCCAACGAGTAGGGTGCTCCGTAGAAGTAGGCATTGTCTCCAGTACGTGAAGATGATTTGACATAATTATGAAAAGTCATATTTGGTACCGCAGGAGAAATGGAAGAAATCTTTGATGTTGCTCCCAAAGTGTTCGGTACTTTAAACTTGAATTCAACAAGATTATCAAAAATTGATAAACCAGATGGCCCAGCGCCATAATAATTCCCCATGTCTACCCAACTCCAACCATCTGGGGCTCCCTTGTATCCAAACTCGGAAGCGTCTCCTATTACGGATCCATTTATTGCATGGATGCCTTCAGCTAAAAGACTATCTGCCCAAGTTTTTAAGAAATCTCGGCGATTTGATTTATTTGTAAAGTATTTACTCCCAAGTGATGGGTCGCCTCCTCCGCGAATCCATATATTTCCCATTAGTGCGCCGGTCGAATCGATATCTCCATCGGCATAGACCCGTGTTTTAGGTCTGTAATTTTCGCCTAAAATTTCAAGTGCTGTTGCGGTGGAAAACAATTTTGCCGTAGAAGCAGTTGCCATTGTGCGGTTTGGATCATGCGATGCGACAGATTTTCCAGTTTCTAAATCGAGTACTTGAAAACTAATGCTTGCTTGTTCTAGTCCTTGATAATGAACGAATTGATCAATAGATAATTGAACTTTATTCTGGCCTATGGCGCTGCTGACAGCTAAGATTGAAATAAATAGGATTGAACTTAGTAACTTCATCGCTTGTTTTAACGTAAATTTGATGAGAATAGGGCAATGAATGTGCCAAACAGAGAAAACTTTTTAACATCGTCTATTCAATAGCCGAGTGAATTTGACAAAAGGTACGAACTTACTGCGTGAAGAAAATTAAGATACTCCGAATTATCAACCGATTTAACATTGGTGGCCCAACGTATAATGCAACATTTTTAACTGCATTTCTCGGTGATGAGTATGAAACAATGCTCGTCGGCGGATTACCTGAAAAAGGAGAGTCGGATTCTTTATTCATACTGGAGAAGTATGGTGTTAATCCAGTACTAATTGAGGAGATGGTACGAGCGCCAAACTTGAAAAGCGATCGTCAGGCATATGCTAAGTTAAAAGCGATTATTCGAGAATTCAAGCCTGATATCGTTCATACACATGCTTCTAAAGCAGGAGCACTAGGAAGAAAGGCTGCACACGCATGTGGTGTGCCTGTAATTGTTCATACTTTTCATGGTCATGTTTTTCATTCCTATTTCGGCAAGGCCAAAACACTTATGTTTAAAACAATCGAGCGGAATTTAGCGCGTAAATCTACCGGAATAATTGCAATATCAGCAGTCCAGAAAGATGAGTTGTCCAAAGAGCATGGAATCTGCAAGAGTGAAAAAATTTCTGTCATACCGCTTGGTTTCGATCTTTTACCTTTTCAGGAGAAGTCGATTTCAAAGCGAGATCAAACACGCGAAGAATATCATGTTGAAAGCGATGCTGTAGCAGTTGCAATTGTTGGTCGATTGGCTCCAATAAAAGATCATGACTTTTTCTTACATGTGATTGAAGAGGTGATGATTAAGACTTCTAAAAAACTTCGTGTTTTTATTGTGGGAGATGGTCCGGAACGTGAATCAATAAGCGAGCAGGTTGATAAATTGAACATTTCACATCCAGGAGTGATTACTATGACGTCTTGGATTAAAGACATCGGTACCTTCAACGCGGGTATGGATATTTTGTGTCTCACATCAAAAAACGAAGGGACACCTGTTAGTTTAATTGAGGCTCAAGCAGGAAATATTCCAGTAATAACTACTGATGTTGGAGGTGTACGTGATATAATGATTGATGGAGAAACAGGTTACATTATACCTCCCGGAGATAAAGAATTGTATACCCAAAGATTATTTGAATTAGTTGAAGATGAAAAAAAACGCGCTAAAATGTCACAAAAAGGCTGGAAGTTCGTAGAAGATAAATTCCAGTACAAGATACTAATTCGAAATATGGATAGTTATTACAAGAAACTGCTGGATAAAAAAGACTAACATGAAGATATTTGCTTCAATCACTTTTGTTCTAATTTGCCTGAGTACTATGCTCGGAAGTTGCGGTGTGAACAGTAATTTAATGTTTAAGGAAGTAAAAGGGGATTCAACAGTGTTATCCAACATCCCAATGACGCCTAGCCAAAACTACCGAATATCACCAGATGATAGGATAAGCTTCACGCTCGCTGCAAATGATGGCGCCCCGATAATTGAGAGTATATCTGGATTAACATCCACTCAAACTTCATATGCAGCACCTATGGAGTATACGATTCGTTCCAATGGGAAGGTGAAGCTTCCGTTGGTTGGACTTGTTGAGGTTGGTGGGTTAACAGTTCAAGAATGTGAGGAAAAGTTGGTTTTTAAATATAGTACTCAATACGAAACGCCATTTGTGCAGGTAAAAGTTACTAACCAAAGGGTAATTGTTTTTCCAGGTAATGGATCGGATGCAAAAGTGATCCCGCTTCTTAATTCGAATACAACGCTCATGGAAGCCTTAGCTCAGGCAGGTGGAATTACGGATCGAGGGAAGGCGAATACGATCAAGTTGATGCGTAAGGAGAATGGCAAACGTGTAGTGTATAAGTTGGATCTTTCAACAATGGAAGGTCTTAAGAATGTTGACATGATTGTGCAAGCTAATGATTATATTTACGTAGAGCCAACTCCAGAATTGTCAAAGGAAATAGCAGAAGATATTGTACCGATTGTTTCATTGCTTTCAAGTTCAATCATTATTATTTCAGCCATAAGTGTCCTCAAATGATGAATAGAGAATAGATGAGTGTAATTATTAATCCGAAATATGACCCGTTAATTCTTAAGACAATCCTTAAGCGTTATTGGTGGTGGCCCACATTTTTTGTATTCCTTTTTGGTTTAATGGCTTTTCTTTATTTACGCTATACAAAACCTACATACGAGTCATCAATGGTATTGCAACTAGGTGATACTGATAAGGCTGCAGAAGTAATTGATATCGAGAATATTAACACCAAGGATGATCAAATTTCCGGAGTCGTGGAATTATTAAGGTCTGAGCTCCTCTTCGAGAAAGCTTTGAATTCGCTCAATCTTAGCGTCAGTTTATATATGCGAGGGCGAATTCTAACTGAAGAGAAATACCTTGAAAGCTCATTTAATGTTCAGCCATACGATCTATTCGATTCATTACTCATCAACCAAGAAATTCAGGTAAACCTACTTTCCGGAAATAAACTAGAATTGGTCTACGAGAAAAATGGAAAGCAAAAGAAGACCGAAGGCAAATTAAATGAACACATCAAAAACAAAGATTTCGATGTCGTAGTTAAGGCCTCAGATCCGGAGGTATTTAAAAGGGTTTCAGAGGAGAATGAGTTGTTTTTTGTTTTTAATGGGCGAACAGAACTCACCTCACGATTAATAAAGGATCTAGAGGTATCGGCCATTGATCCTAATGCCAAAACGATAGAGATTTCTTTTAGAGGGCATAATGCACAACTGTGTCATGATATTGTTGAAGCTGTCTCTAAAACGTTTGTAACTTTCGATGAGGACCAGAGTCGACGTAGCTCTGAAAACATCTTAAGCTTTATTGATAGCCAATTAGATTCTTTATCCTATGAAGTGAAAGTGGCAAAGGATAGTTTGATGATTTTCCAGCGGGAAGCCAGATTAACCTCTCCTGATATAGAAGGACTTAGTCTCAATGAAAATTTAGCCAGATTGGAGGATATGCTCTTTGAATCTAATGAAGAGTATAGATCCTTATTATCAATAAGGAGTAAACTAAGAGATAATCCGAATAGATTAGAGACGTATAAATTGCTTCCTGATTTGCTAGGTAAGTCATATGAACAATCCTTGCTCGCACATATTCAGCAGCTTCAAGTATTTCTTGAGCAGAAAGAAGATTTAATTTATGGTGGTGCTACATCCGAGAATACGAAGGTGAAATCAATTAATGCAAAGATAGAATCAAAGAAGGCTTTGATAAACAGATCTGTGGATGTAATTGAAGCTCGATTGTCTAGAAATCGAAATTCTATTCAGCAAAAAATTAGTGAAAAGAAAGGCGAATCATTTGAACTTCCTGAAAAAAGAATGGAGTTTGATCGCCTAAAGAATCTTCAAGTATTGAATGAGAAATATTTTACTCTTCTTGCAGAAAAGAAAGTAGAGTACGAGATATCAGATGCTGGTTATGCTTCTTCGAATCGAGTTCTAGTGCAGCCTAAGGTCAGTTTAATCCCTGTTGCTCCTAATTCGAAATTTATCTATTTATCCTTTGTTATTTTCGGTTTAATCGTTGGGATGGGAATCTTGACGCTCAAGTATCTGATGTTTAATGAAATAAATATGGTTGAGGATCTAGAGCGGGTTCTTCCATCGCAGGCATCAATCTTAGGGACAGTTCCTTTGTTTAGAAATGCTTTAGAATATTCTCAGTTAATTGTGGCTGATGCGCCTAAGTCTATCATGGCAGAAGCGATGAGAAAGGTAAGGACGAATCTAAGTTATATTAACCCTGAGTACAAAACAATAGCTATTTCCTCCTCTATATCAGGAGAGGGAAAAACATTCGTAGCCCTAAACTTAGCTGGAATTATTGCTATGTCAGGTAAAAAAACGATTCTGCTCGATCTTGATTTAAGAAAACCAAAGGTTCACCTTGGATTAGATGCAGAAAACGTTCATGGAATGAGTGGGCTAATTGTTGAGCAGACGACATTAGAAAACTGTATTCAGCATTCACCATTAAAAGATCTTCATTTCATCACAGCAGGACCAATTCCTCCCAACCCTTCTGAGCTCCTTTTGAGTAAAAGATTTAAAGAGATCATTGAAGAATTGAAGTTGCTTTATGATGTTGTAATAATTGATAACCCGCCAATTGGGCTCGTTTCAGATGGAATTCGAAATTTGACCGAGGCTGATATTCCAATTTACATATTTAAGTCGCATTATTCGAAGCGTAATTTTGCGTTCAGAATTCAGGAGCTATTCGATCTCAAACAATTGAACTCCTTGAATGTAATCTTGAATGGGGCAAAAGCGAGTAAAAGAACTGGCTACGGCTATGGCTATGGTTACGGTTACGGTTATGGTGAGACTTATACCGAAGAAACTGCTACAAGTGGTTTTAGGGCTGAGTCGCGCTTGGAAAAATTTATGAAGAAGTTTAGGAGAAGATGAAAATAATTGAAACTTCAATTGAAGGAGTGTTAATCATAGAGCCTCGAGTATTTAAAGACGCACGAGGACTGTTTTTCGAGAGTTTTAACAAAGATCAGTTTGATGCTGCAACAGATGGTAAATACAAATTTGTTCAGGATAATCAATCTGTGTCTAGAAAAGGTGTTTTGCGTGGATTACATTTTCAGAATCCACCCTTTGCTCAAGGAAAGCTAGTCAGTGTTAGTCGAGGTGGGGTTATTGATGTAGCCGTTGATATTCGTAAGGATTCACCGACTTATGGAGAACACGTCGCGGTTGAACTAACAGAGGAGAATAGACGCCAGTTATGGATACCTCCGGGATTTGCGCATGGCTTTGTCGCTCTAGCAGCGGACACTTCATTTTCCTATAAATGCACGAATAATTATTCACCATCTTCTGAAGGTACGATTAGATGGAATGATCCAGAATTGAATATTTCTTGGGGTGTAGATGAACCTGTTGTCTCTGAAAAAGACAGAAATGGAGAGGAATTTTGTAACTTTGTATCACAATTTTAAACTCAATTTGTGACGGTTAAAATACTACAATTACTGGGCTTCATGTTTGGAGGCGTCATAATATCACTTGTATGTAATGTTTTACTTCTGCGATTTTCGCGTTCATTGGGAATTCGGAACAAGAATGATATTACTGTTAGATGGAGTAGTGAATCTAAGCCATCTCTAGGTGGTGTTAGCCTTTTTGTTGTTTTCATATTTTCGGGAATTGGCTATTCTATCGTTTTCGATTACATTAATATCTTTCAAAACGGGCAATATGTAGGGTTATTCTTGGCAGCTTCATTGGCTTTTGCAATGGGCTTGGCGGATGATGCGTATGATACAAAACCACTATTTAAATTAGCTATCCAAATTGTGTGTGGCGTGGTCTTCTTGGCTACAGGTTCAGGGATCGAGTTGTTTGAAAATTTCTATGTCGATGGTGTTTTGACAATTATTTGGGTGATATTAATTATGAATTCGCTCAACATGTTGGATAATATGGATGGAATAACTGGGACAACTTCTCTGTTCATTCTTAGCGCTTGTTTGGTGTCGAGTTGGCTAATATTTGATTTTAACACGAATATTTGGTCGCTTTCTTTAATAGCAATGCTGGGAGCTCTTCTTGGATTTCTCAGTATGAATATCCATCCTTCAAAATTATTCATGGGGGATGCTGGATCTCAGTTTATTGGGTTGTTTGTCGCCTTTTTCTCAATGGAATTTTTACTTAATTCAGGGACGATTCAACAGCAACATTCATGGTTGGGACTCTGCGTTGCTGCTGTGGCTTTTACCCCTGCATTAGTGGATACATTGACAGTGGTGATCAATAGATTGAAGCGGGGACAATCACCAATGGTGGGCGGTAAGGATCATACTACACATCATTTAGTGTACTCAGGCTTGAACGATAGAAAAGTCTGGCTAATCTTTGTTGTTATTGGACTTTTAGCGGCTGTATTATCTGTTGCCATGGTGAACTTGATAAAACTTAATACGATAGCCCCAGTTCTATTCTTTTTAGCATATACTGTATTCGTATTTATATTGCTCTATCGAAACACAATAAAGTATCCCGCGCCACCAAAAAAGTAGGACAACTTTGTTATTTTCGTATCATGCGAGTTCTCTTCACAATTAGTCTTTTACTTTTCATTGTTTCATGCACTCAAAAATCAGAGGATTTAGCTGAAAAAGATCAAGATGTTGTTGAAAAGATAGATGGACATTCTTATCCTAAGATTCCCACTCAAATGATGTTGTTCGGGAATTCTATTGAGATTGACAATTTTGATATTAAGGAACGATTGGATAAAGAAGTAATTGTCAACACCTATTACCATAGTTCAACAGTTCAAATTTTAAAGCGTGCTAATCGATACTTCCCTTTAATTGAGAAGGTATTGGCGGAAGAAGGTATGCCTGACGATATGAAATATCTCTGCGTGATCGAAAGTGCTCTGCGTCAGGTTACAAGCCCAACAGGAGCGAAAGGATTTTGGCAGTTTATGTCTGCAACGGCTAAAGATTACGGTATGAGAATTACCAGTGATGTGGATGAGCGTTTAGATGTAGAGAAGAGTACTAGAGCTGCATGTGATTATATGAAGGACGCCAACCGAAAGTTTGATGACTGGATAATGGCTGCTGCTTCCTATAACTGTGGAGTTCGGGGATTGAATTTATACGTTCAATCGCAAGGAATTGACAATTTCTTTGAACTCCATTTGAACCATGAGACGTCTCGCTACGTTTTTAGAATTATGGCACTGAAGTTATTGATGGAGAGTCCTGAAGATTATGGTTTCTTTCCTCTGAAAATGGAGCTGTATGAGCCGGTCGAGGTCAAACAGATTGAAGTGAACACATCAATTTCTAGTTTGTCTGATTGGGCATTGGAAAATGGATCAAATTTGCACATGGTTAAAGTGTTAAACCCATGGTTGATCGGGAATAGTTTAACTATATCTGACGGGAGAACCTATTCAATTGCCTTATTAAAAAAATGAAGAAATTAGAACATATTGAGGTTTATGGCGCCACAGAACATAACCTGAAAAATGTGGATTTAAAAATCCCAAGGAACCAGCTTGTGGTATTTACTGGCTTGAGCGGTTCGGGTAAATCTTCATTGGCTTTTGATACAATTTTTGCGGAAGGTCAAAGGCGTTATATAGAAACTTTTTCATCCTACGCGAGGCAGTTTTTAGGAGGCCTAGAACGACCTGATGTAGATAAGATTGATGGACTTAGTCCGGTCATTTCTATTGAGCAAAAAACAGTGTCCAGATCTCCTAGATCGACTGTTGGTACAATCACTGAGATTTATGATTTTATGCGACTGCTTTTTGCACGAGCAAGTACTGCATACTCCTATGCGTCCGGAGAAGCAATGGTCAAGTATTCCGACGATCAGATAGTTGACTTGCTAATTGAAAACTATTCAGGGAAAAAAGTAGTTGTTCTTGCTCCAAAGATTAAAGGTAGAAAAGGGCATTATCGAGAATTGTTTGAGCAAATTCAAAAACAAGGATTTACGAAAGTTCGTGTGGATGGAGAGCTGAAAGATATCACAAAAGGAATGAAATTGGACCGATACAAAATTCACGATGTGGATATTGTAATCGATCGATTGGCAGTTTCAAAAAAAGACCGACAAAGAATATATGATGACGTGGTTACGGCGATGAAGCACGGTGGGAAGTCATTAATGATTATGGATTTTGAGTCAGGTGATGTTCGACATTTCAGTCGTATGTTGATGTGCCCAACCAGCGGAATTAGCTATCCTGAACCGGAGCCAAATTTGTTTTCATTTAATTCGCCTTATGGAGCATGTAAAACTTGTAGTGGCTTGGGGGAGATCTCGGAAGTTGATATTGATAAAATCATTCCGGATAGTTCGAAGTCGATCAAAAAGGGCGGTATTACTCCTTTAGGAGAGTATAAGAAAAAATGGATTTTTGAAAAACTCAGGGATTACTTAGCTGAAGCAAATTATACTCTTGATACTCCAATCTCAGAGATAGATGTAGACACGATGAACGTGGTGCTCTATGGAAATGAGGGCATTGATAGTGCTGTTCGAGGTAAAGGAATTCGCTTTGAAGGTGTAATAGGTTTCATTTCAAGGCACTCAGAAGGAAGTTCTGCTGCGATCCAGAGATGGGCTCAAAGTTTTATGAATCGTAAAGTATGTGGTACATGTCATGGTACAAGAATTAAGAAAGAGGCTCACTATTTTCGGATAGGGGATAAGAATATAGGCGAGCTCGCCCAAATGGATATATCGGATCTAAGCGACTGGTTCAAGAATGTGAATGATCATCTAGACGAACTACAGCAGAAAATTGCAGTAGAAATATTAAAAGAAATCAATGCTCGTCTAGGCTTTATTGTTGAGGTCGGTTTAACGTATCTATCTCTTCATCGCTCTGCAAAAACACTTTCTGGAGGTGAAGCTCAAAGAATCAGATTGGCAACACAAATTGGATCTGAACTGATTAATGTGTTGTACGTACTTGATGAGCCATCTATCGGCTTGCATCAGCGTGATAATTCGAGATTGATCACTTCGTTACAGAGGTTACGCGATACCGGAAACTCTGTTATTGTTGTAGAGCATGATAAGGAGATGATTCTAGCTGCTGATTTTGTGGTAGATATCGGGCCGGGAGCCGGTGTTCATGGAGGAGCAATTGTGAATGCAAGCTCAATTGAGAAGTTGATCGACACTGATACGTTAACCAATCAGTATTTAACGGGTAAAAAATCGATAGAAATTCCTGCGAAACGAAGAAAGGGTAATGGAAAAAAACTCGTTCTAAAAGGTGCGTCAGGTAGAAATTTAGATAATGTAAACCTTACAATTCCATTAGGTACAATGACGTGCGTAACAGGAGTTTCTGGTAGTGGGAAATCGACACTAGTCAATCAGACTTTATACCCGATTTTACTGAAAGAGATTTACCGAGGTGTGAAAAAGCCACAACCGTATAAGTCAATTACGGGGATTGAAAACCTTGATAAGGTGATTGAGATTGATCAAAGTCCAATTGGTAGAACACCGAGGTCAAATCCTGCAACTTACACGAAGCTGTTTGATGAAATTAGGTCGTTGTATGCCGGGTTGCCTGAGGCACAAATTAGAGGTTACAAGCCAGGAAGATTTTCTTTCAATGTTGTTGGCGGAAGATGTGAAACTTGTAAGGGTGGAGGAATGAAGGTTATTGAAATGAACTTCCTTCCAGATGTGCTCGTCGAATGCGAGACATGTAGCGGAAAGCGCTACAATAGCGAAACTCTCGAGGTGAGGTATAAGGGTAAATCAATTAGTGATGTCTTGAACATGACTATTGAAGATGCCGCGAGTTTCTTTGAGTCCATTCCAAAAATCAAAAGAATCCTTTCAACATTGGTTTCAGTGGGCTTAGGATATGTGAAATTAGGACAGCCATCTACAACTGTTTCTGGAGGTGAGGCACAGAGGATTAAGCTGTCTTCCGAGCTTTCGAAGCGAGGTACAGGAAATACAATGTATATTCTTGACGAACCTTCAACTGGCTTGCATTTCGAAGATATCAAAATGCTACTGTCGGTTCTACAAAAATTAGTTGATGATGGGAATACCGTCTTGGTAATTGAACACAATTTGGACATTGTTAAAGTTGCGGATCACATTGTCGATCTAGGTCCAGAAGGTGGCAAAGGAGGAGGTAAAATTATCTGTTCAGGTACTCCAGAAGCAATCGTCAAAAAAGCGAAGGACATCTCGCATACAGCAAAATACTTAGCTGACGAGTTGTAGTTCAGAGGTAATCTCAAATATCAATTTAGAAAATGCGAAGAGAATTAGTTAGGCCGCAACCTTTGTAGTCTTTTCTTTTAGACGCTCATCGTAACTACCTGTTCCAAGTGAGTGAATTAATTTGAAATGACTCTTCAGTGCTCCCAAGAAAGTCTTATGCTGGTGGTATGGGACATTAAATTCCTTTGCCGTAGCCTCAATAATTGGGGCAAGTTTTTTATAATGAATATGGCAAATGTTTGGGAATAAATGGTGCTCGACCTGATAGTTTAATCCTCCAACGTACCATGAGAACAAATACCCTTTTCTTGCAAAGTTCGAAGTAGTTTTCATTTGGTGGATTGCCCAGTTGTTCTCAACCGAAATGTTTTCATCCAGTTCAAAAAATTCTGTTTCTTCAAGAACGTGTGCAGCTTGAAATATTAGCGCTAAGATCATTCCTGCGATGAACTGCATTAGAACAAAACCAAGAACACTTCCCCACCAAGGCACCGGGATGAAAATAATAGGAAGAGCAATAAACACTCCGTAGTACCAAACCTTATTGAAGATAATTCGGAACAATGCTTGACCGTAAGAAACACCCTGCGCTTCGAGAAGTCCGCGTTTATGATAACGTACAACTTGCTCGTAATCTTTTACCGTTCCCCAATACAGTGTGAGTATTCCGTAAAGTAGTGGAGCGTAAATTATTTGAAATTTGAAGAACTTTCTTCGCTCTTGAGTAGGTGAAAAACGAACAATGCCTTGTTTTTCAATATCCTCATCTAGTCCTTCAATGTTTGTAAATGAATGGTGTAGAACGTTGTGTTGAATTCTCCAGTTTAGAGGATAACCACCGCACATGTATAATACAGATCCAATGACACGGTTTACCTTGTGACTTCTAGAATAGGCTCCGTGATTTGCATCATGCATTATTCCCAATCCTATCCCAGCTATGGCGAAGCCCATGATAGCCCACATTCCTACAATCGCCCAAGTCGATGTTACGACACCAGTCAACATTAGAACTAATGGTGTGATGTACATTGCAACCATGAAAAATGTCTTGAAATACATTCCAAAGTTCGCATAACGAGAGATGTTATTCTCTTTGAAGTACGCATTTACTCGTTTTTTCGCTTCACGAAAGAATTCTGGTTGATCCTTTTCATTAAACTTCACGACAGGTATTCCCATTTCTACACTGATTTTAGAATTACAAAGGTACTCTTAATTATGCTTGGGGATGCCGTTTTACGGATTTATTGAACGGGTACGAACCTAGTTCGATCTATAAGATCAGGTGATTAGTCGAAATGTTATCAATTGTAAATCAGTCACTTGATTAATTTCGTGCAATTAGATCGAGCTAGAGTAGCAAATACAATTTATCAAATTCGGGTCCTTAACAAGTCGTGGATGAACGAAATCAACATGTTTCATCATGCCTATCTTTTTCATAACCGCGATGGACTTCGTTTTGACTTCAGGGGCTGTTGAGAGGACTTCCTTTATTCCAAGTTCGTGATGAGCATAGTCTAAACATGCTTTGGCGCCTTCTGTCGCAAAGCCTAATCCCCAGTGCTTAGGATCTAATCTCCAACCAATATCAATACACGGGCAAAATTCGACATCGAAATTTTGTTCGCACATTCCAATGAATCCAATAAATTCATTCGTATCAAGTCGGTCTACTGCAAAATAGCAAAAGCCAGTTCTGCTCAACATTTCCTTCATTCTGACAATAAACGCTATCGTTTGATCAGGCGTTGCGATATATGAAAAGAACTCCATCACGCGCTCGTTGCTGCTGATATCTATCATTCGAGGCGTATCTATCTGATTCTTGCCAATTTCGGAAGCCCAAACGGGCGCTTTTAAAAAGATAGGTAGAAGTCACAATTTAAGTTTCAAACTTTTTGAAAAGTACGGAAGCAATATGTCCGCCAAATCCAAAAGTATTACTCATTCCATAGATCATATTCTTTTCCTTAGAATTTCCGAGTGGAAAGTCAAAGTGATCCGCAAATTCAGGTTCTATTTCTTCGGTGTTAATGGTTGGTGGAATAATTCCTTCCTTTAACGCAAGTACTGTTGCAATTCCTTCAATTGCACCTGCTGCACCTAGAAGATGACCTGTCATTGATTTGGTAGCGGAAATTGAAACGTTTGAATCTTTTCCGAATACTCGTGAAGCCGCAATAAGCTCGCTATTATCTCCCAAAGGAGTAGAGGTCGCGTGCATGTTGATGTAATCAATGTCATCTGCCGTAATTCCAGCTTCGCGCATTGCTTCATTCATACCTAATACCGCCCCATCACCATCGGGATGTGTACCTGTCAAGTGGTATGCGTCAGCTGCCATCCCACCGCCAACGATTTCTCCATAGATGGTCGCTCCACGTTTTTTGGCGTGCTCATACTCTTCAAGTATCAGAGCACCCGCACCTTCACCCATGACAAAACCATCTCGATTCACATCAAAAGGTCTCGAAGCTGTTTTTGGGTCGTCATTTCTCATTGACAGTGCTCTTGCTGAGGCAAAACCACCCATCGCAGCTTCTGTTATTGCCGCTTCTGAACCACCGCTAATTATCATATCTGCCTTATCCCATTTGATATAATTGAATGCTTCAATTAGTGCAGTATTTGAGGTTGCACATGCCGATACTGGACAGAAGTTAACTCCTCGTAAACCGTATTTAATTGAAATGACTCCAGATGCGATATCAACGAGAATTCTTGGGATGAAGAAAGGTGTGAATCGTGGGGTGCCATCACCATCACAATACTCTTTCATCTGATCTTGAAAGGTTTGAATCCCTCCGTTACCTGAACCCCAAATTACACCGATCCTGTCTCGGTTCAACACATCAAAATCTACTTTTCCATGATTCAATGCTTCGTCTACTGCATGCAGTGCGTACAGAGAGAAAGGATCGTACTTGCGAAGTTCCTTAACATGAAAGTGATCTTTTAAATCGAAGTCTTTGAGTTCACACGCAAATTGCGCTCTGAACTTGGATGCGTCAAACCTCGTGATTGTAGCTGCGCCACTGACACCAGCTTTTAGATTTGACCAAAAAGATTCTAAATTATTTCCAATAGGAGTTAATGCTCCCATTCCTGTGATAACAACTCTTCTCATATGATAATTTTCTTGTGCTCTATAAAAAACCGAGCTCGAGCATTGCTTCTTCACTCATCATGTCCTTATCCCATGGTGGGTCAAAAACAATATTGACTTTTGCATCGTTTACTTCTGGATGACCTTTCACCTTATCTTCAACCTCCTTAGGCATTGTCTCTGCCACAGGACAGTTTGGTGAAGTAAGTGTCATCTCGATAGTGACGTTATGCTCCGTATCTATTTTAACCTCGTAGATTAAGCCGAGTTCGAAAATGTCCACTGGGATTTCAGGATCATAAATGGTCTTTATGATCGCGATAATACTGTTTTCTAATTTTACTAAACTTGACATCTATAATGATTTTAATGCGCTCATTTTCATCTTCTTGATCATACTGGCTAATCCATTCGATCGAGTAGGTGATAAGTGTTCGTACAGTCCAATTTTGTTGATGAAATTCAATTCTGCAGTTGCAACTGATTTTGCTGTTTCATTGTTTAGAACTCGAACAAGAAGTCCTATTATCCCCTTCGTGATAATCGCATCTGAGTCAGCGGTAAATTTCATTTTCCCATCTTCGATTTCTTGAGCTAACCATACTCGAGATTGACATCCTTCAATGAGACGATCATTCGTCTTTTTATCTTGAGAAATCTGAGGAAGATCTTTTCCTAGCTCAATGATGTATTCGTATTTATCCATCCAGTCATCGTAGATGGCGAATTCATCAATAATTTCTTGTTCCTTCTCTGCTAATGTCATCGTGCAAAATTACCTTAACATATTTAAACTACGCTCAACTGCAGCGATGAAAATATCAATTTCTTCCATTGTATTGTAGAATGCGAAAGATGCTCTAATTGTTCCAGGGATTTCAAAGAAATCCATAATTGGTTGCGTACAATGATGTCCCGTCCTCACCGCTATTCCTTGCTTGTCCAATAATGTACCTAGGTCGAATGGGTGTATACCGTCTACAACAAAAGAGACAACACTTGTCTTTTCTTTGGCAGTACCAATGATTTTCATTCCGGGAAACTCCATTAATTTGGATTCAGTGTATCCTGCTAGTTCCTGCTCATGAGAATGAATAGCTTCAATATCTAATTCTGAGAAATATTTAATGGCTGCGCCCAACCCAATACCACCAGAAATATTTGGCGTTCCTGCCTCAAATTTGTGAGGGAGTTCATTGTAGGTTGTTTTCTCGAATGTAACTTTGGCAATCATGTCGCCGCCACCTTGATATGGAGGCATATTATCTAAAATGTCCTTCTTTCCGTAAAGAATTCCAACTCCAGTTGGACCGAAAACTTTGTGTCCCGAAAAGGCGTAAAAATCACAATCTAATTCGAGCATGTCGACCTTCATGTGCTGAATACTCTGAGCTCCATCGATCAAAACTTTAGCTCCAACAGCATGTGCCTTGTCAATTATCGTTTTTACCGGATTAATAGTACCCAGTGAATTTGAAATATGAGAGACAGCTACAAGTTTTGTTCTATTGTTCAATAATTTTTCAAACTCCTCCAGAATTAAATCTCCGTTCTCATCTATTGGCACAACACGTAAAGTACATTCTTTGCGCTCACACATCATTTGCCATGGGACAATATTCGAATGATGCTCCATGGCTGAAATAATTACTTCATCTCCTTTAGAGAGTGTTTCTCCAAAAGAAAATGCAACCAAGTTAATGCTGTCAGATGTGCCCTTCGTAAATAGTACCTCTTCAGGAAGAGATGCGTTTATATACGTTTGAATGATCTTTCGAGCATCCTCATACTGCGTTGTTGCTAACTGACTTAAATAATGTACGCCGCGATGAATGTTCGAATTGTTTTCCGAATAATATTCATTGATAGCGTCGATCACCACCTGCGGTTTTTGCGAAGTAGCGCCATTATCAAGGTAGATTAAATCCTTTCCATACACTGATCGCTTTAGAAGAGGGAAATCATCTCTAATCTTATTAACGTCAAATGGCATTTGTTTTTGATCTTCAATCATAGTGCAAAGATACGAAAACTCTTTATTTGGAATGATTCTAAGAAAGAAAGTTGATAGAACAATTATTATCGGACAGCGCGACTTAAGAGCATCAAGAATTCTCTATTTCCATTTTCGTTCAGGATGGGTGATTCAATATGATCAACATATTGGAGGTTGTTTAGCTTGGCATATTTTTTAACGTCTTCAATCACTGAGCGGTACAGTTTTTTATCCTTTAACACACCGCCTTTCCCGAGCTCTTTTTTTGCTACCTCACATTGTGGCTTTATCAATGCAATAACAAAACCATTGTCACGAATAAACCCTTGGAGGAATGGGAATATATTTTCTAGTGAGTTAGAAGATACATCGATCGTGCAACCATCGCATTTTTCATTAATTATTGAAGGTGTCAGCTCGCGAAGATGGGTGTTCTCTAAATTGACAACTCCGATGTTGCTCTCTAGATTCGCATCCAACTGATTGGTTTTCGAATTGATCGCATAAACTTTTTTGGCTCCTTCTTTAAGTAGCACCTCTGTAAATGCACCTAATCTAGCTTCAGTGTCTATTAAAGTAGCACTTTTTATCTCTAGACCCCACGCTGAAAGGGCTCCTGTTAATTTAAATGCACGTTTAGATAACCATGGGATGTCTTCGGTAATCATCTTAATATCGCTATCAACTCGAAATCGCTTTCCTGTTTTCGTAACAAGTTTACCATTTACGAGTACGCCAGTTTCACGAATCACCTTCTCGGCACTTACTCTCGTTGAAACCAGTTTTCGCTGAATCAATAGTTTATCTAACCGTTCCTCTTCCATAGTGCAAAGTTAAAATTTGATAATGAGTTTACGCGTTATTTTGAGTTAATCAAATAACGGTTTGCTGGTCATGACTATATTTGCAATCTAATTTTTTAATGTGAAATCAGTTTATATAACTAGAAGAGAGATTTTCAATGCCGCCCATAAACTCTGGAATGAGAAATGGTCACAAGAAAAAAATGAAGAAGTTTTCGGTAAATGCAGCAATCACAATTGGCATGGACATAACTTCACAATTCTTGTGACGGTTAAGGGGATTCCTGATCCGGATACTGGATTTGTAATCAACTTAACAGATTTAAGTAGGATTATGAAAGAGAAAGTGATTGAACCCATGGATCACAAAAACCTCAATATTGATGTGCCTTTTATGAAGGGATTATTAGCTTCAACGGAGAATATGATCATCCAAATTTGGGAAGAAATCAAACTTCCTATTAAAGAAGCAGGTGGAGAACTGGTGAAGATAAAGTTGGTTGAGACGGAAAACAATTTCGTGGAATATTTTGGTGGAAACGAACCTTACTAAAAGAGTTTCGTACACTTGATAGAATTTGAAGAGCATGAATTACGAATACGACGACAAAATTACAGAGAACCTCAAAGGGAACTTTGAAGAGGTGATAGATCAAATAGGTGAAGATCGAAATCGAGAGGGGTTATTAAAAACTCCCGAACGAGTAGCGAAATCGATGCAGTTTTTAACACAAGGTTATAAGCAAGATCCTGATTCAATTATAGCGCAAGCAATCTTCCATGAAGAGTATTCTGAAATGGTTATTGTTAAGGATATTGAGTTGTACTCGCTGTGTGAGCATCATATGTTGCCGTTCTTTGGTAAGGCTCACGTGGCGTATATCCCTGACGGGAAAATCGTTGGTTTGAGTAAGATTCCGCGAGTAGTGGATGCTTATGCTAGACGTTTACAGGTTCAGGAGCGCTTAACTATTGAGGTGCGCGATTGCATTCAGCGAACTCTGAGCCCAAAAGGAGTTGCTGTTGTTATCGAAGCATCGCATATGTGTATGCAAATGAGAGGAGTGCAGAAGCAAAATTCTGTAACAACTTCGAGTGCGTTTACAGGTGTTTTCACGAGTAATGATTCAACACGAAAGGAGTTCATCAATTTAGTCCAAGCGAAGTTACATTAGAATCATTCTTTTTTGATTCAGTCGCTTTCCACAATAAGATTTTTTTCTACCTTTGATGAAAATAAAAGAAATATGTCAGATAATTTTTTTGAACCTTCAACAGCAGCAGTAGGAACTATCATCACGATTGTATTGTTATCAATCGTATTCGGTATTTTCTTCTTCGGATAAGATTATCTGCAAATCATACTGTGATCCTGACATTGCCACGCGATGATCAGGATTTTTTATTAATACATCTTCATTATTTAATTTTTCTGAACCCGATTCCTGATAAATAAATCGTATCTTAAAATCGGTTGTAAGCGAGCTCAAATTAATACTAAGCACTGTGCCATTTAATTCAATCTTCGCATGGGTAATGAAGAAACGGATACATCAAATTGATTTATTCCGCAAATATCCAATTGAAGTACAGGAGGAAGTTTTTAATAACTCCCTGGAACTTGGGGCTCAAACGGAATTCGGAAGACTCCATGATTTCTCGTCATTATCCACTTATGAATCCTTTAAGGAGAAGATTCCTCTTCAGGAATATGAAGATCTCAAACCTTGGGTAGAGAGATTGATGGCCGGTGAGCAAGGATTATTATGGCCAACTGATTCTAAGTGGTTTGCAAAATCATCAGGTACAACATCTTCTCGAAGTAAGTTGATTCCAGTTACAAAGGAATCTTTGATGGACTGCCATTATAAAGGAGGTAAAGACTTACTTGCCATGTATTATCATAATCATCCAAATGGAAGATTGTACAGTGGAAAGCATCTCGCTATTGGAGGGAGTGCAGAAATCAACCATCTATCTGATGATTCCTATTTTGGTGATTTATCTGCGATCATTGTAAAAAATCTTCCATGGTGGGCTGAAATCCGTAGAGTTCCGACCAAGGAAATTACCCTAATGAGCGAATGGGTCGATAAAATAGATCGGATGGCGGAATCAACTGCCTATCAGGATGTACATAGTATAGCTGGAGTTCCGAGCTGGACGATGGTCCTTGCTAATCGTGTGTTAGAAATCACGGGGAAATCAAACTTGAAAGAGGTTTGGCCAAACCTGGAGTTGTTCATGCATGGTGGTGTTAATTTCGATCCGTATCGTGCGCAATTTAAAGAGTTGATCCCAGGCGATTCAATGAATTATGTAGAGACCTATAATGCTTCCGAGGGATTTTTCGGGATTCAGGATCTTTCTGATTCTGATGAAATGCTGCTCATGCTCGATTATGGAATTTTTTACGAGTTCATACCTGTGTCCAGCTACAAGGGCAAAGAATCAACTGAGATTTATTCGCTAGAAAGAGTGGAAGTTGGAGTCAACTATGCATTAGTGATCTCAACAAATGGTGGCTTGTGGCGATATATTATTGGCGATACTATAAAATTCACTTCTACAGCTCCCTATCGTTTTAAGGTGACTGGACGAGTGAAGAGTTTTATTAATGCGTTCGGAGAGGAGTTGATAGTTGAAAACGCTGAGTACGCAATTGCTAGGGCGTGTGCAGAAACCAATGCGGTTGTGAGAGACTTCACGGCATCTCCTGTATATATGGAGGGTCAATCCAAGGGCACGCATGAGTGGTGTATTGAGTTTGTGCAATATCCTGAGAGCATTGAACGTTTTAGCGAAGTGTTAGACAATGCACTCCGCAAAGTTAATTCAGATTATGATGCTAAAAGATATGAGGACATGGTGCTTCAATTCCCGAAGATAAATGTTGTTCAGATTGGTACATTTGATGCTTGGTTAGAGGCGATTGATCGATTGGGTGGTCAAAACAAGGTACCACGATTATCAAATGACCGGACGATTATGGATCAGATCTTGCAAGTAGCGTCTGAGAAAATTGAATTATGAGAATAGGCTTATTTGTATTTTTTACTTCCATTGCATTGATTGGTGTCTCTCAAGATTCTCTCAATTATTCTTGGACAGAAAGGCTGACCATTGATCTTGATTCGAGTGATTTGTGGAATATTGATCGATTGGAGTACCATTATGTATCAGACGGGAGAACCATCAATAAGTTAGATTCTACTGGCGAGGTTAGGTTTACTCAAAGTGTTCGTTCTTCAGGAGGCTTGGCAACCCTAGAGCCTATTAACACAATGAAATTAGTACACTTCTCACAGGAACAGCAAACCTTATGCTTTTTTGATAATACACTTTCGTTGTATCAAGATTGTATCGACTTGCTCGATGCAAATATTATTAATGCATCTCTAATTTGCTCTTCGAGTCAATCGGACCGAGTCTGGGTACTAGATCAATTAAACTCGACTTTGACTCAGGTTGTTTTCTCCGGGGATATTCCGAGTGTAAATGTTCAAAATTTGGCGGGGATACTAGATGTTGATGAGGTTGTGAGTATTGCTGAAGTCGATGAGCGACTTTTTCTTCTTGACGGAACCCGCGGTGTCTATCAATTTGATCTATTTGGTTCTTTTGTCGACTTTCATACGTTTGAGATTGATGATTCTTTAGAAAAAGCAGTCGACTTCGATGTAGCAGGTAACTCGTTGTTTTTACTTATCAACAATATCCTAATCCTACAATCGATGGTTAGTGATGAGTCGCTAGAAATTGCTCTGCCTGTCGAGGGTGTATTTGACTTTAAAATTATTAACAAGGCAATCTTCCTCAGGACCTCTAAAACTGTTCATAAGTTTGAGCTGCAATTCCTGAAATAAGGGTTGTGATTTTGATCAAAGTTACTATTTTAGTCAGTCCAAAATCGAACGTTTATGCATGTTGCAATTGCCGGTAATATAGGTGCAGGAAAATCTACACTAACAAAGCTTCTAGCGAAGCACTTTAACTGGACTCCTCACTTCGAGGATGTCGAGCAAAATCCTTACTTGAATGATTTCTACGAAGACATGCAACGTTGGTCTTTTAACTTGCAGATTTACTATTTAAATAGTCGATTTACTCAGGTTCAAGAGATTCAACAATCAGAAAAAACGGTAATTCAAGACAGAACGATTTATGAAGATGCATTCATATTTGCACCAAATCTTCATTCGATGGGATTGATGACAACACGTGACTTCGAGAATTATTTCTCGTTATTCAATTTGATGGACTCATTTGTTTCATCTCCTGACTTATTGATTTATTTAAGAGCAAGTGTTCCAACATTGGTAAATCAAATTCAGAGTAGAGGTAGAGACTATGAAGAGAGTATTCGATTGGATTACTTGAAAAGATTGAACGAACGTTATGAGGCATGGATTTCTACTTACGACAAAGGAAAGCTACTCATCATCGACGTGGATAACAATGACTTCGCTAAGAATAATGAAGATCTAGGGAAAATCATTAACTCAATTGACGCCGAGATTAACGGTTTATTTTAATTTACATCTATGAAGACGATTGTTGTTACTGGAGCTGCAGGATTTATTGGTAGCTGCCTTGTTAGTCGTTTGAACAAGTCTGGACATACGAACATCGTAGCCGTTGATGACTTTTCTAAAACGGAGAAGGATGGAAACCTTGAGGGTAAATCTATCCTAGAAAAAGTGGATCGTGGTGAATTCATAGATTGGCTGTACGATTCTGGAGTTGAGGTTGATTTCATTTATCACATTGGAGCAAGGACAGATACCACTGAATTCGATAAGTCCATTTTTGATGAGCTTAATCTGAATTATTCAAAGGCTGTATGGAATGCGTGTGTTAACTTGAATATTCCATTGGTTTATGCGAGTTCTGCAGCAACATATGGACTTGGCGAGTTTGGATATAAAGATGACCATTCAATTATCCACGACTTGAAACCATTAAATCCATATGGTGATTCAAAGAATGATTTCGATATCTGGGCTTTTGATCAAGAGGAATGCCCACCCTTTTGGGCAGGATTGAAATTTTTCAATGTCTATGGACCAAACGAATATCATAAAGGCCGAATGGCATCTGTGATATACCATGCATTCAATCAAATTGGTGATACAAATGCAATGAAATTGTTTAGATCTCACAACCCTGATTTTAATGATGGAGAGCAACTACGTGATTTTGTTTATGTAAAAGATGTAGTCGAAGTTTGTTCCTATTTAATGGAGAAATCACCAGAATCTGGTTTGTATAACCTCGGTTCAGGTACTGCAAGAACTTTCTTAGACTTGACAAAGAATACCTTCGTAGCAATGGGTAAAGAGGAGGCTATCTCATTTATTGATACACCTGAGGATATTCGTGACAAATACCAATACTATACTGAGGCAGATGTCTCAAAA
>DKPV01000006.1 GCA_002471375.1 Flavobacteriales bacterium UBA7325
GCAAAAGGAAAGTCAAGTCCTGCAACATTGTTCATTTTTGACGAGCCAACAACAGGCCTACACTTTCATGATGTGAATAAACTCATTATCGCAATAAATGAACTCATCAATGCAGGACATTCGATCATAATTATCGAGCACAACTTGGATGTTATCAAGTGTGCCGATCATGTAATTGATATGGGACCAGAAGGTGGTGATTTAGGTGGTAATGTCGTTTTCTCTGGTACGCCTGAGGAGATTATTCAGGACAAGGATAATCATACTGGTTTCTACTTGAAGGAGAAACTCTAAAAGACTTATTGATACTTCTCTTTAGATTCCAAGGCCAAATGTATGTGAGCTAAATGATGTCGACAATGCCAATCATAAGTTGCAACTGCCTCCTTGATAGTTACGATAGATTTGCTTTCAGGATGATAATACGACCTATCTAATTCAGCAAAAGTCGAGCTGCTTAATATAGCAATCCATCCCTTGTGCACACCTGACGATATACTTATTGAGCTACTCAGATCGTCATCGGTTGAATCTATCAACTCAGCCCACATCGCTTATTGATATCCGCTTATGGTAGGCTCAATTTCAGTAAGTGCTTTCTTAATTCGAATAAATGCATTCATATGACTGTCGGCACAGTGGTGCACAACCTGCTTGATTGACCATCCATCAGGACGATACTTCCATCCCTTTTCTTCGGAGCTTAATCCGGATGTTAGATGAATAATTTCTGCTGGAAATTCCTCACTTGTAGAAATCCATCGATCTTCAATACCCTTTACATTGGATTCTTCTGAAAATAAAAATTCCCCGATTGGAAATCTAAGACAATGAGGCTTTTCCTCCGTCATCACATCATTTTTTCGCTCTTCGCAATCACAGCAGACACTGTAGCATCGCTTGTAACATTGATGACAGTTCTACACATATCCAAAATCCTATCAACCGGGAAGATTAAGACAACCCACATTGGATTCAAACCAACGGTACCAAGAACAATCATAAGCGTTATCAGTCCAGCACTTGGAACTGCTGCAGCTCCAATTGAAGCCAACGTGGCCGTGAGGACAATACCTAGTTGCTGCACTAAGGAAAGATCAACATCATGATATTGGGCCAAGAAAATCACTGCAATAGCCTGATACAAAGATGTTCCATCCATATTTACCGTTGCGCCAATAGGTAAAACGAAATCAGACGATTGTTCAGGAACTTTCAAATTCTCGTTCACACACTCAATCGTTACGGGTAAAGTCGCCGCGCTCGAACTAGTTGAGAATGCAAGGAATTGAGCTGGACTCATTCCTCTAAAAAATTCACGGTACCCTATCTTAACACCAAAAACGCGCAGAATTAATGGGTAAAAACCAAATAGTAGCGTCGCAAGACCCACCACAACAATGACCGCATAAAATCCAAGACTCACGAAAATATCTCTTAATTCAGTGAGATTATCTGCTGATTTCGCTAACACACCCGCCATAAGACAGAATACAAAAAATGGCGCGCCACGCATGACCATATGGACCATCTTGACAAAAATCTCGTTCATACCTTCGAAGAAACTCTTTACCGTTTTCGTTTTTTCATGGGGCATTAGGGAAATTGCTATTCCAAAGAAAAGTGCAAAGAAGATAACCTGTAGCATCAAACTCCCACTAGATAGAGCTTGCATCAAATTAGATGGAACCATATCAACTAACGGTTGAAGAGGCCCTTCCTTTGCTGCTGCAGCATTCTTCTGCTTCGCCAATACATTCTGAGCATCGTCCGTTTGCGAATCAGCTGCTATCCTCTTTCTGATTTCCTTAATCTTTTTGTCAGTAGCATTTGCCATTTCTAGGCGACCATCCTTAATTTCAATGCCATTATCCGTCGCCCAAACCTCATATTCCAATCTATGCTCAAGTCTTGTCTCTGGATTCGATTGCACACCTGGTTCAAAAGCATTCACAATAAGTAAACCAACGGAGACAGACATCATTGTCGTAAAAAGATACATTAGCAGGGTCTTACCTCCTATCCGACCGAGTTGCTTGGGATTCCCCATACCAACCACGCCAGAAATAATCGAAAACAACACAAGTGGGATTGCAATAAACTTCAAGCAGTTTATGAAAATGACACCAAATGGGTTAATCCAATCAGCTGTGTGTTGATTCCAACCCATATACCCAGAAAGAATGGCCCAGAGAACTCCGAGAACCATACCAATCATAATTTTCCAATGCAGCGCCATTTTTTTCATGACGTGAAGATAATAAAATGGGCTATTGGATAACGTGAATGAGTTATTATTCGAAAATAGAGAGTACTACATGGATGCGGCTGCTGCAAAAAATGCCTTAAGGACCTCATCATTGCGTTCTCGCGGAGTGAATATTTCCATCAATTTCGGTCTATCGTCTTCCTCAAAAAATTTATGGAGCCCTCTTTCAATCTCAGAAATTGAATGAGCTTTCAGATACTCCACCTCATGTGCCTTACAAATGAACTCTGCCTTCTGGGTATGATGTGCCTCAAAGTACTTTTCTAGCTGCTCTGACTTTCGAGGACCATCGATAATTCTAAATATTCCTCCTCCCTCATTATTGATTAAAAATATTCGAAGATTAGCCGGTAAGTTTGCATTCCATAGGGCATTACTATCATAGAAAAATGAAATGTCACCAGTGAATAACACATTACACTTCCCTGAATCAATAAGTGATATACCTGCAGCGGTGCTCGTGCTCCCATCGATGCCACTAGCACCACGATTCGAAAAGTATCGTAGCGAAGTGATAGGATCAAACAATTGACAGTAACGAACAACAGAACTATTAGCCATGTGCACATTACAACCCTCAGGAAGATAATCAAGTAACGTTTCAAAAACAGCGAAATCAGAATACTCTACCGCAGTAAGGAAATCTTTCTGGTTTTCCTGAATCATGAAATCACGTTGCTTCCATACTGAACCAAATCGCGATTCATTTCTCGGAAAATCATTCTTTAGAATTTCACGCAAAAACTGCCCCGGCTTTGCTGAAAAGTGATTCGTTAAAGCTCGATACGTATTCATCTCTGGAAATGAATACCCAATCCTCCAATGAAATTTAATGTCAGAAGCACGCAAAAACTGCTTAATCCTCTTAGAGATTATTGCTCCACCTATGGTAATCAGAAGATCTGGTTGAAATGCTTCAATTTCCTCTTCGGTTATCCCAGCCAATGTACGATCAAGACAATGAACCCAATGCTTACCATTAAGATTGGAAGTGTTTTC
>DKPV01000009.1:0-43584 GCA_002471375.1 Flavobacteriales bacterium UBA7325
AATTTACAGTAATTGTAGGTAAAGGATTTACAGTAACTACCACTTGTGAGGTAGCTGTACATAAATTAGTGTCCGTTACAGTTAAAAAATAAGTTGTAGTAACGGATGGAGAAACCGTCGGGTTCTGTAATGAGGAAGTAAAACCTGCGGGGATCGATGTCCATGAATAACTCAATGGAGATGCTACGCCACTGGCACTTCCATTAAGAATGGTTGAATTCCCAGAACAAATTGACACATTGGAACCGGCATCGGCTGCTAGAGTAGGATTAATTGTAAAAGTGGTATTAGCTGTTGTAGTTCCACATTCATTAGTAACAGAAACAGAAATTGTATGTGAGCCAACATTTGGAAAGGAAATACTTCCTGGATTTTGATTGGTAGAATTAGTAGGTGTTCCACCGGCAAAAGTCCATAAATATGTCAATGTCGAAGTGCCGCAATTGGTTGAATTTACCATTGGAGTAGTAGAGGCAGGATTGGAACAAGAGCTAGTTGGTGAAGTGCTAAGTGTAATAATGGGAGGGTTTTTTACTGTTACAGAATGACTAGTTGTAAAAGTGCCGCATACATTTGTTACAGCTAATGTAATTGTATAGATACCAGGATTCACAAATTGAAATGAAGGATTAATGGATGAAGAGCTTGTTCCGTTAATGAAACTATATGAAGGTGAATTGGCACAAAAAGCAGGAGCATAAGTTACTGTCCACAGATAAACTGGTGGCGAACAGCTAAGAAGTGTGTTGGAAGTATTAGTGGTGTTTACATCTAAAGGTCCACAACCAATGCTGTCATTCAATGTGAAGGATGGTATTGGTTGAGGTTGAATACAAATTGTTTTATTGATTGTATCGTTTCCGCAATCATTTTTTACAATCATTGAAACGGTGTATATGCCAGGTGTAGTAAATTGAACGCCCAAACTATTAGAACCCCAAGTGGCAGGGTTATTATTTGGATTCGGATTACCCAAGAATCCACTCGCAACTGTCCAACCTGCCAGTGGTGAAATCGTCCAATTATTTTTAGTGGTTGAATCACAAACGCCAAACGCATCTACAGTAACACCTGCAATTGATGTGTTTGTAAACGTTACCGTGGAATTGACACATTCAATTGTATCAGGAGAAATAGAAAAGTCGGCAATTGGTGTAATAGAAGTCGTAATTGGGTCAATGGGTATTTGAAGAAAACCGCATGGATTTTCAGCTCTGATTTGTACATAGAAAGCATTGGGCGTATTTGCCCCTGTTGCACCACAAGATGTAGTCGTAAATAAATGAGTGTAACTTGTTGGAGGTGGGTGTGAAAATGTAACTGGTGGTGAGCCAGTATTCGTGGTAATAGTGTATGTGGTGCCAGGTGGGTTTCCAGATGTTCCTGTGATTTGGAAAGTTAAAGAATCAGGCATACAAACATTCACAGTTGAACCCATAGAACCAAAAGTAACACCTGGATTACTGCCGTTATAAACATTATATGTTGTTGTCGAGACACACCCGTTTTGTCCTGTTACAGTTAATGTAAGTGTAAAATAACCAAGCGAATTATATGAATGAGTTGTTGTTGCATTTAAAACCCAGTTAGTTGAAGTGAAATCTGGAGTACCATCACCCCAATTAATCGTATAATTCGTATTCGATGCTGCTGTTGTAGAAGTATTTGTCACCTCAAGATTAAAAGATCCACCTGCACAATTAGTAAACTGGGTAGAACTTATGAAATCTGCAAGAGAGGCATCTGGTCTTTGCTGCACAATAATGTTTTGCGACATAGTGTCAGAACAACCAAATACATTTGTTACAATCAATGAAACGTTATAAGTTTGACTAGAAGAACCAATGGTGTTCGAATACGTATGAGAAGGATTTGTAGCGATTGAAGTATTATTGGGGCCAGATCCAGAGTCATCAAAATCCCATTGATAATTTGTTCCGTTAATTGATGTATTAGTAAACGGAATGGTAACTGGGGAACATTGATTATTGTTGTTAAAAGTAAAATTTGAAATGGGAGTAGGCCTGACTGAGACAATTACGGAATTAGTCGAAGCACAGCCAGTAGCAGTATCAGTTGTAATTACAGTATAAGTTGTATTCACCTGACTTGATGTAGTATTTGTTAAGGTTACATCAGGATTAGAAGAAGTACTGCTACTTAAACCTGTTGTTGGCGACCATAAATATGTGTTTCCGCTTGTTGGAGAAGAGCCAATTGTACCAGTATTTCCCGAACAGTAATTGATGTCTGCACCAGCATTTGAAATAGGTAAAGGATTAACCGTGATAGTAACAGTGGCGGTATCATTAGTAGCCGAGCCACTACAAGTTCTGATTACACTATAGGTTGTTGTAGTTGTAGGTGAAGCAATAACTGTGTTGCCGCTTGTTGTATTTAACCCTATTGAAGGGCTCCATTCCCAAGTGCTACTGGGGCTGCCTGATGCTAAAAGCGTTAAAGAATCTCCGTTGCAAATAGTAGTATCGCTAGAGGCAGTTATTGTTACTGCACATTGTGCAATAAGATTTTGAAAACCTAAAACAAACAGTAAGAAAAAAATGTATTTTGCTTTCATAGATTTAATACATCAATAACATAATTGCTCCGATTAATAATCGTCAAAAAATGTATTTGCCACAAAAAAATAAGATATTACAGATAGTATAGCGATTAAATAGTTGAGTCATAAATTTATGCATTTTTTCTCACATTATATATCATTTCAGGTTCTGTCGCATCTACCAAATTTAACCGATTTAAATTGATAAAATTCAAATGTAATAAAATAAATTCAATTGAAAATCAGCACTTTAGTTTTTTATCTGATTCCATTTTTCTTAAAAAAAAGCAAAAAAATAGACAGATGCGACAGAACCCTATTGTTTCCCTTTTATCTTGAAATTCAATTTTTTGTCGTAGGTCTTTATTTTTAAAAATAAGAATTTTAATTTAAAATAAACGTGTTGCAACTCTAGTAAAGTGCAATTTTTTTGATCTAAAATCCTCGGTATCAGCTGGAGTTCTAATGATTTCTGTAATTTCAGTCTGTGCTACCCTTTTGATAGTTTAAAAAAACAACAGGGTTTTATCTTTTTCAACAAACGCTCCTAATCATACTCAAATAATCCTGGATCAACAACTTTATCTCATGATATGTCTGGGATTTCTTATTTGTACCTTCTTCCAAATAAAGTCTGCGGTTTATTTCAATCAAGATAGAGGAGACTCTCTTGTCTTTTTGATAATGTTTGGTTGGTACCATCGATCCGGTATAGGGCCAATCAATTCCTACACTAAAACCTCTCTTAGTAAAGAACTTCTCACTCAGAATTACAATATGCTTTGGAGTGTGGAATGAATCTGTTCCTAGGTTTATATCAGGTCTATTTGGTTTTTTGTCTAAGGTTCTTTCTAGTGGTATCTTGGGAAACGAATGACAATCTACTATGAAACATTTGTTTTGATCTGTGAGGCGGGCATCAATAGCTTCCTGTAGCTTGTCATGATGAATCCAATAGTATTCTGTTAGAATCTTTTTTCTCAAATCAGATGTAACCTCTCTCATCAGACTTCCATTGTCAAGTGTCGTGTATAATACACCCATTCCAAACTTTGACATGACTTCCTTTTCATCTTCCGAAAATCGTTCTACATCACAAAATATCCGAGAGAATGGAGCCACAATGGCATTGTCTATTTTATTTTGAAAAAGATCATCTGTGAACCAATCTGTCAGGTTGAGAATTTCAGATTCCAATATTTGTTGTGACACTCTATATCCATCAGTATTAGGAATCGCTTTGGAGGAGTGGGGGATATGAAGAATTAATTGTTTCATTTAGGATTTATTTGAGAGTAATTTTTCAATTTTACTTTTTCCTTCATTTCCTTCAACTGATGTCAAATTTAGTTGGTATACATATTTCATTATGAGTATAAATTTTTCTTGAGTTTGAAGAATGAATCCAGATAGGTTGTTTACAGCATATGATCCTCCAACGATCCAATTTTCTTTAGTCAGATACAAAACCTGAAAATCCGCTGAATTTGTAAAATCAAGCAGGGTAGTTAATCCAGAGTGTTCAATTTTTATAAGTGTATTCTCATCAGGTAAATCCAAGTCACAAATACGAATGTTATTCGTTTTGCATGTTATCTCGCTCAAATCAATTTGAGTTCTCGAGTCATTCCAATTAAAAAACATTGTTTTTCTATCCATAATTTTAGTTTTAACCAAAAGCCAAATGACCCTTAATTTGTTAGGTATTTAAAAAATGAATTTCGAAAAAAGGGGGTAAGGTAGGTTACGTTAATTTTGACCTTGAGTCCGCATCGTTTTACCACCGTGGTGTCTTCACTCGGTTGGTATTTAACTTTCGTTAAATTCGAAATACAACTCAAAGTTATGATAAATTTTGAATAAAAGGAAAAAATAAGGTTCTGTCGTATTAAACTAAAACCTAATGGTTTTTGTCGTTTTTGATAAAAATTGAAAGCTCCAAAGTTATGTTTACTGGTGATTTAACTTTTTGAAGGAAGGGCAATTTTAGTAAAAAGTATTTAATAATAATTAATGCTTTATAACCGAGGATAAGGATCTTAAATAATGCTCAGAACTAATTGGATATCCTCTTTCAAAAAGTTCGATATTTGTCCGGCCTCAGGTACTAAAGCCTCTTCAGAAATGGAGGGGCTTTATTTTCTTAAACACACTTGCAACGGGGCTTCCACACTGAGCTTGTAAGATTGCCTCAGTTTCACAACTGGGGCTTTTTTTATCTAGAACGTGATGGCTTATAGAATTTGGAGCAGGCTTAGAGCATTTTCCGTCTTAATTTCCCTCATGTTTATTCAGCGTATAGAGGCCTCATTACATTGTAAACGCTTCTTAAATCATATACTCCAAATTGACCAGCTCTGGATTTATTCTGGCCAACATGACTTAGCGTAATGGCAAGTTTCTTGTCATAGTCTTTCCAACAAATGAATATGGCGCTGTGTTCAACGTTTTGAAAAGAATAGTTGATATGGTAAATCCAATCACCTGGCTGTAAAAGCGATACATCAATTTGGTCCGACCCTTTTTTTCCTTTAAAAATTGTTTCCCTACTACTAGAAGAAAATCCCGCATTGTTGTAGACTGTATTTATGAAATCCCAACATGATCCTTTGATCAGTTGTTTAGTGGTCACGGTCATTTCATAGCCAGTTCTAACAATCTCTAATCCTTCAGGAGATAGTTCGCGTTCGCAATCCTCATCTCTTAGGCAACAGCAATCTTTCAATAATTCTATCTCGCTAAGCATTTTTGGCGCAGGGCAAAAAGTACCCCTACTATCCAAACACAATGAATCATCAGAAGTTTGAGATTGTAATTCGAATTCTTCAATGGTTTTTTGTAATGATTCAAGCTGTGCGTTAGCGCTATCTAATTGGTAGTTCAAATCATTAATAATTTGTACCAATTTATCTGTGGAATCATCGAAAAGTAAATAGTTTGACTCTTCGCGCATTTCACCCAATTCAATAACTCCTTCCAAGCTATCAATTTTTTCTAATAAGTCCTTCTTGGTAGTACGGTTGAACGGGAAAAAATCTTGGGCGTTGGAAAGGTTAGAGAGGAGAATAACAATCAATACTAGAACACTTTTCATTTTTGCTAAGTTAATTTCAGACTAATAATACAATGGAATGGTATCAAAAATGGTGATTTGTTTCTTATTATTTCCAAATAAACTCTTTTTATCGATCCGAATTATGGATTTAAGATTTTTTACCAAACCTTCTAATGATCGCCAATTGATTTCTCAATTTTCAAACTCTTTAATTAGTATTCAACTGCTAACAAAGAGTCGTTCGCACGAAGGTAACACTGGCTCTCGATCAGTCAAGTAGTTTAAATACTTGTGCCTTGGCTTCCACCTGTCACTTGCAAGATTGCCTAGGTTTCGCAACCAGAACTTTTTATGCATCTACAAGCGTAGTTTATCTGATCATTTACCTGCGATAAACCACTAAACATATTTTCGGTACATTTAGCTAAAATCGATCATCATGAAACTACCACTAATCCTATCATTTACAATAAGTTAACTCAGCTCATTTTCTCAAAGCAAAACAGACACGTATATGCTTCTGGGATGTGGGATGGTGCACTGAATATTTTCAAGAATCCTGAATCCCGAAAAACAGTTGCAGTTAAACCAATGGTGGTCCAAAGTGAAGAAGTAGCAATCGATAATCGTCCTGTTGAGTCGCCAGTAAGTTCGGTACCACTTTCTTCGTGCAATGGTAATGAAGTGACTGTGGAAATGTTGAGTTAATACTGGGGGATTTTAGCGGCAGAAGAATCAGATATTTCGAGATTGGATCGTGCCCATGGATTACCGGAGGTAAAATGTCTCAAAGTTGTTCAAGTCGCGGGTCTAGCATATTTATTCAAGTCCGAATATCAACGACTTCAATTCGTGAAGTTTGCATCGTACTTTCTACATGATCCCGAGAATAAACTTATTCTTGCCGATCTTTTTCAATACGAGAACATGCGAGCTGAAGTTGCGCAGATGTGATTATGCTTCAAGCTATAGCGGTTCAATCTCATTCCTATGCAAATACACTTCAACGATTATGCGCGAAACTAATTCAAGATTAATGTCTCCAGGAGGAATGACTAACTCATAAGTTGCCTTTCTGATATCGTTATTTTTTTTCGCTACTATTCCCATTTCCAACATGATCTTACGAACAAGAAGTTTTCCGCCATAACCATACTTGAATGAGTTGTTATTCATGTCTCCCTTTAATTTTGTAAGGCGATTCAACATGTTGAAGGTACGATTGAAGTACTTTTTTATTTGTCGAACACGAACCTTTGTAACCTCTTCTCCATGAAGTATAGTTGCAGTATAACGAGAAATTTCGTTGAGTTCTGCTAAGAATTGCTTTCGATCTTCAGGTGACTGTTCCACATTACAAAAGTGATAATATGGATTGGATTAAAGATGCAGGGTCGACTTATTTCTTTGGAGAGCGACGCATTCACCTTTGGTAAAATTCAATTCAAATCATTTAGTTTTCCATTCCGGCGGGAAGGCATCATCAGATTCCATCAGAAGATTTAAGTCTGTATCGGATATATTTTTCAATGCCTTCAATTGAGCACTAAGCTCTTTTACTTCTGTATCGACAGGTATCGTGATGGAATATATGTGATAGATATTACGACCTGAAAACTCCAACGACTGGCTTGGGAATTCTTTGATTTATTGCTCTTAGAAGATCTTCATTCTGTCCCTGTGCTCGAGGAAGATGGAACGATTTCGGGAATAGTTTCTTCTTCATGTGTAATTGCAATCCATGATGAATCCCTGGCGGTTACTGATGTCCTTTCGCCGAAAGAGCTTATATGTGTAAAGAATAATAGAGTGAAGGATGCTGCAAAAACGATCGTAAAACATGGAGTTTACCACATAGTAGTATTGGATGATGGTGCCGTTGTTGGGATGCTCAGCTCTATGGATATTATAAAAGTTTACGCTGAGGACTGAGGCTACCGCTGTTTGATAATATAGTTCAATTGCATTATTATTTAGAATGTATAGCCGCATTATAATTTTGTCTGATACACATGTTGATGTGTCAGAACAAGTTTTTAAATTCGTTTATTATTTTTTATAAACGAGTTAATACTAATACTATGCTAATTAAAACACTTTCAATCGTAAGCTTATCATTGCTCATAGTTTCATGTGGTGATCAAAGTGAGGCTATTGAAAACTCTCTAGATGAAGTTGTAAACGAGATGGAAGAGGATCTTGAGGAAGAAATAAGTGATGAAGTTTTGGAAGTTTCGCAATACGAGATAGATTGGGAATCCTTGAAAGAGGCAATTTCGAAAGGAGATGTTGACGCGATCAATTCAATGGTGAGTGGCGATGAATTCGATGTTGATATGTTCCTAATGGTCATGCATGATCTTGTTTTGTTCGGAAAGATGAAGGCCACTGCATTTTTCGAATTGTCTACCACTGATGTAAATGGAAGCGATCAACTTGAATTTAGTGCTGAAGAATCTAGCATTGACGAAGATGGTAACGAAGTGGGTAGCGCAATTATGATTTATCTTTCAAAAGGAGAAACTAATTTAAAATTGGACAGTTTCGTTGCTGCAGGTTAGATGATATGAGTCATTCAACGAATTGCAATTATGCTAAAGTTGAATACTATAAACTAAAAAAGGGGGACTCACTGAGTCCCCCTTTTTTAGTATTTGTAATTGCTTCTTATTGGAATACCACTTTCATTGTTGAAACCATTCCATTAGATGATGTCGCTCTTACAATGTAAGTTCCAGCTCCAATTTCCTCTTTGGATAAGATCACCGCAGATCCATCAATATCGATGTTGGAAACTACTCGTCCAAATAGGTCTATTACTTGAAGTGATGATAACACAACTCCATCCTTAAGCGTAATTGCTATTAGATCATCAGATGGGTTAGGGTGTGGGTTCTCAATAAGCTCCGTCGAAGTTTCATTCAAACCAAGCCCGCAGAAAATAAGTGTATATAAATCCACTGATTCAAGAGGGGTATTTGCGCTCTGAAGTGGTCCTTCTGTACATCCTTGAATACCAATCAAGAAATCTCTAATGAAATTAATTGTTGTATCCATATAAACCGCTGATCCGAAGTAAGGAACGTGTCCGGCACTTGTGTATGTGTAAAAGTTTGATTGAACTCCTATAGCTTCGGCTTGTTCGTGAATTACACGTGAACCGTCAAGGTACATGATTCCAATTCCTGATACAGATGCAAGCCCTCTGTTGTAAGGCACAGTTCCATCATCATCGCCATGAAGAGAACAAACAGGTACGTCACCTGCTTCTATATAACCATAACTTGCAAGTGCTCCACAAAGGTTAATTACACCCTGAACATTTGTTGAGTAACCAGGATTTCCACTTGTTCCTTCGATTCCTCCTAGAGCATTTAACTCTGCTATACTCAGGTACGTTTCAATCTCACACTCTTTATCGAAGTAGGCAGAATGCAATGCTGTGATCGCTCCAGCTGAACTTCCTCCAATGAAAATGTTATTTGTGTCAATTTTATATGTGTCAGTGGTAGCAGCATCTTGATAGAAATATCGGATCGAAGCTTTCATATCCTGAACTGCACGGATTACGGCTTTAATCGAATTCGTTGAATCGATAGGCCACATTCCTAGCCGGTAATCAATTGATGCACATACGTATCCTTTCTTTGCGAATTCGTTGGATAATGCAACAACATCAGCATCAGTTTTACTTCCACCAATAAAACTTCCACCATGTGCCCATATAATAAGCGGACGCTTAGTTTCTGTATCTCCTGTTGGTTCATATACATCAAGGTCCAACTGTGTGTTTGCTCCTGTGAATCCTGAATTTTGTCCGTAGTTAAGATCGCTTGTTACGTTAACATTTGCGAAGATCGACGTTGAGTATCGACCAGCATCACATGGTGTTTGTCCGAAGCTCATCGCTTGAAATCCAAGGATTGAAAGAGCAATTAAGTAATGTTTTTTCATAGTAATATTTGTTTTTAAACTTTATGGAAAGATGATCCCTGGATAACTATTCACATTCACAGTAGGGATTCTCGCGTTGAATGTAAGATTTATAGATTCTATATAGAGATTGGCTAGTAATGCTTGACCGTTTGGGTTTAAATTCCGACCGTCCAATGAGAAGGCTCCTCCGGTGACAAATGTTGTGCTCATCGAAAAACCATTGTAGACTAGTCCATCGTTCAGTGATGAAACCAAGCTAGCCTTATCAACCATTGCTAATCCGTGATTGCTTGCAATAGTAGATATAGCTGAGTTGTATCCGATTCGCGCCGATTCAATATTTTGAATTTCTGAAATTGTTAGTACGTACTTATTAGGTATGCCTGCAATCGATCCCATTCCGAAGCATTTAATAGAATCAAGAGGAACACTTAATAGGACAAGTTCTCCTTCAACCATTTTTCGGACGCCAAAAGGTTCCGCTGGATCTTCAATAACAAATGGGTTGTCACCTTCCACAAATGAAATCCCAAGAGGATTAAATACATTGTTAAGGGTAGTAACTCTATCAGCATCTAACGTCAATCCGTTGAATGGGATAGTTGTAAAATATGGGTAGTCTAATACATTTGGGATGTTTGAAATTGCTCCATTAGCTCCATTAATCGCAAGTGAAGAGACAATTTCATCAAGCGTTCCATCGAATCCAATTCCAGCAGCACCGTTCGCAACTATTGGTTGTGGTGCCATACCTCCGCCTGTTGCATATTTCATGATATCTGCCTCTCCAAGATCAACTGTAAAGAAGGTAGGGGTCTGCGCTGTTGCATCTGATAAAATCGAAGAGTTCACTTGATCTGAAGCCATTCTGGCATAGTACGGATTGAAATTACCTACTCCGTTTGCAGGGTTACCATAACCGCTCATGTTAATTGAGGTTATTGGAGTGCCTGGGACACCAAGATTGTTAAAACCACTTGAGTAAATATTTGCTCCGAGTATGCTCAAATCTCCCTGATTAGCTTGTCGAACAGGAGAGAGTGAAGTTTCTCCATTGCAATCGGTTTTGTATCCTAAAACGAGTCGAGAATTGCTATCCAAGTTTATACCTGCCGAAGAAGCACTAACGGTTGGGGAATTAAAATCAGTTGCGTTTAGTAAACTGAACTGACTTGCTAGAATCGAAGCATACGAATTATCTTGTCCGTCACTATGGAGAGCATCGTCAGAGTATCCTGCAGCTCCATCCGATCCGATTGCAACATAGGTAGTAACATCGATGTCTCCAAGATGTGCCTCTGGGGCAATAAGATCTGGTTTACATCCAGAAAGGACAGCACATGCAGCAATAAAATAAATATGTCTTTTCATGGAATTAGAATTTGTAGCTTACAGAAAAACCTGGAGCAAATACCCGCACTTTATATGTTCCGCTTAGTTGCGTTTCAATATTAGTGTCTTCCCTTTCTACTTGTGTATAGAGCAGAGAGGCGTTCAAATCGAAAGATTTATTCAAAGTATAGCCAACTCCGATTGTGTAATTAATTCGATCGGCATCTGGAGTTTCTGGTGTCAAATAACCATCCAATACTGGAGAGATAGCATACCCTAACCCGAGGCGCGCCGTATATTTATCCGTGATTTTATATTGCGCACCTAATCGAACGGCAACTGAGCCAACGTAGTTACGCGCAGATTTTGTATCCTCCAAAGATTCGGTATTCACTTCATAATCGAAAGCCAATGTATCGTAGGCATTCCATCCAATATAATTCATATCAAGTGCTAAAGCTAGTTTATCATTAGGTTGAACCCCAATTCCGAGCGTAGCAACTTGCGGTAATGGTAATGATGATGTAAAAATCCCTGAAGGAAATTTGTCTTCTAGTGAAGATGGAACAGTAAAAGTAGCTGTGCCATTTTCAAGTTCCATATTTATTTGAGACTTGTAAGTAAGTGCTAAAACAAGATGTTTAGTTGGCTTGAGGTATAGGCCAACGTTATAGCCAAAACCATTACCCTTACCGGCTAACTCGGCATGAGCGAAATTTCCATCTTGATCAATTAAAGGAAGATCTTTTTGTAAATTTACGCTACCAGTGGTCCAAATAAAGCCTGCACCCAATCCAATTTTATCCGTTACTCTAAAGCTAACAGTAGGTTGAAAGAAGATCGCCTTCAGCTGCAAGCGGGTAAGTGCAAATCTTCCGACCCATGCATCTTCCCATTCAATGGTACTTCCAAACGGAGTGTAAATACCTAATCCTAATTTCAATCGACTACTGTCCTTTAGTTGAAATAGGCCATAAGCTGTAAATGGAGTGCCAACAGGAGAATTCGTCCTTGCCAATTCGGAAGTGCCATTCTCTAAAAAAGTCGCATTTGCAAATGTTGGGGATATTCCAATACTCGCTTCGTTCGAATTTAAAAAGGCTGTTCCGCCAGGATTGTAAAAAATGCCTGCTGCGTCTTGAACAAAGCCAGAACCAGCGCTTCCCATTCCTTGTTGAGCTTGTCCTTGTAAGTTTACCTGATAGCCCTGCGAGAAAACCGCGAATGGTAGCAGTGCCAAGAAAATAATTAATTTAGTCATGCCTGAGCAAAATCGATCGTTCGTTAATTTTATCTGAAAATGAACTTCAAAGTATCTTCCGTGAAAGTACTCTATTTTTTGTTTAATATCAACTCAATTTTTCTGTGCTTATTAAAGAACCTGTTGTTTACTGGGCTGTACGGGGCTAAGTTATATATGCATGCACTGTATTTTTCTCAAAAAATAAGTAGGGATGTATGGGGTGCTCGTAAGGTGTTTGTTACAGGGGTGTTCTCTCTTTTTAATTTTTGCTCTTTGTATCAAGCTAAGAAACATCTTTTTTCAACCATTTCTTAATGAGTTTCGTTCTTGAGATAATCCTTCTGTAGAACCGGACGTTAAAAGTTGTATCTGTACGAAGGATTGTGTAATATTGTAATAAATTAAAATTAAGCTATGAAAAAGATTTACTTAAGTATTCTATCGCTTGCAATTGCCGTTGGTGCAAATGCGCAGCAAACTACTGGTAAAAAGGTGTACAAGCATGAGAGAGGCGTTTCGTCTGTGGCTCACGCTGTTAAACCTGTTGCCAATCAAGAAAAAGCAACAGTTCTTTGGGGAGATACATTTGATGGTACTCACGTATGGACAGCGATCAATCAAAATGGACAGTCGGTTCCTGCTGACTGGGTTACAACTAGTGTTGATGCTGACATGCCTAATGCAGCGCCATCATTATTCCCATTCAACTCTTCAACAAGCAATGGTTATGCATTAATCAACTCTGATGGTTCTGCAGGGAATACTGATGGTGACGGTGCAATTGTTGCTCAGTACAGATCAGAAATGATTGATTTGACTGCAAATGCTGCCGTTGTTCTTCGTTTTAACCACAACTACCGTTGGTGGCACGAAGATAGAGGAGTAAGAGTTTCAGGAGATGGTGGTTTCACATGGACTGAATACCCAATAACATCTGACAATGGTGGTATTTTTCCGAATGGATACCCAAACAATCAAAACTCTTTGAACCCACAATCTGAGTTACTTAATATCTCTGCAGTTGCAGGTGGACAGGATAGCGTTATGCTAGAGTTCTACTACAACGATAATGATTTTTGGGGATGGTACTGGGCAGTTGATGATGTTGAAATCATCGAGCAACCAGCTGATGACATCGTTCTTCTCTCATCTTACTTCAGTGGATCAACTAATGGTGGCACTGAATATGGACAAACTCCATTGACACAATTAGATGCTTCTTACGATATCGGTGCTGAAGTTTGGAACTTTGGAACATCTGATGCAGCTACTGTTGGTCTTGTTGCAGATTTCACTTCATTCCAAGGAACGGGAGCTAATGCATTAATCGTTTCTGGAGATACTGCATTGGTAGAGGAGCTTGCTGCTACACCTGCACTTGCAGTTGGTGTTTACAATGGTACTTACACTGTTGTTTCTGCTGGTGAGCTTCCAGGTTCTGCTGAGTTTGCAGATAACGTAATGTCTAGAAACTTTGAGGTTACTAACGATATTTATGCTCTTGATGGTCTAGATAACAATCCTGCTGCTACTGAGGTGTTAGCTAACATTGGGACTGCTAGTTTCAACGGAGGTGAGGATGGATTAGTAGTTGGTGCATATTACCAAATTAAAGCTGCTGCTGATATTTCAGGAATTCGTGTAATGCTTAATGCTAACACAGTTGCAGGTGGAGATATCTCTGCTTCTTTGAAAGATACATCAACTTGGTACCTTAACGATATGAGTAGCCTTGTTTCTTCTGCATTGTACACTGTTACAGCTGCTGATGTTTCTCAAGGATATGCTGATGTAGTTTTTGATCAAGTATACAACGCTGCACCAAATGCATACTATGCATGTGCTGAATTGTACTCAAACGGAAACACGAATGATATCATTGTCATCGATGATGAGACTGTTGCACAGCCAAATGGTGCATCTATGATTTACATTCCTGGTGATCAAGTATACACTAACGGTACTGCGATAGGTGTTCGTATGTTGATGGGTGACCAATGGGGAGCTGGAGTTGATGAAAACACACTTGCTGGTGTTTCTCTTTTCCCGAATCCATCTACTGGAATCGTAACTATCTCGAACAACAACAATTTCGCTGGTGAAGTTGCTGTATACGATATGCTTGGAAAAGTTGTTGCTACAACTACTTTGAATGGTGTTACTACTCTTGATCTTACTGGAAACGGTACTGGAGTTTACATCGTTAAAGTATCAAGCGATAACGGATCATTCATCGAACGTGTAGTTATTAAATAGTTTTAATACTTCCTCTTAAAGAGGATCTAATAACATTAGAAAGTCGGTTTCAACATAGTTGGAACCGACTTTTTGTTTTCTGTTTCATTTATTATGCCTAAAATTGTCGCATGAAAGCATATATTTTCCCTGGTCAAGGTGCTCAATTCTCAGGAATGGGTAAAGACTTATACGAGAACTCTGAAATCGCTAAATCAATGTTTGATAAAGCAAATGAAGTTCTAGGATTCGATATTACTTCAATTATGTTCGAAGGAACAGATGAAGAATTAAAACAAACGAAAGTAACTCAGCCCGCAATTTTTTTGCATTCAACAATTCTTGCAGCTACGTTAGGTGAGAGTTTCAAACCTGAGATGGTTGCCGGTCATTCTTTAGGTGAACTCTCGGCGCTTGTGGCTAATCAAACGTTAACTTTTGAAGATGGGTTAAGACTTGTTTCAAAAAGAGCACTTGCCATGCAGGCTGCCTGTGATTATGTTCCATCAACGATGGCGGCAATTCTTGGATTAGAGGATGAGGTAGTTGAGAAAGTGTGTGAAGAAATAGAAGGAGTAGTAGTAGCTGCTAATTACAATTGTCCAGGACAATTAGTTATTTCAGGAGCTATTCCAGCAGTTGAGGCTGCTTGCACTTCCCTAACTGAGGCTGGTGCACGTAGAGCACTTATGTTACCTGTTGGAGGTGCATTTCATTCTCCATTAATGGAGCCAGCACGCGAAGAATTAGCTGCTGCAATTGAAGCAACGACTTTTTCTCAACCTAGCTGTCCTGTATATCAAAACGTTGTAGCTAATGCAGTTATTGATCCTACTGAGATCAAGTCAAACTTGGTAGCTCAGCTTACGGCACCTGTACGATGGACACAAACAATGAATCAGATGATTGCCGATGGAGCAGCTGAAGTGGTGGAAGTTGGACCTGGAAAGGTTCTTCAAGGATTATTTAAAAAAGTAGATAGAAAGTTTCCAACATCTAGTGCAGAGCTGGCTTTGAGCTAAGATGAGTTTAGTATATATTTAATCCCGATTCGATGAATCGGGATTTTTTTTGCTCTTTTTTTATGGAATTCTATTTCATCTCTCATCTCCTTAGAGTTACAATTAACGAACTCTAAAATAAAGGACATGAAAAAAGCACTAGTTATGATCGCACTCTTATTCGCTGGACAGGCAATGTCGCAACAAGCGCTAGGAGAAGTAGTAGGAAATGTTTACGAAAACGATACGAAAAACCCAGCCGTGGATGCGGTAGCTCTAATCGAATCAATGGGTATTAAATATCAAGCGAGAGTTGATCTCGATGGAAGATTTAGAATCCCTGCAATTCCAGCTGGAACTTACGTAATGGAAATTCGTTATCAACAAGATACATTAAAAAACTTAGTAGTTGAAGTTCCGATGGATGGATTCCATAATTCAGGCGATATCGCTTTTTACACTTCGTCATTTATAGATTTAGGAGGTGTTGAAATTAGAGCCAATGATCCGAATGAGATCAAGCTAATTGATGGAAACCTTCCAGTGGTTTCAATTTCAGCAAAGGAAATTGATAAGTCGCCAATGAAGTTTGATATCAAAGGAATGGTAGCTTCGATGACATCGAATGTTCAACAAACTGCAGATGGATCACTCGTTTTTAGAGGTGCCAGAAAAGGCGATATGATCTATATGATTGACGGTGTAAAGACACGTGAAGCTGGATCTGTTCCAGGGGCATCAATTGGTCGAATGATGGTTTACGCAGGTGGATTACCAGCAAAATATGGAGATACGCTCGGTGGTGTAGTAGTAATGGAATCAAAAAGCTATTTCGATCTATACCGCTCATGGGAAGCTGATCAAATTAGAAGAGGTTTGAGATAGTACTAATCTCTCAATTGGAGGATGCCTGAAAGGACATCCTCCAATTTTTTATTGAGTGTAGTCTCTGTGGTTTGATCGTACATAAAGCGAATTGCACTTCCTCCTTGAAGCGCGAATGACCTTGATCGTTCCATGGAGACTTACTCAATTTCTTTTTTCTGGTATTGCCATTCTTGGCAAGAAAACTGTAAATTTTCATTCAAAAAATAGCCACCATGAAAAATCTATTCACACTACTAGTAGCCATCTTTATGGCGTCATCGACATTCGCTCTTAATCCATCTAGGACGTACAAGCAACTTCCAGACAAGTACAACATGAAGTATGAAGCGAGGAAGATAAAAACTAATGATGGCGATGCGGAGTTGAATGTATGGTATTTTCCTGCAAATAAGAAGACAACCAATCTAGTCCTAATTGCCCATAGCGGTGAAGGAAACATGGCGGATTATCATCGAAGAGTAGTTAATTTACTTAACTGCCTTCAGATAAGCTTTTAGTTCTTGCTCGTTCTCTTTGCGTAGGATCATCAATTTGTCATCTGATTGGATTACTATATAGTCTTCCAATCCATCAATAATTGCGGTCTTATTGTCATCAATGTTAATGATACAATTCTTAGTATTGAAAAGATGCGTATTTGATCCTATGTGGGCATTGTTGTTATTGTCTTTTTCAAGATGCCCGTCTAAGCTACCCCAAGTTCCGAGGTCAGACCAGTCAAAGTTTGAGAGAACTAGATCGATATTGTTTGCATGCTCCATTACTGCAAAATCGATAGAAATATCTTCACATGTTGCGAAACAATGATTGACAAATTCTTGTTCTTTCTCTGTGTTGTATGCAGATAAATCTGAGCAAAATAAGCCATGAAGAGCTGGTTGAAATTCTTTGAGTGCGTTCAGTACCGTGCTAGATTTCCAGATGAAAATTCCTGAATTCCAATAGAAGTTTCCGGCTGCAACAAATTGTTTGGCAGTTTCCAAATCCGGCTTCTCTCTAAATTGTTGTACCGGGAACACTGCATTCGGAGTTAGTTCTTTAGCATTATCAAATTCGATATAACCGTAACCAGTGTCAGGTCGTGTAGGTTGAATTCCGATAGTGGCAATTCTTCCTTGTTCAGCAGAGTTGATTGCTGCATCAATACTTGCCTTGAAGTTCTCTTGCTGCATAATCAAATGATCAGCTGGAGATACGATCAGGTTGGCATTGGGGTTAATGGCATGTATTTTTGCAGCTGCATAAGCAATACAAGGTGCAGTGTTTTTTCGCTCAGGCTCCGTGAGTACTTGATCGGGAGTTAATCCAGGTAATTGCTCCAAGACCATTTCTTTGTAATCCATATTGGTTAGGATGTAAATGTTCTCGGTCGGAGAGATATTTTGAAGACGCTCGAAAGTCATTTGAAGTAACGATTTCCCTATTCCTAGTACATCCAAGAATTGTTTTGGTCGCTGAGGAGTTGACATTGGCCAGAATCGACTTCCGATTCCTCCTGCCATAATGATGCTGTAATTATCTTTCATGATCAAGTTGTTCTACGTGCGCAAGCGCATTGATAAGGTATTGTTTTTTTGTTTTGACTTCTGTGCAAAGGAAACGAGTCCTTCTTAACAGACCTTTCTCAAAAACGCGCCCATTGAGCGCAAAAATACTGTTTTTCTCTAAAGTCTCCAGTGTTGTCAGTTCATCCTCTACTGAATTGTAGGATAATAACACACGTTGCAATTGTAAATCAGTGCAAGATGATGCCTTCATCTTAGTGATTGAGGTCGTAAGGGCAATCGAAAGTTCTTTTGGCAACCAATTGCTATCAATAGCTGGAAGTAATAATTTGGTGTATTCAATTTTCCACTCCTTTCCATGTGGTGATACGCGATGACCGAACTTGTTAAATGTAATGAGGTGCGCGAATTCATGGAGCGTTGTTACGAGGAATGAGTATGGGTTTAAATCACCATTAATAGTTATTTGTGGCTTACCGTCACTGCTTTTCCATCTGAAATCACCAAGTTTAGTTTTTCGGGGTTTCACAATTTTGAAATTAACCGGATTATCATTCAAAAGCTGGACAACCATATCTACGAATTCCGATGGTAGATATCGATGCAGAACTTTACGGTATTGATCATTCTTCTTGCTCATTTTACAGGATAAAATTAGGGAATAATAATGGCGAATGAAGGAAAACGAATCGAATAAATTGTGGAGACAAAAATAACCGCTATTTTAGCGCTCAAGTGTTAAGTATACTGCGAAATATTGGTAAGTACATGTCCATGCTTTGGGTGATATTCTCACGACCAGAGAAATGGAGTGTATTCCGTAAACGTCTTTTTGATGAAATTAACTCAATAGGAATTAATTCTATTCCGATTGTGGCGTTAATGTCTGTCTTCATGGGTGGAGTTATCGCACTTCAGACAGCGGCTAACATGACGTCTCCATTATTACCAGAATATACGATAGGATATATCACTCGTTCGAGTACAATTCTCGAGTTCTCACCAACTATTATTTCATTGATTTTGGCGGGTAAAGTAGGCTCAAATGTTGCTTCTGAAATTGGAACAATGAAGACCACAGAGCAAATTGATGCGTTGGAGGTAATGGGTGTGAATAGTCTAACTTACTTGGTTTTACCTAAAATTCTTGGAGCAGTTATTTTCTTTCCGGTTCTTATCATATTCTCTATGGGCTTGAGTCTAGTTGGAGGTTGGTTGTCACTGGTTCTTTCAGGGTTAAGTTCTACAGAAACATACTTAGTTGGTTTACGTTCGTTTTTCGTATTAGGTAACATCTTTTATGCCTTGACCAAGACGATCGTCTTTGCCTTTCTGATAGTATCTATCTCGGCATACTACGGTTATTATACAAAAGGCGGGTCACTTGATGTAGGTAAGTCTGCAACTAGATCCGTTGTAATGGCATCGATTGGAATATTGATAGCCAATTTCTTATTAACCCAAATGATCCTGTTATGATTGAGATTAAAGGGTTAAATAAGTCTTTTGGTGATACGCAAATCTTGCATGACATCGATGTTCGTTTTGAAACTGGAAAGGTTAACTTGATCATTGGGCAATCAGGTCAGGGAAAATCAGTTTTAACTAAGTGCATTGTTGGATTACATCAGCCTGAAACAGGTTCGATTCGCTATGATGGAAGAGATTTCACCAAATTAGATCGTAAAGAAAAGAAGGAGGTTCGAACAGAGATTGGAATGCTCTTTCAAGGTTCGGCACTTTTTGATTCATTAACGGTTGAGGAGAATGTTATGTTTCCACTTACGATGTTTACGAAAATGTCGAAGAAGGAGAAGCTAGATCGTGTAAACTTCTGTCTAGACCGCGTCAATTTGGAAGGAAAGAATGCACTTTTTCCTGCGGAGTGTTCCGGAGGAATGCAGAAGCGTGTTGCGATTGCAAGAGCGATCTCGATGAATCCTAAATACTTGTTTTGTGATGAGCCGAATTCAGGTTTGGATCCAAAGACGGCAATTGTAATTGACAATCTCATTCGTGAGATTACTTATGAGTACGATATTACTACCGTTGTAATTACGCATGATATGAACTCAGTTATTGAAATTGGCGATCATGTTCTTTTTATTCATCAAGGTAAAGGATGGTGGAAGGGTGACCGAAAATCTATCATCACCACTGATAACAAAGAGATTCTGGATTTTGTTTATGCATCAGACTTCATGAAGGAGATTCGTGGATCAATGCAGGAAAAACGAAAGTAACACTAGTCTCAATCCAAATTATCTAGCAAATTCTGAGTACGATCATTGGCAATGGTGAATATACAATCAATTTTATAAAGAGGTCGATTGTACCATTTTTCATAATATTCTCTTCATCTTCATCCATAGAGCCGTCAAGGACATAGATGACCGGATACTGTATGCTTGAATCAGGAGAATAGTCATTAGGTAAGTAAACATTCAAAAACCTATTCTCCTTCAGTTCGGGAGAATAGACTTCAACACGATCACCAATGATATAGGGGTCGACAGAAATAGCTGAATCGATTTGAGAAAATCCGAATGTGCTGAGGAGTAGCGCGAAGATTAGAATTACTTTCACAGAAGCTTAGGTATCTGAATCAGAGCGATCGATTAACTTCGGGTTAATTGACTTCGATGGATTGACTCCAAGTTCTTTTAAACGTTCTGTTTTCCTTACTAGATTATCTTTCCCCGATGAGAGCTTCTTCATCGATTCCTCGTAAGTGCCTGTAACGGTTTTTAGTTGACTGCCTAATTTGATAAGGTCATCTGAGAAGTTTACAAATTTTGAGTATAAGGAGGCAGCTTGTCTTGCGATCTCTTCAGCATTTTTGTTTTGAAGGTCTTGTTTCCAGATGTAGGAAATCGTACGCAATGTTGCCAATAACGTTGATGTTGAAACGAGAACGACATTTTTGTCAAGTGCTTTTTCAAATAGGCCCTTGTCTTCCTTGAGAGCTAAAGTAAGTGCCGGTTCATTAGCAACGAACATAATTACATAATCCGGAGAGTTGATTCCATAGAGCTTTTGATAATCTTTTCCACTTAATAGTTTGATGTGTCCATTGACACTAGTTAAGTGCTGTTGTAAATAAGATGCTTGATCATCTTGATCTTCACTATCAATAAAATGACTGTAAGCAGTTAGAGAGACTTTAGAATCAAGGATCAAGTTTTTGCCATCGGGCAAATTAATAATATAATCAAGTCGTTGATTCGAGCCATCCTCCGTTTTAAGGTTGGTTTCCTTTGAATAATGAATGTCTTTGCTTAGGCCTGCTTTTTCTAGTATGAGTTCTAGTTGCATCTCTCCCCAATTACCCTGAGTCTTTGAATCTCCTCTCAGTGCGGAAGTCAAACTCTTAGTTTCTTGAGTGATTTCTTGGTTGAGCTCTCGGAGCATTGTTAAATGCTTATCAAGCGTTGCAGCTCGCTCTATGCTTTTCTCATTATTATCTTCAACTTTCTTTTGAAAATCTCCAATCTTCTCCTTCAATGGACTTAAGATGGCATCAATATTCTTTTTGTTTTGCTCTGTGAATTTATTGCTCTTTTCGTCCAGAATTTTTGCGGCAACTATTTCAAATTCTTTTGTGAACTTTTCTTGAAGCGAATTCAACTCCTTTTCTTGAGTAGCGATTTTTTGTTCTAACCCGTCGTATTTACTTTTCCATTCGATAGCTAACTTCAGTTGATTTTCATGATTTATGCGACTTGTTGCTAATTCCGTTTTTGACGCGTTCAAATCTTCAATTGAGCGCTGTGATGAATTTTGCAGGGTGGCAACTTCTACACGTAGGTCGTCCGATTTTTTTTCTGTTTCCTTAATTTTCTGTGATTGCACCCTCTGATTGAGAAAGAACCCGATGATGCCGCCTGAAACTAGGCCGATAAGAAGTAAAATATAGGACATAGATTAAAAGTAAGCAATATATCCAAAATGGACCTTACTATTGCTGATTTGAATGTTGTTGTTCAACTGTTTTCCTAGTGCATAGGAGATCGAGAAAACCCCCAAATTGGTACTAAACGCGAAACCAAGTCCGAATCCGAGTGGTGCATCATTTAAGTAACTCAATGTATTGTTTTCGTACCAGGTTTGATCGTAAAACGCGAAGACATGTGAATTCTGATCTAAAAGAAATCTATATTCTAGTGTACTCGTGTTAAGTGTTGTTGCAAGGAGTTCATCCTCATTAAATCCACGTTGATTTGCTAAGCCTCCGAAACGATAAAGTTCGTTTTCGAAGATTTCATCCGCCGAATAGAACTCCGTATGATTAGCAACTCGAATTACATGACGTTTCGCAATTGGAATGAAATATTCTAGATCAACTTCACCACGAAGTACTGTTGAATTGATCGTTTGAGAAGTATCACTCAAAGTTGATTTTCTAGTTCCGGCACTTCCTGTGATTGAAATAGTTGAACCTTTAGAAGGATTAGGAAGATAATCGACACGTCTCCGAACGTAAGATAGTCCATAGTTGTTTGATGAGGTGTTCCCTAATTTATTGAATGATGGATTGTTCTGACCTCCTGCAAGTACACTTGATGACACATTTTGATAAAATGCTTTTAAATAGCTCCCATGATTCATGAAATATTGAACTCCAAGCGTTGAACGAAGTTCTAGGAAGGAAGTGTCACGTTTGTACAGGTTGAAGTTCCCATCAATACCGAAATCAGATTTAAAAAGGAATGGATAGTTTAGTTGTGCCTTCAGCGATTGAGTCTGGTCTCGAATGCTTTGCCAACGAAGATCCAACAGCTCACCTTTTTTTAATAAATTTAGGAGCTTAAGGTTTAATTCTCCCGTGACTGATAGCTTGGTTGTAAGTGGGTTTGGTTGAAGGCCAATCACTCCGTTTACAGAGCTGATAGGATTACTTTTAAGGTAGACGAATAATTCCACCCCATCTTTTGTAAATAGTATTTCATGAGGCTTTACTTCCTGTAAGAAGGGTACCTGTTGAACTCGGCCAGAGATTTTTTTTAGTAAATCCTCTTTGTAGAAATCACCGATATCGATATCTATCAGACTTACTAAATAACTCATTGAGACAGAAGAGTCCCCCTTTATATGAATCTCAGACCAGGAATATTGTGGTCCTCGATTGACCTTTAAATCTGCTTGCAAATTGTTGTTCTCGAAAGCTATTTCCGATAATTGTAACCTGACAAACGGATAGCCGTTATCCAGGTAGGCTGATTGAATGGCTTTCATAGTTTGCGCTAAAGCGCGCGGAGTAAATGGAAGTTTCGTGAATAGCCGTTCGTTTAATGAAGAATTCTTTCGAAGAAAGCGCAATTCTTCTTTTGAAATATTCAGGTTGGCCGATTCGAATTTTGGACCTGCTTGAAAATTGACAGATACATGATCGTTCTCAAATGCTAAATCATCAATCGATGCAAGTAGATAGCCATGAGAGATGGCGTCGATTTGGAGGTCCTTAATATACTTTACTAATGAGCTGCTATCTCTAAAATCTACCTTTGGGTGCTTAATATAGTGCTCAAAACCAGTCTCTTGATATTCAAGATGGAGTTTTTTTTGTGCTTGCGAAACGAAAGCGAGCAGAACTATGAAAATCAAACAGAGTGAACGCATCAGTGCTTATAACGTTGTGAAAATTACGTTATTTCATACAATAACCACCTTAATGTGGAAAAATAAATTTCACTTAGTTATGTAATTTATCGTATTATTGTCGTTATGTTAAGTAACAACAACATAGTAGAACCATATATTAATTTAAACTAGACAACCATGAAAAGAGTATTGGCTTTAGCGCTTACAGGTTTGATGTTCACAGCACTTTTAGTTGCCTGTGGTTCATCAAAAGGCGGACATTGTGATGCGTACGGTAACTCGAACGCTACTTCTATTACAGTAGATAACGTAGACGTACCTTCATAAATAGTATCTCCAACTATTTAACAAGATCACCAAGCGGTGATCTTTTTTTTGCTCTTATAATTCTGAGACATAAAAAAGCCGTCGAATTATTTCGGCGGCTCTTTTTATTTGTATGAATGTTTTCTAGTTCTCCACAATGTCAACATCGTAAATAATCGTATATGACTCTGGAATTGCTGGAACGGTAACATAGTTCTCTACAACTCTTTGCTCGTCACATTTGGCTTCCTTACATTGATATGCTCTAATTCTATATGTAGCTGTACCCGCCGTAGCGTTTACAGATACCTCACGTTCAAATGATACTTCACAATTAACAAGCATTGGGAAACACAAAATACTGTAAGAAGAGTAGTTTACTGGTGTTTTTGTAATTCCGTCATCTAGACTCATTTCGAAGTTAGATGCGTAATTGTGTGATGCTGTAATGTGATACGTTTGACCTAACATTGATCCTGTCAATCCTCCTGATGATGGGAATACAGAAATGTCTTCAAGTATTGTTCCTGATGAAGTGTCTGCAGTTTCAATTACGCAAGATTTCTTGCATGATGAACTTAGGCCTAAAACCAAGCAAGCGAGGAAAAGTGCAGTAGTCGTGTAAAATGCTTTTTTTAACATAGTTAATCAATTAGATTATTTTGTAATACCCAAATTTAAAGAAATTTAACGACGTAAAAAATTATTTCCGCCTTAACTCGAAGTTTTTGCCTAAATAGACGCGACGTACCTGTTCGTCTGCTGCCAATTCTTCTGCCGTTCCTGATTTCAATATATTTCCTTCAAAAAGTAAATATGCCCTATCCGTTATCGAAAGGGTTTCTTGTACGTTGTGGTCAGTAATTAGTATGCCAATATTCCTTTGTTTCAGTTCAGAAACAATACTTTGAATATCTTCTACCGCTATTGGGTCTACCCCGGCAAATGGCTCATCAAGCAGCACGAATTTTGGATTTGTCGCCAAAGCTCTTGCTATTTCAGTTCTACGTTTCTCACCACCGGATAACCGATTTCCTCGAGTTTTACGGATATGTTTGAGACTAAATTCATCGAGCAGTTGCTCGAGTCTTTCGAGACGCTCAGGTTTTTTTAATGGCGTCATCTCTAATATCGCCATGATGTTGTCTTCTACACTTAATTTCCGAAAGACAGAAACTTCTTGAGGAAGGTATCCTATACCCAACTGAGAGCGGCGGTACATCGGTAGACTTGTGATTTCTTGTTCATCTAAGTAAACCTTTCCGCCATCTGGCGTTACCAATCCAACAATCATATAGAACGATGTAGTTTTACCCGCACCATTTGGACCTAATAGGCCTACAATCTCTCCTTGATTTACTTCAACAGTAATCCCTTTAACAACCTCACGGCCTTTGTATGCCTTTCGGATTCCTTTAGTATGCAATTTCATTTTCTAATATTAGAAGTTAATCGAGTAGCGCGCTCGCACACCGAAATTTGTAATGTCAGTGACTTTAACGCCAGGCTCATTGTGGGTGAGTCTCCAGAATACATCAACACGTCCCACTTTCAATATATTTTCTATTCCCATCGCTACTTCAACGTATGGAGTCCTACCAAATTGTTTTGTGAATGGAGGTAATAACATTTCTGCTGTATGTTTTTGGTCTATGCTTCCAAAGGCAATTTTAGCAGTGGTAACTAATCTAAATTTTAATTTTTTCACGAGCGGAATTCTATCAAAAAAGAGACCATCCCAATGATTTTCGAGTAGGCCAGTAACATATCTATCGGAGATAAATTCGAAGAAATCCATTTTATTGAAGGCGTTCGTAAATAACCAGTAAGATTGATTTCCTTCATGAATTTTCAGGAATGGATATGCAGTCGTTCCAAAGATATAGCCTGCATTAAATCCATAACGAATACGTCCTAGAAATCCGATTTGTCGGGTGTGTTCAATAAAAAGATCTAGTTTCTGATAATTATAATCGGCTCCGAAAAGGTCCTTGACACCAATAATTCCTTGAACGGCAATGATAGGGTATTGTGAACGAATTGAAGTTCGATCAAATGCGCCTGCAAGGAATTCCTCGTTCTTCGCCCATCGATATCTAAAAATAAACTCGCCAGTTCGAATACTTTTAATGGTATCATTCAATCCTGTAATCGAATTTGGGCGGAGATAATTCGCAGTTCCTAGGGCCGTATATTCCTTAAGCGAGTAGCCCCCGAACAGTATGACATCTTTTCGAACATCTTTCTCGAACGTGAAACCAGCTTTCTGAACGAATGTAAGTTTGTCCAAAGGTCCAGTCCTTAGAAGAGCTCCAAATGTTGATCCAATACTAGCTGCGGTAGGAGATTGACCAATCTGCTCTATGTCATAATTGTAATATGCACTTAGTAGCCCTCGTTTTTTTTTTGAGGTATTGACGCGTACAGTTCCGCCATATTTAAATCGTTCATCACCTAATCCATAGGCTACTTTTCCGCCTAGCTCTAAAGTCCGACTAAATGCATTCGCTGTTCTAATGGACAAGGCCATTCTTAGTTTCTCTACCGGGTTTATACTAATCAACGAGAAAGCGCTTCCAATTTCTATCTTACCGGCTTGGTAATAGCCAGTTGAGGCCAAATAAATGGCCTTCTTCAGAAACTTGAAGAAAGAAAGATCTTCGAGCGAATCGATCATATTATCAATTCCTTCTTCCTGTTCAGATAATGGTTCATGTCTTATTTGACGCCAATATTCTTCGCTTCTATGATCGGCACCTTCTAGCATCTCTACCGTACTATTCGATTTGTAGAAATCTTGTGGATGAGGTTCGTTAATAGTATAGTTCTTTCTGAGAGAATGCCTTCTTCCGTAGAATCCATAGATATCAGTCTTCTTGGTCACCTTAAGATCTGCAATCATTTTCTCTTCAGTCAACATCCATACTTCTGGTGCAACGAGGTTGAATTCATGCTCTATGTAGAGGCCTTGGACATAGTTGATATTAACATTTGGAGCGATATCTGCCTTAAAGCGTTTGACAGCATACGTGGTATCATGAATCCACATTTCACCAACGAATGTCATGTCTCCAGTCCGTTTTGGCTCGAATCGAAGCTTGTAGCACCATTGATTGTCGATTGTTATGGAGTCCTCTAGATAAAATCGATAGAATGCTCTAGCCGAGTTTGCTACAGGACTAATGAAACTTTTATTGAATATGTTTATGTAATTATCATAGATGTTGATGTCTAAGTACATATCACCTAAGAATTGATTGAGTTGAAGGTTTTCAACACCACTTATCCTTGTCGCTACAACCGTCTCCTTTTTCTTTTTAGGTTTGTTCTTGAAATAGAAATTGGAAACATTCTCACTCAGAATTACAGGTAAAAAGCTTTTTCCATTTTCGGCTGAGTCTAGGTAGGCCATGACCACATCCAAGCGCTGTACAATTCCTCTTTCAATGAATTTCTCTCCAATATTATTTAAGTCTAGCTGTACCTTGTTATAGACTTCGTATTCGTAGGAGTCGAGTTTTTCTTTATTGTTAACGCGTTTATTCGCAATAACCTTTTTATGCAGTGTAGTGGAAGGGAATTCATCGGGTGCAACAATGTAAACTTCATCGTACTCGGATGTTAAGACGGGCATCGCGATATTGATTTCCTGGCTCCCATCCAGTTTAATTGGAATCGTTACCCGAATATATCCAGAGTAAGTAAAAACTAGAGAGTCTGTGGCATAGTAAGTCTCAAACTTGTAATGACCAATAGAATCCGTGAATGTACCAATCTTTGAATTTTGAAATTGAACGGTCACAAATGGCATAACTTCTCCGGTTAATTCATCAGTAACAATCCCTTCAACAAGCGTTTTTTGTGCTGTTGACTGCAGGGAGATGCATGCAAAGAATAAAAGGAGTAGAGTTCTCATGGATTACAACTAACCTCGAAAATAAGGAAGAAATAGTGATTTGATCAGGATTCCTCTGCTTTTTTTCTCTTTTTCACAACTCGCTTCGAGATAATAATACCAACCTCATAAAGAAGTAGGATTGGGATACCAACAATTACTTGGCTAATCAAATCCGGAGGAGTAATAAATGCGGATAAAATAAGGATACCAACTACGGCATGTTTACGATATTTCTTTAGAAACTCAGGCGTTAGAACACCTAATTTGGTAAAGAGGTAGGTAACAACTGGGAGTAAGAACAAAAGACCCGAATAGAACACCGTTGATAGGACCAGGCTCATGTAAGATCCGATAGTAAAGATGTTATCAATGCTTTCAGACATTTGATAATTCCCGAAGAACTGAACACAGAGAGGAGCTACAATGAAATAACCGAACGCTATTCCCATGAAAAAGAGCATACTCACATAGAATACAATACCTCCAGCAATCCCTCTTTCGGTTTGTTTTAGGCCGGGTTTGATAAAAGACCATAGTTGATAGAAGATGTAAGGGAAGGAAACAACAATGCCGCCCAGAATACTCATCATTATGGCATATGAGAACTGGCCAGTTACAGTAGTAGATTGAAAGTTGACAGGAATCTCTTCAACACATACGCCAATGGTTTGACATAGAATTTTGAAGGTAAAGAAATCCGGGTTTTTCATGGAGAAAAACAAGGTGTTTAAAATCCATTCTTGGAACACCCAAATTACAACCGCGGCAATTACGATGACAATCGCTGATCGAACCAACCTCCAGCGAAGTTCTTCCAAATGATCTAAAAATGACATGTTCTTACCTGAATCCATATATTGCACAAAAATAGCAATCCTATACGATCTAGTTTCATGGTTTTTTTTGTATTTTAGGTATAGATTTCAATAATTGATCACACATGGAGGTAATGAATTTGAAAGATTCTCTCAAGTCTTTTTTCGGTTTTGACAGTTTTAAAGGCAGCCAGGAGGAAATCATTCAGAATGTTCTTGATGGCAAAAACACTTTTGTTATAATGCCCACGGGTGGCGGTAAGTCAATGTGCTACCAACTACCGGCAATAATTTCAGAGGGAACTGCGGTTATAGTTTCTCCTCTTATTGCACTGATGAAAAATCAGGTAGATGCAATTCGGAACGTGTCAAATGATGATTCTATCGCTCATTTTCTAAATTCATCACTTTCTAAATCAGATATTATCCGAGTTAAGTCGGATATAGTTGAAGGGAAAACTAAGTTGTTGTACGTGGCTCCTGAGTCATTGACTAAAAAAGAAAACATTGAGTTTCTCACGAATGTTAAGGTCTCTTTTTTCGCAATTGATGAAGCACACTGTATATCTGAGTGGGGACATGATTTTAGACCAGAATACAGGAGGCTGAGAGAAATTTTTGAGGAAATTACAACCGTTCCAATTATTGCGCTGACGGCTACCGCTACTCCAAAAGTTCAGAATGATATTCAAAAGAACTTAAACATGCTCGACGCAGTTGTGTTCAAGTCTTCTTTTAACCGAGATAATCTCTATTACCAAATCTTCCCAAAGAAGGAAGTAGAGAAACAGATCATAAAATATGTTCGTACCAAAGAAGGTAAGAGCGGAATCATTTATTGCTTGAGTCGAAAAAAGGTTGAAGAATTGGCTGAAGTACTTAAAGTTAATGGTGTAAAGGCTCTTCCGTATCATGCAGGTTTGGATGCTACAACTCGAGCCAAACATCAAGATATGTTCTTGATGGAAGATGTAGATGTAATTGTCGCGACTATTGCTTTCGGTATGGGGATAGACAAGCCGGATGTTCGATTTGTTATCCATCACGATATACCAAAATCACTGGAGAGTTATTACCAAGAGACTGGCAGAGCTGGACGCGATGGTGGAGAGGGAGAGTGCATTGCCTTTTATCGCTACAAGGATGTTGAGAAACTAGAGAAATTCCTTCAAGGCAAACCTGTAGCTGAACAAGAAATAGGACGTCAATTATTGAATGAAATTGCATCTTTTTCTGAAACCTCTGTTTGTAGAAGAAAAATGATTCTCCACTATTTTGGAGAATCATATGATGAATCAAACTGTGGTGAATTATGTGATAATTGTAAGCACCCAAAAGAAAAACAGGAAGGCAAAGAGCATGTTTTACATCTATTGAGAGCAATCGAAGAGTTGAAAGAAACTCAGCGATCTAAGCATTATTGCTCTTTCCTACATGGCAATTCAACGGCGGAAATTAAAGCATATAAACACGACCTAAGCCCACTTTTTGGAATAGGAAAAGACAAGGATGAACACTTTTGGAATGCTGTAGTTCGTCAGACAGCTGTTACTGGATTGATATCGAAAGATATCGAATCCTATGGCGTATTAAAGTTGACAGAAGAAGGTAGGGAGTTCATGAAAAACCCTAGATCTTTCTTATTGACCAAGGAACGAGATTACCTTGTGTTAGATGACGACTCCGATGATGGACAATCTGGAGGGAGAAACGCTGTTCTTGATCAAGAACTATATGACTTATTGCTCGATTTAAGAAAGAGGATTTCTCAGGAAAAAAGTATCCCTCCGTTCGTAATATTCCAAGAACCTTCGTTGAGGGACATGTGCTTTCAATATCCGATATCAATTGACGAGTTGACAAACATTCAGGGGGTTGGAAACGGGAAGGCTACCCGTTATGGGGCTCCTTTCGCAGCGTTGATTAAGCAATACGTTGATGATAATGACATTGAACAACACCAAGATGTAGTCGTGAAATCAATCGTGAATAAATCGGGACTCAAAGTTCAGTTGATTCAAAACATAGATCGTAAACTTCCATTAGAGGATATCGGTCAAGCGCAGGGTAAATCAGTTGATGATGTAATCACGGAAATAGAGTCGATCGTTTTGTCTGGAACTAGAGTTAACATCAACTATTACATTGATGATATTCTTGATGAAGATGTTCAGGAGGAGATCTACGATTATTTTAGCGAAGCTGAAACAGAAGACTTAACGGAAGCTTATAATGAGTTTGATGGAGAGTTTTCCGAGGAAGAGTTGAGATTGATGAGAATCAAGTTCATGAGTGAAATGGCTAATTAGTTTCACCAAGATCAAGCTCTACTTTTCAAAGACATAAAAATGTCTTGCCCCCAAAGAGTCTAAGTACTCTATTTTCAAATCATTCTGTGTCAAAACATGAATAGCGTGATTCATCACGTCTTGTTTGGAGCCATTCACGATTGGTGTTACCATTAAGTTAGTAACTTCATCATTAATTGTATAGATACCTGCCTCTGTCCGGCTCCCGTTTATTTGCGGGTGAGAATAGCTAATAGAGAGCGAATAGGCATTGTCAGCCTCTTCGTGAGATTCAAAGAATACTGAGCCTGTAGTTGTTGGGAAATAACTGAACCCTTCTGGGGATTGATACCTGTATTCCACTATCTGGAAAGTACCGTTTAATTTCTTATAGGCTCGATTACTTTTGGAACATGCAAATAGCACAAAAGTTAAAATTATAAATATGCTACTCTTTCTCCCCAAAAGTGATTAGTGATTTGTCCATCTTAATCAGCTTTCCTCTGCACCCTGTGCACAGGAGCGTTGCGAAAATTGAGTAGACGAGATACCATTTCATAGTCCCAAAATTAAGAAAATGGTGCCAATGACATCATCTGAACACCAATGCGAAGTGCATCTGGATCAATGTCAAATTTTGGATGATGCACGCCATGTGTAATTCCCTTAGATTCATTTCGAACTCCTAACCTGAAAAAACATACCGGTACTTCTTGCGAGTAATAGGAAAAATCTTCAGCAGTCAATCGAATTGGTAATTCTTCAACATTTTCCGGGCCAAGAAATTTCTGAGCAATCGATCGCATCGCTTGAGTTGTTGCGGGATCATTTTCTAAGTAGGGATAGCCCTTGCTTATTTCAACTTCCGCTGTTCCTCCAGATGCTTCGGCTATTTGTTTTGCCGTCTTTTCAATAAGTTCTAACGCCTCACCTCTCCATTCTTCATTCATTGTTCTGAATGTGCCTTTGAGGTGAGCTTTTGATGGGATCACATTTGTAGCGCCCAAAGCTTCGAAATGTCCAAAGGACAAGACACACGGTGTTTTTGGATCACATTGTCTACTTACAATTTGTTGCATCGTTTGTAGCATGTTTGCTCCTATCATGATAGGATCGATACAATTGTGTGGAGTTGCACCATGTCCGCCTTTGCCATGAATTGTAATGTATACTTCATCGCATGAAGCCATATAGATCCCTTCTTTAAAGCCAACATTTCCGGTAATCATATCTGGAAAAACATGAAGTGCCAGCATCCGCTCAACTTTTGGATTCTCGAGTATTCCATCACGAAGCATTAATGTTGCGCCTCCCGGGTTCTTTTCTTCTCCGGGTTGGAATATCATTTTAACGGGTTGTGGTAGATTTTCTTTAAGGCTGTCTATAACTTCAGCTGCACCTAACAAAACTGCACTATGTACATCATGCCCGCATGCGTGCATGATTCCATCTACTTTTGATTTATAGGGTACCTCATTCTCTTCATGAATCGGAAGTGCATCTAGATCTGCCCTTAGACAAATACATGGATCACTATCCGAGTGATTTTCACCTTTGATGAGCGCCACAATTCCTGTATCACCAACGCCAGTTTTATGTTCTATTCCTAAAGTCGTTAGGACCTGAGAGACATATTTCATCGTTTCATGCTCCTTATACGAAAGCTCAGGATGAGCATGCATGTATTCACGATAGCCTTTTACTTTTTCAAAAATACGATCGCTATAATCAATGATATATTGTTTGAACTCAGGTGTCATTTGGAAGCGATGTTAAGCCAGACATGATCATTCGGATAGAAACATATCCCATGACCAAGCCAAAAATAATTTTGATTATTGAAGGTGATATTTTTAAAGCAATTTTTGAACCTACGTATCCACCAATAACAAAGCTTAATGCCACGATAATTCCAAATTTCCAATTCACATGATCGTGTTTGGCATAGTTATAAAATGCCATAATTCCCACCGGAAGTAATAGAATAAATAGACTTGTACCCTGAGCATTGAATTGTCCCATACCTAGTGTATAGATCAACGCCGGAACAATCACAACTCCACCACCAACACCAACAAATCCACTAAGAGCGCCAGCCATTAGTCCGATTATTATCAATATCATGATCGTTTGTGTTGTCATAACTTCGATAAAGATACTAATTAAGTGAAAAGTTGACTTATCAGAGCACCATTTGATTACAGCCTCGAACATCTGTATGATCAAACCGTCCCATAAGTTCAAGTTTGAGATCGGTAAATCTTCCTAAGTCATCAGTAGCAATGAACGAACAGCTATGAATATTTGCCAAATCTATCACATTAATTCCACCGGTTTTACCTTCTTTAACAGAAGCGAATGGATCGCTTATATCTCTTAATTGAACATCCATCCATGGGCATAGTTCAAATAGACCATTTTCAATGCTGTAGGATTGAGATAGTAATTCTGTCATTCCGTATTCGGATGATATCTTATCACAGTTTAGTTCTAATCGCAATTGTTGGTGAAGTTCCTTTTTGGTCAGTTCTTTTCTTCTTCCCTTCATGCCACCTGTTTCTATGATAGTAGCGTCGGAAAGATTTGGGGTCAATTCACAAAGATCGAGGAGTGCATAGGATACTCCAAAAATGACAACTTGTTTACCAAGTTTACGCGCAGACTTATATCGAGCTATTAGCAAATTGAGATCATCGAGCACAAAACCTGACAATGAGTCTGCAGATTGTTTGATGAGATGATCAACCATATAGACAAGACTGGATTCGCCTTGTTCCTGATAGTTGGGCAATAAGGCTAAAATTACTTGATCGCTTGGTATTCCGATTGAGTTAGTGTAGATTGATGTAAAGGAGCGTTCGTAAACGGCAGAGTCTTTAATCTGGTGAGTTGAGCGCTGACCACTTGTCCCGCTACTTTTAAAAACTACTTGAGGCTCAAAATCAGTAGATTTAATGCTGTGGGTCTTGAAGAATGAGATTGGTAGAAAAGGGATATCCTCAATCGTACTTGGGTTGTTGCGATTTACTTTTTCAACGTATTCTCGATAAACGGAGCAATGCTCGACTTGATAATGAAAAACATCTAATGCTACCTTGTCAAAGTCAGTTTTAGACTTAATTGAAAAGATGCGCTCGATTAATTCCATAATCTATTTAATGTTCCACTTCGCCAAGCTCTTTAGCATCGTGCTTGTACTTAAAAATTAAGGCAAATGCGACAGTAACTACAAGGGCATAGATTGCAAAAATAAACCATATTTTTGGCCAATCTCTAATGACACCTGCATCACTATAAACAGAATACAAATCAACAATGTATCCACTTCCGTAGGCGCCTATTATTGCACCGATCCCATTAGTCATGAGCATAAATAAGCCTTGAGCACTTGATCGAATGGAAGGTGAGGACTCCTTAGCCATGAACATTGACCCTGAAATATTGAAAAAATCAAAAGCCATTCCGTAGATGATCATCGATAATGTCAAGAATATGAACCCTGTCCCAGGATCACCAATTCCAAAGAACGCAAATCGAAGTACCCATGCAAACATACTCATTAGCATAACTTTCTTGATACCAAATTTCTTTAGAAACCATGGTATAGAAAGGATAAACAATGCCTCTGACACCATAGAGAAGGAAAGAAAAACAAGTGAATATTCTGTCACAAAAGAACCAGCATATTCGACACCAAAAGACTGAAGAAATTGATCACCCCACATATTTGAAATCTGTAAGACGCATCCAAGAAGCATTGAAAAGATTAGAAATAGCGCAATTTTTCTTGACTTAAATAATCTAAATGCGTCGAGTCCAAGGGCTTGAATTACGGTCTTCTTTTCAGATGATTTTTGAACGCCAACCTTAGGCAAGGTGAAGGAGTATATGCTGAGAACGGCAGAGGCAATCGCACTTACGTAAAATTGATTAGGTGTGATCCCAAACTCAAGAATATCTACAGACCAAGCAGCAAGAATAAATCCTACAGTCCCCCAAACACGGATAGGAGGAAAAACCTTCACTATATCCATCCCACGATTTTCCAAGGTAGCGAATGAAATGGATCGATTAAGTCCAATCGTCGGCATGTAGAACATTGACACTAAAAAGATAATTGCGTAGAACGAATTAAAATCTTGAACGTTGGCTAAAGCGATAAGGAGACCAGCTAGTATTAAATGCGAGGCGCCCAAAATCTTCTCTGCACTTATCCATTTATCGGCAACAATCCCCATAATGGCTGGCATGAATAAGGATGCAAAACCCATGGTCCCATAACAAGCAGCAATTTGAATACCACTGAATTTAAGAGTGAAAAACATGTATGCCCCTGCAGATAGTAACCAAGCTCCCCAAGCAAAAAACTCAAGAAAATTGAGTAGTGTTAATCTAGATTTGATTCCCATAGCAAGTAGTTGTATTTAGTGTAGTACTTCATTCTGAAGTAAATTCAATCAAAATGGTGATTGGTTATGCACCACGTTTATTGATCTCATCTCTTAATTTAGAAGCACGTTCATACTCTTCGTTTGCAAGAGCATCTGTAAGCTGTGCTTCGAGCTCTTCAACTGAGCGAGATTCAATTGAATCCTTATTTTCATCCTCTTCCTCTGACATTTCAGCGAAAAGATTTTCATCTTCTTCGGTTGATTCGTCAAGTAAGATTCCTGCGCTTGAAAGTATGCTTTCAAAAGTGTAGACTGGACACTGAAACCTAACTCCAATGGCAATAGCATCGGATGTACGCGCATCAATCTTGGTAATCTTCCCATCCATTTCGCAAATAAGCTTAGAATAGAATATTCCTTCTACTAAATTGTCGATCACAACCTCCTTGACATTTATGTCAAACGTGGTAGCAAAATTCTTAAATAGATCGTGAGTAAGTGGTCGAGTAGGAACCATTTTTTCAAGCTCGATAGCAATTGCTTGTGCCTCGAAACCTCCTATGATAATTGGAAGTCGACGGCTGCCGTTTACTTCAGATAAGACCAATGCGTATGCACCTGATTGAGTTTGACTATATGATAAGCCTACGATCTCAAGTTTGATTTTATCCATGTTCCCCGTTCCTTTTCCTCAAGTATAAATTATCGGGGAAATAAGATTACTTCCCCGATAATTATTGTTTCGTAAAAATACGATTTCTTTATTACTTACTAATTTGATGCCTTGAATTTCTTCACAGCTTCATTCAATCGTGGTAATACTTCAAAAGCATCTCCTACAATTCCATAATCTGCAGCCTTAAAAAACGGCGCTTCTGGATCAGTATTTACAACAACGATTACCTTAGAGCCGTTTACTCCAGCTAAATGTTGGATTGCTCCAGAAATACCAGCTGCAATGTATAGGTTTGGACGAATTGCTACGCCTGTTTGACCCACGTGCTCATGATGAGGTCTCCATCCGATGTCAGCAACTGGTCGAGAACATGCTGTAGCTGCTCCCAAGGATGTGGCTAAATCTTCAACCATTCCCCAGTTTTCAGGTCCCTTGAGTCCTCTTCCTGCCGAGACAACTAGTTCAGCTTCTGGTAATGGAATATCACCTTCAGGTTTCTTAGTGCCAAGAACTGTGATGGATGCTTCTCCAGCATTTCCATTAAAGTCTTCAACGCTACAAGCGCTTCCACCGCCTTCAGGTTGGAAACTGTTAGGTAAAAGAGAAATGATTTTTTTACCAGAGGACAACTTTACATTTCCAAATGCCTTTCCAGAGAATACATTCACTTTTACAGTGTCTCCTGATGGAACATCAACTGCTCCAGAAACAAGTCCAGCTTTTAATCTAACTGATAGTCTAGATGCAACAGCTTTTGCAACTAAATCATGGGAGAAAATTACTGTATCGGCTCCAGTTGATTCTACGGCTGTGGTAATGACGCGTGTAAGTTGTTGTGCATCATCAGAAGTAACGGCGCGATCAACTAGGACTTTGCTCGCTCCGTATTCTCCAAGTGCACCTAAGCTAGAATCGTCAGCTCCACCTACAGTGATAGCAATGACATCATTTCCTAATTTCTTAGCGTAAGTTACAACCTCTAGTGCGCTTTTAGAAACGCCGTTTGTACTATTTATATATACTAATGTTGACATAATAGAAGTGGATTAAATGACTTTCGCCTCGTTATGTAATAACTCTACTAATTCATCCATATTTTCTGGATCAATCATCTTGCACGCTGATTTAGCTGCTGGAAGTCCGTAGCTTTCAAATGATGTAAGCGCTTGGATATCTGCTGCTGGAACAACATTAAGTGGTTTGGTTCTTGCAGCCATAATTCCTCGCATGTTTGGAATCCGTTGTTCCGCCATACCCTTAGCACATGAAATGACCGCTGGTAGATTTAATTCAGCACTTTGCACACCTCCCTGAACTTCTCGTTCGATAGTTGCTTTAGTACCATTTACATCCAGTTTAGAAGCAACAGATACAAATGGAAGGTCCATTGCCTCAGCTAACATTCCACCTACCTGTGATCCGTTATAGTTAATTGTTTCTTTTCCAGTTAAGATGAGGTCGTACCCTCCATCTTTTGCAAATTCAGCGATTTGCATAGCAACAAAATAAGCATCTGTTGGCTCTGCATCGATTCGGACTGCATCATCAGCACCAATTGCTAGTGCTTTACGGATTACGGCATCATCATCGGCTTGACCAACTGTACATATTGTAACTGTTCCGCCATTTGCTTCTTTAAGCTCAAGTCCTCGGACTAAAGCGTACCATTCATCGTATGGATTTACGATATACTGAACTCCATTTTCATCGAATTTCGAGTCACCATCTACAAAGGCGATTTTCGAAGTCGTATCCGGAGATTTACTGATACAAACTAATATTTTCATAGGGAATAATTTCTTTAAATCGTTCGCGAATTTAACAATTTATTGACCGTTTTAGGGTATAAGAAAGGCTTTAATTTGGATTCTTTTATATTTTCCAAGTTGTAGAGGAGAAATCGATGAAAATTCGAGCCTAAGTTAGTGAGTAATCAATTCTCCCGAACCAGAATGATCGATAAGGTTTGTCTGCGTAGGACTGCCATAAATATGCACATCCCCTTCGTCTTTAATACTATATTCAAATAGTGTACTTGCTCTTATACTACAATCTGCTTTCGATTCATTTTCAAGGATACCATATTCAGCTTGAACATCGGATGCGTCAACCTTAACCAAGGCAGTTGTCCAAAGTTTCATAGCGTAGCATTGACCGGTGAGTGTTATTCTACCACCAGTTGGTGCGTTGTTCCAGAAAAAGAAGGTGTGACAATCTAAATCCAAACTTGCCTCACTCCCCTTGCCTTTAAGTACCAGTCCAAACTCATTTGAGGTGATTGGATTTCTTGTAGTGATCCCACAAGTTTCATTTGCGTTTACACCTTCTAGAGGTGGTGCATGTATCGTTAGTGTTACTTTATTACTTTTTGGTGAGAGCCAGTCATTACTGGAGGTACGTTCAATGTTCAGTATCCCATTTTCAATAGTTAGTTCAACAGCGTTGACAATTTTGGCCTTACCGCTTAGCTCCACAAAGTATGCCGTATCTTCCACTAGGATGACATTAAATGAGCTATTTAAATGAACATAGGAAAAGGCTTCTAAGTCTCGAGTGATTTGAATCTCTTTGTTCTCTTTCCCGCAAGAGAAAAGTATTAAAATCGGTAGAATGAATAAAAAGGTTCTCATAATTAAAACTTGTAGCCAAATCCAATTTCAGGATAATCAAGGATGTGCAAATGTGATTTCAGAGCGAAGCGCAGAGAAAAATTATCGTTTACAAAGTATTTGAGAATTGCTCTACTGTACATCGCTTTATTGTTTACACGATTAGCAAGTCCAATGTAGAACCCTTCTTGGAGGGAAAATCTAAAATTACGATATACAATTGTTTGTGACAGATGAATACCTGTTTGAAAATTGTCTGTCACTCTAGTTTCTTCTCCGGCTTCTTCAAGTTGCGGAATGACTGAGGTGTCATAAAAAACATCGAGTCCTGTTCCAAAGTTGAAAGTTCGACCAATTAAATAGTTGTATTCAAAGGCTGCCGAATAAGTGGGATAGTACTTCGCTAAAAATGATCTAGTGTATTTGGCTCCCAGACTTGCAAGTACTTCAAATGAATGACCTCTTTCATAGTCAGGAATTTCACTTTCTATTCGTTCGGTTTTTTCACCTATTAGATAGTTGACACCTGAATAAGCAGTGAGATAGTTAAGGCCGATGTTCGGATATCCAGTGTTTCCATTGGAATAATGGTCAAACGATAGGCCTGCGTTCATACTAAATCGATCTGTGAGTTGGAATGAGCTTCCAAAGCGCACATTGTAATGTATGTTTATACTTGATCCTATGGCTACGTTTAGATGGTTTTTGTCAAGGTCAAATTTTTTGGTTAAATAGCCTAAACCGATTCCCATTCGATTGAAAATTCTAAAATTCCTTCCTGAGAACAAGTTGATTCTATAGAAATAGTTGGCAGCAAAAGCCTTTCCGTATACTTCTGAGTTTCCAAGTGTGCTGTAGAACAATGCTAACCCCATTTCGGGGTAACCAAATATTTGTTCGTAGATGTCATTTCCTTTCTTCTCTTTATAGATAGCCAAATCGAAAGATTGGGCATGATTTGTAGTTGTATAGCTAACAATGGAATATTCTGGCACCAATAACCCAAACTGATAATTACCACCTATTACCAGATCATCGGTAAACTTCTCTTGGGCATCTGAGACGTATAGGAGGTGGAGAAACGCAATCGTTAAGACGTACTTGATAAAAGTCTTTTGTTTAATTATCATCCCGTAAATGTATGAAAATTTAGGTTGTTCAAAAATTTGATTTTGTACTTTCGATTGGATTTGTATCACCATCTCCAATGCTGATATAGAGGTTTTTCTGAACTAAGTATAATGGCTAATGCGATGGCGCTTTTTATTAGGATTAATATCGACTAAAAAAGTTTTCTCTTAATTTCTAATTTTAGTACATTTGGCGACCCATTAAATGTTTAGGGTATAAATTACAGGACATGAAAACATTACAATTTAGAGAAGCACTATGTGAAGCGATGTCAGAAGAGATGCGTCGTGATGAGAATGTTTTTCTTTTAGGAGAAGAGGTTGCGGAGTATAATGGTGCCTATAAGGTTTCTCAAGGAATGCTTGATGAATTTGGTCCAAAGCGAGTGATTGATACCCCTATAGCTGAACTTGGATTTACTGGGATAGCGGTTGGTGCTTCAATGAATGGTTTACGTCCAATTGTCGAGTTTATGACTTGGAATTTTGCCATTCTAGCGGCTGATCAGATTATCAATAGTGCGGCAAAAATGTTACAGATGTCAGGAGGTCAATATAATTGCCCGATTGTATTTCGAGGAGGGAACGGTTCCGCTGGACAGTTAGCAGCTACGCATTCACAAAGTTTTGAAGCGTTTTATTCACATGTGCCAGGTTTAAAGGTTGTCACTCCAGCAAACCCAGCTGATGCGAAAGGTTTGTTGAAAGCAGCTATTAGAGATAATGACCCCGTTGTATTTCTTGAGTCTGAGAAGATGTATGGAGACAAAGGTGAGGTTCCTGAAGGAGAATTTATGATTCCTATTGGCGTGGCAAACGTTACGAAGAAAGGAACCGATGTAACTATTGTTTCGTTTGGGAAGATTTTGAAAGTGGTTGCTGAGGCTGTTGAGGTTCTTGAGAAAGAGGGTGTAAGCTGTGAAGTTATTGATCTGAGAACAGTTCGGCCAATCGATTATCCGACGGTTGTTGAATCTATAAAGAAAACGAATCGTTGTGTAGTTGTTGAAGAGTCTTGGCCATTGGCTTCTATTGCATCGGAAATGGCGTATCATTTACAGAGATATGCATTTGATTATCTTGATGCTCCGGTCATGCGAGTAATGCAGACGGACACGCCTCTTGCGTTTTCACCAACGTTAATTCCTGTAGCTCTTCCTAGCACTGATCGAGTTGTTAAGGCGGTTCGTTCAGTGATGTACCGATAGGTAAATCATGCGCCAAATAAGCAGTTAGTAAAATCTATATTGGATTTTAGCTCAGATAACCTTACCTTGGGCGTAATTCTAACTTAAACAATATTCTCTTATGAAAAAAGTATTAGCAGTAGCAGCATTCGCGGCATTTGGATTAATGTCTTGTAAAAAAGATTACACTTGCGAATGTGTAACTACAGCGGCAGGAGTTCAAACAGGCACTACGACAGTTACTATCAACGACACAAAAGGTAAGGCAACTGAAACTTGTGACGAAGGTGATGATTCTGCAAGCGTATTCGGATTTACAACGACTACGGCATGTGAAATCAATTAATTGATTACAATAATTTAATTGAGATCGCCTTCTTTTGGCGGTCTTTTTTTTTAGACCAATTTCTATGAATGACTTATTTAGCTCTTTTGGCTTTGGGTGGACAATGAGTAAGGTGCTTCCGTACGCTCTTTTTCTTCTTCTCGGGATTGTGATGACTCTGTTGGTGAGGAGAAAGTCGAGTAATCGGAAGGTTCGGATCTCTGCTTGGTTACTTACCGTCGTCCCATTTTTGGTATACTTTATGGGTAATCCCATTTATGAAAGTGATTTTGCTAACGATTATTCTATCGTTGATCCCGCTGATGAGATTTCCGAAATGGATCACCTCACTGTAATTGCAATTCCGAATTGCCCATACTGTCACGAGGCATTGGATAGGCTATTAAAAATTCAAGAGCGTACATCAAGTGTCAATATCGATTTTAAAGTACTTTCAACTGATTCGCTTGCGTTAGACCAATATCTTGAGAAAGCTAAAGGTCGAATCAATATTGTTCTGGAAAGTGATTTTGTTCCGTTTGAGACAATTTCCAAAAGCAGATTCCCAACTTATGTTTTTACTTCTTCAGCGGAGACACGCATATGGCATAATGATCAAATCGGTACAAGGGCATTTGATTGGTTGGAAGGAGAGCTGTCTGGATAGCATAGCACTTTATGTACTTTTAATTTTTGCAATATACTTTCTTCGGTCCCAGTATATAATGACACTTTTGCTGTCAGTTTTCCGTAATTCTATCCCAGGGGTTCTTATGACTGTCTTAACTTTCTTCGAGTCGAAGTTATAGATTGCCTTGTCTCGAAAAATAAACCACTTATTACACCAATCGATGTTGCTACCCATTCCTATGGGTTTTCCTGCGCCCATTACGAAGCAAAGATTCTTACCGCCGTTAATTACGAATATTCCCACATCGCCGGTTAGTTTGTGTTTTACTCTTAAAACAATATCTGTGAGATCATCACCATTGAGATCAACTTCAAAGTAAAATGGATTAATATCGTCTAGTATCGTGTAATTGCCAAATAGTTCAGACTTAACAAGAACGTTTTTGGCCCAAGATGGTGTCCGTTCATTAATTAGTAGGCTGTCAGGTTGACAGTAACCTGTAAAAGTGAATGCTGTTTGAAATATAATAAATAGCGCTGTATATAATTTCATACCCTGTTTTTTTTGGATTATTGGAAATATCGCAATTGTTGGACTGGATGTGGTCTCTGAAAAATCAGCTTTACCTCAAATTATACAGGTCTAATTTCTGATATTATTAAGCTTTCAATTGAATATTTTAGTATAATTTTGGCGTCTCAAATTAGACTTGGGAAATGTACTCAAGTACAAGGCTGATTGGAGTGAAAATTAAATTTTTTGATTGAGAAAAATCTTTAGTAAAATCACTCTAAAAAAAGATGTAAACACATTCATGTGAAAAAAACACTCTTTTTTCCCAGTAGCCCTTGGTTTATAAATTAAATCTCATATCTTTGCACCCCCAAAAGAGGCTTTGGGTGAATTGTATATTAATTAAAGTTAACAAGTATTTTTTATGCCAACTATCCAACAATTAGTTCGCAAAGGGAGAAAAGCAGTAGTCAAGAAGAGCAAGTCAGCAGCACTTGATTCTTGTCCTCAGCGAAAGGGAGTATGTGTGCGTGTGTACACCACTACACCTAAGAAGCCGAACTCGGCGATGCGTAAAGTTGCCAGAGTGCGACTAACAAACGGTAAGGAAGTTAATGCTTACATCGGTGGTGAAGGTCACAACCTACAAGAACACTCATTAGTATTGGTCCGTGGAGGAAGAGTAAAAGATCTTCCAGGGGTACGTTACCACATAGTTCGTGGTGCAGAAGATACTGCTGGAGTTGAAGGACGTACTCAACGTCGTTCGAAGTACGGAACAAAACGACCTAAGAAGTAATCGATTAAAGAATTAAGAGATGAGAAGAAGAAAAGCCAAAAAGATAGCAATCCTTCCGGATCCAAGATTTAACGAAGTGATGGTGACGAAATTCGTCAACAACATGATGTTCAGTGGAAAGAAGAATTTAGCGTTCAAAATTTTCTATGAAGCGATGGATATCGTTGAGGAGAAAACTGAAGAAGGTGTTACAGGTCTAGAGACTTGGAAAAAAGCACTAGACAATATTACTCCAAGTGTAGAGGTTCGTAGTCGCCGAGTTGGAGGAGCTACCTACCAAATTCCAACACCAGTTCGTGAAGGAAGAAAGCAATCGCTAGGAATGAAATGGTTGATCGGATACGCTCGTAAGCGTAACGAGAAAACTATGGCGCAAAAGTTAGCTAACGAAGTAATCGCAGCAGCGAAAGAAGAGGGAGCAGCTTACAAGAAAAAAGAAGATACATTAAGAATGGCAGAGGCTAACAAAGCCTTTTCACATTTTAGATTCTAAGGCATGGCAAGAGATCTTAAATACACAAGAAATATTGGTATTGCCGCGCACATTGATGCAGGAAAGACCACTACTACTGAGCGTATTCTTTATTACGGTGGTGTAAACCATAAGATTGGAGAAGTACATGATGGTGGAGCTACCATGGATTGGATGGAGCAAGA
>DKPV01000009.1:43919-69109 GCA_002471375.1 Flavobacteriales bacterium UBA7325
ACAATTACTTCTGCTGCAACAACTCTGAAGTGGAACTATAGAAATGATGAATACCACGTTAATATTATTGACACACCAGGTCACGTTGATTTTACCGTTGAGGTGAATCGTTCATTACGTGTACTTGATGGTTTGGTATTCCTATTCTCTGCAGTTGATGGTGTTGAGCCACAATCTGAGACAAACTGGAGATTGGCGGATAACTACAATGTTCCAAGAATCGGTTTCGTTAACAAGATGGACCGTCAAGGTGCAGACTTCTTGAACGTATGTCGTCAGGTAAAAGAGATGTTAGGTAGTCACGCATTACCTTTACAGATTAACATTGGATCAGAGGATGATTTCAAAGGTGTTGTTGATTTAATCAACTTCAAAGGAATCGTTTGGAACGAAGATGATCACGGGATGACTTTCGAGGAAATCGAAATTCCTGCTGATATTCTTGATGAAGCAACTCAATTGAGAGAAGAATTATTGGAGGCAGTCGCTGAATTTGATGATTCTGAGACACTGATGGAGAAATTCTTCGAGGATCCTGAGTCAATTACAGAAAGAGAAATCCTGGATTGTTTACGTGAGGCTACTATCGCTGGTAAGGTTATACCAATGATGTGTGGTTCTGCATTTAAGAACAAAGGTGTTCAGGCAATGTTAGACATGGTAATGGAAATTCTTCCTTCACCAGTTGACGTTGACGCAATCGAAGGTACTAACCCAAAAACTGATGAAGTTGAGATGCGTAAGCCATCTTTCGATGAGCCATTCGCAGCATTAGCATTTAAAATTGCAACGGATCCTTTCGTTGGTCGTTTATGTTTTACACGTGCTTACTCAGGTAAATTAGAAGCTGGATCTTATGTATTGAATGCTCGTTCTGGAAAGAAAGAGCGTATCTCAAGAATTTTCCAAATGCACGCTGATAAACAAAATCAAGTGCCAGAGTTAGGAGCAGGAGATATCGGAGCATTCGTTGGGTTTAAGGACATTAAGACTGGAGATACATTGTGTGATGAAAAAGCGCCAATCGTATTGGAGTCTATGGATTTCCCAGATCCAGTGATCGGGGTGGCTATTGAGCCAAAAACTCAAGCAGATTCAGATAAATTGGGTGTAGGTCTACAAAAACTTGCAGAAGAGGATCCAACTTTCCAAGTAAGAACTGATGAAGAATCAGGACAGACAATTATCTCAGGAATGGGAGAGTTGCACTTGGATATTATCGTTGATCGGCTAAGAAGAGAGTTTAAAGTTGAGGTGAACCAAGGTGCTCCTCAAGTAAACTACCGCGAGAATATTCAAGCTCCGATCGATCACAGAGAGGTATACAAGAAACAATCAGGTGGACGTGGTAAATTCGCAGATATCGTTGTTAAGATTGAACCTCAAGCTGATCCAGAGAAAACAGGATTGGAGTTCATTAACGTAATTAAAGGTGGTAACATTCCTAGAGAATTTATCCCGTCTGTTGAGAAAGGTTTCAAAGCATCAATGAAAAATGGTGTAATGGCTGGTTTCGAAATGGACGCTATGAAAGTTACTTTATCAGATGGTTCATTCCACGCAGTCGATTCAGATGCTTTATCATTCGAATTGTGTGCTAAGTTGGCATTTAAAACTGCCTTGCCTAAAGCAAGCCCAGTTCTTCTTGAGCCAATGATGAAATTGGAAGTTGTAACTCCTGAGGAAAACATGGGTGATATCGTAGGTGACCTTAACCGTCGTCGTGGTGTCATGAGAGGTATGGATGATAAAAACGGAGCTAAAGTTGTTAAAGCTGATGTTCCATTATCGGAAATGTTTGGATATGTAACGCAATTGAGAACAATGTCATCTGGACGTGCAACGTCAAGTATGGAGTTTTCACACTACGCAGAGGCACCAAAAGGTGTTGCTGAAGAAGTGGTTGCAAAAGTTAAAGGAGTTTCAGCATAATAACTAGATACGATGAATCAAAAAATTAGAATCAAATTAAAATCATACGATCACAATTTAGTTGACAAGTCTGCTGAAAAGATCGTTAAGACAGTTAAGTCTACAGGTGCTATCGTTAGTGGGCCAATTCCACTTCCAACGCACAAGAGAATTTATACTGTATTGAAATCGCCACACGTTAACAAAAAAGCACGTGAGCAATTCCAATTATGCGCATACAAGCGTTTGTTGGATATCTATTCTTCTTCTTCGAAGACTGTAGATGCGCTTATGCGTTTGGAGCTTCCAAGTGGAGTTGACGTAGAGATTAAAGTGTAATTAAAATATTTAAGTCCTTAGCGGTTTTGACTGCTAAGGACTTAATGCTGAGTAATAATTAAATAACAAAAGAACAATGCCAGGAATTATTGGTAGAAAAATCGGAATGACTAGCATCTTCAGTGCCGAGGGTAAAGCAATGCCATGCACAGTAATAGAAGCAGGTCCTTGTGTGGTCACACAGATCAAAACACAAGACAGAGATGGTTACGATGCCGTTCAATTAGGGTTTGGAGACCGCAAGGATAAAAACACTCCAGCTGCATTGAAAGGTCATTTTAAGAAAGCTAAAACTGAACCTAAAGAAAAACTCGTTGAGTTTCAGGGAATGGAAGGCTTAAGTCTCGGTGATAGTATAGAAGTAGGAATCTTCGAAGAAGGTGAGTACGTTTCTATAGCGGGAACCTCTAAAGGTAAAGGTTTCCAGGGAGTTGTAAAACGCCACGGATTTGGTGGGGTAGGACAAGCGACACATGGTCAGCACAATAGATTACGTGCACCAGGTTCAATTGGAGCTGCTTCATACCCAGCACGTGTATTCAAAGGAATGCGTATGGGTGGCCAAATGGGAAATGAGAGAGTGAAAATGGAAAACCTTCAGGTATTGAAAGTTCTTGCTGACAAGAATTTACTTATCGTTAAAGGTTCTATTCCAGGTCACAAAGGTTCAATCGTAGAAATCGAGAAGTAATGGAAGTTAAAGTAATTAGTACAAAAGGAAACGCTACTTCTAAGTCTGTTAAGTTATCAGATGATGTATTTGGGATTGAACCAAATGATCACGCGATCTACTTAGACGTTAAGCAACATTTGGCGAATCGTCGTCAAGGAACGCATAAAGCGAAAGAAAGAGCTGAGATCACAGGATCTACAAAGAAAATAAAGAAGCAAAAAGGAACAGGTGGTGCCCGTGCGGGTTCTATCAAGTCTGGAACGCGAGTTGGTGGTGGACGTATCTTCGGACCTCGCCCACGTAACTATCACTTCAAATTGAATGTGAAAGTTAAAAGACTAGCACGTAAATCTGCGTTTGCATACAAAGTAAAATCGGAAGATCTTATCGTTATTGATGATCCAAAAATGGATGATATCAAAACAAAAGATTTCAAGGCGTTAATCGCAAACTTGAAATTAGAGAACGACAAGGTGTTGATGATCCTAGGTGAAAAGAATGACGGAGTTTATTTGTCATCTCGTAACCTTAAGAAGGTAAAGGTCGTAACTGCTGATTCAGTAAATACATTTGATGTATTAAATGCTGGTAAAGTAGTAATGGCAAAGAGTTCAATTGAAGCAATCGAAGAGATTCTAAACTAATCGAGTAATGAAGACAATTATCAAAAAGCCGATTATCACAGAGAAAGCGACTGCTCAAAGCGAAGTTTTTAACCGCTTTACTTTCGCCGTTGATAAAACAGCAAATAAGATCGAAATAAAAAATGCCGTCGAGAAGATGTATGGAGTTCAGGTAACTGGAGTTCGGACCATGAATTATGGCGGTGGAATACCCTCTACGAAATATACTAATAGAGGTATCGTTGAGCAAAGTAGCAAACTGTGGAAAAAAGCAGTAGTTACTGTTGCAGATGGAGAGACGATTGATTTATTTAATAACTTTTAAGTACTGAACAAGAATGGGTCTTAAAAAATTCAAGCCTACAACTCCAGGGCAAAGACACAAAGTCATCAGTGACTACAAAGACGTTACAGCTTCTGCTCCAGAAAAGAGCTTAGTGAAAGGTCGACGTAAGTCTGGTGGACGAAACAATGACGGTAGAATGACCATGCGTTATATTGGAGGTGGTCACAAACAAAAATACCGTGTTGTAGATTTTAAACGTGAAAAGCATGGTGTACCTGCTACGGTTAAGACGATCGAATATGATCCGAATCGTACTGCACGTATTGCACTACTTTACTATGCGGATGGAGAGAAACGTTATATCGTTGCTCCTGAAGGATTAAATGTAGGTGATACTGTAATGTCAGGGAAAGATGCTCAACCTAATGTTGGAAACACACTTTACTTAAGTGATATTCCATTAGGAACAGTAATTCACAACATCGAATTAAAGCCTGGTAAAGGTGGTGCTATTGCTCGTGGAGCAGGAACATATGCACAATTGAACGCTCGTGATGGACGTTATGCAATCGTTAAGATGCCTTCTGGTGAAACTAGAATGATCTTGACTACTTGTATGGCAACTATAGGATCTGTTTCAAATTCGGAGCACAGTCTTTCAGTTTCTGGTAAAGCAGGACGAACAAGATGGTTGGGACGTCGTCCACGTGTACGTGGAGTTGTAATGAACCCAGTAGATCACCCAATGGGAGGTGGTGAAGGTAAGAACTCTGGAGGTCATCCAAGATCTCGTAACGGAATTCCTGCCAAAGGATACAAAACTCGTGCGAAGAAGAAGTATTCAGATAAATTCATTGTTGAAAAACGAAAAAAATAATTAGGATATGAGTCGTTCGTTAAAGAAACCACCGTTTGTGCACTACAAGCTATTGAAGCGAGTAGATGACGCGCAAGAATCAGGCAGCAAGTCTGTTATCAAAACATGGTCGAGAGCAAGTACAATTACTCCTGACTTCGTTGGACTAACATTCGCTGTTCATAATGGAAATAAGTTTATCCCTGTATTCGTTTCAGAAAACATGGTAGGTCACAAGTTAGGTGAATTTGCACCAACTCGTAACTTCCGTGGTCACGCAGGTGGTAAGAAAGATAAGAAAAGATAAAATAGCAGATTATGGGTGCTAGAAAAAGACTGAGAGCTGAAAAAATAAAAGAAGCGAATAAATCAATTGCATTTGCAAAATTGAATAAATCGCCGATTGCTCCACGTAAAATGAGATTGGTTGCAGATCTCGTAAGAGGAGTTGAAGTAAATAAAGCTCTAAACATATTGCAACATAACGCTAAAGACGCGTCTACTAGCTTGGAAAAATTACTTCGTTCAGCGATCGCAAATTGGGAGCTGAAAAACGAAGATAAAAGTATCGAAGAAGTAACACTTTTTGTGAAATCTATCGAAGTAGGTGGAGGGGCAATGCTTAAACGCATTCAACCAGCACCGCAGGGAAGAGCGCACAGAATTAGAAAAAGATCAAATCATGTTAGCATCGTTGTTGACGCAGCTAACGCTGAATAATTTTAGATAAATGGGACAAAAAACAAATCCAATTGGAAATAGATTAGGTTTCATCCAAGGATGGGAATCTAACTGGTACGGAGGAGAAGATTACAAGGACAAACTCGTTGAAGACGATAAAATCCGTAGATACCTTCGAGCTCGTTTATCTAGAGCAAGCATTGCGAAAATTATTATTGAACGTACACTTAAGTTGGTAACCGTTACTATCAACACTGCACGTCCAGGAGTAATTATCGGAAAAGGTGGTCAGGAGGTTGACAAATTGAAAGAGGAGTTGAAAAAATTGACGAAGAAAGAAATCCAAATCAACATCTTCGAGGTAAAACGTCCAGAATTGGATGCTCGATTAGTTGCTGATGGAATCGCTCGTCAACTTGAAGCTCGTATCTCTTTCAGAAGAGCAATTAAAATGAGCATCGCTAGTACCATGAGAATGGGAGCAGAGGGAATCAAAGTGAAGATCTCTGGTCGTTTGAATGGTGCTGAAATGGCGCGATCAGAAATGTACAAGGATGGACGTACTCCGTTACATACGTTCAGAGCTGACATTGATTACGCACTAGCGGAAGCGCATACTACTTACGGACGTTTGGGAATCAAAGTTTGGATTTGCAAAGGAGAAGTTTTTGGAAAGCGTGACCTTTCACCAAATGTTGGCCAAAGCACTGGAAAAGGTGGCAGCGGCGGACGTAAACCACAAGGTAAGAGAAGACCGCAAAGAAGATAGTCGAAATTCGTACTGAAGAGTTGCTTCAGTTAAGAACAGAGATTATTAGTTGATCAATTAGAAAATAGAACAGAAATGTTATCACCAAAAAGAACCAAATTTAGAAAAGCGCAGAAAGGACGTAACAGAGGTATCGCCCATCGAGGTAGTACGGTTGCTTTCGGATCTTTCGCGTTGAAGACTTTGGAGCCAGGTTGGATCACATCTCGCCAGATCGAAGCATCACGTATCGCGGTTACGCGTTACATGAAACGTGAAGGTAAAGTATGGATTCGCATTTTCCCAGACAAGCCAGTAACTGCTAAGCCAGCTGAGGTGCGTATGGGTAAAGGTAAAGGAGCTCCAAGTCACTGGGTTGCCGTGGTTAGACCAGGTCGTATTTTATTTGAAGCAGATGGAGTACCTTACGAAACTGCAAAAGAAGCAATGCGATTGGCAGCACAAAAAATGCCTGTTAAATGTAAATTCGTGACTCGTCCGGATTACGTAGTACCAGGAAAATAGAAACAATCATGAAGCAGCAAGAAATCACAAAATTATCGGTTGAAGATTTGAAAACTCAAATCTCGAATACAGCTGAGCAACTAGCGAAAATGAAACTAACACACAGCGTGGCTCCTTTGGAGAACCCGTTACAGTTACGTTACGTTCGTCGTACAGTAGCTCGCTTAAAAACTGAGTTAACAAAACGTGAGGCGCAAGCTTAGTTGCTTGTTAATCTAAACGAAGCTTGAAATGGAAAAGCGTAATTTAAGAAAAGAACGTATCGGGATCGTAACTAGCGATAAAATGGACAAGTCCATCGTAATCGCAGTTGAGCGTAAAGAGAAACACCCGAAATACGGAAAGTTTGTAAAGAAGACTACTAAGTTCGTTGCACACGATGAGAAGAACGACTCCAACATTGGAGATACAGTTCGTATCATGGAGACACGTCCTTTGTCAAAGACAAAGAACTGGCGACTAGTAGAAGTTATTGAAAGAGCTAAATAGTATTAGTAATGTTACAACAGGAATCAAGGCTTAAAGTAGCAGACAATTCTGGAGCGAAAACTGTATTGGTCATCCGTGTTTTAGGAGGAACAAAACGTCGCTATGCCTCAGTAGGGGACAAGATTGTAGTTGCTGTTAAGAGTGCAATGCCCTCTGGAGCTGTCAAAAAAGGACAGGTTGCCACGGCAGTAGTAGTTAGAACAAAAAAAGAAGTACGTCGTCCTGACGGTTCTTATATCCGCTTCGATGATAATGCTTGCGTTATCCTCAACACAACAGGTGAGATGAGAGGAACTCGTATTTTCGGACCAGTTGCTCGTGAGTTGCGTGATGCAGACTATATGAAAGTAGTTTCATTGGCACCCGAGGTACTTTAAATTAGTAGTTATGCAACAGAAATTACACATTAAAGTAGGTGACACTGTTAAGGTAATTAGCGGTGAATCGAACGGTCAAGAGGGAGAAGTTCTTTCTATCGATCGCAATAAATTGCGTGTGACTGTTGGTGGAGTGAATCTTATTAAGAAACACGAGAAACCAACAGCAGCAAATCCAGAAGGCGGAATCGTTGAGAAAGAAGCTGGGATACATATTTCTAATATTATGGTTGTCCATAATGGTCAAGCTTCACGAATCGGACGTAAAGCAAACAAAGACGGAAAGATGGTACGTTATTCTAAAAAGTCCGGAGAGGAGATCAAGTAATGAGTTATACACCAAGACTTCGAGACATGTACGCTGGGGAAGTAGTCCCTGCGCTTACAGAGAAATTCGGTTACAAGACTTCAATGAAAGTGCCGAAACTTCAGAAAATTATTATTAGTCAAGGTATCGGTGATGCTGTAGCTGACAAAAAATTGATCGATCACGCGTTAGAGGATCTTACTCGCATCGCAGGTCAGAAAGCTGTCGCTACAATATCTAAAAAAGATATCTCGAACTTCAAATTAAGAAAAGGAATGCCAATCGGTACGAAGGTTACTCTTCGTGGAGATCGTATGTACGATTTCCTTGATCGTTTGCTATCTGTGGCTTTACCAAGAACACGTGATTTCCGTGGGGTTAACCCAAAAGGATTTGACGGTCGTGGAAACTTCAACATGGGAGTTAAAGAGCATATTATCTTTCCCGAGATTGATATCGATAAAGTAAATCGTATCATGGGAATGGATATTACGTTCGTTACAAGTGCAGACAGTGATGAAGAAGGTATGGCATTATTAGATGCATTTGGTTTCCCATTCATTAAAAAAACAACATAGAGATGGCAAAAGAATCAATGAAAGCGCGTGAGCGTAAGAGAGAGAGACTCGCTGCTCTACAAGCTGAAAAGCGTGCTGAATTAACAAAAATCTTGAAATCATCAGATGATTCTGATGAAATGCAAGAAGCGAAATGGGATGCGATGATCAAATTGCAAAAAATGTCGCCAAATGGATCTAAAGTTCGTGGTCACAACCGTTGTGGTTTGACAGGACGTCCAAGAGGTTACATGCGTCAGTTTGGTATTTCACGTGTTACATTCCGTGAAATGGCACTAGACGGCAAAATCCCAGGTGTTAAAAAAGCAAGTTGGTAAATTTTTAAACTGGTTTCAGGTTCAACATAAGTTGAAAACCGTTACCGCAATTTTATATTATGAATACAGATCCAATAGCAGATTTTCTTACTCGAATTAGAAATGCGAGTGCTGCGAGAAAAAAGATGGTAGAAATCCCAGGTTCAAATGTGAAACGTGAGATGACGAAAATTCTTTTTGATCAAGGTTATATCCGTGATTTCAAATTCGAAGAAGACAACAAGCAAGGAGTGATCAAAATCGCCTTGAAATACAATCCATCAACGAGAGTACCTGCAATTACTAAATTGCAAAGAGCATCTCGCCCAGGTCTACGTAAGTACAACGGAGCACAAGAAATGCCACGTGTATTGAACGGTCTTGGAATTGCGATTGTTTCAACATCGAAAGGTGTGATCACAAACAAAGAAGCGAAAAGAGAAAACGTAGGAGGAGAAGTTCTCGCTTACGTATATTAAACACACTTAAGTAATTAGAAATGTCAAGGATAGGTAAATCCCCAGTTACAATCCCGAGTGGAGTGGAAGTGAAATCAAACGGTGGCGTTGCTACTGTTAAAGGACCTAAAGGTGAGTTGTCACAAGAAATTAATTCTTGTATTACAATGAACATTGATGGTGATACGATTTCATTCAGCCGCGCATCAGACGCACCGGAACATAGAGCAATGCATGGTTTATACCGCGCACTTGTTCAAAATATGATCGTTGGTGTCACAGAAGGGTACAAAAAGGAATTAGAAGTTGTCGGAGTAGGTTTCCGTGCAAGTGCAAGCGGTCAACGTTTGGATCTAGCATTAGGATACTCTCACCCGATTGTAATCGAACTTCCTAAAGAAATTAAGGTATCAACTGTGTCTGAAAAAGGAAAGGCACCAATCGTAACATTGGAGTCAATCGATAAGCAATTAGTAGGACAAGCTGCGGCTAAGATTCGTTCACTACGTAAACCTGAACCATACAAAGGAAAAGGTGTTAAGTACTTAGGTGAAGAACTAAGAAGAAAAGCTGGTAAAACAGCAGCAGCAAAATAATTAAGATATCTTAAAAGTTATGGCATTTAGTAAAGTAACAAGAAGAGCAAAAATTAAGCGTAGAATCAGAAGAAATGTTTCTGGTACTGCTGCGCAACCACGTTTGACTGTTTTCAGAAGCAACAAACAAATTTACGCTCAAATCATTGATGATTCAACAGGACAAACTGTTGTATCTGCATCATCATTCAAAAATAAAGTAGCAAGCAAAGGATCTAAATCAGATCAAGCAGCTGCTATAGGAAAAGAAGTAGCTGAAAAAGCTGTTAAAGCCGGAATTACAACTGTTGTGTTTGATCGTAACGGATATTTGTATCACGGTAGAGTTAAAACATTAGCTGACTCAGCAAGAGAAGGCGGTTTAAAATTTTAATAATGGGAGCACAAGGAAATAGAGTAAAATCTGTAGATATTGAGTTGAAAGATAAACTCGTATCAATTAATCGTGTAACGAAAGTTACCAAAGGTGGTCGTACATTTAGTTTTTCCGCTATTGTTGTTGTTGGTGATGAGAATGGAATCGTAGGTCATGGACTTGGAAAAGCAAAAGAAGTAACGGAAGCTATTTCTAAAGGAATTGACGATGCGAAGAAAAACTTAATACGAGTTCCAATTTTACATGGAACAGTACCACACCTTCAAAAAGGTAAATTTAGTGGTGCACGCGTTTTGTTAAGACCAGCATCTGAAGGTACAGGAGTTATCGCCGGTGGTGCGATGCGTGCTGTATTAGAGAGCGTTGGAATTCACAACGTCTTAGCTAAGTCTCAAGGTTCATCAAACCCACATAACGTAGTTAAAGCTACAATGGACGCATTGGCTCAAATGAGAGATGCAGTTGCTGTTGCTAAACAACGTGGAGTTGATCTTGATAAAGTATTTAACGGTTAATAGAAAAAGACATGGAAACAATTAAAATCAAATTTGTTAGAAGTGCTATTAATCGCCCAGCAAGACAAAAAGCAACGATTAAAGCATTAGGATTTAGTAAGTTGAATCAAGTAATTGAAAAAGAAGCAACTCCACAAATCCTTGGTATGGTCAAGAAAGTTCAACACTTAGTTACTGTAGTTGAGTAATCTATAACGCTTCTACTTCGGTAAAAGCTCAAAACGCATTGAAATGAATTTACATAATTTAACCCCTGCAAAGGGATCCACGAAAAATAGAAAACGTATCGCGAGAGGGCAAGGCTCTGGACGTGGTGGGACATCTACACGTGGACATAAAGGACAAAAATCAAGATCTGGTTACTCAAAGAAAGTTGGATTCGAAGGTGGACAAATGCCTCTTCAACGTCGAGTACCTAAATTTGGATTTAAGAATATTAATAGAGTAGAATACAAAGCTATTAACTTGGATATTATTCAGGAGTTGATCGACCGTAAGAAAATTACAGAAATCAACCATGAAGTATTGATGGCTAATGGATTAGTGTCTCGAAATGAGTTAGTAAAAATCTTAGGAAGAGGTGAACTTAAGGCAAAGATTGACGTAACAGCTCACAAGTTTTCAACTACTGCTAAAGCAGCAATTGAAGATAAAGGTGGGAATTGTACAGAAATCTAATTAACTTTGCCAACATTTTTTACCGATGAAGAAGTTTATACAAAACATAAAAAATATCTGGAAAGTTGAAGAATTGAGAAAGCGTATTATACTTACGCTTGCTCTAATTCTTATTTACCGGATTGGATCATTCATAATTTTACCTGGTGTTGACTACGGTGCTTTACAAGCGGCGCAATCAAAGGATGGTCAAAACATGCTTGAGACTTTGCTATCTCTTTTCTCTGGAGGTGGATTTACCAATGCATCAATAATGGCACTGGGTATTATGCCCTATATTAGTGCGTCGATTATTATGCAACTCCTCGGAATGGCGGTGCCTGCGGTACAAAAGATGCAGCAAGAAGGAGAGTCTGGTAGAAAGCGAATCAACATGTTTACACGTGTTTTGACAATTGTAATTTGTGCACTTCAAGCGCCAAGTTACCTTGCGTTATACGTAGAAAGCAAAGGAGCACTTCCAGCTGATGCTGGTACGTTCTGGTGGGTTCAATCTATCACGGTTCTTGTAGCTGGTGCGATGTTCGCAGTTTGGCTAGGTGAGCGTATTACAGATAAAGGAATTGGTAACGGTATTTCATTATTGATTACTGTTGGTATCCTTGCTCGTCTGCCTGAAGCATTTATGGCTGAGTTTACTTTCTCGATTGAAGGTGGTAATTTAATTAAAATTGTACTTGAGATCTTCGCCTTTATGGTTGTTGTACTTGGCACTGTTCTAATTGTTCAAGGGGTTCGGAAGGTTCCATTGAATACTGCTAAGCGAGTTGTTGGTGCAAGATCTGCTGAAGATCAAGGCGCAAGAAGTTACTTACCAATAAAGGTGAATGCTTCTGGTGTAATGCCAATTATCTTTGCACAAGCAATCATGACTGTACCTGTAATGATCTTTGCCAGTAGTGAAGGTGGTTTCATGTCAGAGGTTTTTGGAGATATTTACGGTTTCGGTTACAACCTTACGTTGTTCCTGCTGATCGTCGTATTTACATATTTCTACACAGCAATCATGATTAATCCTAGAAAGATCGCTGATGAATTGAAAAGAAGTGGTGGATTTATTCCTGGTGTTAGACCGGGTGAAGAAACTGCTAGCTATATCGATTCTCTAGTTTCTAGAATTACATTCCCTGGATCATTATTCTTAGCATTCATTGCTATCATCCCTGCAATTGCAAAATTGGCTGGAGTGAATGATGCATTCGCAATGTTCTTTGGTGGTACATCTCTACTGATTATGGTGGGAGTTGTATTGGATACTCTACAACAAGTTGAATCGTATTTATTAAATCGTCAAATGGATGGTCTAATGGAAGGAACAAGAATTAAAGGACGTCGTACGCAAGGCGAGATGTCAGGAATGTAAGATATGGCGAAACAAGCATCAATAGAACAAGACGGAGTAATTATCGAAGCATTGTCTAACGCAATGTTTCGTGTGGAGTTGGAAAACGGACACGTGATTACCGCACATATTTCTGGAAAGATGAGAATGTATTACATCAAGATTCTTCCAGGAGATAGAGTTAAAGTGGAAATGTCTCCTTATGATTTAACAAAGGGACGTATAACATTTAGATACAAATAAGAAAAAGCGAAGCTTTTGATTCGTAAACTGAAGGTTTGCCCCGTTAAGGTGGAGGTGTTTTACACTGGAGATCTAAACGAAATTCGAAAGCAGATTAAATAACAAAGAAAGATGAAAGTAAGAGCATCAGTTAAAAAGCGGTCAGTTGACTGTAAGATCGTGAAACGTAAAGGAGTAGTTTACGTGATCAATAAAAAGAATCCGAAATTCAAACAAAGACAAGGTTAAGATATGGCACGTATTGCAGGTATTGATTTACCAAAAAATAAAAGAGGTGTTATCGGTTTAACATACATTTATGGAATCGGAAGAAGCACAGCACAGAAAGTCCTAGCAACTGCTAAAGTTGATGAGAGCACAAAAGTGCAAGATTGGAATGATGATGAGTTAGGAGCTATCCGTACTGCTTTGAATGAAATCAAAGTTGAGGGAGCACTTCGTTCAGAGGTTCAAACAAACATCAAGCGATTGATGGATATTGGATGTCAACGAGGAATTCGTCACAGATCTGGTTTACCACTTCGTGGACAACGAACTAAGAACAATTCAAGAACAAGAAAAGGTAGAAGAAAAACTGTTGCGAATAAGAAGAAGTAGCAATGCTACCAATCTGGATTGGACATTTTGTTCAGGATGGATTGGATTCTTTAATAAAGTGGACAGGCGGTCCGTATTTCAAATCGCAGTTTAGCGTGATGAGTGCAATAATCGCCCCCTTTATTAGAAGAGGCAGGGCAGGAACTGAGTTCCTATTCTAATGAAAGCAATGAACATAAAAGCTAAATAAAATGGCAAAGTCAAACGCAAAGAAGAAAAAGAAAGTCAAAGTTGACGCATTAGGACAAGCGCACATTCAAGCGACGTTCAACAATGTTATCATCTCATTGACAAATAATTCTGGACAAGTTATTTCTTGGGCATCAGCCGGGAAAATGGGCTTTAGAGGATCTAAGAAGAACACTCCATACGCAGCGCAGGTTGCAGCGGAAGATGCAGCGAAAGAGGCCTACGATTACGGTTTACGTAAAGTAAAGGTTTTCGTTAAAGGACCTGGTTCAGGTCGTGAGTCTGCGATTCGTTCATTACATAACGCAGGAATTGAAGTAACTGAAATCAATGATGTTACTCCAATGCCACACAATGGATGTCGTCCACCGAAAAGAAGAAGAGTTTAATAAATAGATTTAATAACAAAGGGAATCCAGACTATCGGAGGAGAAGCCTTAATTCATAGTCTCCCTTAAAAAAAGTAAAATGGCAAGATATACAGGACCAAAATCAAAAATTGCACGTCGTTTCCAAGATCCAATCTTCGGAGCAGACAAATCGTTGGATAAACGTCAGTATGGACCAGGACAACATGGACCAAACAGACGTCGCGGTAAGAAATCAGAATACGCAGTTCAGCTAGGTGAGAAACAAAAAGCAAAGTATACTTATGGTATTCTTGAGCGTCAGTTCTCTAATCTTTTCGATAAAGCATCGAGAATGAAAGGTATTACTGGTGAAAACTTGTTGCAATTGTGTGAAGCACGTCTTGACAACACAGTTTACCGTTTAGGATTAGCTCCTACGCGTTCAGGTGCACGTCAATTAGTATCGCATAAGCATATTACAGTTGATGGACAAATTGTGAACATCCCATCGTTTTCAACGAAAGTTGGTAACGTGATTAGTGTTCGTGAGAAGTCTAAATCAATGGAAGTAATAAGTGACTCATTGGCTACACCTCAAATTAAGTCTTTCGATTGGTTGGAATGGAATCCAAGTCAATTAGAAGGTAAAATTGTTGGTGTTCCAACACGTGAAATGATCCCTGAAAACATCAAGGAACAATTAATCGTCGAATTGTACTCTAAGTAATAATTAATAATATTGGATTCAGCCAAAGGGTTTGTTTGAGCTTCTTCATTCTTATAAACCGCGCAACTGAATTTCAATTAAAACGAAGAAAAAAAATGGCAATATTAGACTTCCAAAAACCAGATAAAGTGATAATGCTCGAATCTGATGAGCATGTTGGACAATTTGAATTCCGTCCACTTGAGCCAGGTTACGGTATTACTATCGGTAACTCGTTACGTCGTATACTTCTTTCTTCATTGGAAGGGTTCGCGATCGCTTCAATTCGTATTGAAGGAGTAGATCACGAGTTCTCAACAATTAAAGGTGTTGTAGAAGATGTTACTGAGATGGTGTTGAATATGAAACAAGTTCGTTTCAAACAACAAATCGAAGGAACTGACAGCGAAACTGTTATGGTTTCAGTTGCAGGACAAAATACGCTTACTGCAGGTGATATCGGTAAGTTCACATCTGCATTCCAGGTGTTGAACCCAGATATGGTTATCTGTAATATGGAGCCTTCTGTTAAGTTGGAAATTGAATTAACGATCACCAAGGGTCGTGGATATCATCCAGCTGAAGAGAACTCTGATCCCTCTGCTCCATTCGGAACAATCGCTATCGATTCTATCTTTACACCTATTAAGAATGTAAAGTATGAAGTAGAAGATTTTCGTGTTGAGCAAAGAACAGATTACGAGAAATTGATCTTTGACATCACAACTGATGGATCAGTTCACCCAAAAGAAGCACTGAAAGAAGCTGCGAAGATTTTGATTCACCACTTTATGTTATTCTCTGACGAGCGTATCACTCTTGATAGCGAAGTTAAAGCAGAAACAGAAGAGTTCGATGAAACTTCATTGCATATGCGTCAGTTATTGAAAACAAAATTAGTTGATATGGATCTTTCAGTTCGTGCACTAAACTGTTTGAAAGCTGCAGACGTTGAAACTTTAGGTGATCTTGTTTCTTACAATAAGAATGATCTCTTGAAATTCAGAAACTTCGGTAAGAAGTCATTAACTGAGTTGGAAGACTTAGTTGATAACAAAGGACTTTCATTCGGAATGAATGTTTCCAAATACAAATTAGATAAAGATTAGTATCGCGATTAGTAAAAAAAAGAAAATGGCGTGATAGGTGGCTGTATCTGGCGATACAAGATACAGTTAACCGTTACTTGCGAAATTTATAGTTATGAGACACGGAAAAAAATTCAATCACCTAAGTAGAAAGACAGCGCATAGAAAAGCGATGCTTTCGAACATGGCATGTTCATTAATTGAGCACAAACGCATTAACACAACTGTAGCAAAAGCTAAAGCATTGCGTGTTTACGTTGAGCCAATTTTAACAAAGTCAAAAACAGATTCTACTCACTCTCGACGAACTGTATTTAGCTACCTTCAAAGTAAAGAAGCGATTAGCGAATTGTTCAGAGAAGTAGCTCCAAGAATTGCTGATCGTCCAGGAGGGTACACACGTATCATCCGCACTGGATACAGAGTTGGAGATAACGCAGAGATGTGTATGATCGAATTAGTTGACTTCAACGACATGTATACTAACGAAGGAGTTAAGAAAACTACTCGTCGTTCACGTAGAGGTGGAGGAGCAAAAGCAACTGATGCTACTGTAGCAACTGAAGAAACTACTGAGATGTCTACTGAGGCACCTGTAATTGAAGATGCTGTGGTTGTTGAAGAAACTGTTGCAGAAGAAGTTAAGGAGGAAGCTCCTGCTAAGGAAGAAAAACCAGCAAAAGAAAAGAAGGCAGCTGCTGATGATCTCAAGAAAATTGAGGGAATTGGACCTAAGATTGCTGAAGTTCTTGCTGCTGCAGGATTGGCAACTTACGCTGACCTGGCAGGAAGTACTCCTGAGAAAATATCTGAAATCATCGCTGACGTACGTGGCAGCCACGTTACTAATACTTGGCCAGAACAAGCGCAGCTTGCAGCAGATGGGAAATGGGATGAGTTGAAAAAATGGCAAGACGAATTAGACGGAGGTAAATAGGCACCCGCTAGTTTTTGTCATCTTGACAAATTTAAGGGATCCATAATTGTGGATCCCTTTTTTTATACTTTAATATTTGATTAGACCTGTTAGGTATAATTCTTAATATCTCGTTGATATCTTCTTTCAAAAACGCGCGGTTGATTGAATTTGAAATCCTAAATTTGCAGAAAATTTCTTGTATGAGCGAACAACAATCGGCAGTACTATTATTAGAGGACGGGACCTCTTTTGAAGGGGTAGCAATTGGAATGATTGGGACCACAACCGGTGAAATAGCATTTAACACTGGGATGACGGGCTATCAGGAGGTGTTTACTGACCCATCTTATTATGGCCAAGTACTTGTTATGACTTCGGCTCATATTGGGAACTACGGAGTTCATGATGACGAAATAGAATCTGATAATATTAATGTTGCTGGAATCGTTGTAAAGAAATTCTCTGATGGATACTCAAGAGCTTCAGGAAGTAAGTCACTACAGGAAGACTTGGTGGAGAACAAAAAAGTAGGTATATCTGACATTGATACACGTGCATTGGTTAGACACATTCGAAGTAAAGGGGCAATGAACTGCATCATATCATCTGAAGATACTGATATTGAGTCTTTGAAAAAGCAATTAACAGCTGTACCCTCCATGGATGGGCTTGAATTGTCGTCCAAGGTAGCTACTAAAGATGCGTTTGAAGTGAAAGCGGAAAATGCGCTTTACAGGGTGGCATTACTCGATTTCGGAGTTAAAAAGAACATAATTCGTTGTCTCGTTGATCGTGGGTGTCACGTGAAAGTATTCCCACTAGATGCAACTCTAGAAGATATTAATGGATTCCAACCAGATGGATACATGTTATCCAATGGACCTGGCGATCCATCGGCAATGCCAAATTCAATTGGATTGGTGAAGGATATTGTAGCATTGAATAAACCAGTATTTGGAATTTGCTTGGGGCATCAGATCTTAGGCTTGAGCCAAGGATTGAAAACAGAAAAAATGTTCAATGGCCATCGTGGAATTAACCACCCAGTTAAGAATTTAATCACTGGTAAAGGTGAGGTTACTTCGCAAAATCATGGTTTTGTAATTTCAAAAGAAAGTACAGAGCAAATCGATAATGTTAGTGTTACTCACATTCATTTGAACGACCAAACTGTAGCTGGTATTCAGTTAAACGGTGGAACGGCTTTTTCTGTTCAATATCATCCAGAGGCTTCAGCAGGCCCACATGATTCACGATATTTATTTGATCAATTTATTTCCAATATAAAAAACCACAAATAATGAGTTTTATTGCCAAGATCGTTGCGCGACAAATCCTGGATTCAAGAGGAAATCCAACAGTTGAAGTTGATGTAATCACAACTTCAGGAGTTTTAGGTAGAGCTGCTGTTCCTTCAGGAGCATCTACAGGTGTTCATGAGGCAATGGAGTTGAGAGATGGAGATCCGAATGCATACTTGGGTAAGGGTGTACTGAAAGCGGTTGCTAATGTTAATTCAATAATTAACGAAGCATTGAACGGATTTGACGTTTGCGACCAAAAGGCAATTGATGCTACATTAATTGAGCTTGATGGTACAGATAATAAATCAAATCTGGGTGCGAATGCCATTCTAGGAGTTTCTCTTGCTGCTGCTCGAGCCGCCGCAGATGAGGCTGGACTTAGTTTATTTAAATATGTTGGTGGTGTTGGAGCAGTAACAATGCCTATCCCTATGATGAACATCTTAAATGGTGGTTCGCATGCTGATAATAAAATTGATATTCAAGAATTTATGGTGATGCCAATTGGTGCAGAATCATTTTCTGAAGGTTTGCGTTGGGGAACTCAAATTTTCCATACTTTGAAGAGTGTCCTCAAGGATCGTGGAATGTCTACTAATGTTGGTGATGAAGGAGGTTTTGCTCCTAATCTAGGCTCAAACGAAGAGGCGATTGAAGTTGTAATTGATGCAATTAAGAAGGCCGGATTTGAACCTGGTAAGGATGTCTTTATTGCTCTTGATGCTGCGGCCTCTGAATACTACGATAAGGATTCCGGTAAATATGTGTTTGAGTCTACCGGTGCTAAAATGAGTTCATCCGAAAAAGTTGATTTCTGGAAAGAATGGACTTCAAAATATCCAATTATATCCATTGAGGATGGATTGGACGAAGATGATTGGTCAGGATGGAAGCAACTTACTGAGGCATTAGGTCATAAGGTACAATTAGTCGGAGATGACCTATTCGTAACGAATACTAAACGATTGTCTCAAGGAATCGAGGCAGATACAGCTAACTCTATATTAATAAAGGTTAATCAGATTGGTACGCTTACAGAGACGATTGAAGCAATCAACATGGCAATGCGCAATGGTTATACATGTGTAATGAGCCATCGCTCTGGAGAAACAGAGGATAATACGATTGCTGATTTAGCTGTTGCTATGAACTGTGGACAGATAAAAACAGGTTCTGCTTCTCGAAGTGACCGTATGTCGAAATACAATCAATTGATCCGCATTGAAGAGGAGCTTGGAAAGACTGCAGTGTACCCAGGTAAATCGTTTAAATTTTAGGTTTCCTGCTGTCAATGTGTTAAAAAAATCACCATAGGGTAGAAATCCTTGTATGGGGAGTTTTTTTCAGAAATTGTCGATTCTTTGACGCAACTATTGTTTTACTTTTGCGTCAACTACTCAAAGGATATAATAATGAAAACACTTCTAACACTAACATTGATGATTGCATTGACTGCTTTTGTTAGTCATTCTCAGCAAACAACGACGTCTTTATTTGCGCAATGCATGTTTGATATTCAAGATCAAGGTGAAATGCAAGCGCTACAAAATGAGATGAATGCCAATCCTTATGTAGAAATGGTGCGTTTGGATTACCATACGCAAAGAGCTCTGATCTTAACACACGATCTTTCACAGCTTACGGAAGAAGAGTTTAAAACTTGGTTCGGAACCCATGCAAATACAGTTTACTGTGTGCAGATTGGGGTTAGAGGAACAGATACGATGAATCCTTACCCATTCCAAAACTGTCAATAACACTACCATGAAAATACTATTATCAACAATTTTCACTGGCCTTACTGCGATAGCATTAAGTCAGGGGGTATACTCTCCTGATTGTAACACAGCCGAGAATGTTTGTGCGAATAACGGAAGTACTTTCCCATTAGGAATAGGAGCGGGTGTAGTAGATATTAATCCAGGAAGTAACATTTCTAATCCAACGACTAACCCACAAGGAGTTAACGCTGGCTGTCTGTTAGCAGGAGAATTGAATCCGAACTGGTTTGTTATTAATGTAGGTACTTCTGGAAACTTAGAGTTCCAAATTGGTGCTCCAGGTGGAAATGGATATTTTGATTGGGCAATGTGGCCGTATGATCCTGCATCATGTGCTGGCATATTCAATAATACTTTAGCGCCGGTTGCTTGTAACTGGAACGCTTCCTCGGCCGGATTTACAGGCATGAACAATGGTGGACCACCTGCAGGTGGAGTAGCCGGTAATTTCCAGCCTTCAATTCCAGTAGTTGCTGGTCAGGCTTTTGTTCTTATGTTTTCGAACTATAGTTCACAAGTGGGAAATGCTACACTATCATTTCCTACTAATCCAGGTGGTGCAGGGATTTCATGTTCTGCAGGAACTCCGGATCAAACAATTTGTTTAGGAGATTCGGCAGATGTAACAATTATCCCACCAACATCTGCACCGAATCCGACGTTTAACTGGATTACGACAATAGGTGTTTCTAATACGACTGGTGGAACCAATGTAATGGTTGCGCCAACGGTAACTACTGATTACTATGTGCAAATTTCTGATCCTCTTTTAGCTGGAGGTATGGTGATTGATACATTCACAATTACTGTTGTGAATCCACCTATGCCAGACGCAGGAATCGATCAAACTGTTTGTTTAGGTGATCCAATTTTAATGTCAGCATTAATGACGGACCCAATTAATAACATTTCGGCTTGGACGTACGATGCTTCAGCTGTATCTCCAGCGCCAGCAGTATTCTTCATTCCTAATACATCAGATCCAAACACGACGGTCACTGTAAATCAAGCTGGCTATTACGAGTTTATTTTTGAAGAGAACGAGACAGTTTGTGGATCTGTTTTTGATACCTTATCCGTTACAGTCGATGACCTTCAAATATCTGCATTAGCTGTTAGCCCTAGCTGTGAAGGTTCTACTGATGGAGAAATACACATTGATGCACCAGGTGCAGTTCAATATAGTTTCGATGGAGGAATTACGTGGCAAGTGGATTCTTTCGCGGTGGTTTTTGGAGGAAACACATACAACGTTTGTGCTCAAACGCTTTTAGGTTGTGAGAAATGTACAACGGTTGATGTGATAGATCCAGCACCAGTTACGATATCAGTATCGAATGATACATTAATTTGTCAGAATGGTACGGCTCAATTATCTGCAAGTGCAACAGGTGGAACTTCATACTTATTCCACTGGGATCACACTGCAGGGACAGGATCAAATCAAACTGCTACTCCATTAGTCGCAACAACATATACAGTTTATGCTGAGAATGAAGTTGGGTGTGTTTCACCTCCGGCGACCATAGATGTTACGGTACGTGATCCTCTTACAGGAACAATCACTTCTCTAGATACTGTTTGTCCTGGATACGGAACTTCCATTTCGGCAACGAGTGTGGGTGGTATTGGACAGCCATATACTTTCACGTGGAGTACTACAGATGTGTTTACTGGTGTAGGGTCACATACAATTGACGTGACTCCATCCGTAACAACAAACTATACGGTTACAGTTACCGATGGATGCGAATCAACGCCGCTGGTTATGAATACAAATGTTCTTGTAGCACCGGTTCCTGTTCCATTAGTGAATGTATTGAATCCGTTTCAATGTGAGCCAGCTGTATTCGATATAGTGAATGTTACTGACCCAACTATGAGTCAATATTCATATTGGTTGGTAAATGGAGTTGATCAATATTTAAATCAAGATACCATTACTACATCGGCGCTTATGGCTGGTCAGTATGATGTTCAATTGATCATCACGTCTTACGAAGGATGTATCGATTCAACTACTTTTGTTGAACTATTAAATGTTGACCCGAAGCCAAGAGCTGATTTCAAATACTCACCGAATCCTATTCTAATGTTCAATACTGAAGTTCACTTCACGAATTATTCTTGGAATGGATATACTTACCAGTGGTACTTCGAAAATGGAACCCCTTCACAATCGACACAAACAAATGTTGATGTTCTATTCCCTGATGGTGTTGAAGGAAGATACAATGTTCAATTAATTACGACATCAGAACTTGGATGTGTGGATACTATGGATCATGAATTAATTGTCTTCCCCGAAGTATTGATTTATGCACCAAACGCTTTTACACCTGATGATGATGAGCACAACCAAACATGGAGTGTGCACATGGAGGGAATCGATATTTATGATTTTGAATTGTTGATCTACAACAGATGGGGTGAAATCATTTGGGAATCAAATGATGTTAGCGTTGGTTGGGATGGTACTTATGGTGGACAAATGGCTCCGGCTGGAGTTTATACATGGATCATCCGCACTAAAGGTCTATTAGATGATGATAAATACACTTACAATGGGCACATCAATTTGCTCAGATAGTAATACTATAATTCTAGAAAACGCCTCCTCGAAAAGGGAGGCGTTTTTTGTTTAAATCCCTTGGAATGTTTTGTAACTTTGTACTATGATGTTTGAGAAAATTACCTTTAGATCTAATGTTCGTTATCCATAGTTTAGCTCTGACTGAGGGGTAGAACATAGATAACAAACCAACTAAATTAGAATCATGACAAAAGAAGATTTTCAACAAGATATTAGACAAGGAATACCATCGAGTATCCCACAAGAACCTGCATTTGAAGAGGGGATTAATCATGCTCCCAAAAGAAAACAAATCCTTTCAGATGAAGAACGTAAACTGGCATTGAAGAATGCACTGCGCTATTTTCCTTCTAGCCAGCATGCAGAGCTTGCTCCTGAGTTTTTAAAAGAGTTGGATGAACTTGGTAGGATCTATATGCTACGCTATCGTCCGAAGTATGATATGTATGCACGGGACATTAATGATTATCCTGGAAAGTGTGATCAAGCCAAGGCAATCATGCTTATGATTCAAAATAATTTGGATTATGCAGTGGCTCAACATCCACATGAGTTGATTACTTATGGTGGTAATGGGGCAGTTTTCCAAAATTGGATTCAATATAGGTTGACGATGAAGTACTTGTCAGAAATGACAGAAAATCAAACATTAGCAATGTACTCTGGTCATCCAATGGGACTTTTCCCTTCGCATAAAGATGCACCTAGAGTGGTCGTTACAAACGGTATGATGATACCGAATTATTCTCAGCCAGATGATTGGGAGAAGTTTAATGCACTTGGAGTTACTCAGTTCGGTCAGATGACAGCAGGATCTTTTATGTATATCGGTCCCCAAGGTATTGTTCACGGTACTGCAATCACCTTGCTAAATGCGGGACGTAAAATTTCCTCTAATGGAGAGGGGCTTGAAGGTAAACTTTTTGTTACTGCCGGTTTAGGCGGGATGTCAGGAGCTCAGCCGAAAGCTGGGAATATTGCTGGTTGTATTTCTGTGACTGCAGAGATTAACCCCAAGGCTGTTGCGACTCGACATTCGCAAGGATGGGTAGATGAAGTAATTCGAGACCTTGATGAATTATGTAATAGAGTTAGAACTGCTAAGGAAGGTAAAGAGGTAGTTTCGATTGCCTACGAAGGAAATATTGTAGACGTCTGGGAAAAATTCGACGCTGAAAATATCTACGTTGACTTGGGTTCAGATCAAACATCTTTGCATAATCCTTGGGCAGGCGGATACTATCCTGTAGATATGTCATTAGAGACTTCAAATGAAATGATGGCATCTAATCCTGACCTTTTTAAGGAGAAGATCCAATCGACTCTTGTACGCCATGCTAATGCCGTAAATGCTCATACAGCTAAGGGAACCTATTTCTTTGATTATGGAAATGCATTTTTACTGGAAACATCTAGAGCTGGCGCTGATATAATGGCTGACAATGGAATTGATTTTAAGTATCCATCCTATGTTCAGGATATCATGGGGCCAATGTGCTTCGATTACGGATTCGGTCCATTTAGATGGGTGTGTGCATCTGCGAAACCAGAGGATTTGCAGAAGACTGATGAAATTGCATGTGAAGTATTAGAGGTAATTCGCAAAAGTAGCCCTGTTGAAATTCAGCAGCAAATGGCGGATAATATTCAATGGATCAAGGGTGCTCGTACGAATAAATTAGTTGTAGGATCACAGGCAAGAATTCTTTATGCGGATGCTGAAGGTAGAATGAAAATTGCTAAAGCCTTCAATGATGCAATTGCCAACGGTGTAATCGGGCCGGTAGTGCTTGGTAGAGATCATCACGATGTGTCTGGAACGGACTCGCCATACCGCGAAACTTCGAACATATACGATGGCTCCAGATATACTGCTGATATGGCTATTCAAAATGTGATAGGCGATGGGTTTCGTGGAGCAACTTGGATATCTATTCACAATGGTGGAGGAGTAGGTTGGGGAGAAGTTATCAACGGCGGCTTTGGAATGCTTTTAGATGGTTCTAGTGATGCAGAAAGAAGACTCACTATGATGCTTCACTGGGATGTAAACAACGGTATTGCGCGCAGAAATTGGGCGCGAAATGAAGGTGCCACATTTGCGATCAAACGTGCAATGGAAATGAATTCTGAACTCAGAGTTACCATTCCCGAACTGGTCGAAGATGATCTTATGTCCAAACTTTTCTAGACTCGCTTAATTTAGTTTAGAAGCTAAAGTTTCATATCTTTAATGGCTTAAGCCGTGCGTCATTTAATACAGTGATCATGGGAGTAAATATTGCCGAAAGTTCCAAAGAACGCATCGTTATTATAGGCGGTGGTTTTTGAGGACTTGAGATTGCACGCCGTCTCGTCAGATTAGATTACCAAGTAGTCTTAATCGATAAGAATAACTATCATCAGTTTCAAACGCTCTTTTATCAGGTTGCTACCTCAGGATTAGAACCGAGTTCAATTGTCTTTCCATTCCGGAAAAATTTTCAAAAGAAGAAGAATTTTCATTTCCTATTGGCCGAAGTCGAAAGCGTTGATGCAGATCGAAATTGTATTCAAACTTCATCAGGGGATGTTTCATATGACCATTTGGTAATAGCAGCAGGTGTGGGGAATAATTTTTTTGGAAATACAGAAATTGAAAAGTATGCCCTTCCAATGAAGAGCATTACTGAATCTCTGGATCTACGGAACCTTATTCTTCAGAGGTTTGAGTCTGCCTTAGGCACGAAAAATAATGAATCATTACTTAGGGTTGTAATTGCTGGT
>DKPV01000009.1:69446-73396 GCA_002471375.1 Flavobacteriales bacterium UBA7325
TTGCTGGTACGCTTGCAGAGATGAAACGATTTATTCTTCCCAAAGACTACCCCGAACTTGATTCAGATGTGATTGAGAAACAGTCAATAATTTCGCAGGTTTGAAATAGTTCTAAAACTATTATAACAAAAAAAGCAGGAGATTTCTCTCCTGCTTTTTCTCTTTCTTTTCACGCTTATTTTACAATAAACTTAGAATGGAATTGATCATCATCAACACCTAAAGTTATGAAATATAGCCCCGGTTGAACCTTACCAAGGTTAATCGTTTCTAAATGACTTCCTGCTTTTTCTCCCATTGTGTTAGAGAAGATAATTTGTCCTAACTCATTTGTAACGAATACTTCAACATTTGAAACTTGCGTAAGCGTCATGTCAAGTGTGAATACTCCTTCGTTTGGATTAGGGTAGATTGCTAAAGCATTTCCGTTACCAATCTCATCTAGACTTACAGATGATGTCGTGATAGAATCTGAAATCACACTAGTTCCACATTCGTTCGTAACAGTTAAGGTAACTAAGTAAGTACCCACCGCTGAATAAATATGAACCGGGTCTGTATCTGTTGATGTATTTCCATCACCAAAGTCCCAGCTGTAACTTAATGTTCCCGCTCCTGTTGAAGTGTTCGTAAACGTATAAGTCACGAACGAGTTCGTTCCTGTAAAGCTTGCAGTTGGAGCCGCAGCCTCAATAACTGTAATCGATTCAGAACCTGTTCCACATCCATCAGTAATATCAAGAGTATAAGTTCCTCCCGTAGTTACTGTAATTGTTGGTGATGTTTCCGTCGTAGACCATACGTAAGAAGTTGCAGGCTGTGAGCTAGAAAGTGCAGCGGAACCTGGAGTACAGAAGAATGTAGTATCTGCTTGAAGGTATCCAGCATAAACTAATGCTGAAGTTGTAACAACTACAGTATCTACTCCTAAACCACAAGCACCAGTTACAGTAGCTGTATAAGTCCCTGGTGCATTAACTACAAGAGCGTGAGTTGTATCTCCAGTTGACCATAAGATGTTATCAGTTGGTGAACCTGCCCAAAGTGTAAGAGAATCTCCTGTACAAATTTCTAAATCTGCACCAAGGAAATCACTTGATAAGAGTGAGAATTCATCAGCTCCAATATCAGGATTTGATGCATCTCTAGGCATACCATCAATATCAGTACTGATAGACGCGAGTGGTGTTCCTAATCCGCTCAACGAATCACCACAAGAGTGAAGATCTTCATAGCTGAAGTAGTTAGGGTTCACAGAAATTGAATTTGCATCGAAGCCTGAAGTAGTTTGGTAAGTACTTAAATCTGTTTGATTTGAAGCGCCATAATATATGAAGTTCGTAGATCCTCCAGAATAGTAATTGTTGTAGTCCGAAGAGCTTATCGTGTAGATACTCGTAAAGTACCCAGCATATCCCGGCCCTTCATTTACAAAACTATTATTCATAAGAGAACACTCTCCACCGGTAGTGGCATATATGGCTCTTGAATTTGTACCGTTACTTGCTACATTAACACTGTTGTTATAGATATTACAATATCCATTATTTGTACTATAAATTCCATAACTAGTAGACGTTGTTGATGAATCTCCAACGCTTACCATGTTATTCGCAATAAGTGATCGTTCAGAGGCTGTACCATCGTTGTTACTTAAATAGATTCCATATCCGAAATGATCTGAACCTAGCACAACGTTATTATTCGTCATTTCCATCGCATTATCGCAATAGACTGTGTACAATCCGTAAAATGTCCCAGTATAAGGTGAGTTTGTGGCGATTGTATTGTTGTTAATTTTAGGTGCGTCTTGGTAAGAAAGGCGCGCTACACTGTAGTACTGATTTAAGAAATCATTATTTTGAAATACAGTACCTTCTTCCAGTGATGTAATACTCGTTCCGTACCAGTACACGCCATATGATCCATTTTCAATTGTATTTCCAATGAATGAATTCCCGTTGTCATCCCCAGTGTTTGAATAGATAACGGTATTATTCGTTGAAGTTGTGTTGCCATTGTAACCAACTATTCCAGAATCCCAAACGGTGTTTGAGTCAGACGCTCCTGCAAATTCCATTGCATGACCATAAAGTGATCCTGTAGCTTCAATTGTCATTTGTTCAAAGCTAATATGGTCAGCACCACTGAATCTTACAGTATAATTTGAAGCAGCTAGCGTACTTGGAAAAGTAAGAATCACACTATCTCTATTTCCATCTTGAGATCTGAAGACTATCGTATTTGTTGAAGACGTTCCCCCAATTGAACCAAGATCTATTTGTTCATTATAGGTTGCAGATCGAACGTCGAATGTGACTGGGCCACATATACCGTATGCATTCAAATCAGACACTGCAGTTGTGAAATCACTGTAATCAGGTGTAATTCCACCAATTGTGAATAGTCCTGTAAGTGAAGACTGAACGTTAACTGATGAAGTATCATTAATTAGTACTGTATCAACAACTCCATTTGGCAATTCTGTCCAAGCTGTGATATTGTATGTTATACCGGCTGCGAATGTTGCAGATCCTAATGTAAGTTGCGCAGTCGTAAGGCCACTACCTCCATTAGTATCTAATAAACCGTAGTAATTGTATGGCGTCTGCGCAACACCATCAATTTCCCACTGAACGATACAACTATCAATTTGGCTAATTCCGTAGTTACGAATTGTTGCAACAACACTATCAGTTCCTGCACAAAAGTTAACAGGTCCGTCAATAGAAGCGACACCAGCATCATCAAGAGAAGAAGTTAACGGTAGACAAGCATTGTATGTGTCAAAGACTTCCTGAGCATCTAACGCTCTATCGTAGATTCTGAATTCATCCATCAATTGACCTGATGCCATCCCAGTACTAGTAGAATATCCTCCTACTTTGAATGGGGCTGTACCATTTATGTTAAGCGCACCTTGTGCTACAGTATTATTCAAAACTCCGTCATGATAAGCCTTAATATTTCCTAATGTAGGATCATAAACGAAGACAGTCATAGACGGCACTCCAATTGGAGCACATCCATTACAAAGCACATCAGTTAATGGGCCTCTTAGCTGGAAGTTACCAGACCCTGCAACTCCATTTGTGAAACAACGAAGACTTCCCGCGGTATTATCACCAAAATTATAAAAAAGTGTTGAAGAACTAGGAATGTTATCGGTCCACATGGCGATTGTCCATGCTCCAGTTCCAAGGTTCGTATTCCACCCAGTATTAACATAGTCTGAACCACTTGGGCCTCCTGTACCAATTAAGGCGCCGCCACAAAGTCCAGTTCCTCCGAGAGTCATTCCTCCCATGAGAGTACCTGTAGCTGTCCCTGCAGGTGGAGCAGAGGCCATATTTGTAACTATTGTTCCAGCGCCATCAAACTGGTAATAAAGAATTTCGGGAACCGATCCACCTTGAGCGGAGGAATAGGACCAAAATGCAATGCAAGTGATGGATGCAAGTAATACATTGTAAACTTTTTTCATTGTAGTAAATTAAGTAAGTAAATTAGTCCTTCATACGAAGAAAACATAAAGATATTGATTAATCGGGTACTTTACAATTTTCCGCTATTTCTTAATCATTCAATGAATATCTGCTAAAATATTAAGGATGATCTTATCTTTTCAGATAGTCTTTCATACGGAATGCACTAATTAGATAACTGTATTATAGTAATGTAGTTCGGTTAGCTACTTCGGTCAGGTGCAAGATCGTAAAAAACAATTATTTATCCACAGGAGGGAATACTATGATACTGCCTGGCTTTAGATTCGTGAAATTTGTTGGTCCGCTTTTCTTGAAGACGTAGCGTACAATATCACGGCCATTTTCTGATGGTTTGTTGATGGTAATCTCACCTTCCATAAGGATCATCTGCTCACCGCTTGCCGAGACAATGCTCGAATTTTGTTTCAACGTTGTTAAAACAGTCATTCTCGGAATTATTTT
>DKPV01000074.1 GCA_002471375.1 Flavobacteriales bacterium UBA7325
AATGAGGGATATTTAGATTTAACATATGATGATGTTTCTTTTGCAACTCGAATTAACAGATCTGATAAAACAGGAACCTTAGCCTTTGCATATGGAGACAAATCGATCGATTTCGGAGTTGAAACGGACGGCGGATACCTGAATTTGGAACTATCAAGCGATTTAAAATTTGAAACAGGCTTTAATACAGCTGGTTCTGCTTATCTTGGCTTAGCGGCAGGCACGAACGAGTTCAGTATTTCCGGAGACAAGGAGTCTGGCGAAGGTTCATTCGATCTATCTATTGATGGTTTGGCAATGAACACAATCGTTAACACGCTTGAAAAGAGCGCTTCATTTGCTCTAAACACTTCGGGAGTTACCTTAGATGTTTCAGGAGAATATGGAAAAGGAGGTTCTTTTTTACTTGACGTGAGCGACACCAGAATAGATGTAGGAGCCGATTTAGAGGATAACACGGGTCATATTGATTTGGTGAGTGGAGACAAGCGCTTGTTTGCGGAATTAACAGAAAGTAGTCAGGGTTCTCTGTTGTTGAAAAATGGAGAACAAGAGTTTGGCATTTCAGGTAATACCGAAGGTACTGCAGGAAGTGTTCATTATAAAGACAATACAGCTGAATTTACGATAGCTGCAGACCGTACAAACAATACAGGTAATATTGGCTTGTCCTTTGACGACAAGATACTTGCTTCTGGAGTTGCGGAAGACTCGTCATATATTAATATTGCTTTTTCAGATGTTGAGCTAAATGTTCAGTCAAACAATCAAAACAAAGGTATGATTGAGGTGATTAAAGGCTCCAATCAAATTAAAGTGAACGCTGATTTAGAAGAAAAATCCGGTTCTCTATTATTGACCGATGGCTCTAATAGTATTTTCGCGAAAGGAGCCGCTAACGCGACAGGCGAATTGGACATTAGTATTGACAACAATACAATAAGAGGTGTTGTAGGAGAAATAGAATCTTCTCTTTTTGTATCCTCAGGTGAATACGAGTTTTCTATTGAGGGAAGTGACGACGGAAGTGGGCTTGTCGGGTTCAAAAAAGGAAATATTGAAACGAGGCTTGGTGTAAACATTCCGCAAACAGCGGGAGAAATTTATGTTGGAGATGGAGGTGATTTTATTCATTTAAAAGGAAATAAAACAGAAAATACCGGCTTGATAGATATCAAGAAATCAAGCTTGGAGTTTACCGCGATTTTGGATGATTCTATACACATGTATTCTGGGCCAGCTTCATTAACAAGGAGGTCAGACGGTACTGGCTTCATGAGATATAATGATGGGAACTTAGGTGTTGGTCTTTATAAATATTCAAGTGAAATTGGTCTTGGGCTAGGTTATGCTGGTAACGAACTATACCTGTCACATGGAACATCGACAGACTTTGATTCTGTATATTATAATGGAAATGGACAAACAGTTTCTGCCAGTATTGCCGGGAATATGGGAAGAATTGGGCTGACGAATTCATTGGGTTCATTTGGCTTATCAGCAAATACGAGCGGTACAGGTTCGATCAGTTTTGCTCGAGGAGACTTAGACGTAACTGTTACCGGAGATATTAATAATGAAAGTGGCGGTTTTGAATTTGAAAAAGGTGACTTAAAAATGGATGGAAGCGCTTCGTTATCAAGTGAATCATTTGGTATTGGATTCGAAAAAGGAAATATTGTGTCTGATTTGGATTACTCTCCCGCACTTCAGAGAATCACATTTGGTTTGACAAATGATTTTAGCATATCGGCTCAAAAAGAAGATGATGCCTATACAACGGTGTTTACCAAAGGCGACCATTCATTAAAGGGAACGGTCCAAGGGTCTTTAAAGGAAATTGAATATGAAGGGATGGGAGCAAAAGTTATTTTGGGTAATGATCGGGAGTATGTTAGCTATTCAGGTCACAGTTTACTTGTTCAAAATAAAAAGGTTTATGTTGACGATGAAGAGGTATATGATTATTCAAACGCATCGATGACGGATGTCTTAGATTTGAGAAAAGTTGATTTTTCTCAATTGGATTTATCTGGAGTTGACTTCAGCGGAATTGATCTCTCAGCAGTTGACATTTCTGGAATTGATTTTTCTGCATTGGACTTTTCAAGTATTGATTTGGATGGAATTGATTTTTCTGGAGTTGATTTTTCTGGAATTGATTTGTCATCTATTGATTTTTCTGGAATTGACTTATCTGGAATGGATCTTTCAGGCCTAAATTTCAATGGTTTTTCAATGTCGGACATTAATCTTTCTGGAATTGATTTTTCTGGAATTGACCTTTCAGGTATAACTATTCCTAATGTTGATTTATCTGGTTTGGATTTCTCAGGGATCGACTTTACCGGCTTTAGTTTCGAAGGAATTGATCTTTCGATGATAGATTTTTCGGGAGTAAACTTTGGAAATCTTGATCTTTCAGGCATTGATTTGTCTTCTTTGGGAAGTTTTGAGATGATTGATTTACCTAACCTAGACTTATCAGGTATTGATTTTACAGGTTTGGACTTGTCTAGCCTTGATTTATCAATGGTAGATTTTACAGGCATTGACTTTACAGGCATTTCATTGCCAACAATAGATTGGCCAAGCGTTGATTTGGGCAATATCGACTTTACTGGTTTTAGCTTCCCTGATATTAACCTTGCAATGATTGATTTTACAGGAATCGATTTGTCTGGAATTAATTTGTCAAGTTTAGATTTTTCAGGATTTGATTTTGGAAATTTGGATTTGTCTATGATCAATTTCACTGGGTTTGATTTCCCAAACATGAATTTATCAATGATTGACTTTTCTGGCCTTGACTGGGGAAACATCGACTTTTCGATGATCGACTTTACCGGCTTTGACTTTCCAAATATGGACTTGTCAATGATAGATTTTTCAGGCGTAAACTTCCCGTCTGTGCCTGACGTTAATTGGTCTCAAGTGTTTACATTTGGAGATGTTGAAGTAAGACCTTATATAGACGGAGCAAATAGTGCCGTTACTTTATTGAAAGGTGCCGACTCTATTTATGTTCGTGCAGCCGACTTAAAAGACGGAATGATTAGAGGGTATGTTTCAGGAAACGATCTTTTAATCAAAAAAGAAGGAAGCAATTACTCAGTTAAATATGATGATTACGAGGCCTCTCTGGAGGGAAGTGATTTAACGATTAAGCAAGGCGCAACAAATCAATTACGAATAACACCAACAGAAGGCTCCTTGGTTTACGATAATTATGAAGTATCTGCTTCTGCTTCAGAAGGGCTGAACTACACAGACGGATATAATAGTACAGCGATTAGTAATACGGGTATTTCAGCTCAATCTGGAGAAAAACAAATGAGCTATAACCAAGAAAAAGAGCTGTTTGTTCAGTATGAGGAGGGGAAAAACTTTAAGATCCACCCACAAAATGGCTTGGAGGTGAATTTTGATGGAAAAGCCCTCGCAATTTCGGAAGATCAGCTATCGTACTCTGAAGATGGAAGGGCCTATAGCGTTTCTCCAACGGAG
>DKPV01000021.1:0-56964 GCA_002471375.1 Flavobacteriales bacterium UBA7325
ACCATTAAGATTGGAAGTGTTTTCAACTAGGACTGCTACGGAGCTGTCATTCGACAATTCTTCAAGATCATTTTTCAAACTTGAGGAAAAATCCATTTGTCCACACAGAATCATTTTCTTTGGGGAACTAATCCATGCTTCGCGTAAGGAAATTTTTTCTTCTTCAGTCAATTCAAAATCAGCGGAAAGATGATCAATTGAACTCTTCTTCTCCCAATCATATTCTTCTATCTCGTATAATGGTTCTGTTAAAGGAACATTGAAATGTATTGGCCCAACCCACTTATTAAGGGCCGCATTGAATGCAATAGATACATCTTCCTCCGAACACTTATGTTCGGAGACAGTCATTTGATATCGAATATGATTCGCATAAACACCCTTCTGAACAATCGTTTGTCCATCGCCATGATCAACCCATTCAGCAGGACGATCTGCAGATAAAACAACTAATGGAATCTCTTGATAATATGCTTCAGCAACGGCTGGATAATAATTCAACAATGCTGATCCAGATGTACAAACCAGACCAACTGGTGCAGACAATGCCTGTGCCATACCGAGCGCATAAAAAGCAGCACTTCTTTCGTCATGAATAACAATTGTTTCGATATCTGGATGCTGATCGATCGCAATTACAAGAGGTGCATTACGCGAACCCGGTGAACAGACGACATGTTTCATTCCATGACGTGTACATTCATCGATGAGTGCAGAAATTCCGGGCTTATTTGTTGTGCGTATACGCATAATTAGAATTGGAGATAAAATTACTCCTTTTCTAGGATGTCTAGAAGGGTTCTTGATTTATTTTCGGTTTCCTCCCATTCTTTTTCACTCAAGGAATCTTTTGTAAAGCCTCCTCCCAGGTACAAAAAGCATTTATCCTCGATAAGTTTTGCGCATCTGAGATTAACGTAGAGTTTAGAATTATCTCCTAAAATTCCAATATAGCCAGCGTAGAGTTCCCTATTAGTAGCTTCGATATTTGTTATCAATTCTAGCGCACTTTTTCGTGGGAGGCCACTAACAGCAGGTGTTGGATGTAACTCCCTGGCAACATCGAGAACACTCACAGCATCGAGTCGGCACTGAAAATCTGTCGCAATGTGCCTAACAGGCCCGGCAATCAAGTCATACGAATTGCTTCGAGCAACATTATCAATGTTCAACTTTGTTAAAGTCTCCGAAATGAAATCAGTGACATACCTCTGTTCGAGTATTTCTTTTTCACCCCATGCCGACGCATCATTTGATTTCATCGTGCCGGCTAAGGCAATTGTCTTAAGTTCATCTCGAGATCCAGACACCAGGATTTCAGGCGTAGCGCCTACCCAAGTCCCAAACAAATCACTTGACGCCAAATAAACAAATGCATCAGGATACGCTTCACAAAGTCGTTCAAAAATTTCAACAGGATTATATAAAGTTTTCACTTCCTTAATTCTAGAGAAGATTGCCTTCGATAAGCTTTGCTCAACTATCTCATCGATAAATGCGTTAGCTTTCCCAAGGTATTCAGCTTTTGAATAACATGTAGGCGATTCGAAGTGCACCTCTTTGTTATCAAGGATTGACCCTTCTTCAAACCAAAAGCCTTCTTTACCTTCAAAGGGGCATATGATAAATCCATTTTTAAATTCTGAAGCCAAAACTGACTTGAAAGAACCTTGTTTAACGGTCACACCCTCAGAAGGGACTCTATAACGGAGATTATCATTCATTCTACGATCTCGGGACAATCATAACGGTTAGTCTTCCAGTACAAATCAGCTTATCGGTTGCTTGATCCCAAATATCAACTTGCCATACGTGAGTTCTCTTTCCAGCATGTACAATTAGGCCTTTCGCTAGAACACTTCCAGAACTAACAGCGCCAAGATGATTTGCATTAACCTCTACTCCAACCGGAGCTTCTTTTTCGATATCTATCAAAAGAACAGAACCCATAGACCCTATTGTTTCAATTAGCGCAGCGCTAGCTCCTCCATGAAGTAACCCCATAGGTTGATGAGTGCGATTATCCACAGGCATAGTCGCCTTTATGTAATCACCGCCAATTTCGATACACTCAATTCCAAGTTGCTCCATGAGAGTACCTTTGTTCATTGAGTTTACTAATTCTACTGAGACCTGTTTCAATTTCATTTTGTGAAATTAACCAGAATTAACAACAATCTACCGTTGATGAATAATCAATTCAGCAAGTAAACAGAGAATGATTTCAATTAATTTTGTCGTTATGATCGAACGGAACGTCAATTTAAAGTCCTTCAATACATTTGGAATCGCTGCGAATGCATCTCGATTCTCTCGGTTCTCCTCAGTAGAAGAATTGCGCTCCTTACTCTCAGAGGTTGGAGAGGACAAGCTGCTGATTTTGGGAGGTGGCAGTAACGTACTCTTTACAGAAGATTTTGATGGTATTGTCCTCCGGAATGAGATTACGGGTATCGAAGTAATACAAGAATCTGACACTGAAATTCTCGTTAAATCAGGATCGGGAGAAGTATGGCATGAATTCGTGATGTCATGCGTAGACAACGATTATGGTGGAATTGAAAATTTATCACTAATACCAGGAAGCGTTGGTGCAAGTCCAATGCAAAACATCGGGGCCTATGGAGTTGAGGTCAAGGATGTTTTTGAATCCCTAGAAGCGTTCCACATTAAAACTGGCGAGGTCCATACTTTTTACAACAAATCATGTGAGTTTGGCTACCGCGAGAGTGTCTTCAAAAGAAAATTCAAAGATCAGTACATTATAACCTCCGTTACATACCGACTCACGAAGCAACATGAAATTAACGTAAGTTATGGTGCAATAGAGTCGGAGTTAGTTAAAATGGAAATTGATAACCCTACGATCAAGGACATTAGTAATGCAGTTATCGCTATACGTTCAAGTAAGCTCCCGGACCCATCAAAAATTGGAAATGCAGGTAGCTTCTTCAAGAATCCAGTCGTTGATCCTGAATTAGTTGAAAAGATCAAAGAAAGCTACGAAAATGTGCCAAACTATCCTGCGCCAGATGGAAAAGTAAAGCTAGCTGCAGGATGGCTCATTGATCAAGCTGGCTGGAAAGGGAAGACTCTTGGTTCATATGGCGTCCACAAACTTCAAGCGTTGGTATTAGTGAATTATTCAGATTGCACTGGAGCCAATATTCTTGATCTGTCAAGTGATATCATCGCAGATATTCATGAAAAATTTGGAATTACGCTTGAGCGTGAAGTAAATATTATCTAGAGCAAAGAGCGTTTTTATTTATCTCCAAGTATCCTCAGTACCGTCTTCTTCATTCGAATCTTTCAGAAGTTTCTTCCAATCATCTGAACCATCTTCACTTTCATTCAGGATTGATTGATAGTCACCTTTGGTCACTTCAAATCGTTCCAAAGGTTCACCTGTATACTCCTCAATTGCCTCAAGGTACTCCATCTCCGCATCACAGAAAAAAGACATTGCTTGTCCCATTCTTTTACCTCTACCTGTTCGACCACAACGGTGAACATAATTCTCTGGTACATCTGGAAGATCATAATTCACAACCAAATCAACTTCAGGAATATCAATGCCTCGTGCCGCAACGTCCGTTGTAATCAAGACTCGATTTTCACCAGTTCTAAATCTTTCTAATATTAGAAAACGATCTTTCTGATCTATTCCACCATGCAGAGCCTCTGAAGCTATCAGAACTCGCTTCATTGCCGCAACTACGCGCTCAACTCTAACTTTTGTCCTTACGAATACAACAACTTTATGCCCTGCGTATTCTTTAAGCATATTCTCCAAGAAGAAACGCTTATCATCCATTTCGATATTCACTACCGCATGTCTAATAGTATTTGCTACAGGATTCTTAGGAGAAATCTGAATACGGATAGCATCACTCACCACATCATATGCTAGTGACTTTATCTTCTTCGAAATTGTTGCGGAGAAAAAAAGCGTTTGACGTCGTTTCGGTATTTTGTATAAAATATCTTTGATATCCTTAGCAAAGCCAAGATCCATCATAAGATCGGCTTCATCTAAGATCAAGTATTCAACACCACTAACATCCAAGGCACCCTGTGAAATCAAATCAAACATTCGACCTGGTGTTGCTACCAACACATCTACACCATTATTAAGTGTTGCTATTTGCTGATCTTGTTCGACGCCACCAAAAAGTCCAAATGACTTCACACGGGTGCGCTTTCCAATTTCACGATATACCGCTGCTATTTGTTTCGCAAGTTCCCGCGTCGGAACCATCACCAAACACTTCACGCCATTATTCGATGAGTATTTAGAGCGGCGTTTATTTATCATGTGAATCGTAGGTATAGCAAAGGCCGCAGTCTTACCTGTTCCTGTTTGTGCTATCGCCATAACGTCTTCACCATTCAAAATGTGAGATATAGATTTAAACTGAATATCCGTCGGACGCTTATATCCGAGAACTTCAAGCTGCTCTTTAATCTCAGGGGCTATTGAATAATCTGAAAACTTCATATGAATTGTTCAAACAAAAAAAGGACTTCAATTCTGAAACAGAACGAAGTCCTTTAAAAAATAATTATTTGTTCTTAATCCTCTGTTTCTTGAGAGGGAACCAAGATACGTCCACAGTGCTCACAAGCAATTACTTTCTTCTTTGCTTGAATATCTAATTTACGTTGTGGTGGAATCTTGTTAAAACATCCTCCACAAGAATCGCGATCTACAGGCACAACAGCTAGTCCGTTGTGTGCACTCGTACGAAGACGTGTATAAGCAGCAGATAATCTATCATCTAATTTCTTCAATGCAGATTTCGACTTCTTTTCTAATTTCTCTTCTTGAGTTTGAGTTTCAGCAACGATCTCGTCCAACTCAGCTTTCTTAGATTTTAAATCTTCAGCTCTGAACGATCTTCTCTCTTTTGCTTCATCAAGAATTTCCTTCTTGTTAGAGATTTTGATCTTTCCTTCTTTTGTACGTTTCTCGTTCAATTTGATTTCCAATTCTTGGAATTCAATCTCTTTCGAAATTGATTCAAATTCACGGTTGTTTCGTACGTTATTTTGTTGCTCTTTGTACTTAGCGATTGCAGTTTCAGCATCTTTATTGGCATTTTTTCGGTCAGCAACGTCAGTATCTAGCGTTTTGATCTCTTCCTCCATTTTACCAATTCTCAGGTCTAATCCTTCGATCTCATCCTCCAAATCTTGAACTTCTAATGGAAGCTCTCCTCGGATAGTTCTAATTCTATCGATCTCTGAATCAATCTTTTGCAAAACATATAGACTGTCGAGCTTTTCAGCTATTGTCATCTCGTTCTTCTTTGCCGTTTTCGCCATGAGCTTAAAAATATTTTATCGGATTCGTGTTTATCTTAGTTAATTGAACCGCAAATTTAGGGAATTTTTTCGTCAAAATGTCTCTTAATAGGTGAGAAGTGAACTGCTCACTCTCGTAATGTCCAATATCAGCTATCACAATTTGATCTTCTGCATCAAAAAACTCATGATATTTGTAGTCACCAGTGATGAAAAAATCAGCCTTCGCAGCTCGAGCATTTCTTAACAAGAAACTCCCAGCACCTCCGCAAAAAGCTACCGTTTTCACTTTATTCCCACTGAGCTTAGTATGCCGAATGACCTCACATCCAAATGACTCTTTTACAGATTTCAGAAACACCTCTTCATCCATTACTTCATCCAACTCACCTACCATACCAGCTCCTTCAAATTCATTATCTATCAAAGATGCGTATGCTTCGTGCGCAACTTGTTCATATGGATGGGCTGTTTTCATAGCCCTAACAACAGATGACAAAGAATGACTCGGAACTATAACCTCTAAGCGTGATTCTTTTTCCTTAGCTAATTTACCAAAAGATCCTGAATATGGATTAGATCCTTCCAATGGCTGAAACGTTCCAACACCATTGCTAGAAAAACTACAATTGGAATAATTACCTATATCCCCAGCTCCTGCAGCAAACAATGCCTCACGAACTTCATTCAAATGTGTGTCGGGCACGAAACAGACTAGCTTGTTTAGGACATTAGATTTAGGAGAGAGTATTTTCAAATTCTTTAAACCTAGACGTCTGCCGATTTCAGCATTCACACCGAACCGATAATTGTCCAGGTTAGTATGTATCGCATAGATGGCAATGTCGTTTTTGATAGCCTTTATTACAGTGCGCTCCACATAATCCTTCCCATTCAATTTCTTGAGTCCTCTAAAAACAATAGGATGATGCGCAATAATCAATTGGCAATTGGTTTCAATAGCTTCTTCAACTATGGATTCAATACAATCAAGACTAATCAAAGCCCTAGTGACCTCGCTAGATGGATCGCCTACAATTAGACCTGAATTATCATAAGATTCTTGACTGGATATAGGCGCCAGAGACTCAAGGAAGTTGGTAATATCTCTAATTAACATATTTGGTTGACTTAATTTCTACAGATACATTGTCAAGCCTAGGTCAAAACCCAGCGCTCGTCCAAAATGATCGTAAGCATCTAATTGTTCATATGAGTCTGTTAGTTGAATCCTGTACTCAGGCATAAACAACAAAGCCCATCTCTTCGAAAACTTTAATTGAACCCCAATATTCACTGATGCACTCAACACAAAAGATGAATATCCATTTTTTCGTTTAATGGTTTCGCTTCCAGTTGCGTTCTTTTCAGTTTTCCACTCTAGATCCTGACGATAGCCACTAAACAATTGTGGCGTTAATCCACCACCAGCGAAAACTTTAATCTCGTTTCCATATGTGAAAAGTGCTTTGACCGGCATGGCAATGTATGAATATGTAGTATTGTAGGTAAATAAGGAATCTGGAGTCTCGTACTTGAAACTTTCACCATTCCTGAGATAGGAAATACCTCCTTGAATTGACAAATACTTGTTTACACGAGTTCGATATCCAAGCCCAAATGACCAAGAATTTAGAAAGCTCTCGAATTCGCGATCTCCAAGTGGTTCTGCACTTAACTCTTCACTTTCTGTCAACAAACTGCTCGTTCTAGACCAATTCGAGACCAGGTAAATTTCCGTTGCATCATCCTCCTGCCCCTCGACGGGCTCTACCGCCTCTTCTCCGCCTATTTCAATTTGGGCATTTAACTTAGGGACAATTGTTACAAGTCCAATGATGAGCAAAGATGATAATCTAAAATCCATAAAATCAATTTACTATTGCTACGAATATCGGAAAATAAATGAAGAGTATCACAACTGTTCAGTCAATGAGAATCATTACTTTTGACTTGAATGAAGCATTTCAAGGTTAAGATCCCACAGCACATCTTTAGTTTGCTCAAACGATTGGGAATTGTGCTACTTATGCTTCAGATTTCTAGATTGATTTTTTTTGCATACAATCAGTCTTCATTTCCTAATCCTGAATTTTCAGATGTCCTGGTTGGTATTTGGTTTGACATCATCACGATTTGTCTGATTTTTCTTCCATATTCGGTCATCTACCTTATCCCTGTTAAATTTCGAGCTAATCGATGGTATAAGTTGGTCTTCAAATTGAGCTTTCATTTGTTCTCAGGCTTCATGCTCTTGTTAAATCTGATTGACACGGCATATTTTCCATATACCCTGAAACGCAGCAGTAGAGATCTAATTGACACAATATTTATTGGAAATGATGTCAACCAGCTATTTACAACCTTCTTATCGGAGAACATTCTTTTAATCGTACTATTTATATCTCTGATCGTCCTGACCGAATTTCTCTATCGAAAAACGACAGCGAAGAAAGAAGAACCGCATCCTAAGTTGCTAAATCTCAAACATAGTGGTTGGTTACTTTTCATCGGTGGACTTTTGGTTTTAGTTGGCCGTGGAGTCGGTCTTAAGCCAATTGGAATTCTCGATGCTGCAAATTATACTACAAATGAAAATACGGCACTAATATTGAATACACCCTTCACGTTCTTAAAAACAATAGCGGTGACAGGCTTAGAGGAGAAAAACTTCTTCTCTCAGGAAAAAGAAAAAGAACTTTTCAATCCAATTCATAGCACCCAACCAGCCAACCTGCTGCCAGAGAAAACGAATGTGGTTGTCATTATCTTGGAGAGCTTCGGGTCAGAATTTGTCGGACCTGAGAATGGCAAAGTTTCTTACAGTCCATTCTTAGATTCACTCATGAATGAATCACTCTATTTCCCAAGAACGATTGCAAATGGAAAAAAATCAATTGAGGCGTTACCCGCTATCATTGCCTCGCTTCCTTCTTGGACTAACGGCACCTATCTATCATCGCCTTATTCAGATAACACGATAAATTCGCTGCCAAGTATTCTAAAAGAGAATGGCTACAGTTCAGCATTTTTTCATGGTGCCACGAATGGATCCATGAGTTTCGACGGATTTGCCTCTGTGGCTGGATTTGATTCATACTTCGGTAAAAATGAATATCCCAATCAGGCGCATTACGATGGGACATGGGGGATCACAGATGCATACTTTAATCCATGGGTTGCAAAGAAGATTACCAAAATGAAAGAACCATTTTGTAGTGTTCTGTTTACAATATCTTCGCACCATCCATATATTACGCCAGATGAATTTAAAAAATTCACCACGGAAGGTCCTCAAGAAATTTGCGGCTCAATAAGCTATGGAGATTATGCGCTAAGACTCTTTTTTGAAGAAGCAAAGAAGCAGCCCTGGTACGATAATACGTTGTTTGTATTCGTTGCAGATCACTCTCCAGCGTCGATCACACCGCTTTATAGTTCAAGGACTCATTTATTCAGGATCCCCCTCGCTTTTTATCACCCCAAAGGACTCATTAAACCTGAAAACAATCCTAAGCTTGCACAACAATTAGACATTTTCCCAACAATTCTTGATTTAATTAACATCAAAAGTGATTATTATTCTTTTGGCACTTCACTGCTCCAAAGCAGTGCTGGACAGGGGATAGCGCATCTTGATGGGAGTTATTATCATTTTGTTGGTGATTACATGACCACTTTTTCTTCCGATAAGGCACAAAAATTGTTTAACTTTACTAGGGACGAGGTAATCTATATAGATTCTTTGCGCTTTTACAAGAAGCATACTCAAGAAAATGAGTTAGTGCTAAAAGCAATGATTCAACGTTACAATAGAGACCTCATTACAAATAAGACTAGAGTTCAGAAATAAGGATGAAACAGAGTATAACATTTATTATCAACCCTAAATCAGGAGTCCATAAAAAAACGGACATTCCTGGCTTGATTGAGGACAACCTCGATCTAGCGCGGTTTGAATATGAAATCGTGTATACTGAATATAGAAAGCATGCTATCAAATTAGCCAAAGCTGCATCCAAAAAAGGAATAGACATAGTTTGTGCGGTTGGTGGAGATGGATCTGTTCATGAAGTCGGAACTGCATTGATCGGAACAAAAACACACTTGGCTATTATTCCTGTTGGATCAGGCAATGGCTTGGCGCGACACTTAAAGATTCCTTTAGACGTGAAAGATGCCATACATTGCATCAACGATAACGAATACATCCACATGGATACGGTTAAGGTGAATGAGAAGCGATTCTTAGGGGTTGGTGGATATGGTTTTGATGCAATTGTCGCCAAAGAATTTGATACTGGATCAAAACGAGGATTGTGGGGATATATCCTAACTATCTTCCGTGAATTTTTCAAGTATAACCCATTGAATGTTTCCATCGATGTTGATGGTAAAGTGAAATCGTTACCGGTTGTATTGTGTACCGTTGCTAACTCATCCGAGTTTGGAAATGGCTTTACAATCTCACCTGAATCAGACGTTACAGATGGTGAGCTGGAGCTTTGTATATTAAAACCATTCTCAATTTGGTCAGCCCCATTAATCGCATTCAATTATTTCAGAAAGAAGCGTCAGAGTTCTAAATTCTCTGAAACAATCCCTTTTAAGAAGGCGAAAATAAAACTTACAAAGAAGATTGCGCATTACGATGGCGAACCCATTGATGTTCGCGAAGAGCTTATTGTGAGCGTTGTACCAAAAAGTCTTCATATCTTAGTCGGCAAAAAGTAATTCATGTCTGATTTTCTAGAACCGAATCTTGAAATTTTCTTGTCGAAACTAGCCAATCTATCCGAGGATAAAACTCCTTCATGGGGTTCAATGACAGCTCATCAAATGATTGAGCATCTATCAAATAGTATCGACTTATCTATGGGACTTATCGAAACCAAGTTAAGTATCCCAGAAGAAAATGTACCAAAAGCATTTGCCTTCCTTGAAACGGATGCACCAATGACGAGAGGAATTAAGGTGGCCTATGCTCCTGAAAATCCTATTCTACGTACAGAGAATTATGAACTAGCTCTCGATGAATTTGCTATGAAATGGGTCGATTTTGAGGAATGCTACGCTAAGAATGAATCCGCAAAACATTTACACCCTGTTTTTGGAAATTTAAATCATGAAAGTTGGCTACGAGTTCACTCGAAACACTTCACACACCACTTTGAGCAATTCGGAATTAGATAGTTAAGCATGCACCCGATCATCCTCTACCCTATCTTTCCTGCCTTAATTATTGGAGTCTTGAATTGGCTCTATTGGCGTAAACGGGGGCACACGTCACCAACTCAACTTGTATTAGGGATTGTTCTAGCCTATGTTGTAGGCTACTACTTATTGAAGACATTTTGGTAATTGACTGCGATTAAATACCATATCGATGCAATAAGAATAACCTTTGAACAATTGTTTAAAGGGAACTTTTTACTCTTCTTTCTTCCAGGTATTATTGTCACCATCGCCTATCTAATTCAAAAGCTAACCGCGCTAAACATTCAAGACTCAGTGCAGCTTAATGAATCTGGAGCTTGGTATGGCTTCATAAAAGACTGGTTCAACTCTGGAGTTCGATTGTTCTTTAGCGTGTTTCATTTTTTTCTTGATCAAATCTACATTTTCATCGTACTAACGGCGCTGTCACCTTTTAATACGCGCCTAGGAGAAAAACTCGATGAAGAATTAACGGGAAATATTTCAGAATCGAGTTTCATTAGACTCATCTCAGACGTGATCAGAATGGTATTTGTCGTATTAATAGCACTCTTTTTACAGCTATTAATTGTAGGTTTCTATTCACTAATCGTATACACTTTTGGACTGCCCGAAGTAGTAAATACGGTCATTCACTTTATGATCCAAGCCTTCTTTTTTGGTTTTACATTTTATGACTTTTGCCTAGAAAGGAATAAGCGAGGAGTGTTCTACACCTTAGGTTTTTCATTTTCAAGACCCCTAGCGATGGTTATCACAGGAAGTATTTTCTTAGGAATATATGCAATACCGTATGTCGGGATTATTTTAGCCCCTGTTCTATGCCTGATGATTTCAACAGTTGCTTACCTTTATTACACTCAAGCACTACCAACAATAAATAATCTACAATCAAATGAGTAGTTTCTTTAAAGATTTTAATAAAGTATCCAAACAGGATTGGGCGGATAAAATTCATGCTGACCTTAGAGGAAAAGATCCATCTCTTCTTAAAACAGAGGATACAATCGAAGAACTTAACTTCAATTGTTTCTATCATGCAGAGGATCAAAAAAGAGACATAAGCAATTCCGCGCGAGGCATTCAGAGGAATAACAATAATTGGAACAATGGCGTTCACATAGAAATAGAATCGGAAGCAGGTGCTAACACTCAAGCATTAAAAGCTCTAATGAATGGAGCAGATATGATTTGGTTTCGATCTACAAAAGGTAATACGAATTGGGAAGCAGTACTACAGAATATTAAAGTTGAATATATCAAACTTCAAATCTCAGCTAATAGTTTCGAAGATATAGCGATTATCAACAAACTGACGGACAATAGTAAAAACATACAATTTAACATGGACACCATGTCAGTAGGTGAGACAATTATTTCTACCACGCTAAAAAACCAGAGCTACCTCCTAGTAAATGGTTTTTCCGTTCAACAGGCAGGAGCAACTACATGGCAAGAGATAGCCTATTGTTTGAATGCTGGACATGAATACCTACTCCAGCTTATGGATTCGGGTTTAACAATCGATCAAGCGTGCGAATCTATATCCTTTCATGTTGGTGTCGGATCCAATTATTTTTATGAAATAGCGAAAATTAGAGCGCTTAGAGATTTGTGGGCAAAAATTGTGAGAGCATACAATCCAGCGAACGATAAAACTTATTCTTTTTCAATTACAGCTGTTATCGGACACACGAATAAATCATTGTCCGATCCACATACAAATTTATTGCGCCAAACGACGGAAAGTATGTCTGCACTTTCGGCGGGAGTTGATAGCATAGTAGTATTACCTCATGACATGTACTCGGAAAGCGGAGCATCAGAATTGGCTCAAAGAATGGCATTGAATATCTCCCTAGTCTTACGAGAAGAGTCTTACTTCGGAATGGTAGTCGATCCTTTGGGAGGTAGTTACACGATAGAACAGCTCACCTCAATGATTGGAGAAAAGGCCTGGAACGAGTTTCAGCACCTCGAAAAAGAAGGCGGATTATTGAATCAAGATTGCCGATCAGCCTTTGCCGCACGACTTAATACAAAGCGAGAAGCTCGTATTAGTCAATTCATGAATAATGAGCATATACTTATCGGGATAAATAAATTTATGAACCCTGCTGAGGAAAAGCTAGCATGGGCTAAGCTACCAAGTTATTTGGGCGTAGAAGCACTAAACTTTGAGTCACTCTCTAAAATTGCATCCGTATGAAAAGAATAGATTTTAATTCGATCCCTTTTGATGCTGAGTCTACCAATGAGTCGGGCATAGAGCAGACAACTACCTGTACGACCGCAGATAAAATTGACCTGTCCAATTACTATTCTTCACAAGATATTGAAGGAGCTGAGCATATTGGTTTTGTTTCTGGTATAGCTCCATACTTAAGAGGCCCATATAGTTCAATGTATGCAATTCGCCCTTGGACAATTAGACAGTACGCGGGGTTCTCTACTGCTGAGGATTCGAATGCATTCTATAGAAGAAATCTTGCCGCAGGACAGAAAGGATTATCAGTTGCATTTGATTTAGCAACTCACAGAGGATACGATTCGGATCACCAACGGGTTGAAGGAGATGTAGGAAAAGCTGGGGTTGCGATAGATTCAATTTTAGATATGAAGATCCTCTTCGACCAAATACCATTGGATCAAATGTCTGTATCAATGACCATGAATGGAGCCGTTGTTCCGATCATGGCGTTTTACATTATTGCTGCAGAAGAGCAAGGTGTAGATATGAAAGATCTCTCTGGAACTATCCAGAATGATATTTTGAAAGAGTTCATGGTAAGGAATACATACATCTATCCGCCATTACCTTCGATGAGAGTCATCTCAGATATCTTTGAGTTTACTTCACAGAAGATGCCTAAATTCAATTCGATATCTATTTCAGGATATCATATGCAAGAAGCAGGTGCTACGGCCACAATAGAGTTGGCATATACGCTTGCAGATGGTCTAGAGTATCTAAGAGCAGGGATAAATGCAGGGATGGAGGTAGATACATTCGCACCCAGATTGAGTTTCTTTTGGGCAATAGGAATGAATCACTATACCGAAGCTGCCAAAATGAGAGCAGGCAGAATTCTCTGGGCTAAAATCGTAAAACAGTTCAATCCAGAAAACGAAAAATCACTAGCATTAAGAACGCATTGCCAAACTTCAGGCTGGAGTTTAACCGAGCAAGATCCATTCAATAATGTTGCTAGAACATGTATAGAAGCACTGGCAGCTACGCTGGGTGGTACACAATCTCTTCATACAAATGCACTTGATGAAGCGATCGCATTACCAACTGATTTCTCCGCACGAATTGCTAGAAATACACAAATATATCTTCAGAATGAAATTGGAATTACGAATCATGTAGATCCACTAGGAGGAAGTTATTATGTCGAAAAGCTAACAGAAGAGCTTGTCGAAAAAGCTTGGGAGTTGATTGAGGAAGTTGAGGAGCTTGGCGGAATGGCAAAGGCAATCGAGACTGGCATTCCAAAAATGCGAATTGAAGAAGCTGCAGCCCGCAAGCAGGCAAGAATAGATTCAGATAAAGACATCATCGTTGGTGTAAACCGATTTGTTCGTGACGAAGAGGATCAGATTGATATTCTGGAAGTCGATAACACTAAAGTGCGTGAATCTCAAGTCGCACGACTGAATAAACTTAAATCAGAAAGGGATCAAGTAAAAGTTGATGAATTACTCAAGGAACTCGAAGATTCAGGTAACTCAGGTGAAGGAAACATATTAGAGATAGCCGTTAGGTGTGCACGAGAACGTGCTACGCTTGGAGAAATATCTCTTGCATTAGAGAACTCATTCGGAAGATACCAAGCCACGATAAGAGCAATAAATGGCGTATATTCGTCTGAATCAATGGGAGATGAAGATTTTAATACTGCTAAAGACCTCGCCGATCAATTCAGTAAGCTGGAAGGTCGTCGACCTAGAATTATGATCGCGAAAATGGGACAAGATGGACATGATCGCGGAGCAAAAGTGATTGCTACTTCATTCGCTGACATCGGCTTTGATGTAGATATTGGACCGCTTTTCCAAACTCCTGAGGAAGCTGCTAAGCAAGCCGTAGAAAATGATGTACATATATTAGGAGTGTCTTCATTGGCAGCCGGGCATAAAACGCTAATTCCGAAAGTGATCACTGAATTAGAAAAACTCGGTCGTGGCGACATCATGGTGATCGCCGGTGGAGTAATACCTCAGCAAGATTATGATTTCCTATATGAAGCTGGTGTTTTTGGAGTTTTTGGACCAGGTACAAAAATTTCTAAAGCTGCTCAGGACATCTTATCGCTGTTGATCAAAAGCTTTGATGAATAAAAATCTTTTAAATTTTCTATCTTTAAGGCAAATTAAAGATTCGGCACAATATTTGAAATTGTATTAAAAAACAAACTGACATGAAACAATTTATAGCAATTTTCAGCTTTCTGACATTATCCTTGATGGCACACTCACAAGGACCTGATTACAAAGTTTTGAGAATATTATATGCTGATGGTAACTACGAAAAGCTAGTTCAACAAGCAGAAAAGTACACTTTGAAGGATAAAACGAAAAAAGATATCCCACCGTATTTTTGGCTTGCAAAGGGTTTATACAAAATTTCAATCTCAGGTACAGATGATCCTGATTTTAAGAATGCCTACAAAAGTGCAATCAAGTATCTTTCTAAAGGAATTAAATATGACTTGAAATACAATGATGGCGATATGGCAGTTGAAGAAGCTGAATTCGTTGGGGATTTTCAAATGACGTTATATGAAACAATTGCAAATGAAATTGGAGCAGGTAGCTTTAAGCGTGCATCTGGGTGGGTAATTAAATATCAAAAATTATCTACGAATACTATTGGCGCCAAATATATGATGGGTGCTTGCAAGTATAATGATGGAGATAAAACTACGGCTCGTGATTATTGGAGACAAGCAGATGCCGCTCTTGCAGAAATTGAATCTATTGATAATTACACGGAAGCGGACAGAAAGATGTTCATGGTAGGTGCTTTGCATTCTGCGAGAGCTCTGACAGATAGCCGTCAGGATTCTAAAGCAAAAACTTTATTAGGAAAAATCTCTCAGTGGTTTGAGGAGGATGAAGATTGGCAAGATTTGTACGATGAAATCGTAAACAAACCTAAAGAGTCTAACTAGGACATTAAATAACTTTAAAGCTGTGCTTGAATCTTCAAGCGCAGCTTTTTTTTTGAACCAAATTTTGATTACGCTGTACAGATCTCCAAATCACAAGAAGAACAACAACACTATGAAGTCAATACACACATCAATATTCAAAATCAGCTCTACCCTTTTTGCTCTGCTTGCCTTGAGCACTATTAGCATGGCTCAGGACAGTGATTCTCCGTTTGTAAACTTTGACCAGTTTGAAGCTCTTGTTAAAGAAGTGAAAGAACACCGAAGCGAAAGGATGCTCCCGTTGGACCAATTCAATAAAGCAAGTCAAGAAGCAAACACTATCATACTAGATACCCGTTCTAAAGCGGCTTACGATGCGAAGCACATCAAAGGTGCAATCCATTTGAATTTCTCAGATTTCACTCAGGCTAGTTTAGACGTATTAATAGAATCGAAGGAAACACGCATCCTAATTTATTGCAATAATAATATCGAAGAGAATCCACTCCTATTGGAAAACATTGAGGAATTTTTCCCCTCTAAAATGGCGGCTCCAGTCGAAATTCTTGAAATTGAAAGTGATGATAGAGGCGAACTAACTATTCCAGAACCTACTCTTACATTAGCATTAAATATTCCAACTTATATTAACCTATATGGCTATGGGTATAAGAACGTATACGAACTCAAAGACTTGGTGCTTGTAGATGATTCAAGAATTCAATTTGAAGGAACTTCCGTAGTTGCGAGTAATTAATTGTTAGAGAGTTTTTCTATATTTAAGGTGGATTGAGAAATCCACCTTTATTCGTTATAACAATGACATGAACCAATCTGACGATACTCGCCGTAGGGTAATAAAAACACTTGTCCTTGCAGGATTTGGACTACACCTAGTTGGGTGCTCTTCACCAGAAGATCCAAAAAAGAAACCCAAAACTCCCCCCATAACAGATGCTGACACAACTAACATCGATGTCATCGAAAAGGAGGTAACCAGTAATAATGTGACTTATTTCACAACTGAGAATGAGGAGTTTGAAGATCTAGCGACATACTTTAATCTACATACCCAAAAAACTCCTGCGATTATCGCATTAGTAGTAAATGCTGAGGGAGCATCAGAAGCAATCAAATACGCCAAAGAACAAAATCTTCCAGTATCAATCAAAAGTGGTGGTCATAGTTTTGAGCAATTCTCGTCCAATAACGGTGGCTTAGTTATCAATCTAAGTCTCCTTAATCAAATGGAATGGGGTAGCAACAACGAGTTGATCGCTGGATCTGCATGTCTCCTTCGCGACATCTATGATTTCGTTTTACCAGAAGGAAGATTATTACCAGCAGGTTCATGCGGTACTGTAGGCCTTGGCGGCTTAACTCTTGGGGGAGGATACGGTTTATTCGCAAGGGAATATGGCCTTACTTGTGACCAAATGCTTGAGGCCACTTTAGTGGATGGTAATGGTTATATTCATACTGTGAATAATTCTCACCCCATCATGTGGGCTCTAAAGGGTGGAGGAAATGGAAATTTTGGAGTTGTCACCTCCTTTAAAATGAAAACTCATCCTATTCCAACTGAGTTTAGAACAACCAAATTCAAAGCTTACAAATTAGATTCTGTAAGATCCAAAGAATTGCTCACCACATGGTTCGATCATGCGCATAAACTTCCTGGTCATTGCTTTTCAGCGTTTGTGCTAAATGGAAGAACGTTGACAGTTCTCGTGACCTACATCAAAGGGAAATCTCACGAATTAGATGCAATGGAGGCCGCGATGACTCCAATCTGCGACAAAACGATAACTTCAAACACCACTGATATCCCGAAAGCATTGAAACGTTATTATGGGATTACACATCCTATTTATTTTAAAAATGCTTCAGCAGGATATTACTCTGAAATGTCCGAGATCGAAGACTGCATTGATGAAGTGTTATCCACGGTGGTAACAACACCAGGACTAATTTATCAAGTGAACACACTTGGAGGTAGGATTAATTCAAGTGAATTTGAGAGCAGCTCATGTTACCCGCACCGATCGTATCATTACTTAAGTGAGTTACAGTCTTACTGGAATGAAGGCCAAGATAGTCAGCGAGACATGCTGCTAAAAGCTTTTGAAAAGGTTCAAGCGTTATTTTATGACAACGGAAATCGTGCACAATATCGCAATTACCCAAGTATTGGATTTCCAGATTGGGAGGAGTCATATTATGGCAAGAATTATGAGAGGCTCCAATCAATAAAATTAAAATACGATCCCGAAAATACAATTCGACACGAGCAAAGTATCAAATTAGCGGAGTCGTAAACCCTAATTCATCGATCATACGCTCAAACTCATCACAATACTGACTATTAATCACGACTTGCTCTAAACTAATGGGATGAACAAAACTTAAGCTGCTAGCGTGAAGCATTAACTTGGTCATGAAAAAATGCTCTTTAAACAGTTTATTTTGCTTATTACACCCATGAGGTCGGTCTCCGACAATTGGATGTCTTAAATGCGCGAAATGTTTCCGAATCTGATGTATTCTTCCCGTCTCCGGTTTGACTTTAGTACATGTATAACGAGATGTAGAAAACTTCCCGAATGGTAAATCGATCTCAACCTGCTCAATCGGTAGTATAGTCGTAATGGCATCTTGCTTTTTACCTGCCTCATTGTAGAGGGGATAATCAAGAGTAAGCTTATCATCTATCCATCCACGGACAATAGCCAAATACTCTTTTTCAACCTTTTGCTCCATGAACAGCTTTTGCATCTCACGATTTGAATCTTCATCCTTAGCAAATAACAAAATACCCGAAGTCTTTCTATCTAAACGGTGCGTAGGATAGACTTTGATTCCTAATTGATCACGTAATAGTTGAAGAGCAAATTCTGTAGCATCCGTAGCCAATTTTGTACGATGCACAAGTAATCCATTCGGCTTGTGAATAGCAACCAAATGAGGATCCTCATATAAAATCAGGAGCTCCACCCTATTTTTTTCGTACGAGCATTAATCCATCTCGGATTGGCAACAAAACTTCCTGTACTCGATCATCATTATGAATGAGATCATTTAATTCAATTAGTATGGCAGTATCAGTATCTCCTTCAACAGCTGGCTCTAGCACCTTACCAGACCAGAGCACATTATCAAGGAGAATATAGCCGCCTGGGTTCAACTTATCGATCACTAAGTTGTAGTAATTAATATAATTTCCTTTATCTGCATCAATAAAAACTAGGTCATAACTATCCTCTAGCGTAGGTACAATTTGCATGGCATCTCCAATCATCATTGTTATGGAGTCTTTATATTCAGACTTTTGAACAAACTCTTCGACTAAATCTTCCAATTCCTCATTCTTATCTATCGTCAATATCTTCCCACCATCAACTAACCCTTCTGCTAAACAAAGCGCAGAATAACCAGTATAGGTTCCGATCTCTAAAATGTTCGTAGGGCGAATCATATGAGACAACATACTCAAAACACGCCCCTGAAAATGCCCACTCAGCATCCTTGGAATAAGGACATTCATATGGGTTCTGCGATTTAACTCGTAAAGTAAATCTGGTTCGTTCTCTGTATGCGCGCAGACATAATTATCTAATTCTTCGCTGATAAATTCCATGAACTCTAATAATAAAATGATTACGCTCAAAGATAGCTAGAATTCAATAAGGTCGGTTACTTGAGAATGTCGTAATTTTGTGACAATGCGAATTACTTTGTTTTTTCTGTTGCTTTCATTTTGTTCATTTTCTCAGACTTGGACAACTCAATCTATTGGGGGATCTGCAACAGTGTCAACTTCACCAACGAGTCAATTTGTGATTGATGAATATAGAAACGCGCTATGGCTTATCTCGGATTCAACGGCGAGTGTAATTGAAAATGATGGTACGCTTCATAATTTCACCTCAAGTGATTTAGAATCCTCATCAGCGGGTGGTAATATGAAATTCACTTTTACCTCAGATCATGTGTATTACAGCATTAAAGAAGTTGGCCTAAGAACCTTCGATTCATATAGTCCACAATTCGTTATAGGTCTTACAGAAATCAACGACCTTTTCACTGATCTCGATACCGTTTTCATGGTGACGAATAGCGTGCTGCAATCGTATCACCCTGTAACAGGACAGGTGAACTGCCTAGTCACTAGCTATGATGGGAATGCTCGAAAAAACGGGAATACGTACATTAATTTTGGAACGGCTGCATATGCAGTTGGACCGTTTACCTCTGTAACTTTGCTTGCTGACCCGACGTACCTAATCTCACCAATGAATAACTTCACATTCTCGCGTTTCACAGATTCAATCTATATCGCGCAAGAAACTGGGATCTCCTTAGCTCATGAGGCACAAGTTTATGACACAATCACAGCGAATAACACTATTAATATGCCTAGTGACAATGTGCTTGACATCCGTTTTGACATGAACAACAATGTTTGGGGAATTTTTGGAGACGCGCTTGGATCACCGTTTGCAATTGCCAGACTTGATGGAACGAATTGGATCGATATTTACACTGGCCTTACATCCCCAATCAATTTTTCAAATTTCCAAGGATTAGAGTTTGATACATTAAATAACTTGTGGGTAGCCGAAACGTTTAAGTTACATACACTAAATTCACCTAACACTCCTGACTGGTTAGGATCGACAGATCTTTTACCAGAAAACCTTTCAGTCTTCCCTAACCCTGCTCGAAACGTACTTAATATTGATTCGGAAATAGGTATTCGATTAATTGAAATTTTGTCGCCAATAGGTAAGATTGTTCTTGCAGAAAATTCTGCACCAACATCATTAAAGACATTAGATGTATCTGATCTCTCTAGAGGACTCTACATAGCTAGAATTACACTAGAAAATACAGTTCAATATTCGCTAAAATGGCAAAAGAAGTAACTCATTATGCTTAGGAAACTGTAATTTCACAGCATGAAAACGACCAATATCAAAGGGTACCACGCAATCGGGGTCTTCAGAGGGAAGACTCAACACAACATTGGAACACTCTGGAGATCAGCTTATATACTTGGAGCATCTTATATTTTTACTGTCGACGGGAAATACAAGAAACAATCTTCTGATGTCCTAAGAACCTGGTCAAGAATCCCACTATTTACCTATAAAACGTTCGAGGATTTACTCGAAAACATCCCTTTTGACTGCAGACTTATTGGTGTTGAAATTGATAACAGAGCAGAGATGCTTCACGAGTTCGAGCACCCAAAGAGAGCGATCTACCTCCTAGGAGCAGAGGATTCTGGACTCCCCGAGTTCGTAAAAGAAAAATGTCATTTTCTTATTAAACTGCCCGGAAACTCATCACTCAATGTCGGCGTAACTGGAAGTATCGTTTTACATGATAGGGTGTCGAAAGTACCATGCGACTTACCGCCAAATCATCAAGAATAATTTACCACTTTTAAATATGTATCTTTAATTAATGAGGTATAACCTTCTACTACTATTCACAGTTCTCGCTATGTCACTTTCGACAGGTTGGTTGAAGGCACAAACTAATCCTTGTGTATCTCTTGACAGTTTCAAAATAGTTATCCTCGGATCTTCGACGGCCGCAGGCACGGGCCCATCTTCCCCAGATAGTGCATGGGTAAATCGTTATCGTGACTATTTGCAATCAATTAACCCAGCAAACGATGTTATTAATCTTGCTGTTGGTGGATACAATACCTATCGAATAATGCCTACAAGCTTTATTCCTCCTCCATCCCGACCATTACCCGATCCAGCTCGAAACATCACCGCGGCACTTGCTTTAAATCCAGATGCCATCATCGTGAACATGCCATCTAATGATGTCGCTGCAGGTTATTCATATGCTGAACAGATATTCAATTTTGATTCGATTATTACTGTATCAGGAACGGGTTCTGTACCAATTTGGATTTGCACCACCCAACCTCGAAATTTCAGCCTTGCGCAGCAACAATTACAATGGGATTTAAAAGACTCGATTATTGCACTTTACTCACCAAATGTCATAGACTTTTGGTCATCAATAGCAATGGTTGATTTTTCAATAGATCCATTCTATGATTCAGGTGATGGCGTACATTTAAATGACACGGGCCACGCTCTGCTTAATGATCGTGTGATAAATCTAAATCTATTAGATCAACTATACGTTCCGATTGTTTACTCTGATGTCGCCATACTCTCTGTTGATCCATCAGGAGATCTTACCTGCGGAGATTCGACGGCCACATTTGATATAGTAGCAACTAACGTAGGAACCAACGATTCTATTCCCGTAAAAGTCGAATTTAAAATGATCCACTCTCCTTCGGGAGCTGTATTTAATGATAGTATAATCATACCTGCCGGATTAGCGGGTTGCTCACCAGACACTTTCAGCTTTGTTGCGAACACCTTTAACGAGGGAACCTACTCCATAACAGCGATTGTATCTTCTACTAGCGACCCTAATACATTAAATGACACAACGATAATTGTCATGCATCTTAGTGGGCACCCAACTATTATTCCAATCCATGATACATTATGCAATCCTGGGATAGGGCAACTCTCGGTAACACATTCATCTCAAGACACCGTAATCTGGTATGACGACCTGATTAACCCGGTTCCCATAGTCTTTGGATCTGCACTTATAACGCCAATGATATCTTCATCAACAGCTTGGTATGCTGAGGTGGTTAGAGGTGATTTATTCTATTCCGATGATATATTTACAACGAATACATCAAGTATTAATTGGAACGGAGCGATGTTCGATATAATCGCTCAAAGTGATCTCACTATTGATAGTTTCGACGTTAAAATCAACAGCCAGGGATTACAAGAGGTTGAAATATACACAAAGGTAGGCACGCATATCGGTTCTGAATTATTTTCGTCTGCTTGGTCCTTCCAAGGATCTGTCTTTGTTAATGTATTAAGTTCGAGCGAGCAAACTCACATTCCTTTAGGGAATATTTCATTGCTTAGCAATGATACACTCGGTGTTTACATGCAAATGGCGGACCCGACCTCAAGCTTATCATATCAAAATACGGGTTCAGCAATGAGCTATAGTAATACAGAGATTACTGTAATAACTGGTAGTGGCTCTAGTCATGATTTTGGTGGTAATTATTACCCTCGAAACTGGAATGGGCGTATTCATTATCACCATGGGACTAGGCTGCAAGGAGAATGTTCAACTGGAAGACATGAAGTTCGGGCTGAAATTAGTCCATTAAATTTCACTATTGGCTCAGATACTATAATTGACATACTAGACACACTAACAATTACGGCGCCTGTTGGAATGAATTCATACGAATGGTTTGACGGCAGTCAAGCTCAATCTTATCAGTTAATTGCATCTGATTTAGGAGTTGGAATACACCATGTTTTCGTGCAAATTACTGACTCCCTTCTCTGCACTTCGACGGACACGATAATTGTAGCAATCGCGGATTTAGTCGGAATTGAAGAACAAAGCGCAGCTATCATTGTTTACCCAAATCCTACTAGTGGACTTCTTCATTTTAAAAACCCTACATTCAATTCCATCGAACTAAGGTCTGTAACTGGATTAGAGATTAGAACCTACCGTGTCATCTCAAATATGATCGATCTATCGGAAATCCCAGATGGCTGTTACTTCTTAACTATTCCGAACCTAATAGATTCTCCGATAAAAATTATCAAACATCAGTAATATAAACATCCTATACGGAGAGTCGAATGATCTCACAAATTCATTCACGAAAATATGCGTAGCTTTGCACCCTTAAATCCCGCAAATAGAACGCATGAAGAAAATTTTCAACCTCTTCGATCTTAAACAGAAGGTCAACTATAAAAATGAAATCCTTTCTGGACTGACGGTTGCACTCGCCTTGGTACCAGAAGCTATTGCCTTTGCGCTACTAGCGGGTTTATCACCTTTAACGGGGTTATATGCAGCCTTTTCAATTGGTCTGATCACTTCTATCTTAGGAGGAAGACCAGGAATGATTTCGGGTGCTACCGGAGCTATTGCCGTTGTTTATGTTGGAATGATTGCAGTACTCAAGAAAACTAATCCGGAGATTACTGTAGATGAGATTACACAATACATCTTTGCCACTGTTATACTTGCTGGTATTATTCAAATATTAGCGGGACTATTGAAACTCGGAAAATTCATCAGATTAGTTCCACACCCAGTAATGTTTGGCTTCGTCAATGGATTAGCTATTGTCATTTTTATGTCCCAAGCAGACACTATTAAGCAGGATGTACTGGATCATTACGGTAATAGAATGGAAGCTACTACTTCCACGGAAAAACTCTACAATATAAAAGACACGTACGTAACGAGTAGTAGTACTAATACACTAACATACAATCTTCAGGGGAATGAACTTCGTAACATAGAAACGAACGAAGTTGAGTACGAAATACATGGCGATCAAGTATTTAATGCTGAAACAAAAAAAGTAGCCTACAACGTACAAAAGGGTTCTATCTATGAGATTGAGTCGCAAGGCTATGTTAAGGAGTATTTAGGACGAGATGACATGATTTTAATGCTTGGCTTGATCCTTCTCACAATGCTCATAATTTGGGGATTACCTAAACTCACAAAAGCGGTACCTTCTTCGTTGGTAGCTATTTTAGTCGTTTCAGCAATTGTAATTTTCTTCCAAATAGAAACTAAAACTGTTGGAGATATAGCTTCAATAAAAGGAGGATTTCCTCCATTGAGTATTCCGCAAATCCCACTTACATGGGATACGTTTGCAACGATCTTCCCATATGCCCTTATTGTTGCGGGAGTTGGCTTGATAGAAAGTTTACTTACATTGAATTTAATAGATGAAATCACTGGGACACGCGGACGCGGTAACAAAGAATGTGTAGCTCAGGGGTCCGCTAATATAATTAGTGGTTTATTCTCAGGCATGGGAGGATGTGCGATGATCGGGCAAAGTTTGATCAATATTTCTTCTGGTGCTCGAGCGAGACTATCAGGAATTGTTGCTTCAGTAGTCCTTCTGATGTTCATCATGTATGGTGCAGATGTGATTCAAAAACTTCCTATGGCTGCTCTCACAGGAGTAATGGTGATGGTATCGGTAGGAACATTCGAATGGGCCTCACTGAAAGTGTTTGGTAAAATGCCATTCTCTGATGTTATCGTCATGGTAATTGTGACTCTAGTAACTGTATTCCTGCACAATTTAGCCTTGGCTGTATTAGTGGGAGTTATTATATCGGCGTTGACTTTTGCATGGGAAAATGCGAAACGAATTCGAGCGAGAAAATATGTGGACAAGGAAGGGACAAAACACTACGAAATTTATGGACCTCTCTTCTTTGGATCAATCTCCGCGTTCACAGCTAAATTCGATATCCCAAATGACCCTGATGACGTTATAATTGATTTCTCCGAAAGTCAAATTGTAGATATGTCCGCTATTGAGGCTGTGAATCAACTGACCGACCGTTATCAGAAGGCCGGTAAAACTGTACACCTAAGACATCTCAGTGAGGATTGTCAACGTCTGCTTAAAAATGCGGATAAATTAATTGACATTAATCTTGCAGAGGATCCAACCTATCGAGTAGTTTCAGATTCTATCTAGTCAATTACCCTTTTACAAAGATTAGCTGCCTTTGATCATTCTAATTTCCAAATTAGCCCTGATCTGCTTAAATTTGTAACGTCGAATAATAGACGCTTCGGAACATTTAAAAAGTATCTCTCTATAAATATGAAGTACATAATATTAGTGAGTTTCGCTCTACTATCAACAGTGAGTCTAGCTCAAAAGTTTACAATTAGCGGAACCATCAAAGATTCAACAGATGGTGAAGATATGTATGGAGCCATTGTTAAGGTGAAGGAACTCACAAACATAGGTGCATCCGCAAACGCATACGGATTCTATTCACTCACGTTGGAAGCTGGAACCTATACATTAATCTACAGATCATCTGGTTATGATTCCAGAGAGATTGTTGTCGAGCTCAATGAGGATATTAAGATGAATATTGAACTCAGCGTTCCGAAGGAAGTCAGAGAAATCGAAGGTGTTACTGTAACTGCAGTAAAGGAGAATGACAACATCACCTCATCAGGTATGAATGTCACCAAATTCGATCCAAAGGAGATTGAAACAATTCCCGTAATTTTTGGTGAGAAGGATATCATGAAAACGCTTCAATTAACACCGGGTGTTAAAACGGCTGGTGAAGGAAATTCAGGATTTTTCGTTCGTGGAGGTGCTGCAGATCAAAACTTGGTTCTATTAGACGAAGCCGTTGTTTATAATGCTTCTCACCTACTTGGATTCTTTTCGGTATTCAATTCTGATGCTGTTAAAGACGTGTCCTTATACAAATCGGGAATTCCTGCTGAATATGGAGGAAGAGCATCCTCTGTAATGGATGTTAAAATGAAGGATGGAAACCTAAAAAAATTCGGTGTTTCTGGAGGGATTGGTTTGATTTCCTCACGACTTGCACTAGAAGGTCCTATAGTAAAGGATAAAGGATCGTTCATTGTTTCAGGAAGACGAAGCTACCTGGATGTATTCTTGAAGTTATCGAAAGATGAAGACCTTCGAAATACTAAGTTATACTTCTATGATCTAAATGCTAAGGCGAATTATAAAATATCCGATAAAGATCGAATCTTCCTATCTGGATATTTCGGAAGAGATAATTTTGGCTTTGGTGATCAATTTGGCTTCGATTGGGGTAATGCAACTGGTACTATGCGCTATAACCGTGTGATGAGTAATAAATTATTCTCGAACACTTCTGTAGTCTTCAGTAATTTTGATTATCAATTCACTATTGGATCTGGTGACGATGGTTTCGGTGTGAAATCTTCAATTCAAGACTGGGCACTTAAGCAAGACTTTACCTATTATCTGAACAAGAACAACACCATGAAGTTCGGACTTTCAGGAATGCACCACACTTTTAAACCTGGTGCATTAACTGGTGATAATGAGTCCTTCAACGAAATTGTTCTGGACAGTCGCTATGCTTTAGAGTTCGGAGGATATGTTCAAAATGACATGAAGATAGGTGCACGATTCAATATGCTTTATGGACTTCGCTACTCAGGATTTAGCCTTGTGGGAGGAAAATCCTATTCATTCGATTCCGCCGGTGAAAAAACTGGAGAAGAAGAATTCGATCGCTGGGAGTCGAGCTCATATCAATTTGGAATCGAGCCAAGACTATCGATGAGTTTTGTACTTACAGAACAGAACTCTATCAAACTTGGTTACGATCGAAATTACCAATACATCCATCAACTATCTAACTCTACGACTAGCAGTCCTACTGATGTTTGGGTGCCTAGTTCTAATAACATTAAGCCGCAAATTGCTGACCAGATTGCTATCGGATACTACCAAAACCTCAAAAAGAATACCTACCGATTGTCATCTGAAATCTATTACAAGAACCTTCAGAATCAAATTGATTACAGAAACGGTGCTGATATCCTTTTGAATAATGAAGCAGAAGGTGAACTCGTATATGGCGATGGAAAAGCATATGGAATTGAGTTAATGCTGCAGAAGACAAAAGGAAAATTCACAGGATGGATTGGATATACATTGTCTAGGTCATTAAGACAATTTGACGACATCAACGAGGGCAGAGAATTCTCAGCGCGTCAGGATCGAATTCATGATATTTCTGTTGTCTTAATGTACAAGATTAACAAGAGTCTTTCTGTTGCATCTACATTTGTTTACTACACCGGAGATGCAGTAACGTTCCCATCTGGAAAATATGAAGTTGGAGGTGTTTCAATACCATACTTCACTGAAAGAAATGGTTACAGAATGCCTGACTACCACAGAATGGACCTTGGTCTGACGTGGTACATGAAAGAAACGAAAAAATTCAAGCATGACTTGAACTTCTCTATATACAATCTATATGCACGTGAAAATGCTTACACGATTACATTCGAGGAGAATAAAGAGACAGGAGAAACGGAAGCTATTCAAACGGCTCTCTTCAAAATCATTCCATCTATAACCTATAATTTCAAATTGAAGTAAGATGAAAAAATTAAGTGTACTTATTTTAGGAATTCTATTAATCACATCCTGTCGAAAGGTTATTGATGTTGATCTGAATGAAGCAAATTCAGTTACTGTAATTGAAGGCAACTTCAGCGCTGAGGACAGCACAGTGAGAGTGAGCGTTACTCAAACTGCCAATTTCTTCAGTAACGATGAGCAACCATCAATTGATGATGCCACGGTTACAATTACTGATTATTTGGGGACCGTAACAGCCGTTCCATTCTTAGGGAATGGGAACTATGAGCTAGCCAACTATATCCCAACATTCGGAACTGATTATACGATAACCGTAATTGCTGCGGGTGCAACTCATATTGCAACTTCTACAATGCATGAGGCAGTAGTTCAATCTCCTATTTATTACGAATACACAGATGGATTTTTCGGATCTGATCCAGGTTATATTGCTTTTCTTTCATACCAAGATCCAGCTGAAGAAGGTAATTACACAATTTCATACGTTACAGTGAACGATACGACGCAAATCGAGTTAGATGATATCCTCTTAAATGATGACAACCTAACGAATGGTAATTTGGTGTTGAGACCTATCTTTCCGAATCTCTTTGAGGTTGGAGACTCACTTCACTTGGAATTGAGAACAGTATCTGAAAACGTGTATGATTATTATACCGAATTGCAATCTCTTACAGATCCAAGCAGTGCAGCACCAGCCAATCCGGATTTCCAATGGACAAATAAGGCATTTGGATACTTTTCAGCGTACAGCTCAAGTAGACAAGGTACCACGATCGTAGAATAGTAAAATCACTTCTCGGAATTATAAGAATGGCTGAGGTGAAGCTTACTTAGCCAAACCAGACATCATTGATAATTTCAAAACCAGCTTTTTCATTAATTCGCTGAATGATCACTTGTTTGCCATGCGCTAATTCTTCTCGCATAACAGCAGAATCCATCTTAAGATAAAGCGTCCTGTGCTTGATTGTCACCTCTCTGGTTCGATGAGCAACTGCCGGGCCCATCATCTCAGGCCACCCATTAATGATATCGAGTTCCTTCATTTTACTGTCCAAGCCATATGCCTTAAGCCATCGATCAATGACATCTTTCAGAGGTGCTTCATTAGCCGTACGTTTAAGATCGCTCATAATGTAAAGATACGAAATGCTTTCTTACATTATTTGAATACCACTACTATTCAATTGCCCCATCAGCAACTTTGAATATTTTACTCTCGAGATCATTGGATGAAAAAATCTGTCGAACCCGATCTTCATCGGTGTCTGTCACAAGCACCTGGCCAAAAAAGTGATCCGCGACGAGAGTCATTAGTCGCTTTACGCGGTCATGATCTAACTTATCAAAAATATCATCCAATAGTAATACTGGAGTGACTCCTAGTTTTTGTTTCAACCATTCATATTGCGCGAGGCGAAGTGCTATAATAAAGGACTTCTGCTGACCCTGAGAACCAAATTTCTTAACAGGATGCCCCTTTATTTCAAAAAGCAAATCATCTTTGTGTGTACCTGCATTTGAATAACGAGTATGCGCATCTTTCCGCTCAAACTCTAGCAGCAATTCATCCAACGGCCTCTCATTTAACTGAGATCGATAATTCAGCTCTACCAGCTCACTAACATTACCGATTGAATTGTAATGCTTTTGAAAAACAGGAATAAATGCCTCCAAGAATTGCTTGCGCTTATCATGAATTCGATGCCCTAATTCAGCCATCTGGACATTCCAAACTTCGATTGACTCTCGATCGAACAACCTATGTTCTGCCATATTCTTTAGCAGAGCATTTCTTTGAGCGAGTACCTTCGAATATTTAACGATATCGTCCAAGTACTTTCTGTCAAATTGAGAGATAATGCCATCCATCCACTTTCTGCGAAGATCACTCCCTTCAGAAATCAAATCCCGATCGTAAGGCGATATCATCACAGCTGGAAATTGCCCAATATGATCTGCTAACTTCTCGTACTCCTTCTTATTTCGACGAAAAACCTTTTTCGATCCAGTTTTTACCGCACAGTGAATCGATATGACTTGATCTTCTTTTTGCCACTCACCTTGAATCACGAAAAACGGCTCTTCAAACTTAATATTCTGACGATCAACAACATTCATGTACGACTTACACATACTCAAATAATGAACAGCGTCTAGAATATTGGTCTTCCCTGCCCCATTATTCCCGACAAAGCAATTGATCCCTTTTGATAAAGGAATATCCGCTTCAACGTAGTTTTTGAAATTGACAAGATGGAGGTTTTGCAAATGCATTGGGACAAAATTAATGGAAATCCCTCATTCTCTTTCAGCAATGCGATTTTAATCAAAAAAAAAACTATTTTTGCGAGGCTTAAATCATTAGAATGTTAGAAGATATCACAGGAGAAGAAATAAAAAGAAAATTCAAGTCAAACAAGAAGTTGAGAATTACAACTTTTGTCATTGGGGCAATCGTAATTCTTGTACTAGGATACTTTTTGTACCGCCAGTTTGTATGGAGCCCATCCAACGAAAAATCGAAAGATGTTTATTGGCAAGCATTAAACTATGCAGCTATTGATTCAACAGACATGGCTCTTGATGATTTGAAAAGTTACGCAAAGAAATACGACGGTAAAGTTGGTGGTGAAGTTTCACAATTCGTTTATGCTCGTCAATTGATGGCAAAAGGTGAATTTAAGAAAGCACAAACAGAACTTAAGGATGTAGACCTGGAAGATACGTATGCTAAAATCTTAGCTATTGGCTTGCAGGGAGATTGTCAATCCGAGTTAAAGAAGTACGAGGATGCAGCAAACACTTACATGGAAGCTGCTGATATGTTAGAGAATGATCTAACTACTCCAATGTACCTGCTAAAAGCTGGAATGTGTGCTGAAGAAATCAAGAACTTCGAGAAAGCTGCTGAAGTATATGAGCGCATCAAAGATGACTTCCCACAGTATGCATCTCAAAAACAAGTTGAAAAATACTTAGCAAGAGCATCTAGCAAAAAGACTTCGAAATAATACTAGATTATATGGCGACAGTAAATCGCAATCTATCTGAATACAATAAGGAAGAAATTCCAAACGGTGCCGATTTTAAAATCGGCATTGTTGTTTCTGAATGGAATGAAAAGATCACATTCAATCTTCTAAAAGGAGCTAAACAGGCCCTTCTTGACAATGGTGTCAAGGAAGAGAATATAGATGTTAGACTAGTTCCGGGAGCCTATGAACTACCTCTTGGAGCACAGTTTTTCTGTGAAAGTGATGGAGTCGATGGTGTCGTTGCGATCGGTGTTGTCATTCAAGGTGAAACCAAACATTTTGACTATGTATGTGAAGGAGCTTCACAAGGCTTAATGAATGTCAATCTAAAATACAATACACCTGTTGCCTTCTGTGTACTAACAGATGAATACGAGCAGCAATCGATAGATCGCTCTGGTGGCGTTCACGGAAACAAGGGAATCGAATGTGCAGTCGCCTGCATGAAAATGATCGCGTTGAAGCGCTCTTTTTAATCAAAATACTACTATGACACTCATTAAATCAATTTCGGGAATTCGCGGAACAATTGGCGGTGCAGTTAATGAAGGGTTAACTCCTCTTGATACGGTTAAATTTGCCGCTGCATACGGAACATGGATCATCAATAGAAATGACGGCGCGAAGGTTACTGTTGTACTAGGCAGAGATGCTCGAATATCCGGACCAATGGTCTCTGATCTTGTCAGCGCAACACTTGTAGGTCTTGGAATAGATACAATCAATCTTGGACCTTCGACAACTCCAACAGTAGAAGTTGCAGTACCAATGGAAAATGCGCATGGTGGTATCATTCTTACCGCAAGTCATAATCCAAAGCAATGGAACGCCTTGAAGTTACTTAATGAGAAAGGGGAGTTTCTTTCCGGAGATGATGGAAAAGAAGTTCTCGCTCTAGCTGAGGCGGAAGCCTTTGATTTTGCTGAAGTTGATGATTTAGGAACTATCACCCATGATGATTCCTACCTACAAAAACACATCGATGCCATATTAGCCCTTCCGCTAGTTAACCGAGATGCTATTGCAGCAGCGAATTTCTCTGTAGTCGTTGACGCTGTTAATTCTACTGGTGGAATTTTTGTTCCTGCAATGCTAAGAGCTTTAGGAGTTAATCAAATTACTGAATTGTATTGTGACCCAACGGGAGATTTCCCACACAATCCTGAACCACTCCCAGAGCATCTAACAGATTTATCTGACAAAATTAAGGAGACTGGAGCAGCACTAGGAATAACAGTCGATCCAGATGTGGATCGTTTAGCATTCGTTTGTGAGGATGGTTCAATGTTTGGCGAAGAGTATACACTCGTCGCGGTCGCTGATTATGTATTGAGTAAAACACCGGGATCAACTGTATCCAATCTCTCCTCTACGCGCGCGCTTCGAGATGTAACGGAATCTGCAAATCAAGTTTATCATGCTTCTGCGGTAGGTGAAGTTAATGTTGTGACCAAAATGAAAGCTGAAAATGCAGTCATTGGTGGTGAAGGAAATGGTGGTATTATCTATCCTGAATTGCATTATGGTCGTGATTCATTAGTTGGAATAGCTCTGTTCTTATCGCTAATGGCAGAGAAGAATATTTCAATCTCAGCATTACGTGACAGTTATCCGAAATACACAATCTCGAAGAATAAAATTCAACTTACCCCTGAAATAGATGTAGACAAGATCTTGAATAAGATGGCATCGAAATATTCTCATGAAGAAGTGGATACAACTGATGGCGTAAAAATATATATCGAAAAGGAATGGGTTCATCTTCGCAAGAGTAACACTGAGCCAATTATTAGAATATATTCGGAAAGTAAGAACCTTGACTCTGCAAACGATCTTGCCTTCAAAATAATGGATGAAATCAAATCCTTAATCTAATAATTAGACAGGTAACTTCTGCAAGTTGACTCACCGAATTATTAAATCCTTTGAGTATACTGTTTAAACATCTAGGCACTGTCAAACTCATACCGTTCATCGGTATTAATTACTGGAAACTCTCCTCGTACGCATACCACGCCCCTCATGAACCATTTATGCTTAATATCAGTCGAAAAGAAAAAGACGGACTCCAATCCGCGTTAACGCAGTTTCTGAAAAGAAAATAGCTTCAATCGAAGTCCCGTTTAAAAATAATTTCCAACATTTATTTGAACCAATCAAATTGATTCGTGTACAGATAAAAAAATCGAAGCATGAAAAATTTATTAGGTATTATCTGCATTTTGTTCGTCGCAACATCAGCCATCGCAGAAGATGAAAAAGTAGTTCCATCAGAGATAAAAAAAGTCACTGTTTATTCGCAAGGTGCTCAAATTTACAGGACATCTACTTACACCATTAGTAAGGGAGTTAAAGAAGTTGTAATCGAAGGTATTAGCCCAAGGATTGATGCTAATAGCCTGCAAGTGAAAGCTACAGGAAATGTGATTCTCTTGGATTCTAAGTACAGCATTTATTATCCAAAACCATCTGAATTGACGCTTGAAGGTTTGCCTCTAAAAATTAGAAATAGTATAGTCAAACTTGAAGATTCAATTCTACAAATTTCATACACTATTCAGGATTTTACTGATGAAATTTCTGTTATGAATGCTACGAAAAAAATCCTAATGAACAACGGTGCAATAAGAGGTCAAGGAAAAGTGAACGACTCCATCGGCCTACTCAAAGAAGCAATTGAATACTACACAGTTAAAATGATGGAAATTAACAAGAAACTTCAGAGTCTTAACCGCAAAAAAGATTTAGAGAACAAAGAACTCACAAAAATGCGTCAGCGCCTCACAGCTTTAAAAAATCATCAAACTAGTGAAAACCTGAACACCCCGCCGACTGGACCAATACATCGAATTACAGTTACATTAAAGGCGAATGATTATGCCAAGGGGAAATTGGATATTTCGTATCTCGTAAGCCAGGCAGGTTGGACTCCATTGTATGACCTCAGATCTGAAGTGACTAGCGGTAAGGTGAACTTGAACTATAAAGCGCAGGTATACCAAAACACTGGCGTTGATTGGGATGATGTACGTTTAAACATTTCTACGAATAACCCTTACCAAAACAAGACAAAGCCGACACTGCACCCATGGTATGTAGATTACTATATATACAACAATAACAATCGTCGTACTCGCGGAAATGGTGGTTACCGTGATGGCTTAAAAAGAAAAGCCGAAGCATATGGATTGAATCAACCTAAATCGGCAGCTGAATCTGTTGATAGTGAAATCCTGTATGAAGATGCAGTCCTAGCAACTGATTTCGTGGATGTTGTTGATCATATAATCTCCGCCGAGTTCCGTATCGACTTACCCTACTCTATCAAATCGAATAACGAGAAGTACATGGTACTTATCAAGAATGTCGATCTAAACGCAGACTTCAAGTACTATACTGTGCCGAAATATGATAACTCAGCATACTTGGTAGCAGAGTTAACAAAATTAGATGAATTACAACTAGTTCCTGCTAAAGCAAACATCTTCTTTGATGGTAGTTACCTTGGAGAAACGTACCTCGACCCTACTACAATAGATGATACCTTACAATTGAGCTTAGGAAAGGATCCAAATATTATTGTGAAACGGACACTTTTGAAGAAAGAATCTAAAGACAAAGTAATTGGCACGAAAAAAGAGAGAACATTCGCCTTTAGCATTGAAGTTAAAAATTTGAAATCCAAATCGATTGATATCATAATACAAGATCAATTACCTGTTACGCAGAACGCAGACATTGAAATTGCAGCACTAGAATTAAGCAAGGGTGATCTTGATGAACGAACTGGAATAATTGAATGGAAGTACACAATTAAGCCAAAAGGTAAGAAAGACATCATCATTAAGTATAAAGTGAAGCATGACAAAGATCAAAATGTACCCGTTAATTAATCGGTGGTCCAATTAACACCATTGACCTACAACAAGTAAAATCGACTTATGAGGCTGAATGATCCAGTCTTATAGGTCGATTTTCATCTTACTTGAATTCAACTCATCGTAAATTGTGATTATTTCTCGTTAATTACACTTCCGTTTTACTACATTTGATAGTAATGAAGAAGTTTGATATTCCAAGTCATTATAAGTCTCCGATTATCTCAAAGGTAAAAGCCAAGAGACAACTTGAGGATCCTAGAAAAAAGGATTTCTCTCCATCATACCTTGATTTTGGAAGCGTTGAATTTATAATAAGTCGGCACTTCGGATTCTGCTATGGTGTAGAAAATGCCATCGAAAAATCATATAATGCGATTCAAAACAATCCGGATAAGAAGATCTATCTCTTGAGTCAAATGATTCATAACCCTTCTGTAAATGAAGATTTACAAAGCATGGGAGTCGAGTTTATTCAAGATACGGCAGGAAACCAACTCTTATCATGGGATAAAGTGAATTCGGAGGACATTGTCATTATTCCAGCATTCGGAACGACGCTCGAAACTCAAGAAATCCTTGAAAAGAAAGGTATTGATGTAACTAAGTACAACACTACTTGTCCATTCGTGGAAAAGGTCTGGAACAGATCAGCTAAGCTTGGAGACGACGCTCACACAATCATTATTCATGGCAAATACAACCATGAAGAGACAAAAGCTACTTTTTCTCATACTAAAGATAATGCTCCGTCGCTTATTGTGAAAGATCTGCACGAAGCTCAATTTTTAGTTGACTATATCCATGGAAAGAAAGATTCAGAGCAACTCCTAGTGCATTTTGAAGGGAAATATTCTGAAGGATTCGACCCAGTGAAAGATCTAACTCGAGTTGGGGTCGTAAATCAAACTACAATGCTCGCCACTGAAACACAATCAATTGCTGATCTCGTAAAAGAGGCAATGATCGCGAAATATGGCCAAGAAGTACTTAAAGATCATTTCGCGGACACTCGTGACACTTTGTGCTATGCAACCAACGATAATCAAACCGCTACTCTTAAATTATTAGAAGAAAATGCAGACCTGTCTATAGTAGTTGGTGGATACAATAGTAGCAACACGACTCATCTCGTCGAACTTTTGGAACCAGAGTTCCCAACATATTTTATTAAAAATAGTGACGAAATTATATCAACTTCTGCTATTCGTTCGTTCAATATCCACTCTCAAGAGGTAGAACAAAAAGACAAGTTTCTGCCAGAAAAAGAAAAAACAAGAATTATTATAACTTCAGGTGCTAGTTGTCCGGATGCATCAGTAGATGAAGTAATACAGAAAATATTGGGTTTAAAAAAAGCTCCAATATCGTTTGAGAATCTAGGATTATAGTGGAAAGGTTTATAAACATATTAATTATAGAAGAAGATCGTAAGATCCGAGTTGGACTTAAGGAGATGCTCAACGGTGGAGGCAACAATGTACTGCTGTCGAAGACTCTGGAAGATGCGCTTCCAATTCTCGAGAAAAAAGAAATTGGTATCGTTTTGATTAATATTAGTGCATCGAAAGATGCTCTAAGTACTTTAAAATCTCTCAAAGAACGCAGCAGTTTCAATGATCAGTACATCATTCTGATAACGGAAGAAGGAAGCTCGGCAATGAAGTTAGTCAAAGGGATCAAACAAGGCGCCGTAGATTTCATTACGACTCCATTTAATCCCAATCTCATTCGAAGTAAGATTGAGGTATATAAATCATTGTTCTACAAAGATCAACGAATCGGTCAATTACTTGGAAATATTTTTCCGGATAACATTCTACATGAGTTAAGTAGCTCAGGAAAATATTCACCTAAGAGAGTACAAAATGGGATTGTCCTATTCACAGATTTCGTTGACTTCTCGTCCAAAGCAAAAAACATCAGTCCACTCGGATTAATCAAGCGTCTAGAAAGATATTTCACAAAGTTTGATGCGATTATAAAGAAATATAATCTTGAAAAAATCAAGACGATCGGAGATGCTTATATGGCGTTAGCAGGGGTAACTGAAGACCAACCCAGACCAGCTATTCGAGCTTGTCTCGCTGCATTAGAAATTCGAGATTTTATGCGGACAGAGCGTGATATGGCAATCGCACTTCGTAGAGATTTCTGGGAGATTCGAATCGGTTTACACATGGGACCACTTGTTGCAGGTATTATCGGTTCAACGAAATACAGCTTCGATGTCTGGGGAGATACGGTAAATATTGCTTCACGAGCAGAGGAAGTAACAAAGAGTGGACACATCACGATCACCTCGAATATTTTTGATGGAATTGGATCTTATTTCGATGCCGATCCACGAGGAAAAATTGACATCCATAAAAGAGGTGGTACAATCGAAATGTTCTATCTTCAAAAAATTAAGGACCAGCACTCTATGGATGGAGAAGGTCTTTTTCCTTCAGCCAAATTGAGAAAAGTTTGTGGATTGCCTACCATTGATTTCGATCAAATGAGATTGCATATTTTGACCCGTTTGCGCTCACTTCTTCCAGAAAACATTTTGTACCATGATGTTCCACATACGCTTAATGTGGAGAAAGCAGCCATTCGATATGCAAAACTTGAAGGAATAGGAGACGAAGATCTTTTACTTTTGAGAACGGCTGTCCTATATCATGATGTAGGATTTATCCATTCGCAGCATGACAACGAAGATTTCGCGATGAACATGGTGGAATACATGCTTCCCGAATTTGGATATACACCTGAACAGATTTTAATCGTACGCGGAATAATCGAGGCTACGAAATCAAGCGTAGAACCTAGGAATATTTTAGAAGAGATAATGTGTGATGCTGATCATGATTATCTTGGCAGACCTGATTATTACGCAATTGCAAACAAATTAAGAATGGAACTTGCCATTTTTGGAGAAACTATGAGTGATCCTGATTGGACCCAGTTTCAACTCAATTTTCTAGAGGACAAGCATCACTATTATACAGACACAGCACAAAACATTCGTGAAATCGGAAAGAAAGCAAGGATTAGAGAACTTCTTAAAAAACAACAAGCCACAAAATAATGAAAGTATATACAAAAAAGGGAGATTCTGGAACTACACAACTCATTGGTGGAACCAGGGTATTGAAGAGCTCACTTAGAATCGAAGCATACGGAACAGTTGATGAATTGAATTCTTACATTGGCCTTATTAGAGATCAAAATGTGGGTTGTGAGATCGTCGAACAATTACTCGAAATTCAGGATCGGTTATTTACGCTAGGATCATTACTAGCTGCGGATCCTGGAAATTCAAAAATGAAATTACCCGAAATCAGAGAAGTCGATAGTGAAAATCTTGAAAATTGGATTGATGCCATGGACGAAGAACTTGAACCAATGACCCGCTTCATTTTACCTGGAGGACATACTACCGTTTCTTACTGTCATATTGCTAGATGCATCTGCCGAAGAGCCGAACGTATATCTGTTGATTTAGACCAGGATCAACCAATGGACCCTCTAATTCTTAAATATTTAAATAGGCTAAGTGACTATCTTTTCGTTCTAAGCCGAAAACTCACGAAAGACTTGAATGTAGAGGAGTCACCTTGGATACCAAGAAACTGAAATACAACTGCTTTTACATTTTATTTGTAAAGTTCCTTAAGTTTTATTTGGATTACAAGATTTTAAAAATGACATTTGCGGCAATTAATACAATCAGAGGAATATGTACTGGACATTAGAATTAGCATCCTATCTTGAAGACGCACCGTGGCCAGCGGTTAAAGATGAATTGATAGATTTTGCGATTAGAACTGGAGCACCTCTTGAGGTTGTTGAAAATCTTCAAGCATTGGAAGATGAGGGTGAATCGTACGAAAGTATCGAAGAAATCTGGCCTGATTATCCCTCCCGCGAAGATTTTCTCTTCAACGAGGATGAATATTAAACAATTATTAAAAGATAGATCCCGCACCGTTTAAAGTGCGGGATTTTTTTTGTCACTATTTTAGCCAAATACTTGCTCATTACTTTTTCTATCTTCATCCTATGAATTTCCTTGGTCATCTCTTTTTCTCAAACGATGATACGCAGCTAATGCATGCGAACTTATATGGAGACTTTATTCGTGGCCGAGACTTAAGCATGTACTCCCCTAACCTCCAGAAAGGAATTCGAATACATCGTGAAATTGACCATTATGTGGATAATCACCCTGAAGTGCGTTCGCTAATTCATGAACTATATAAACCTCTTCCTAAAGTAGCTGGAATAGCAATTGATTTATACTTCGATCATGTTCTAGCCCAAAAGTGGAATCAATATCATGAAATTTTGCTTTCTCAGTTTGTGGCGAATTTCTACGATTCTGATCCACATCCTAGAGAGGAATATTCAACTGAGTATTTATTCATGTTTGAGAAAATGCGAGAGCGAAATTGGCTAGAGAAATATCAAACTATGTTCGGCCTTACGAAAGCATGTCAAGGTGTATCAAGGCGCATTTCATTTGATAACGTTCTTGATCAGGCACCCATAATTTACGACCAGTTCAGTGAGAAGATAGAAAAAACGTTCATAACTTTTATGGAGGACGCAATCCCTCACCACAAGTCATTTTTAGAGGGAATTCCATCCTAAAAAAGCTTCCCAAGACGTTAATTCTTGCCAAATCAATCCTACTTTTCGAAATATATAGATATCTTAAGAGTCAATCAACCGATTCAAACTATCAGGCTTACTAACAAAATATGGTCAATTTCGCTGTGCGCAACTATCGCCCTAACACTATCGGCATGCGTCATGGAAAAAGAGCGTGATGAAGAATCATTTACAAGGTCTGGGGTTGAAATTGATCTCCCAGAAATACTCCAAAAAGGAAAGCTTACTGTTTTATTCGAAAATAGCTCTACTTCTTACTTTGTCTATAAAGAGAAGAAGATGGGTTTTGAATATGAACTACTGAAGCTTTTCGCCGAAGATATAGGTGTTGAGCTTGAAGTTAAAGTAGTGAATAACCTAGATAATCTCATCGATAAAGTAAATAATGGAGAGGGGGATTTAATCGCATGTAACTATACTGTTACTAAAGAACGAAACAAAGTTATCAGTTTTTCCGAGCCATTCCTTCAAACTCATCAAGTCCTTGTCCAGCGCCGTCCAGACGGGTGGGAAGACATGGAAGAATATGAATGGAAGGAGCAGCTTGTTCAAGAACCAGATCAGCTTGCAGGGAAGAATGTTCATGTATGGCAAAACTCTAGCTACTTTCAGCGATTAGAGCATCTTCAGGAAGAAATAGGAGACACAATTAATATTGAAGGAGTTGATGGAAATGTAGGCGGTGAAGAACTAATTGAAATGGTGTCAGAAGGATTAATTGATTATACCATAATTGAAGATAATGTTGCTAAAATAAACACTCAGTTTTTCGATAATCTTCACACTGATCTGAAGCTATCGGTGAAGCAAAAGATGGCTTTTGGAATGCGGAAGACAAGTCATCTGCTGAAGGCTAAGCTGGACGAATGGCTAAAGAAGTTTAAGAAAAAAGCAATCTTTGCTCACATTCATCGCAAGTACTTCGATCAACGCCACGTCACCCATGAATCAAAGCATAGTTACATTACTTTAAATGGTGATCATATTTCTGAATTTGATGATTTCTTTAAACAAGCGGAGAAAAAATCAGGTTGGGATTGGCGTTTACTCGCGGCGATCGCTTATCAAGAATCTAAATTCAACCCGGACGCTTTATCTTTCGGAGGAGCCTATGGAATGATGCAATTCATGCCTAATACCGGCCCAACTTATCATGTATATCCTGACTCGCCGCCTCCAGAACAAATTATGGGGGGTGCTATGAAACTACGCGCGGATGAAAACTTCTGGAGCGCGGTTAAGGACCCATTGCAACGACAGAAGTTTTCGATGGCATCATACAACGCAGGGAGAGGCCACATACTAGATGCACAAAGACTCGCTAAGAAACATGGGTTGAATCCGAACGTTTGGGATGATAATGTTGAGAAAATGCTTCTAAATCTTGGTAAACAAGAATACTATCAAGACCCGGTTGTACGACATGGTATGATTAGAAGTAAAACAACCTATAATTATGTCATAGAGGTAACCGATCGTTATTTGGAGTGGGTTGGTATCTATGAATAGTCGCCATTATTCTGCAACAGAATTCTTTGGTGTCCCCACCTCTACTTCTCGTAGAATAATTACCTTGCAGCATCAAACATCTCATTGTAATATCGGGACCTACCGCTAGCGGAAAAACGGCATTAAGTGTCGCTCTTGCTACCCATTTCAAAACCTGTATTCTTTCTGCAGATTCAAGACAATTTTACAAAGAGGTATCAATTGGGACAGCAAAACCTTCAAAAGAAGAAATGGGAGAAATTAAACACTTCTTTGTTGATTCTCATTCCCTTGAAGATGAAATCACTGCAGGAAATTTTGAGCTATTAGGTTTAAAAGTTCTAGAAGCGGAATTCCAATTAAATGATGTGATAGTTCTTACTGGTGGATCTGGAATGTTTATAGATGCACTCTGTAATGGACTAGATAAAATCCCTACGGATGCTTCTATTCGTGAAGAACTCCAAAAAGAACTTAATGCCAATGGATTAGATCCATTACTCGCTGAATTGGAAGAGAATGATCGTGAGTACTATCAAGAAGTCGATCGTCAAAACCCTATGCGAATTCTGCGCGCGCTGGAAGTAACTCGCAGTACTGGAAAGACTTTTTCCAGTTATCGTAAATCCAAACCTGATCCAAGACCATTCAAGGTTCATCGATTTGCTATCAACCATGATAGAGAGTTTCTTTACAACAGGATTAATCTTAGGGTTGATCTGATGATGGAAGCAGGTCTGCTCGATGAAGTGAAATCCGTTCTTGAATACCGACATCTCACTTCAATGAACACCGTTGGATATCGAGAGTTGTTTTCTCATTTAGATGGAGACACTAAGCTCGAAGAAGCTAAGGATGCCATTAAACAGAACTCCAGAAGGTACGCGAAGAGACAAATCACTTGGATTAAGCGACATCCTGAAACAGAATGGATTAACTGGACAGACATTCCGAACATGACAAGTGAAGTAGTGACAAAATTCACTAAATTGAGAAACTTGGAATGATTCTTGAAATTCACTGATTGAACTCACATTAAAACCAACTCATGGACATCACTCTTGACCATATTATGCCTACCCCACTCAAGTCTATTGAGCACGACTCGGATTCAATCTGGGGAAATCATGTAAAATTAGAAGATGGAAAACGCATCCTATTAAATGCGTCTAGTGGAAAAGGGAAGACTACTTTTCTCACAACCGCCTATGGTTTAAGGAAAGACTATACAGGTGAAATTAGGTATGGCGACGAGAACATAACCGATTTTACTCCAGATAGATGGACCGAAATCAGAATGAATGAAGTTTCGGTCGTATTCCAAGATTTACAACTTTTTCAGAAATTGAGTGTTGGAGAAAATCTACTGCTAAAAAACAGTTTAACAGACATATACACCGAGTCGGAACTTAAAGCTCTCCTTGGCGAGTTAGAAATTGAGCATAAGTGGGATCAAAAATGCGGTCTTCTTTCAATGGGACAACAGCAAAGGGTAGCAATCATCCGTGCATTAGCACAGCCTTACACATGGCTGATAATGGATGAGCCCTACTCTCACCTAGATGTTGATAATGCAAAACGCTGCATGAATTTAATTCATGAACGAACAATCGCGCAAAATGCTGGTTTCGTCCTCACGACATTGGGAGACAGCCATGGATATAAATACGATCAAGAACTAAAACTCTAATCATGCTGAATAAATTACTCTTCAAAAATCAAGATAAGAAGCAGCTCGTGATCGCTATGATAGGAGCATTTCTTGGAATCGCATTTCTAATCATTTCGATTCATTACTTAATCAAGGTTAACCAATTTGGTGAAGGAGCTGAGATTCTCGGCCCAAACACGGTGATCGTGCAAAAGAAGGTTTCTAACTCGAACACACTTGGCCTTTCTAGAACTGATTTTAGTGAATCAGAGATTCAAAAAATAAAAGACAAAAAATACGTGGCCGACGTTAAACCCGTCATCTCTAATAATTTCAAAGTTTCATTTGAGACTTCTGACCCACTGGTTCCAAGATTTCGAACGGATGTCTTCATTCAAACAGTAGACCCTGAGTTTTTGGATGTCAAAATTCCAAATTGGAGCTGGAAAGAAGGTGATGAATATGTTCCGATCATTATGCCTAGGGATTTTGTTGTTATGTTAAACACATTCATGAGTGCAACGGATATCAAACAAATTTCAGACGATGGAGTCATGAGTATCAAATGCAAATTCATGATCTCAAATGATAAGAGAGAGAAAGAATATGTAGACTGTCGTGTTGTTGGTTTCACAAACGAAGTATCAGCGATGCTTGTTCCTCAAAACTTTATGGAATATGGAAATTCCAGATACTCTGACGGAACTGCTCAGAAAATAACTCAGATCATGATTCAGGGTAAAGAGGGGAAGTTTGGAGAGGTAGAACAATTGCTAAATGCACGTGGACTCGAATCGAAGAACTCTCAAGTTGTTGTTGGTAGATTGAAGAGTATTGTTGGAACACTTGTGTTCATAGTTCTTTGTATATCTGTTATTGCTGTTTTCGTATCAGGATTGGTTCTTATTCAATTTATGCAATTACTGATGACACGAAATGCTGTTGAAGTTAGAACACTAATGAGAATAGGATATCACCCCAAGATCATAATTAAAAAGTTCTTTTTCTACTTCCTGAAGGTCTTTGGTGTCGTTGCCATTCTTGGTTCGATAGCATTCTTCATTACCAAATACTTTTTAGATGAAACATTCATATCGGGAGGGATCTATATTGACACAGCCCTTTCCATTTGGAGTTTCGTTGCATTACTTGCGGCATATTTGATATTCAGCCTCGCAAGTTATTTCAGTGCTAAAAAAGGCATCTTTAACGAATATTAAGCGTTAAAGATGTGTTAATACATTTTGGAAATTTATTTTTGGACTGTAATTAGCATACTTTTAATAAGATAAATTCAAATTCTTTATGAAAATCATAGTCATTCTTAGTTTCCTCCTCATTTCGACTGCGTCATTTGGTCAAACTATCAAATTTCAGATCAGCGGTATTGAAGATACAACACTAAATCTTGTGCGCTACTTCGGTAAGGGGCTTTACTATGCAGATACGGCCGACATGAAAGGTGGTATCATCGAATTTGATGGGTCCAAGCAAAAAGCGGGGATACTTGCCCTTTTTCTTCCTGGGCAAAATCTACTTGAGTTCGTTTACAATCATGAAGATGTATCAATCGAAGCAAGAGCCGTAAACCCAATGGCTAGCGTTGTGGCAAAGAAGTCTGAAGAGAATAAAATTTTCTTCGGCTATACAGCTTTTCTACGTACTCAACGAACAAAAACAACTGCTTGGAGTAATGAACTAAAAACACTAAATCCTGAAAATCAGCGTCATAAAGAGCTCACGGACCTAGTTAAAGGAACCTCGAAAAAGGTTGTCGCTTATCAGCAAAATATCGTTGATACCAAATCTGATATGTTGGTTGCTGGAATTATTAAAATGTCCATGGATGTGGTCATTCCTGATGCGCCGGTAGATGCCGACGGTAGTCCATTGGATTCAAATTTCCGATACAAATATTTTAGAGAACACTACTTTGATAACATTGATCTAACCGATGATCGTTTGGTTCGCACGCCAATATTTCATGGAAAACTTGCGAACTATTTCGGTGAAACGATGATGATTCAGCACTGGGACACAGTCATTAAATATGCCTTTGATTTTTGTGATCGACTACCAGCAAAATCTGATATGCTACAGTATTGTGTTTCATGGATTACGAGCAACTTCGAGCAAAGTAAAATAATGGGAATGGATAAAGTGTTGGTCTACATGGGGAATCGCTATTACCGTCCGAAAGATGAAAATGGTGAATCTGTTGCTCATTGGATGCCAAAGGATAAACTAGAAACACTAATTAAACGTGTTGATGAGACTCAAGGTTTGGTCATGGGAGCTAGGCCCGCAAACTTGATTCTAAGAGATACGACAGATACGAACGACAGCTGGACAGATTATTACAGTCTTAAAAGTGATTACACCATTCTCTATTTTTGGGATCCAAATTGTGGGCACTGTAAAAAAGTAACTCCAAAATTACAAACGCTTTACGAGAAGAAATTTAGAGATCGTAACATTGAAATATTTGCGATCGGGAAAGCGGTAGGCAAAGATTTCGAAGATTGGAAATCATTTATTAAGGAGAATAACCTCGAGTTTATCAATGTCGCAGTTACTGATCAAGTATATACTGCGGCAAAAGACACGACGCCAGGAGCATTAGGTGCTAGACAGTTTATCCCTAAATACACAACCTTAGAATCATTGAACTACCAACAGACTTTTGATGTTTTCCAATCTCCTAAGGTGTTCATTTTGGACAAAGACAAGAGAATCATTGCCAAAAGTTTAAGTATTTCTCAAATTGAAGAAATGCTAGACAAAGCTCAAGGCTTTCAAGATCTTGAAAAAATATTCCCGAAATCAGAAGAACCTGAAGATGAGCAGATTCATTAAGAATATCTTCTCCTAGGCCAAAACGCCCGGTACTTATCGATCATTAAATGTAGTTTTAGAATATGCTAATATTAACGTAGCCACTACTATCTATTTAATCTTCAATTCTAGCTCGATTATTGCATTACATGACAATCAAGACCTTATCTTTACGGTTACGATTAAGATTGAATATCTATGAAAAAGCTGAGTATCATCTTCGCATTGTTCGCCGGAACATTAAATGCACAAGAGTATTTCCAACAAGAAGTTAACTATACCATTGATGTCAGACTGGATGACGTCAACAATTTTTTGCACGGATTTGAAGAGTTTGAATACATCAATAATTCCCCTGATGCGCTTTCGGAAATATACATTCACCTTTGGCCAAATGCATACAAAAATGGTTCATCTGCACTGGCAAAACAACAGTATCATGATGGAGATGATCAATTGAGGTATGGCTCTGACTCGATCCGTGGATATATCGACTCGCTTGACTTTGAAATAAATCATCAGAAAATTAAATGGTTCTACACCGAGGAACATGAGGACATATGTGTTTTGCAACTTGCAACACCTTTAAAACCGGGAGAGCGACTATCTGTAACGACTCCTTTTAGAGTGAAGATACCATCCGGATCAATCTCTCGATTAGGTCACGTTGATGAATCATATCAGATTACCCAATGGTACCCAAAACCAGCTGTATATGACACCAAAGGATGGCATGAGATGCCGTATCTGGGACAAGGTGAGTTTTTCTCTGAATTTGGATCATTCGATGTCCGAATCACATTACCAGAAAACTATGTAGTTGGAGCTACTGGTGACTTACAAACCACAAGTGAGATTGAATATATGGATACGCTTGCTGCGCAAACTGTCCGGGGAATTGAGGAAGGCTATCTCCGCCGTCAGGTACCAGGTGTAAATGAGGCTTATCCAAACAGTTTCCCAGCTTCTTCAGAAACTTTTAAAACGATTCAATTTACTCAAAGCAACGTACATGATTTTGCTTGGTTCGCTGACAAAAGATACAGCGTCTTAAAGGGTGAGGTAGAGTTACCTCATTCTGGTCGAAAAGTAACTACATGGGCATTGTACACACCAGACAATGGTTATTTATGGCAGGATGCCTTGGAATACTTAAACGATGCCACTTATTACTATTCTCTTTGGAACGGCGATTATCCATACAGTCAAGTTACTGCTGTTGATGGAACTATAAGCGCTGGGGGAGGAATGGAATATCCGAATGTAACAGTAATTGGAAATACTTCTGATGAATTTGGACTCGAAGTTGTTATCGTTCATGAAGTTGGTCACAACTGGTTTTATGGACAACTAGGAAGCAACGAGAGAGATCACGGGTGGATGGATGAAGGTATAAACACTTTAAATGAAGTGAGGTACGTTCAAACGAAATATCCAGAAAATCAGGCGATGTCTGATATGATTTTTGGCGGAGCCTTTCATTTTAACGACTTGGATCATCATGATTTAAGCGACATTTCCTACCGCACAATAGCTTGGCTAGGAGAAGATCAAGCGATTGAAACGAAGTCCGATGAGTTTTCACAACTCAACTATGGGGTGGTCATGTACCAAAAAACGGGACTTGTCTTTTTCTATCTGAAAGACTATTTAGGAGAAGAGCTATTTGACAAATGTATGCAAAAGTACTACCGCGATTGGGAGTTCAAGCACCCCTCACCTGCCGAAATGCGCGCTTCCCTTGAGAAAACATCTGGGAAAGACCTAAGTTGGTTATTCGATGATTTGATCAATACCACAAATCATATAGACTACAAGATCGTTCGTGCTAAACGAAAGGATGGTAAAATTGAAGTGAAAGTTCGAAATGTGGGACAGGTAGATGGTCCAATTGAAGTGAACTTAATTCAGGGGGACACTGTTGCACAAACGCGCTGGGCAGAGCCTGGAAATAAAACTTCTGTCGTAGTATTCGACGATATGGATTTTGAGAAAATCGTAATTGATTACTCAAAAGATATTCCTGAATTAAACAGACAAAACAATACAGTATCAGCTAAAGGACTCTTCAAAAAATTGGAGCCATTTAGATTTGAATTTGGAAGTGGTGATAATGAAGCGGAAACAAGCAACATCTTTTGGACTCCTGTCCTGGGAGGAAATTACTACGATCGTTTTATGATTGGAGCAGCCTTCCACAATTATGGAATCCCGTTCGGAAAAGTAAACTATATTGTTGCGCCACTCTTCTCATTTGGTCGTAAAATGATCTCAGGAATGGGAGAACTAAGCATTACAAAACAACCAAAGGGTGTATTCAAATCTTCTAAATTTGGTGTTTCACTGAAATCATTTAAACATGATACAACGTACAGAAACAATGAATCATTTTTCGTAACAGTCTCGCCATTCTGGCAAGCTAAAATCGGATCTAGAAACGGAGCTGACAAACCGTACTATCAAACTATTAGAGTTCAAGGTCTCTATCGAAAGGATAAATTTGGTCCAACTCACATCGATCATGTTGGGGGATTCGCTGCCTACAATTTCGATTTAATAAAACCTGATCATAAGTTTCACGCGCAAGTACGAAACGACTTCATCACTAATGCGAACATTACAAATGGCGTTGGAAGAATTCGCATTGAAGCTGAATATAAATTCCGCTACATGAAGCGCAAACAGGAGAGGTGGGTTGAACTAAGAGCATTTTATGGAAATCAATACTACAGTGATTTCAATACAAATGGAGCACCTCCTGGGCACTATAGCGGATATCAATACTCCATGTCACTTTCAGGAACCGATGGTCAACAAGACATATTCACAGAAGACTATTTCTTGGGGCGAAACAACATACAAGGTCTATGGTCACAGCAACGATCAGAAAACATGGGTGGTTTCCGAAGCACAAGTTATTACGGAACTACAGATCGCTGGTTAGCCTCTGGAAATCTCTGGATGCAGCTGCCTTATATTCCGAAATTCTTTGGAATTTTCGCTGATGTTGGTGCTTTTGATAACGGCATATCAATTGAGTCTGCGATCAATACAGGTGTAGGAATTAACATTGCAAACACATTTGGTTTATACTTTCCAATTTGGATGAGTAAAGAATTAAAAGATTCATTTGGAAACTCGGGATATGGTTCCAAAATTCGCCTTACACTCAACATCAACATCTTCAAAAAACCATTAAGTCTAAAAGAACTAATGTAGAATGACTTACTGGATAAAAAATAGCTTATTCATATTCTTCTTAATAGTGGGGTTATCCGCGAATGCACAGGAGTATAGATGGCTCAATCCACCTGTAAAAATAGTTGTACTCGGATCGTCTACGGCTGCAGGAAATGGCGTAAGTACTCGTGATAGTGCATGGGTAAATCGATACGATGCGTATTTGAAATCTTTTCATCCAGAAAATCAAGTGATCAACTTGGCAGTAGGTGGTTACAATACTTACCATATAATGCCAGATGATTTTATTCCACCAAATCGCCGAAGAAAAAGTGATAGGCTTCGCAATATTACTCAGGCAATTGAATTGGGATGTGATGGTATTATCGTCAATCTACCTTCCAATGATGTAGCTAACGGTTATTCAACAAAAGAGCAACTCGAAAATTTCAGAAAAGTTGTTGATTTAGCAGATTCTAATGATATTCCAATCTGGATCTGCACAGTTCAGCCTAGAAACTTCAATAGACAAAGACAGAGAGGACAGCAGGCTGCTTTAAACGATTCCATAAAAAGTATATTTCCATCTAACTTCATTGACTTTTGGACGGACTTTTCTACAACGACTCATGGAGTTGTTCCAAACTTCGATTCTGGAGATGGATGCCACTTAAATGATGGCGGACACGACCTACTAAATCGTCGAGTAATAGGATGCGGCGCGTTTGATTCATTGTTGATTTGCACTTCGGAAAAAGAGCCAATTTGGCTAGCAACACCACAATACGGTGAAATAAAACGAATCCAATTTACCGGAGCAATTCAAAACACTCAAACCAATGATATGGTGACAGTTGAGGTCTTTCAGTTCGATACGATTGTAGCTTCGATTAAGACGACTAAAGACTACTATTCAATTGAGACAGACATTGATTTTCGTTCTCCGTTTCAACTGAAGTATAGTGGCGAAGGTTTACTGACGAAGAGTATTGCATTCAATCCTAAGGGAGATAAAATATCGTACAAAGATGTACGTGATGTATCTGGATTCAATTACATGAACTACCATGTGACAAGAATTGAAGAAATCAAATCTCTGAGAATTCCAGACAACTTGGTTATGACACATTACGATGTTTCAATAAATCGTAATTGGGGACTATTCACTGAAGATGAGCAATTCGCCAGACTTCAATCGGAAAAGCTTCAATCACTCAAAACCCCAATAATTAATGGGCGTGTAAAAAGGTACTCATTGAATGAGTCTCTTTATTCAAAGTTGAAATATAAAAATGGAGCATTACACGGAAAATGCACGTGGTATAATCAATACGGATCTAAATTGGTACGAGCTAGATTCGAGAATGGAAATTACTCCGGCAAATACATTGAGTATTCTCCTGACGGAAATAAAATCAAAATAGAACAAAGAGTTTCTCGAACGAAATAGAATCGTTAAGTATATTCGGACAATTCCAACCAACGATTCGATTTCTCATCAAGCAACTCCATTACCTTAGATAATCGCTGTCCTGCTTGACTAAGTTCTTCTCCACTCAAACTCGTATCCATCAATTTTGCTGAAAGCTCTGTTTTTTCATTCTCCAATGATTCAAGCTCACCTTCAAGACCTTCAAACTCTAACTTTTCTTTATAGGAAAGCTTCTTCTTTTCTTCCTCCTGTTTGGGCGCAACTTTTTCTTCTGTCTTTTCGAAAGTGCTAGAGGCGTTTGAAAGTGATTCCGCCTTTTTACCCGCACGCTCAAGAGCTAGTTTGTTTTTTCGATAGGCAGTGTAATTACCCGTTAGATCTTTGATATCGCCTTCCCCGGTGAACACAAATAGATGATCTACCATCTTATCCATAAAGTAACGATCATGAGACACTACAATCAAGCATCCTTGGAAGGATCTCAAATAATCCTCAAGAACCGCTAATGCAAAAATATCCAAATCATTCGTTGGCTCATCTAGAATCAAGAAGTTTGGATTAGCCATAAGTACAGTCAATAATTTCAATCGACGTTTCTCTCCTCCACTTAATTTACGCACATAGTTAAAGTGCATATTTCTTGGGAACAGGAATTTTTCGAGGAGTTGTGCAGCAGACATCTGTCGACCTTTTTCCAATGGAATATATTCAGCAATATCTCGGATGACCTCAATTACTTTTTTGTCATCATCCGTTTTCAGCATCTCCTGATCGTAATAGCCAAAAACAACTGTTTCTCCAAGAACAACTTTTCCACGGTCAACTTCAACTCTATCGAGTAACATATTCAAGAAAGTCGATTTTCCACTACCGTTCTTTCCAACGATACCTAGGCGTTCCTGTCTCTTAAATGTATAGGAGAAGTTGTCAATGATCTTCTTCTCGCCAAAGGACTTTCCAATTTTGTGAAGCTCCAGAATTTTAGTTCCTAAGCGTTCCATTTTAATTGGAATTTCTAACTCTTCTTTATCTATTCGTTGCTTCGCTACCTTCTTTGTTTCATGGAAAGCCTCAATTCTAGCTTTCTGCTTTACACCTCTAGCTTTAGGTTGGCGTCGCATCCACTCTAACTCTTTCTTGAATTGATTTTGCGCCTTTCCTATAGTAGAAGCCAGCTGTTCTTCACGCTCCGCTTTTTTCTCAAGGTAGTAAGAGAAATTCCCTTTGTATTTATAAATCGTTTTGTTATCCAATTCAAGAATGACGTCACTCACTACCTCTAAGAAGTATCTATCGTGTGTCACCATCAAAATCGTGGCTGATGATTTCTTCAAATATTCCTCTAACCACTCAATCATATCAAGATCGAGATGATTTGTTGGCTCATCAAGAATCAAAAAGTCAGGCTCAGCGATCAATACTTTTGCCAAGGCAACTCGTTTCTTCTGACCTCCAGATAGCTGTCGAACTAATTGCTTCGTGTCGTCCAACTTAAGAACCGACAGAATCTGAGTAACCCGAACCTCTAAATCCCAAGCGTTTAATTCGGTAATCGCCTCAAAAGTAGCTTCGATCCGACTCTCGTCCTCGGCTTCCATTGCTGCATTGTATTCCTTAACAGCATTTAACTCTGGTAAATCATGAGAAAAAACTTCCTCGAGTATCGTATTTGATCCATCAAGACTATCACTCTGTTCCATGAAGGCAACACGGATGTCCTTACGAAATACAATTCGTCCAGAATCAATTGGCTCGAGGTCCAGGAGACAACGAAGCATTGTAGTTTTACCAGCGCCATTTTTAGCGACAATTGCCACTTTTTGACCCTGATCAATTCCAAATGTTAAATCCTCGAAGATCGTTCGATCTCCAAATGTTTTGGTTATTTCTTCAACTGATAAATAATTCATCTAACGTAGGCGATCAAGAGATTCTAACAAGCGCTTATCACGCTTGATTCCAGTATTTGCAAGAAATGTAAAAGGGAATCCTGCTACAAATAGGAAAAAGCCTAGTCCCATTTCTCGAGCGGTTGTCTTCGCCTCTATCATGGAGTCACCATATATACTAAGAACAAGAATTCCTACTAGACTGATAAAGTACAAGCCGAAAATCGTTCTACCCAATTTATACTGACGAGCAAGATTTTTGTAAGACATAATCGCAATCACGCACAAAAGTGAAAGTGCGATTGTTCCTATATAAAGTGGGAAAGATTCAAAACCAATTTTCTCGCCTGTTTTAATGTTCGTTTCTAAAATTCCATATGCATTGAATGAGAATCGAGAAGTTTCATTTACGAAACTGAACAATGTCACTCCAAAAGTAACCACAGATAGCATTATGATTGCTAATCCAAGGTATAGCGTTTGAACTCGTTGTATCATGTAATCAAGTTTTGGACAAAGATAATTTAATGTTCGCTACGACTAAAGCTTGCATGATTTTTATTTGCAAAGAATTTGCAATCTATGTTTTTATGAAAAATCACTATTTTCGAGTAAACAATTTATTCTATGAAAACAGTTCTTTTTCTATTCGCATTAACGATGACATCATTTGGTTTCTCTCAAGACGATGCTGTCAAAAAACAAGTTAAGATTGCTGGATCTTATGGGTTCAAGGAAAAGAATCCCATCAAAGTTGGAGGTGGTGAAATGCCCGTAGAAACTTTGGCTTATATTAAAAAGCTTCGCGGCCCGAATGGTGGAGCATTATATTACAAGAAACTTGGGAAAGGAACCTCTTACGACAATCCTAATCCAGATCTAACGCACAGAGACAAGGGCATACTTTATATGTACGAGCTACGAGAGGATGGTGAAAAAAAGACTTACATCGTTTATTTCGATCAATATAGATTTGAAGAACCAACTCCATTGAAAGGTTTTAGCTTCAAGGATTAACTTCGCACATTAGCTGAAATCAGTTTAATTTCCTACCTCTTACAAAACGGTCTACTCTGAACCTAACCTGTAATTATCAGTAGCCGGAAGTATTGAATAGTTCCTGAATTCAGATCAAATTCAAAAAAATAGTTTTTGATTATCAGCCGATTAACTGTTTTTAGAGGCTATATTTATGATAATCGATTTATTATTTTGTTTTTTGTTTAGCTTTTAAATATATTTGTTAAACAATGAGTAAAAAAATTACAATATTAGGCTCTGGTTTTTCTGCATTGTCTGCAGCATGCTACCTTGCTAGAGACGGCTATGACGTGAGCATCTACGAAAAGAATGACTCACCTGGAGGTAGAGCAAGACAATTGCACCACGAGGGTTTTGTATTTGACATAGGTCCTACTTGGTATTGGATGCCTGATGTGTTCGAACGGTTCTTTGCGGACTTCGGAAAACAACCTTCTGATTACTACAAATTAGAGAAATTAGATCCTGGATACCAGGTTTACTTTGATAAAAACGATAGTGTCACTATTTCTGCAGATCTAACAAAAATATACGCTCTTTTTGAGTCGGAAGAAAAAGGGAGTGCAGAGTACTTAAAGAAATTTCTCAAAACAGCACAGAGCAATTACAATGTAGCTGTCAAAGATCTAGTCTATCGTCCGGGAGTTTCACCTCTAGAGTTAATCACCCCAAAAACGGCTACCAAACTAAACCAACTATTCTTTAGTATCAGAAAGCAGGTTGCGAAAAAGTTCAATAATCCTAGACTGATAAAGCTCTTGGAATTCCCTGTCTTGTTTCTTGGTGCAAAACCTATCGATACACCAGCGATGTACAATTTTATGAATTGGGCTGATTTCGGACTTGGAACATGGCACCCTAAAGGTGGGATGTTTGAAGTTGTGCGAGCAATGAAAGATCTGTCGATTGAGCTTGGTGTGAAGATTAATTACAACTCACCCGTTGAAAAAATCAATGTAAACGATCAAGGGATAGTAAAGAGCATCTTGGTTAATGGAAAAGAAATATCAACTGATATAGTATTAAGCGGTGCTGATTACAATCACACGGAAAAATTACTCCCATCAAAATACAAACAGTACTCGGATAAGTATTGGGAAAAGAAAAAATTTGCGCCATCATCACTATTATTCTACGTAGGGTTTAATAAAAAAGTTGAGAATGTTTGCCACCACACGCTCTTTTTCGACTCGGAGTTCGACAAGCACGCTGAATCCATATATGATACTCCAGAATGGCCATCAGACCCGTTATTTTATGCAAGCTTTCCAAGTCAAACGGATGATACATTTGCACCCCAAGGAAAGGAAGCTGCAACCTTCCTAATCCCGATTGCCATCGACTTAGAAGACACGGAAGAACTGCGAGATAAATATTTTGATATCATACTTTCGAGATTAGAAAAGTTGACAGGACAATCCGTGAAGGATGATGTCCTTTTTGTGAAATCCTACTGTGTGAAGGACTTTGTCAAAGATTACAATTCTTACGGTGGCAACGCATACGGACTTGCAAACACCTTAAAACAAACCGCTTTCCTTCGACCAAAAATTAGAAGCAAGAAGGTGAACAACCTATTTTTTACCGGTCAATTGACCGTGCCTGGACCGGGCGTTCCTCCTTCTTTAATTTCTGGTAAAATTGCCTCAGAATCGATAAAGAAACACTTCGAAATATGAAACAGTTATTTGATGAAACGTCAAATGAAACTGCTGTTCATATCACTAAAAAATACAGCACTTCATTCTCTCGATCGGTAGGCTACTTGGATAAATCTATTCGTCAAGACATATATAACATCTATGGATTTGTGCGGGTAGCTGATGAGATCGTTGATAGTTTTGAAGGTTATCAGCAAGAAAAACACCTTGATTTATTTGAAGCGGATGTATGGTTTGCTATCGAAGACGGCGTGAGTGCCAATCCGGTGAACAACGCTTTTCAGCATACGGTAAATAAATACCACATCCCTATGCCCTTAATTGTTGCGTTCCTTCATAGCATGCGCACTGATCTTACAAAAAAGGTTTACGAAAATCAAAAGGAAATAGACGATTACATCTATGGTTCAGCCGATGTGGTAGGCTTGATGTGTCTTAAAGTATTCGTAAAAGGCAATGAGGAAGAATACGAGCGTCTCAAACCCTCAGCACTTAAACTGGGCTCTGCTTTTCAAAAAGTTAACTTCCTGAGGGATTTGAAACAGGATTTTGAAGATTTAAATCGCGCTTATTTCCCAAATGTAGATCCGAATAATTTTAGTGAATCCGTTAAAAAGGATATTATTGCCGAGATTAAAAAAGATTTCAGAATCGCAGAGGAAGGAATGAAACAATTGCCGAAAGAAGCAAAATTTGCTGTTTGCCTTGCGTTCACTTTTTATTCTCAATTATTGAAAAAGATTGAACACACACCTGCCGAGGTGCTCAAGGAAAAGAGAATTAGATTATCCAATCTAAAAAAAACAATGCTCTTAACTAAATCTCATATCAAACACAAATTGAAATTGGCGTAGTTTTTTAGTTGCCAACGTTTATCTTTACACAAAGAATCGTATCCATTATGACCATTGTACTTTATATACTAATCGTAATTGTCACATTTGCATTAATGGAGTGCGTCACATGGTTCGCGCACAAATATGTAATGCACGGATTCCTATGGTATCTTCACGAGGATCATCATCAACCAAAATACCAGCATGTATTCGAAAAGAACGATGCCTTCTTTGTGATGGGAGCTATTCCGAGTGCCACACTTTTTGTAGTAGGAGTAAATCCAGAATTCAATTATAAATTCTTCATCGCTTTGGGTATTTTATTCTACGGTATCGCTTATTTCTTAGTGCATGACGTTCTTATTCATCGCCGATTTAATTGGTTTCAAAATACCAAGAACCCATACTTGGTGGGATTACGCAAAGGGCACAAAGTGCATCACAAACACCTTGGGAAGGAAGACGGTGAGGTCTTTGGAATGCTGAATGTTCCAAAAAAGTACTTCCGTAAAAGGCAATAAATGACTCCACTTTATTTATACCTATTAATAGCATCGGTTAGTGGACCTTTATTCTTATCCATTTTCTTTCCGGACGTAATTAAAAATTGGGGAAAGTTCATTCTCTCTACAACATTGATAGCGGCAGTATTCTTAGTTTGGGATGCTATTTTTACGGCAAATGGAGTCTGGGGCTTTAATGACGATTATATATTGGGCTTTTCATTTTTTGGAATGCCCATTGAGGAATGGCTGTTCTTTTTAGTGATCCCTTTCTGTAGTATTTACCTTCACTTTGCTATTGATCGCCACTTTCCTAATTTAAAGTTGGGAAAGAATCTCACGATTTATCTAACAATCATTTTACTTGTTCTACTAAGCATTGTATTATTCATGAATCTGTCAAAAGCATATACAGCTGTAAATTATAGCTTCCTTTTGCTCACCATGATTCTAGGTTTGATTTTCCATATAAAGTTACTGCAGCAATTCTACCTCACCCTCATTGTTATTTTGATTCCCTTCCTGATTGTAAACGGGATCCTAACCGGGGTAATAACAGAAGAGCCCGTAGTATGGTATAATGATGCAGAGAATCTAGGAATCCGAATTATAACCATTCCTATTGAAGATATTGGTTATGCATTTACGATGTTATTCGGAAACTTAATGATATTCGAAACGCTCCGGTCTAAAAAAAGCTAATAGCAGTCCCTAACGGGGATGTTAGATTGCGTCGTATTTAAGACAGATCCAAACTCTTAAAAAAACTTCATACTCCTCGAATCGATGCTCGCGTATCGGTCTAGTTCTTAGTTCAGTTTCAAAATCAAAAAATAGACAGGGTGAAATACCCTTGTATTGATCAATATAAGCATAGCTGAGTAGCTCTCTTTTCTTTCTCCTTTGTTTAATTTTATTGTGATATGGGCACATGATATCAAAAATAACTGCATTTTTATTCTATCTTAAAACCCTAATAATAAGCTATTTATGAATATTCTTTACTCATAATTTAAATTTTGTTTAACTTTTTCTTGTTTTAATTAAACAGTATTACATATATTTGTTGAAACATTTTGCAAAACAGTTAAACAAAACAATTAAACAAAAC
>DKPV01000021.1:57288-111175 GCA_002471375.1 Flavobacteriales bacterium UBA7325
AAACAAAACAATTAAACAAACATTATGAAACGAATTACATTTTACGCATCAGCTCTATTTATCTCATTAAGTATGAGCGCTCAATCTCAAACTACTAATGTCTTCGACAACATTATCGCACCTAGTCCAGATCATACATATTTGGAAGCAGCTTTAATCCAAGAAGGACTAGAGGTAGTTTTACAAGATGGAGCGGCAACGCTTACTGTATTTGCGCCAACTGACCAGGCTTTTACAGATTTAGCGACTGCTCTAGGAACTGATATTACAGGAATATTAGCCCTTCCAAATCTAACGGATATCCTTAAATATCACGTACTTGGAACAGTTGTTCCTGCAAGTGCTGTAACAAATGGACTTATTGCGACACCGTTAAGTTCAACAAACACTTTAAAAATGACTCTTACGAGTACAGGAGGAGTCTTTGCAAATCAAGCACAAGTAACTACACCAGATGTAAATGCAACAAATGGGACAGTTCACATCACAAATGGCGTTCTTCTTCCAAATGAAACAGTAGTAGATATTGCAATTGATAATGGATTCTCTTCTCTTGCTACTGCTGTAATCACAGCAGAGCTTCTTCCTGCATTGACAGATCCATTAGGAACTTTTACAGTTTTTGCTCCAACAAACCAAGCTTTTGATGATTTAGCAACGGCTTTGGGAACTGATATCAACGGTCTTCTAGCATTATCAAATTTGGCTGACATCCTAACGTACCATGTTTTGGGAAGCGAAGTCCCATCAAGTGGTGTGACTAATGGTCTTATCGCCTCGCCGCTTAGTACAACTAACACCTTGAAATTAACAGTGAAAGGTACTGGCGAAGTCTTTGTTAACCAAGCTGAAGTAACTGCTTTTGATATTACTTCTGAGAATGGAACAGTACACGTGCTCGACGCAGTTGTTCTTCCTTATGAAACATCTGTTGATGTAGCTATCGATAACGGCTTTACATCGCTCGCTGCTGCAGTAATAAAAGCAGAACTTCTTCCTGCTCTAACAAACCCATTAACTGAATTAACAGTATTTGCACCAACAAATGATGCTTTTGATGATTTAGCTGTTGCACTTGGAACTGATCTTAATGGAGTTCTTGCGAGCCCTGAATTGACAAACATTCTTCTTTATCACGTTGTTTCTGGTACAGTAACGTCAGGTGATTTAACTAACGGAGCTGTTCCAACATTAAATGGACAAACAATTAACGTCGATTTAACTTCAGGAGTTCTGATCAACTCATCAAACGTTACAACGCCTGATCTAATAGTTGACAACGGAGTTGTTCATGTGATTGATGCAGTATTAGTGCCAGCAGTTGCCGGATTAGATCAAGGTTCAATTGAAGAATTCAGAGTATACCCAAATCCAGCAAATGACAACATTACAATAGATATGCTCGGAAACACTTTCCAAGAGGTGATGGTTCATGATCTTAATGGACGTCTAGTACTTCAATCAGCTATCTCTAATAACAAATCATTTGATATCACTTCAATAAAAAATGGGACGTACATTCTTACACTTGTAGGAAATGATCAAATCTCAACTCAAAAGTTACAGATCCTATAGTAGGTAGTTTGTTTAAAAAGGTGGGGATACTTTCTGGTTCCTTTATGAAGTCCCCACCTTTTACTTTTTTTAAACCCAATTAATCAACACCATGAAATACGTTCTTTTAACCATATTTATTCTAATCATAACCTTAGTTCTCTCTCAGGTTTATGTTGTTAAAAGCACTACAGATACAGAGACTACGAATTACAATACCCTCAAGACGTTTGATGGTTTTGAAATCAGAGAATACCCTGAAATCACTGTAGCAACGACCACAGTTAACGGAGGGAATTACAACAAAAATTCACGCCAAGGCTTCGGGAGGATAGCATCCTATATTTTTGGAGGAAATAGTGACAACACTCAAATAGCTATGACATCTCCTGTTCAAATGGACATGGATAACGATACTACAATGAGCTTTTTTATGCCCTCAAACATCAAGTTTGACGAGCTACCAATACCCAATAATAATTCCGTTCGAATTCAACAAATGCCATCTAAAATTGTTGCTGTCGTAAGCTTCGGTGGGTGGGCATCAGATGAAATACTCGATCAAAAGTTTACTCAATTAAAAACACTACTTTCGAACGAAGGAATTGTTTTTGAAGACAACTATAGTTACCTTGGATATAACCCTCCTTATCAACTTGTCAATCGAAAAAATGAGGTATTGATCAACCTCAAAAAATTTTAAATTATAGCTTATCGCGTGGATTAACACTTGATCCATCATTTTTGTATCATGAAACATCTACAATTAGTCATCTTTCTCTTCTGGTCACTTTATTCCTTTGGACAGAATGGAAAAATCTACGGACACGTCTACGGTTTTAACAATGAACCAATCGAGTTTGTGAAAGTTCAACTCTTTGGTTTGCAAAAAGGAGCGTTCACTGATTCTCTTGGGGAGTATACTATAGAAGGAATTGAACCTGGATTATATTCATTAAAATTTAGTTCTGATGGATATTCTGAGATTGTCATGGATGAGATTTCTGTTTCGAGCTCACGATCTGCTGAAGTGAACATTACACTTGAAGAAATAGTGCTGGATCAAGAAGAGGTTGTGATCAAGATAAATCCATTTAGAAAAAAAAAGGAATCCCCGATCTCCTTAAAAACACTAAGTGCAGCTGAAATAGAACGTCTTCCAGGAGCCAACAGAGATGCAAGTAAAGTACTGCAAGCACTACCAGGTGTTGCATCACCTGCTTCTTTTAGGAATGATGTCATCATTCGCGGTGGATCTCCAAGTGAGAATAAATTTTACCTAGATGGAATCGAAGTCCCGAATATCAACCACTTTGCTACTCAGGGAAGCAGTGGAGGTCCAGTAGGATTATTGAATATTAATTTCATTAGAGAAATTGACTTTTTTGCATCAGCAATGCCTTCAAATTATGGCACTGGTTTAAGTTCAGTCATCGCTTTTAAACAGAAAGAAGGCAATAAAGAAGGGCTTACAACAAATCTTGCTTTAGGTTCTAGCGACCTTGCGCTTACCTTAGATGGGCCTTTGGGCGAGAAAACTTCATTCATATTTTCCGCAAGAAGATCATATCTTCAATTACTTTTTTCTGCACTCAAATTACCCTTTTTGCCGACTTATAATGATGCTCAATTTAAAGTAGATCATCGCATTAATGGAAAAAATAAGATTAGTATTATTGGTTTAGGAGCTCTTGATAAGTTTGTTTTGAATTCGGGAGCAAATGACGGAGTTTCCGATGAGAATCAACGTGAATTAAATACCTTCTTTCTAGATAATATTCCAAGTCAGGATCAATGGAATTATACAATTGGAATTAATTACCTCCACTTCGGAGAGAAGAGCAATCAGCGCTTTATCCTTAGTCGTAACATGTTAAATAACCGCTCTCAAAAGTATGCGGACAATATAGAAGATCTAGCCAACTTGACATTTGACTACTCATCCTTTGAAGCAGAAAATAAATTTCGATTTGAGAATACATGGCTAAAGAATGGATACAAAATTTTAGCTGGGGTTGGATATGAATATGCTCGATATGAAGCTCAAACGTTTAATGAAATTATAGTAGGCGGAATTCCTGTTTCGATAGATTCAAAATCGAACTTCGATATGCACAAAGGAGCCGCATTTGCACAAGTAACTAAATCCTATTTCAAAGAAAAGCTCGACGTAAGTATGGGCTTAAGAACAGATATTGCGAGCTACTCTAAAGAGATGCTGAATCCGATCGATCAGCTATCACCATCTTTATCTTTGAGCTACAACTTCAACAATCGCGTGTCGATTAGCACCAACCTATCTCGCTACAATCAATTGCCATCTTATACCGTTCTGGGATTTAGAGATCAGAAGGGAGCACTCAAAAACAAGGAAAACAATTTGCGATATATCCAAGCCGATCATTATGTGCTTGGTGGTTCATTCGTGAGCGGATTCAATTCGAAATTCTCCGTAGAAGGATTTTTTAAGAACTACCGATACTATCCATTCTCCATCAATGATTCTATTTCATTAGCGAATTTAGGATCAGATTTCGGAATTGTCGGGAACGAGGAAGTGACGTCGAGTTCAAATGGACGTTCCTTTGGAGCTGAATTTTTATATCAGCAGAAACTGATTAAAGGTTTTTATGCACTTCTAGCATATACATACGTGACTTCGGAATTTGAATTGGTCAACGGAGGTTATGCTCCATCTACATGGGACAGTAAACACATCATTTCACTCACAGGAGGTAAGCGTTTTAAAAGCGGATGGGAAGTAGGATTCAGATGGTCATATTCTGGCGGAGCACCCTATACACCGGCTGATCTAGAAACATCTTCCCTGCAATCAGTTTGGAATGTAACAAACTCTGCTGTTCTTGATTATGATCAGTTAAACCAACAGAGAGGTAACAACTACCATCAATTAAATATGCGTGTCGATAAACGCTTTAATTTCAAGAAGCTATCGCTTAATTTTTACCTTGACATTCAAAATGTCTACAATTTCAAGGCAACAACTGCTCCTGTAGTTCTAGTTGAAAGGAATGAGGATGGTACTCCAATGGTTGATCCTAGTGATCCATCACGTTATTTACTGAAAACAGTTGAGAATACATCAGGTATTTTGCAGCCATCAATTGGAATAATATTAGAATTTAATACGATGAAAACCAAATAATTGATTAACTTTGTTTAACGTTTATACTTAAAAAGTAAACATGACTGAAATAAGGTACAGCATTAAAGATCTTGAGAATTTCACTAAAATCAAGGCTCATACAATTCGTATATGGGAATCACGCTATGGTCTGCTTACGCCAAGTAGAACGGATACAAATATTCGTTATTATGGTGAAGAAGATCTCAAGAAGATCCTGAACATAAACCTCCTCTACACTTCGGGTTTAAAAATATCGAAAATTGCTGCTTTAACAGAGTTAGAAATAATTTCTAATTCGAAAGCCCTGATTTTAGAAGAGGATAGGGATAAACAGTCTGAAATTGATATGCTGACTGTTATGATTCTCGCCTTTGATGGTGATGCCATTAAATACTACCTTGATGAAAGATTAGAGAAAGAAGAGCTTGAGGATTTGTATACTACAGTAGTTATACCATTATTAGAGAAAATCGGTCAACTTTGGCAAGTAAACTCAATAGATATTATTCATGAGCATTACTTCTCAAATATCTTCAGAGAATTTCTTATAAATAAAACAGAGGGGTTGAAATCACCAAGTAGATTTGAAAAGACATCCATTTTATTCCTGCATGATGAGGAAGAGCACGAGTTCGCCATACTGCTATACAACTATATTTTAAAGAAACACGGATACAATTGCCACAACTTCGGTCAAAATGTCCCTATAAAAGAAATCGACACTGCCTATTCTCAGCTAATGCCGGATATCGTCGTTACAACATTTACAGCGCTTCTTAGTGAGAAGGATTTTAGAGTGATCGAGAAAGAACTTCTTAAATTTACTAAGAATAGTGAGGTGATTATTAGTGGCAGTCAATTGGATGCATTTGAATTCAGCTTCTCCAAGAAACTCAAGCATATTCGCTCAATTCAAGAATTGAAATTACATTTATCTTAGTTGAGTTCAATTTCTATCTATCAATATTACGGAAAGATGAACTAAAACAATAAAAGGTTTAAAGTAATATCTAGTTCAATGAATGGATAAGTTTCCGAAAAGAGAGTATTTCACTATCAATATTACGGAACAAAGCTTAGGTGAGATTATCATGGACTGATAATTATTGTGGGACATCTAACAGCCACAGTCGAAACAGATGGGGTAATAACCATGAGTTACAAGCAAACAAATAAAGAGGGTAATCTTATGACCGAGATTTGTACTAAAACCCCCAAAGTCAGCCTTCTGGTAAAATTCGCTTGCATGAATCTTGGCAATGGACAAGTGGCGATAGATCGAAAGGAAATTCTGTTCTTGAAGAAGTTTAGCTATTGAAGAGCTTTTGCGCGCATCAACATATCCAATAAGGTAATCGCAGCCATCGACTCAACAATTGGTATTGCTCTAGGAACGACACAAGGATCATGTCTCCCCTTTCCTTGAACCTTAATTCCATCACCACTAGAATTGATTGAATCTTGCTCTTGCAAAATTGTAGCAACAGGTTTGAAGGCAATTCTCATAGTGATTGGCATACCATTACTGATTCCTCCTTGGATTCCACCAGAGTAATTTGACTTTGTGGTGCCATCCTCGCTCATCAGATCATTATGAATTGACCCGCGCATTTGTATGCAATCAAACCCTGAACCATATTCAAAGCCCTTCACGGCATTGATCGAAAGCATTGCTTTACCAAGTTCGGCATGCAACTTATCAAAGACTGGTTCACCTATTCCTGCAGGAACATTAACGATTTCACACTGAATACTTCCTCCAATTGTATCCCCGTCTTTCTTCACAGACTTGATAAGCTCCTCCATTTGAACTGCAACCTCGGCATTTGCACAACGAACCGGATTTAATTCAGTTTGAGTAAAATCGATTGGTCCATTGTTCTTGATTAATCCAACTTGATCAACGTGTGCACGGATTTCAATTCCCTTGCTCTTCAGAATCTGTTTGGCAATTGCTCCTGCTACTACCCTACATGCAGTCTCGCGCGCAGAAGATCTTCCTCCTCCACGATAATCTCGGTGACCATACTTTTTATCGTACGTATAATCCGCATGAGATGGCCGATAAGCATCCTTTATATGGTCGTAGTCTTTCGACTTTTGGTCTTCGTTTGGAATGATAAATCCAATTGAAGTCCCGGTAGTTTTACCTTCAAATATTCCAGAGAGAAACTGAACTGTATCTGATTCTTTTCGTTGAGTGACAATTGAAGACTGTCCAGGTTTTCTTCGATCTAATTCCTTCTGTACAAGCTCAATATCGATTTCTCGATTCGAAGGAACACCATCAATAACTCCACCAATAGCGATTCCATGAGACTCACCAAAGGTGGATAACTTGAAAATTGTTCCCGTCGATGAGCCAGCCATAATTATCTTACTTACAAATTGTTTCTTCCGTAATCTTCAGAATTTTACGAACTTCTTCTAAAGTAGGTGCTTCCGCATAAGTCCTAAGAACTGGTTCCGTTCCAGAAGGACGAATCATTAACCAACGATTCTCGTCAAAGAAAAATTTAAATCCATCAATTGTTCCAACGTGATCCACCGTATATTCTCCGAACTTCTTGTAGACCCCATTTTTACAATTCTCTACAATCTTTAATTTTAGTTCTTCGGTAATGTGAAGGTCATTTCTTTCGAATTTAAATCCTCCAACGATCTCATAAACTTCCGCAATAAGATCATCAAGCGACTTTCCTGATTTCGCCATGAACTCCCAGATAATGAGTCCCATCCAAATTCCATCGCGCTCAGGGATATGTCCTTTGGTAGCAATTCCTCCAGATTCTTCTCCACCTACTAAAACATCTTCTTCAACCATGATTCCAGCGATATACTTGAATCCGATCTTAACAACTTCAGAAGGTAAATTGTAGTGCTCTGCCATCACTCCAACTCGAGGAGTCGTACTGAAAGCTGTAGCTACCTTCCCAGTCATTCCTTTGTAATGAGCTAAGTAATGTATCAGTAATAAGATGATGTGATGAGAATCTATGAATTCACCAGCACCATTATACAATCCTATTCTATCGGCATCACCATCAGTGGCTAATGCACAATCAATATCTCCACGGTCCTTTATAAACGACTCCAGTTCCTTTAGGTTCTTAGCGATTGGTTCAGGAGCCTGCCCCTTAAAAGAAGGGTTATGCTCGCAGTGCAAGAAATCAATATTTGGAAGAAGTCTTTTCAATGCATTTTGTCCAGAGCCATACATAGCATCATAGGCTAGTTTCAATCCTGAATCTTCAATTGCTTTTAAATCAAAATTTGCCTTCGCGTGATCAACGTACATTGTCTCAAGGTCTACAATTTCAATCAAGTCTGACTCCATATTCATTGAAGCATAGTCGATACTACATTTCTCTGGAATGATATCTTCAACTTCCTGAACATTCTCTGGTGACAATGGGCCTCCGTGATGAGACTTCAATTTAAAACCATTGTATGTCGGTGGGTTATGACTAGCTGTAATCACTACACCTACTGAATTCCCTAACTTCACCGCAGCAAGAGAAACCATTGGCGTAGAAACAAATCCTTTAGCCAATTTTACTTTCACGCCTAATGCAACAAATACTTTTGTGGCTGCTTCAACGAAAAGTTCTCCTTGGAATCTACAATCATGACCAATAACAATCGATGGATCATCAAAATTCTTCTTAACCCAATTCGCTGTTGCCTCAGCAACGCGTGCTACATTTTCTACTGTATATTCCTGCGCAATGATCGCTCTCCAGCCATCAGTTCCAAATTTTATCTTATCTGCCAATGTAATTTCTGTTTTGGTTGTACACAAATATAGGGCTTACAGAAGAATCTGGTCCTAGAAACACGAACAAATTGAAGACAAGAATTACTGAAGTAAGCTGTAAACGGATTTAATACAGGAATGAATCCCAACTAACGTTCATAGAAACTATAATTCATTCCAATAAAAAACTCCCGATCAATTCGACCGGGAGTTCAATAATTGATATGATAAGAACTACTTCTCGAAGTTCATAATTGTGTTTTCAATGATGCGAACGCAATCTAATAATTGCTCTTCGTTCATTACTAACGGAGGAGCAAATCGAATGATGTTTCCGTGCGTTGGTTTCGCCAACAGACCATTTTTCTTCAATGCAACACACAGATTCCAAGCTGTCTCACTGTCTTCCGTATCATTGATTAAAATTGCATTCAACAATCCCTTTCCGCGCACTTTCAATACCAATTCAGTGTTCTCGATGATTCTATTCATTTCTGAACGAAAGATTTTCCCAAGACGATCAGCGTTTGCTGCCAAGTTTTCATCTTTTACAACTTCTAATGCTGCAACCGCTACTTTGGCTGCGACTGGATTTCCACCAAAAGTAGAACCATGTTGTCCCGGCTTGATGACGTTCATGATGTGGTTATCTGCCAGCACTGCAGAAACTGGATAAGCTCCGCCTGAAATCGCTTTACCAAGGATCAAAATGTCTGGCTGAACGTATGTCTCAGGATCTTTCTTACACGTATTCCCGCATGAGCAGTTTCCACAAACCGCCAATAAAGAACCTGTGCGCGCGATTCCTGTCTGAACTTCATCAGCAATAAATAAAGCTCCTGCATCTTTACACAATGCTTGTGCTTTCTCCAAATACCCTTCGTCCGGCACAAATACTCCTGCCTCACCTTGAATTGGTTCAACTAAGAATCCTGCAACATTGTCTTCTTTCAAAGCATCTGCAAGTGCTTCAGTATCGTTGTATGGAATGCGAATAAATCCTGGTGTATATGGACCAAAGTTCTTACGTGCATCCTCATCATTTGAGAATGAAATAATTGTAGTTGTTCGCCCGTGGAAGTTACCATCACAAACAATAATTTTTGCTTCGTTCTCTGGAATCCCTTTCACTTCATAAGCCCATTTACGACAAACTTTGATTGCAGTTTCAACAGCCTCTGCTCCAGTGTTCATCGGTAAAACTTTGTCAAACCCGAAATAATCCGTCACAAATTTCTCATATGGTCCAAGTGCATCATTGTAAAATGCTCTTGATGTCAATGTCAATGTTTTTGATTGCTCAATCATTGCATTCACAATCCTTGGATGACAGTGTCCTTGGTTTACGGCAGAATACGCAGATAAGAAATCATAATACTTCTTTCCTTCCACATCCCAAACGTCAACTCCTTCACCTCGAGCAAGAACAACTTCCAATGGATGATAGTTGTGCGCTCCGTATTTATCTTCTAATTGTACAAGGTCTTTCGACGTCATTTTTTCCATTGTTGAATTTATGTTAGTGTATTTGAACTAAATCGTTCGTTGCGGAGAACGGTAATCCTTTCCTCAATCACGGAGAGAAATCATCCAGATTATGGCAAAAATACTAGTTTAAGCGTGAATTATCAAGCAAAAAGAGGAGACAATGCCTCCTCTTTTTTTAACTATATCTGTTTGATTCTAGTTTAACTAGAACAATTTTGCTTGATCTTCATCCTCCCCTTCTTTTTTAGAGATGTCCCACTCAATAGTCACACTCCCTTCCTCTTCCGTAGCGGATTCTGTCACCTCTGGCTCAGTGACCTTTTCAGGCTTTGGCCATGGAGTATCCCCCTCTATATCGTGATCAAGTAAAATTTCTTTCACTTTTAGTTTCGTGATTTGGTTCCCTTGAGACTTCATCCCCTTCACATCGATGAATTCAGTAAATTCAATTAATGTATCCGGCAGCTTCTTCGTTGCTTTCAATAGCTTATTGTAGACCACTCTGACTCGAGGCTTGAATGCCGTAGATACTGCATCCAAATAGGCACCTTCTTCCTCTGGAATAAAGGCAACTTTCTTGTCTGATGTTACCTCACATAGAAATCGTTTACCATAATGCATCTCCTTTGCAGGATCGTAATAAGCAACGGATAATGGGTGATCTGGATGCCATTTTTCAATGTGCATCATATCTTCATCGAAGTGAAGTGATAAATCGAAATGACTCAATCGGTAGTGACCTGACTTATAGATCGTAAGAATTTTATCTTCCCCTTTAAATTCGCCAAGGAACTTTCCTCTTTTATCATCGTTTAATCTTCCAACGATATCGTCATACCATATCTTTCGTGCAGCAAGTGTTGATCCTCCAACCTCTTTCTGAATAATTTTAGATACGATCTCCTTAGTAACTCTATTTCCATTTGCGCCACGACCTTTGATTAACAAATCTCCAAGGTCTATGTCAAATTTCAATCGTTTCAGATGCTGTCTTGCTCTTAGTATCACGGTGACCACTTCACGCTGACCATTCGGATGCACATTAAAGTAAAGCACCTTTGAACCTTTAGATCCTTTGGTGAGGTCATACTCATTATCTCGGGTAATCGAGTTCACTGTGAATCGTTTCATCATGGTTGAACCTCCCTTTCCATCTTGATACATCATATGATAAACAGTACGCTTATCACCCCGTTTCCAGACATTCACATAGATGATCCCTTTGCCGACAAACTTTTTGTCAGAAACCTTAGAAATCATCATCTTACCTGTATCAAAGAAAACGATCACGTCATCAATTTCAGAACATTCAGCCACGAAATCAGCCTTACGAAGACCGTGCCCTACAAATCCTTCATTGTAATCAACGTAGAGTTTTTTATTCGCAATGATCACTTTCGAAGCGTTAATAGAATCAAACGTTTTAATTTCTGTTTTACGTTCTTTCCCTTCTCCGAAACGCTTTTTGATATCCTTGAAATATTCAATCGCGTATTCTATCAAGTTTGCCAAATTCTCTTTGACTTGAGCAATTTCACCTTCGATCTTTGCGATTGTATCATCAGCTTTATCAGAATCAAATCTCGTTATTCTGATCATTGGAATCTGAGTCAATCGTTGTAAATCTTCATTTTCGATCTCTCGAATCAATTGCTTCTTGAACGGTTTAAAGGCATCGTGCATGTACTTGAAGAGACCTTCTTTATCAGAATACTTCTTAAAATCAATATACATTTCCTCACGGATGAAGATCTTCTCTAATGTCGAGAAATGCAATTGACGCTCAAGCTCTTCGAGACGAATCTCTAGCTCTCTTTTCAGAAGCTGTACCGTGTTCTCTGTATTTACCTTTAAAATTTCAGTAACTCCAATAAAACGAGGAGTATCTCCATCAATAATAGATGAGTTAGGGGAAATCGAAACTTCACAATCCGTAAATGCATATAGCGCATCGACTGTTTTATCAGGCGACACTCCCGCTGCTAGATGAATAATCACTTCTGCAAATTCAGCTGTGTTATCCTCAACTTTTTTAATTTTTATTTTCCCCTTATCGTTTGCCTTCAAGATCGAATCGATCATGGAAGTAGTCGTACCATACGGCACCTCATTAATAACAAGAGTTTTGGCATTTTCTTTACGAATACGAGCTCGCAATCTAATCTTACCGCCTCGTATACCATCGTTATAGTTCGAGAAGTCCGCCATACCACCATTCGGGAAATCAGGTAGAATTGTTACCTTTTTTCCTCTCAGATGATTTATCGATTGCTCAATTAATTCAATAAAGTTGTGAGGCATTATCTTACATGCCATACCTACTGCAATCCCTTCTGCTCCTTGAGCTAAAAGAAGTGGAAACTTAACTGGTAAATTTTCAGGTTCTTTATTTCGACCGTCATAACTACTCAACCAATTTGTCGTCTTTCCGTTAAAAGCAATGTGCAATGCAAATTTCGACAATCGCGCCTCTATGTAACGCGCCGCGGCTGCTCTATCTCCGGTCAGGGTGTTCCCCCAGTTTCCTTGACAATCAATGAGTAAATCCTTCTGACCTAGCTGCACAAGTGCATCACCAATTGATGCATCTCCGTGAGGATGGTATTTCATTGTATTACCAATGATATTAGCAACCTTGTTGTATCTCCCATCATCCATCTCTTTCATGGAATGGAGAATTCTTCGTTGTACAGGTTTTAACCCATCGTAAAGACCAGGAACAGCTCTCTCTAGAATTACGTATGAAGCATAATCTAGGAACCAATTTTCATACAGCCCCTTAAGTGGAACAATATTTTCATCGGGCCCATCAGCTTTAGAAGGCAAGTTATTTCCCTCGTTCAAGTTGTCTAATTCTTCGTTATCATCTTCAGCCATTCTCTAAGATGCTTTATCAAGTTTATTTTCTTTGTCCTTCAGCTCGTTCTCTTCTTCTCCAATTTCTCCTTCTTTTCGAAGGTTACTGATGATGAATTGCTGACGTTCTTGTGTATTCTTGCCCATGTAGTACGACAGGATTGTTTCAATCGAAGCCTCCTTTGTAAGGAACACTGGTTCAAGACGTATATTCTCTCCGATAAAGTTTTTAAACTCGTCAGGGGAAATCTCTCCAAGACCTTTAAATCGCGTTATCTCAGCATTCTTCCCAATATCTGCGATTGCATCCAATCGTTCTTGCTCAGAATAGCAGTAGTACGTCTTCTTTTTATTTCGAACTCTAAATAAAGGCGTCTGAAGAATGTAAACATGATTCCTTTTAATCAAATCGGGAAAGAACTGAAGGAAAAATGCCAGTAAAAGCATTCGGATGTGCATACCATCGACATCGGCATCGGTCGCTACCACAATCTTATTGTAACGAAGATCGTCCATTCCATCCTCAATGTTAAGCGCGGCCTGAATCAAATTAAACTCTTCGTTCTCATAAACTACTTTCTTAGTGAGACCAAAGCAATTCAATGGCTTACCACGTAGAGAGAAAACAGCTTGTGTATTTACATCTCTGGACTTTGTTATCGAACCACTTGCAGAATCACCCTCTGTAATGAAGAGTGTTGTTTCTTCGCGTCTCGCATGCTTTGCATCTGTAAGATGCACTCGGCAGTCACGTAATTTTTTATTATGGAGATTGGCCTTCTTAGCTCTTTCTCGCGCTATTTTCCGAATTCCTGAGAGTTCTTTACGCTCCTTCTCAGATTGCTTAATCTTCTTTTCAAGGATATCAGCAACTTCAGGATTTCTATGAAGAAAATTGTCTAATTTTTCTTTGAGAAAATCATTAACGAATGCTCGCATTGATTTACCTTCCGGCTCCACTTCTAGAGACCCTAGCTTTGTTTTTGTCTGAGACTCAAAAACAGGCTCCATTACCTTCACTGCTACCGCAGCAACAATGGACTGTCTAATATCAGAAGCTTCATAGTTCTTTCCGTAAAAGTCCTTAATCACCTTCGCTACAGATTCCCTGAATGCACTTTGATGCGTACCACCTTGTGTCGTATGCTGTCCATTCACAAAGGATGAATAATCCTCTCCGTAGGTTTTACCGTGTGTAAATGCCACCTCAATATCTTCCCCCTCTAGATGAACTATTGGGTAAAGTGGATCTCCATCCATATTATTTTCAAGAAGATCTTTCAGACCATTTTTAGAGATGAATCTCTCACCATTCATCATGATCGTCAGACCGCGATTCAGGTAACAATAGTTCCACATCATTTTAGCCAAGTACACCGTTTTAAATGCATACTTCTTAAAAACTGTATCATCAGGAATGAACTCGACATACGTCCCGTTCTTTTCATCTGTCTTAGAAATCGGCAAATCTTCTACCATTTCGCCGCGAACAAAAGAAACTTGTTTTTTCTTCCCATCTCTCACAGAATAAACCATGAAATGAGAAGACAAGGCGTTAACGGCTTTAGAACCTACACCATTCAAACCAACAGACTTCTTAAATGCCTTAGAATCGTATTTACCCCCAGTATTGATTTTTGACACAACATCTTCAACCTTTCCTAATGGAATCCCACGACCATAATCGCGAATGATTACTTTTCCATCCTTGATTTTTAAATCAACACGTGTTCCGTTTCCCATCACGAATTCATCGATACAGTTATCAACAACCTCCTTCACAAGGATATAAATTCCATCATCTGCAGCAGACCCGTCTCCGAGTTTACCAATGTACATGCCAGGACGAAGTCTTATATGCTCCTTCCAGTCTAAGGACCGGATATTGTCTTCTGTATATTGGTTTTCTGCCATATTTCTTTGTTTATCGGGGAACCACCAAATATAACTAACTAAAAGGGTTGATTTCACTGGTTTACAGAGAACTTATTCACTAAAAAAGGTTGATAAGTCCGATTGTCAGAGTGATGATGATTTTTTGACGAAATTACTCCTTTGCTTTTCCGTACCATTCACGGATAACATCAAGAGCAGGCTTCCCTTGAGGGGTATATCGAGTATTTTCCGCACCTCCCTTTTCGCCAACAACATGCCACTTCCAGAAAAAACCACCTGCCATCCAGTCTTGTTGCCAGACGGTCTCAAAGAAAGCGTTGTATGCTACTACTTGATTCTCCATATTTGGGCTAAGAGTATCCTCATTAGCTCCATAATTCGGAGCACTTGTATAGTCGACACTTTTAAATCCATATTCAGTAAATAGAATTCGCCGATCATACTTCTTCGAGAATTCAGAAAATTTCGAGCCAATATCCGCCCATCCTTCTTTTAACTTATCGAGTGATACATTCTTCTCGCTTGATAGCGGGAAATACGTGTCAACCCCTATAAAATCGAGGTGATCCCAGAAGGTAACCGCTTCATAATTATCCCAATTCGATGCATAAGTTATAGGGCCATTATAAATTCCTCTCACCTCTTTAATCAAAGCCACCCAGAACTTTTTGCGATCGACAACAGCGTTACGATATTCAGTCCCAATGCAAAATAGATCGACACTCATAGAATCAGCCAGTTTCGCATGTGCCAAAATATAATCTCTATAAGATGCTTCCCAAGCTTTCCAATCCCGCTCTTTTTTCAGCTTAAAATCTCCAGGCCATCCATCTCCAACAACCCACACATGCGGCTTCACCATTGTCTTTAAACCTGCTTCTTGCGCAATCCGTATGCACTCCGATGTCCCTTCCACAGACTCACCCCACCAATAGCCACCATTATATTCAAAGAATACCTTTGCCCCTCCTTTTTTGGTCATACCATAAGGAACCATGGCCGCCCAACCGATATTAACCTCTAAGAGATCATCAAGATCTCCGTCAAGAATTCGTGTTTTGGGCATTTCTAAATTTACACCGGTTATTTTCTCCCCCTTAACCAAAATAGCTGATGTCGCAGCATCATCCACTACAACTTTACTCCCATTCGCACAGGAAAGCAAAAATAAGAACGCAAGTAAATAAATGTATCTCATGGACAATTCGTTACCCACTAAAAATAAACAAATTAGGCTTCAATATTGATTACCTCCCCATCATTAACATATCGACTATTCTCAAATATTGGCTTGGCCTCGAACTCGTGCTGATCGCCATTATCATAGCGTGCACTAAGATGTCCCATTAATAGTTGACCAACTTCTGCTTTCGAAGCGATCAGAGCAGCCTGCGATGCGGTCGAGTGACGTGTTGTCTTTGCTCGATCTAGTAGTTTATCAGTAAAAGTTGCTTCATGGTACAAAATATCAGCACCTTTAATAAATTCAATGATAGGCACATGATATCGTGTGTCTGAGCAAAAAGCGTAAGATCTCGATATAGGTGGCTCAGACGTATACTCCATAAAGGAGATTGTTTGACCTTTTTCATCAATTACATCCTGACTCTTTTTGAGCTGATGATAATATTCAATCCTGACTTTATCTGCGCGAGCTTTTTCAACGTTCAACACCCTTTCTCGCTCCTTCTGACTAATTAAAAATCCGCTTGTCGGGATCTTGTGAGAAAGAGGAAAATAACGAACAACATGCTTAGCATCTTCATAAAGAACTCCACTCGATTCTGGCTCGTGCTCGATCACGTTTACGGTAAATGCTAATCGAGAACCTGCTGCCTGGAGTTGTATTTCGACAATATCCTTTAACCCAAGAGGACCGTAGACATTCACTGGCTTTGTTCTACCCATCATATGCATGGTACTCAGCAATCCTACCAATCCAAAATAATGATCGCCGTGGAGATGAGAGATAAAAATACGATCTATGCGCTGTAGCTTTAAACCCAACTTACGAATCTGCATTTGAGTACCTTCACCACAGTCGATTAAAAAATAGCGACCATTGCACTCAATGTGCTGACTTGTAGGATTTCGAGAAGATGTAGGAACGGCAGAACCACTGCCTAAAATGGTAACAGAGAAACTCACTTAGCTATTGCTGCGATAGCTTTAGACTCATTTGAAGTGATCGTTAGAACACGATCCAACTGAGCAATCTCAATTAGTTTTTCAACATTCTCCTGAAGACCACATAGTACGAATTGACCATTGGTATCTTTACACATCCTATTCGCGACAAGAATCGCACTTAGCCCTGAAGAATCACAGTACTTCGTTTTCGTCATGTCAATAACGATATTGTTCACGCTGCCTTTATTGATTAGTACGAGCTCAGCTTTTAATCCCGGAGCATTCGATGCATTCAATTTCTCGACATTCGTCTTAACAACTGCTGTTCCGTTATCTATTTTAACTGCAAAATCCATGCGTGTAGTATTGTGTTAATTCCAAAATGATGATACAGTCAAATGTACTAAAATTTATTGTCGTTTTATTTTTGAGGCCAATAAATAGATTACTGCCATTCGAACAGCAACTCCATTTTCAACTTGGTTAAGAATAATTGATTGTGAAGAGTCTGCAACATCGCTTGTAATCTCAACACCACGATTAATTGGCCCTGGGTGCATCACAACTATCTTTTTAGAAAGCCCATCCAGAATCTTCTTGGTTAATCCATATTGCATCGAATATTCTCTTAATGACGGGAAATATTTCATCTCCTGCCGTTCGAGTTGAATCCTGAGCATATTTGCAACATCACACCACTCAAGTGCAGCAGCTAAATTATGCTCTACTTGAACTCCCAGTTCACCGATATATTTAGGGATCAATGTTGTAGGTCCGCAGACCATAACCTCAGCTCCTAACTTTTGTAGGCAATAAATATTTGACAATGCCACTCTTGAGTGCAGTATATCACCAACGATAACCACCTTCTTTCCTGACACACCCCCTAGTTTTTCTCTAATCGAATATGCATCAAGAAGTGCTTGAGTTGGATGCTCGTGCGTACCATCTCCGGCGTTCACAACCCGCGCATCAACTCTCTCAGAAAGAAACTTCGCAGCTCCAGGGTTTGGATGACGCATAACGACCATATCCACTTTCATAGAGAGAATGTTGTTCACCGTGTCTATCAGCGTCTCTCCCTTTTTCACCGAGCTACTTGCTGCTGAAAAATTTACGATATCCGCAGAAAGCCTTTTCTCTGCCAATTCAAAAGAAAGCCTAGTTCGTGTAGAATTCTCAAAAAATAAGTTTGCTATCGTAATGTCTCGAAGCGAGGGAACCTTTTTAATTGGACGATTAATAACCTCTTTAAAGCTATCAGCAGTTTTAAAAATAAGCTCGATATCATTCGTTGTTAGATTCTCTATCCCCGTTAAATGATCTACGCTTAAACTATCCATTATTCTCTGGTGTAAAAAGTACAACTTTATCTTCTCCCTCTATCTCTTTCCATTCAACAGAAACTCTTTCAGACTGCAAAGTATCAACTGTCCTGCCCACATAATTCGCCTGTATCGGAAGATCTCGTTTAAATCGACGATCTACTAACGATAGCAATTCTACATTTTCGGGTCGACCGTATGCTAATAATGCATCTAACCCTGAACGAATTGTTCTTCCTGTAAAGAGCACATCATCCATGAGTACCACTTGCTTCCCTTCAATTACGAAATCAATGTTCGTCGCGCTAGGAATTATAGGAATTTCTCGACGCCTAAAATCATCTCGATAAAAGGTAATATCAAGCTTACCACAGGTGATTTCTTTCCCTAGGATTGTTTCAAGTCTCGACTTAATACGCTCTAAGACATTCACGCCTCTTGGCTGAAGTCCAATTAAAACGGTATTAGAAAAATCGTTGTGAGTTTCTATTAACTGATAACAAAGTCGATTAATCGTTAGTTCAAAATGTTTTGAATTAAGAATGACTTGCGTTTCCATTGCAACAAAGATAACTGAAAAACAAGATTGCGTTATTTTTTCGCTGCATTTATTTACGAGAACTTCAGTACAAAACTGTTTTAACAGGTTAAACTAAATGCTACAACAGTTAAGTCAATAACTACTACAGTTCAAGTTTTTATGTCAATTTGTAAGGGAAAATGATTGTATATTAGACATGTAGTTAGGTTAATAGATTTGAAAACTATCTTTAAAGTTTTCGTTTGTTTTTGGTTTAGGTTGCCTGGTTTTGCGTTATTTCATTTTTCTATCGAATTTATTGGTTGACTTCGATTCTCGCGTAAAATCAGGCATTCTTTTTTAGAAAAAATTACGACTAATTGCCTCCCTTCTTTTTTACACGATATCCTTTACCTTCCAACAGGTCTGCCACTTTATCCTTGAACTTACCTTGAACTAAGATTTCTCCATTTTTTGCAGCTCCACCGACCCCGCATTTACTTTTCAGGAATTTAGCTAGATCTTTCAAATCCTCATCTGTCCCTACAAAACCTTCAACTAAGGTAACTTCTTTACCACCACGTTGTTTTCTATCTATTGAGACATAGAGTAATTGTTCACTTGGCGCAAGAGTTTCTTCATCTTGAAATTCATCCTGATCATATCCAAAGTCCGGATTCGTGGAATACACCACATTCACTCTACTCTTCTTATTTTTTCCCATCAGTACTTTTCAATTATCGCTGTGCGTAAATTATCTGCTAAGATACCATCTGGCCCCTTACGGTAAGCCTCTCGGGTCGATTTTGCACTTCGCATTCCAAAGATAATCACTTCCCTTCCATCTGCATGGATTTGTGATATATTCTCTTTAGAGATCACGTCATTCGTGACAACGATGATATCAACGCTAGGGAGGTTTAAAGCAACGTCGTCATACTGATCGAACGCAGTTATGTATTTAATTGTGATAAATCCAGCAAGAGCAAAGGCATCCTCCCACTGATCGTTTCTAGTTTCGACAATCACCTCTGTTGATGGTGCACAGGCATCTTGAAACTCCAAAACCCTGGCTAAATATACGCTTAAATCTGCTGTGGAGTCCGCACAACTTATTGAACTCCGTCCATCGATATATACTTTTTTATTTTCTAAATAATTTTTTGGAATATCGTTCAGTCGAATCAATGATTCTTTAGCCATCGTTGAATAATGCAACGTCGATAGGTATGCGTCTGAACTAGAGCCAATGCAACCTTCACCATTTGTACCATCATCAAGTTCATTGTCATGATACAACCAAAGTGTACCATCTAAAGACAACCGAACATCTAATTCAACACCGTCACATCCATCGGTTAATAGTGCCAACTCAATTGAGTTGTAACTATTATCATGATAAAGGGCATTAACAATTTCTAATCCATTCCCTCCATGTCCGAGAATTTCAATCTTACTGAATACCTCCTTCTTTTTGCAGCTGAACGACAGCAGTAAAGAGAGGCTAAAAAGTATAACTAACTCCAACTTGTGCATAGACACCAAGATTATTATAATTCACTCGTTCATTTCCAGAATTGGTGTAAAACGACTCATTGATCCATCCTCCATTTAAGGAATGAACAAATTTAAACTTATCTCCTACCTGTAATCGATATCCAATATTTAGCTCATTCCAATGATGAGCCGTTTTATGATTATTGGTTAATCGTTGTCGCGAATAGGCATAAACCAATTCTGGCCCGAACTCAAACTGACCCTTTTTTAGTAACAAATAGGATGCCCCAACAGATAACCTCGGAGCAAATCTTTTCTGAGCAAATGTTGATGTGACGGCCACCTCCATTTTAGAAGTCAAAAACAAAGCTCCCCACCTATGGCTGTAACCAGCGCCAACTTGATAATCTAAACGATTAAATCCAGCTGAAACTTCAACACTTTGAGCATTAGATGTTGTAAGAAAAAATAAGAAAATTAATATTGAAAATGCGCTTAATCTATAGCTTTGGGCATTTCTTGCAATGCACAGACTTGCTCTTATATTTTTTGCAACACTTCTTTTTCTTACAGTCAAGACTTGGTCCTGCGACTGTAAGTAAGCGATCATTCGATGTGAACTTTTCCTGCATCTATTTAGAATAATTCTAAACAAATATAAAGCTTTTTGTTGGATTCAGAATCATGACCTCAATTTTATTGGATTCACAATTGGAATCTCATATTCAATTAACGTTCTATCGTGATTTCTAGAGAAAAGAGTTGCTTATCATCACTCACTTCATAGAAATCATAAATTAGCGGGTTACCTGACTTTCTTCTTGTTGTGATAAAACCTAAGCCAGCTCCACCCTTTTGAGTGAGGAATTCATTTGATAAGACGGCTAAATAAGTAGACTTTAGATTTTCGTCGGAAAAATTGTTGATCCGATCCAGAAATGAGATCACTTTTTCAACATCTTCTAATTTCACAAGATTAGCCATCGTCACTCTGTAACTGGACTTCGTACTAGAGATCAATAAATAAGCAAGCTGACGATTTTGATTGTCAGTCTCCCCATGCAATCTGATGTTCTGAAGCCCTTCTATAAGGATTGAAAACATTTTTTTGATCACCATTCTTTTGTCTCCAACCGAGACCAATAAATCTTCAACGCCTTCCGATAGAGAAGATACCAGGTTCTGAGAAAAGTTACCAAAATGAGAGACCATAATATTCTCTCCTGAAGCACTCAAATCATCTCCTCGTGACTGAAACACCTTCCTAACTGGAGTAGTAATATCGTTATTGTTTACTGACACATCCAAGTTGTTCTACTAATTTAATTTCCAAGTATAATTGACACACTCCCTGTCATCTCATTAACGCCATCAACATTTGGCTCAATAACATAGTAGTATGCAGCAATCGGTAATAACTGACCCTTATAAGTACCATCCCAACGATTATTATCATAATCACCTTGAACAGATTCAAAGATTTTATTTCCCCATCTGTTGTAGACTTTAACAAGGTTATCAGGGTATATGTTATCAATATCCATCAGTTCCCAGTTATCATTTGCACCATCACCATCAGGAGTAAATGCCGTAGGAATTATGACATCGCAATCTTCAAGGGTGATATTAATTATACTGACTGGTCCACTACAACCGTTTTCCGTTTCATAAACATAATAGCTCGTAGTTCCATCAATGGAAAAAGGTGATTGGGAGCTACCCGATCCTATTTGATTAACTAGTGAGGCATCATCAAACCAACTAAAGACACCAGAGCCTCCGGATGCATTCATATCCGTTAGGATATCATTCGTGCAGAAAGTCTCGTCAGCACTTACAAAAGGAGCTTGTGGAACCGCAATAACTGTTAACGTCTGTGTCGAACTTGAAGGACATATTCCAGCTGTTGTATACTCAATTGTATAGTTAGCACCTGCGATTCCATCGGAAACCTCTCCTGTTAACGGATCAACTGTAGCACCATCAGTTACTAAAGGAGAAAAAGCAAAAGCTCCTCCTGCAGTTCCAGTAATAGAAGCGAAATTTGACGCTCCTTCACAGTAATTTGATACAGTAAAACTTGCATCATCTGAAGGTGTGATTGTTACTACAAAACTGAATTCATCATCACAACCACCGGCATTAACATCGTAGACAAATACAGTCTGTGTAGTAGTAATAGCTCCACTTATTGCCGTTCCGCCATTTGCTTGTGAATCATTAAAAAAGGATTGAGAACCACTTAAGTCAGTACCTGTAATCGCGAGAAGTGCGTATGAATCACATGCTGAAACATCAATAATTGGATCGAGAACTGGACTTAAAAGCGCAGTAACGGACTCTGTTGAAGATGCTCCGCATACTCCAACAGTAGTATAACTTATTGAGTAAGTGTTGCCCGAAGTCCCTCCTGAAACAACCCCGGTAACAGGATCAATTACTGCCCCATCTGTAGGCGCAACCGCAAAACTATACGTCCCTCCTATCGTTACAGGAGAAGTAACTGTACCTCCATCACAGGTCGGTATCGTTGTAAAAGCAACGTTATCGCCGGCTAAAACCTCTACGGTCACATCCATCGAATTTGGACAAGCTCCTACAGTAGTATACGTAACGGAATAAACTCCAACTGTCGAAGTACTTACATCAATAACTCCTGTTGCCGCATTAATCACTAATCCGGCTGGCGAGCTTGAGAATCCACCCCCAATCAGGCCGGTAATAATAGGATTAGGATCTGGATCTACAACACAGTACGTCGGAGCAGAATAACTAAATGTTGCATCATCCATTGGATCAATAGTTACAGAAACACTACTTGTATTAGGACATGATCCATTTGTTGTATACGATATTGAATAAAGTCCAGGAGTAGCTGAACTAACATCAATTTCTCCTGTAGCTGTATTAATCACCATACCTGCTGGCGAACTAGCAAAAGTTCCACCTGCCAATCCTGTGATAACAGGAATAGGATCTATTGAGTTAACACAATAAGAAGTAGCTCCGTAGTTAAATGTCGCATCATCCAATGGATCAATAGTCACCGAGACGTCACTTGAATTCGAACAAGGTCCAGAAGTTGTATAAGTAATAGTAAATGATCCAGGCGTTGAAGCACTTAGATCAATTTTCCCCGTTGCAGAGTTCATGATCAAGCCGGCGGGAGCACTACTAAATACCCCACCTGCTAACCCAGTCACTGCGGCTAGAGGGTCAGTTGCATTCAAACAGTATGACGCCGAACTATAGCTATAACTCGCATCATCTAGGGCATCGATTGTTACAGTTTCGTTACTAGTTGTTGGGCACGGACCATTTGAAGTGTATGTCACGGTGTACATTCCAGGAGTTGAACCAGAAACGTTTAGCACACCACCAATAGTATTAATTGGTAATCCGACAGCCGGTGCAATTGAAAAGCTGCCTCCTGCCAGACCCGTCATCGTCGGTGACTGATCAAGCGCATTAGCACAGTATGACACGGCAGAATAATTGAAAGTCGCATCGTCAAGAGCGTCTATCGTAACCGTTACATTACTTGTGTTTACGCAAGCTCCTGAGGTAGTATATGTCACCATATACACACCTGGTGTAGAAGCACTCACATCAATTAGACCGGACGCAGCAATAATAGACAAACCAACTGGCGCACTTGAAAAACTCCCTCCAGGCAATCCTGTAATTATTGCAGAAGGGTCAGTTGAATTTAGACAATATGCGGCAGCACTGTAACCAAAGCTAGCATCATCGAGGGCACTTATTGTAACCGACACATTACTTGAGTTAGCACAAGCTCCTACGGTTAAATAGGTTACCGCGTATACTCCAGGAGTTGATGCACTTACATCAACCTGTCCAGTTGTGGCATTTATTGACAACCCTCCAGGTGCACTTGAAAAAGTCCCTCCCAATACACCTGTAATGGATGGCGCTGGATCTAGATCATTCACACAATAACTTGCACTCACATAATTGAAACTTGCATCATCCAATACTGTTATTGTTAAAGCCACATTGCTATTCGAAGGACAAGGCCCTGTAGTTGTATATGTAATCGTATAGGCCCCTGGCGTTGAAGCGCTCGCATCAATCTGACCAGTTGTCGCGTTTAATGATAATCCTACCGGCAAACTCGAGAATACGCCTCCACCTAAACCTGTGATTGTAGGGGTTGGATCCGCGCCAGAGAAACAATAACTCGGCGAACCAAAATTAAAAGTAGCATCATCGATAGCAACTATAGTAATGGATTCATTACTTGTAGTCGGACAGGGTCCTACCGTCGTATATGTAACTGTATAGGCCCCTGGCGTTGAAGCGCTCACATCAACTTGACCGGTTACTGCACTTATTGTTAATCCAACAGGTAAACTCGTAAAAGCTCCGCCTCCTGCGCCAGTGATAGTTGGAGTTGGATCCGTAGCATCAGCGCAATATGAAGCAGCAACATAATTAAAACTAGGATCATCTAGTGCTAAAATCGTCACCGTGACACTACTCGCATTCGCGCAAGCTCCAACAGTCAGGTACGTTATTGTATAAAGTCCTGGTGTTGACGCACTAACATCTATCAGTCCTGAAGAAGAATTTATAGACAATCCTGCAGGGGCACTTGTAAATCCACCACCCGTAATTCCCGTAATTGTCGGAGTTGGGTCGATAGCATTAAGGCAATAAGAAGCGTTAGAATAATTAAAACTAGCGTCATCCAATGCTGTTATTGTCACCGGAACATTACTCGAATTAGAGCAAGCACCGGAAGTCGTATAAGTAACCGTGTAAACAGCAGGAGTAGATGCACTAACATCAATCTGTCCTGTAGTTGCATTGATTGACAATCCTCCGGGGGCGCTTGAAAAGGTTCCTCCGCCAGTTCCTGTTATACTAGGAGTCGGATCCGGGTCTGCAATACAATACGCAACGGCTCCATAATTAAAAGTAGCATCGTCCAATGCAGAAATAGTGACCGAAACATTACTAGAAGTTGGACATGGTCCAGACGTAGTGTACGTAACCGTATAAATCGCAGGTGTTGAAGCACTTACATCAACCTGCCCTGTTGAAGAATTTATAGACAAACCAGCAGGAGCACTTGTAAACGTTCCTCCGGCAAGCCCAGTTATAGTAGGGGTTGGATCTGGGTCTGCATTACAGTATGAAGCGCTAGCATAATTGAATGTTGCATCATCAAGAGCAGCAATAATAATTGCTACATTACTTGAATTAGGACATGGGCCATTAGTAGTATATGTTACCGAATATGCGGCAGGAGTAGATGCACTCACATCAATCTCACCTGTAGCTGCATTAATTGTTAATCCTGCCGGAGAACTCGTAAATGTACCTCCCGCTAACCCAGTAATAGCAGGTGTTGGATCAGAATCATTCAAACAATACGTTATAGAGGCATAATTAAAACTCGCATCATCTGGTGGATTTACTGTAACTGTCACAGGCTCTCTAAAAGATCCAGGACATACGCCCACCCAATACGTTGTTGTTACAGCAAGAGCGGGAGTCGTGTAAGAGTTTCCTGTATTTACAGAAGTCCCGCCAACCATAGCATTATACCATGTAACTGTACCAAGAGGAGTTCCCGTGATTGTTGCAACCAAGTTAGCGCTAGCACTAGAGCAAATGGTTACATCTGTCAAATCAATGTCGAATGTCGGGTTTGCTGGCAATGAAGTAAAGCCATCAGAACCTTCAGTTGCACCATTAGGCGGAAATTCTGTCAAATGTGGAGAATTCGTCGTCCCATTTGCACCTGCAACTAAGTTCTTGATTGGCGCACCGGAAGAAATTCGGATGTATCCGCCAGATCCTGATCCTCCGGGGCCACCAGCCTCTATTGGCTGAGCAGGAAAAGGTGGTCCGGGATTATAAAAATCAAGATCTTGATCACCTCCATCACCGCCATGAACATCTAACAACATTGTGCCAGGAAATGGGGATATATTTTCGATATGTATAGATCCGCCTGCACCTCCTCCACCAGCTCCATCGTTTCCTACTGTAGGATTACCAGCATTCGCAGATACTCCTGTTGGATTACTATTTTGTCCATCCGCACCATTAGACTCTATAGTTCCGGATCCAGAAATTGTACCGTAAATGCTCATAAAGACTAATCCGCCTCCACGTCCACCGGCGCCCCCTTCACCACTATCCTGATCTCCAGCACCACCGCCTCCACCAAGCCAAACTCGGTTACCAACAAATGCCAGGGGATGTCCGCCAAACCCACCATTCGTTTTTCGACCATCACCGCCCCATAGATTATTTCGTGGCCCGACCAATGTTGCATCAGCGTCTACGTTAGAGTATGCATAACCACCTCGACCTCCACCTGAAGAAGTAGATCCTCCAAATCCGATTGTTTCCAAATCCCAAACTGCTGCGTATCCCTGTGGATTACCTTTTCCACTATATGCTCCACCACCAACCATGACATTACAGCCACCGCCTCCTCCAGTGTTTTGATAACCACCGCCACCGCCGCCATTTGCAGCCGCTCCAATTCCATAACGTGACGACAACGCAATGTATTCTGCATGATAACCGGCAATTCCTTCTCCTTTTTCAGATCCTTCTAAATTATCAAATGATCCTAAATGTCGTAATTGTGAAACATCAGAAGTAGCTGTCAAGCTTGTTGGATCCAATTCACCTCCTCTAAAGCCGAAACCAGAGGCACTAATTGATCCTCCAGCATTAATCGTCAGGTTGCCATTAACTTCCAAAGCCACCACACCTCCAACATTTCCATCCCAAAGACTTGGTTCAATAGCACTTCCTGCATTAAGCGTAAGGTCGGTGAATCTTGGAATACGAATTATTTGAACATGCCCAGTAGCCGTGTAGCTATTAGTCAGGTTACAATTAAGGTTGATTGTATTTCCTCCAGACACTGAGAGGACCTCAACCCGCTCATGGATGCCTGATTGATTATAATTTGTGATTTGTCCAAATTCATGAGGATTCAATCCCCATGTGGTGAAATATATATTAGGAACCGTATAGTTACCCCCCCAACCAACTGTTGGCCATGTATTAATATCGATTGTCGCGCCTTGCATTTGGATAATCATTATTAGATCACCTGGAGCTAACGCGCCACCGAAAACTCCTCCAGTCATGGCATTATTATTCACAGTAAGTGAATTAGCGCCAACAGCAGCATCTGAAGTTAAATAGGCATAGGTATTAACAACTGTATTTCCTCCGGGAGCTATATAACTACCGTCCTTATCACGCTGTGCAAGTATTAAATTCGTTGTAAAGAGCAGTATTCCCGCTAAGACAAGGGCTTTAGTCGCTTTCATGGATGAAGAAATATTCTGTTTTGCACTAAGACGAAGATAATCATTAATTAGTTGGCTCTAACCGAGTTCAGTTTTGACATTCGAAACAATTTGACATACTGCTGGACAGATGTCAAGATTTCGCTGAGTTAATTCAAGCACCTGCGTAACCTTTCTTTGATTTGTGTGCGGGTATTCTTTACAAGCTTGAGGTCTAACATCATAGATCCCACAAGAGTTGTCATCGTAAAGAAAGGGACAAGGAGTAGACTGTAATACAAGATCTCCATCACTATCTTTTTTTAAATACTGTTGTTCGAACTCTATAATTGGAATTCGCATTTTTTTTGCAATCCTCTTGACATCAACATCACGAAATATCGGGCTCGTTGTTTTACAGCAATTCGCACATTCTAAGCAATCAATTTTTTCAAACACCTCATCATGATGTCGCTGAAAAACGTCATCGAGCTTTCGCGGACTTTTCTTCTTTAACCTTTTCAACCAAGCAGTTAGATCGTCTTTATCCATTCTTCCCTGCTCCAAATAATCATCATACTTCATAAAAGCAAAATCGTTAGTGTTATTGCGTTGTAGCAATATACTCAAAAGATATTTCTTAAAGGCATTGGGCAGTTTGACATCAGATAGATTGCATTCTTTTTCAAGTCATAAGACTCGCTTCGATCGATTTTTTATCTTTGGTCGAGAAAAAATTAAGTAATGGATAATTTTGATCTAATCGTAATTGGAGGTGGTCCAGCAGGATACGCTGCTGCAATGCGCGGAATAGATTTCGGCAAGAAGGTTTGTCTAATTGAGAAGAAGCGTGTAGGAGGAGCTGGAGTTTACGATGGCGCACTTACCTCTAAAACACTTTGGGAATTGTCCAACAAAGTTGCTGGTATAAATAACTCACTCCTATCTGGTGGTCGTTCTGCTTACGACGTACCTTGGAAAACGCTTAAAAAAGTTCTCGATGAAGCGGTATTTGAACGAAAATTTCAATATTCCTGTCACATCAAACTACTTCAAACAGAAACGAACGGTAGACTTCTTCAGTACGAGCGTGGTATTGGGTCTTTGGTATCTAAAAATGAGGTGAAAATCACGCAAAATGGCGAAGAGAAGATCATTTGTGGTGAAAACATTGTGCTTGCAACTGGCAGTCGACCTAGAAAATTAGACAACATTGAATTCGATGAGAAAAACATCTTGACTAGCGATGGCATTGATCATCTAGAAGACTACCCGAAAAGCATGGTTATTGTTGGTGCTGGAGTGATTGGTTGTGAATATGCAACGATATTTTCCAATTTCGGGAAAACCAAAGTGTATCTAATCGATCGACAAGATCGCATCCTACCTTTTGAAGATAAAGACATTAGTTCATTGGTAGCGGGAAATTTCGAAGAACAAGGAGTGACTATTCATCACAGCGCTCATCTAGAGAGATTGGAGCAAAAAGGTGGAGGCATCGAATATGAGCTTAAGTATGGCGACGGAAGAACTGAGGTTATTCAAGTAGAAAAAGCTCTTTTTGCGATTGGTAGAGTTCCAAATATAAAATCCCTAAACATCGAGAATGCTGGTGTGAAGATGTCTAAACGAGGCAGACATATTGGAGATACCGATACTCAAACCAACATTCCAAACATTTTCGCAGTAGGAGACGTTTCAGGACGGATCGCCTTGGTTAACATGGGAGAAATTGAAGCACGCCACGCTGTAGAAAAAGCATTTACAAATAAAATCGAGAAACTGTCCTATGACAATGTTTGTACGATCATGTTTCTCAAACCCGAAGTGGCAGCTGTTGGGGTTAACGAATCACAATGCATTGAAAAGAACATCCCGGTAAAGGTTGTTAAAGTAGATTATTCCGTCATCGCTCGTGCAATTGCCATGCGCAAAACACAGGGTTTCTTCAAGATTATCGTGACGAATGATGATGAAATGAGAATTCTCGGGATGCGAGCTGTAGGGGAACATGCCTCCACAGCAATTCAAGGTGTAGGATTACTTATTCAGATGAATGCCCCAATTGAAGTACTTTCAGAATTAGTACACCCACACCCATCCATAGTGGAGGGAATTCAGGAATGTGTTCGAATGCTCCTAAACAAGTCTCTCTTTAAATCATCCGTTTTTAAAGATAAGCTCGCTTGTTATTCACTTGTGGATGGTGTCAAGACACCCCTCGAGAGATTATAATTGATCTTAGATTTGATATAAACTGAGTTGAAATGCCATACTTAGGAATTATTCTTGTCATTGCGACTGTCCTGTTCGGGCGACTTTCATGGGTTAATTTCAGACGTGGTAATTACTCAATCGCACTAACATGTTTGGTTCTAATTGGTCTCATGCTGCGTTTGTTCGTTGCATCAGATCTCTTTTTACATCCTTGGGATGAGCGTTATCATGCGCTAGTTGCCAAAAATATGCTGTCACACCCATTGGTTCCTACCTTATACGACAGTCCTATCTTGGATTATGACTATAAAAATTGGCCTGGAAATCATGTCTGGCTGCACAAACAACCACTGGCACTATGGGGAATAATGGCTAGTCTTTGGACATTTGGCACGAATGAAATCGCAGTAAGAATCCCATCAATTATCCTTAGTACCCTTGGTATAGTTTTGACTTACAAGATGGGATGGAAACTTTTTAATAGACAGGTGGGCTATTATGGATCAATCTTATATGCAATAAATGGGCTAATCGTTGAGATGATGAGCGGAAGAATCACGACGGATCATGTCGATATTTTCTTTCTCTTTTTTATTCAGCTGGCTATCCTGCTTGCAATAGAGTTTGCTCAAACAAGAAATAAATGGATCAACCTGCTTTGCGGATTCACCATCGGTCTAGCAGTATTGAGCAAGTGGCTCCCGGCACTTATCGTATTCCCTGTCTGGTTTGCTCTTATCAAATACTATGGCAGATTCACTTGGAAAGAAATTGTGCTGCATGGAATACTTCTATTAACGATAGCGTTCGTAACATTTATACCATGGCAGGTTTACATACATCAACAATTTCCTCTAGAGGCAGTTTGGGAAAGCAACTTCAATAGAATGCACTTAACTGAGGCGATAGAAGGTCAGTCTGGTCCATTCTACTATCATTTCTCTGTGATGAGAATCGTCTATGGAGAAATAATCTACATCCCTCTAATCTGGCTCCTCTGGGTTACCCTTAAAAAGAGGAGCAACTCTAAATATTGGGCGCTCTTATTATGGATTGGAATTCCTTATATATTCTTTTCGCTCGTAGCAACAAAAATGCAAGCTTATACGCTCTTTGCGGCACCGGCAATTTTTATTGTAGCCGCGTTGTTTATACATTACTTAATAGTAAATAAAGGTAGATTCCGCTATAAGTGGCTGCCTGTTTTACTGGTAGTTTTATTATTTGCTTTACCTATTCGCTTTGCCATTGAAAGAATAAAACCATTTAATGAAATTGATAGAAACCCTGAATGGCGCAGGGAACTTTTACAATTTTCAGAGAAGATTAAAGATGACGAAAAGGCTGTAGTCTTCAACGTGGAACTGCCTATAGAATTAATGTTCTATTCTGGAATCCCCTCTTATCTTGAAATGCCTGAAGATCATATAATAGATTCGTTATTAGTAGAAGGATATACCATCTACTTTGGCAATCACAGTGAAGTTGAACATAAGTATGAAAATGCTAATTATTTCACTTTAGTAAAAAAGGGCAATCCGTACTAAATCGGACCAACCCCTTCCTCTAAAAAATCTCAAACAAAAAAAGTCCGACTGGTGATAGACCAGTCGGACTTCATTAAACAGTTATCCTAGAGGCTATACGTCACCGTGCAACTGCCAGACCCACCAATAATTGGAGTAGTATTATCATATGTATAATCAATTGTGAACTGTGTACCGTTTACATTCATAGTACCTGTTCCAGATAGAATTATGTCACCAACAGTAATGTCGATTGTCTGCTGAGGAACAGTGATTGTAGATCCATCAATGGTCGCTGTTACAGTTCCTCCCGCAACAGTAAACATTGGATCGATGTTAATATCAGAAGTAGTTGCTCCCGCAGTAATTGTTGGGCTTCCACTTACGGGGAACAAAGCAATATTACAATCGTCGCTAACAGAGGGTGATCCTAACCAGTTACTTTGCCCGATAACTACATTAACAGTTCGTGTTGCCGTGGCAGTTCCGTGCTCATTCGTGGCAGTATATGTAATGATAAATGTACCTACTGTTGAAGTATTGACTTGGGAGATATCAGATGCTACATTTACAGCAGATCCATCTTTGTTGGTTGCTGTTGCTCCACCATCTGTATATGTATCTCCTATGTTAATAGTCATAGTTGATGAACCCGTAACAATAATTGTTGGAATATATACACAAGACTCGTCATCCTTTTCTGCTTCCATATTGTAGTTAGCGGCTGTAGGATCAGTACATCCTTTTTTCTTACAGGAAACCATTCCTATAGAGATAATTGCAGTTAAAAATAGTAGTTTCTTCACGTTGAATAATTTAAGTTTTGGCTAATATAGGTAATTACAGTTTAGAAATAAAATCTAATAATTAATGGGATTATAGTCGTGACCTAGACCTACGCTACTTACCTTGAAGGTCTAGAGCACGAAGTGTATTGATCATCAGTGATGCAATTGTCATTGGTCCAACACCGCCAGGAACCGGAGTGATATAGGAACATTTGTCCGCTACTTCTGAAAATTTCACATCACCCTTGAGTGCCCAGCCATTCTTCTTTGTTGCATCTTCAACGCGTGTTGTTCCTACGTCAATGACCACAGCTCCGCTTTTGACCATCTCGGCCGTTAAAAACTCGGGACGCCCGATAGCAGCAATAATAATATCTGCTTCAGAAGTAATCTCTTTTAGATTTTTTGTTCTACTGTGTGTAAGAGTTACAGTACAATTTCCAGGGCTTTTATTTCGACCCAACATTATGCTTAGTGGAGTCCCAACAATATTTGACCGTCCTATCACGACACAAGATTTCCCTTCTGTCTCTACCTCGTTTCGCTTAATTAACTCAATAATCCCAGCTGGTGTTGCGGGCAAGAATCCAGGTAAATTAAGCACCATATTCCCTAAGTTAACTGGATGAAAACCATCTACATCTTTCTTAGGATCGATGGCTTGAGTTACCTTCATTTCATCGATATGGTCTGGCAAAGGAAGTTGCACAATGAAGCCATCAACTTGGGCGTCGTTGTTGAGAGACTCAATCTTATTCATGAGCACTTCTTCAGTAACTGTATCGTCGTAACGAATAAGAGAGCTTTCGAAACCAATAGCATCACACGCCTTGACTTTCGCGTTAACATATGTCATAGAACCACCATCATTACCTACTAGGATTGCAGCAAGATGAGGGATTTTCTTTCCTTCTTCCTTTCGTTTAAGAACTGCCAATCTAAGTTCTTCTTTAATCTCTGCTGATGTTGCTCTTCCGTCCAGTAATTGCATGTGATATAGTTTTAAACAAAGATAACTTCTGAAACGAGAGCATGAAGAATTGTGTCTATTTATTGTTGTCACTACATGATTTCCTATCTTTGTAATATGAAAACGATGAAAATACTTTTTACACTCGCGTTGAGCTCTATGTTGTTCAACTCAACTGTGAACGCTCAAGAAATTGAAGGAACTGAGATTGGTTTTGATGGATATTTCGGTGCATCTACAAATGGTGGAAGCTTTACACTTGGTGCAAAATATGGATTTAAGCTTAAAGAGTATTTCCTTGTTGGACCTTCTGTTAGGTATCAAAGAACGTGGACAAAAAATGTTACTACAGGATCACAAGGCGCGTATAATGTGTTCGGCGGTGGTGTATTCGGACATGCTCGGTTTTTCAATGCTCTCTTTGTAGGTGCTGAATTTGAAATGATGCGTACTCCTTTCGTAATCCAGACAACCTCTGGACAAACGAAAAACTGGATCCCTACTCTCTTTGTTGGAGGAGGTTATTCTCAAGAGTTCAACGGTAAGTTCAGAATCAATGCTGGAATTATGTATGATGTCATTAACAACCTTGGCAGTCCTTTTAGAAATAGCTATTTCTTGAGAAACTCACAGAACAAGCTTCTTCCGGTAATCTACAGAATCGCATTCTTTATCCCAATCTCATAGCAGACTGAATTCCAAAAAAAATGCCCTCCAACATTTCTGACGAAGGGCATTCTAACAAATACTTTACTTACTAGTAACCCTGTGGCTGCTGTTGCTGTTGTGGAGCAATAGATCCTGCAGGTCCAAAGTTCAAGAACTCAATATAAAATACAAGTGGCCCTTGTGGCCCTCCCATACCTAAGTAGGCTTGTGCGTGTGGAATAAATAATCTGTATTTACCTCCTTTTTTCAAGGCAGTAAAACCAGTTCTCCATCCAGGAATCACAGATCCCAAATTGATTTTAATTGGTCCCGGCGCAGCGTAAGAACTCTCAAGAGTATCACCAATTGCGCCATATGTCAATATATAGTGCGCCTCAACATCGCTAGTCTCAGATGGTTTCCCACCAGAACCTTGCTGAATTGTTTCGTAATACACACCTGATGTACCGACCTGCTTTACACCTGGAATTGCTTTCACTTTTTTCCAGAATTCCTCAGCACCTGCAATGTTAGAGTTATCTATCGCTTGTTGTTTAGCTTGTCCTTTTGCTGCAAGTGATTTCCCAAACTCATCCAAAACTGCAGTGCGATCAATCACTGATAAACTAGCTGTATCGATATCGCTTAATCCATGTTCGAACCCTTTACGGACCATGTCCAAATTAATATTCCCTAATGCCTCGGCATCTGAGATTTGAGCATAGAATGTACCGGCCATAATTTTTCCTATACACTCAGATCCACTTTTTAGATAAGTCGTATCGAAATCATATCCTTGTGGCCCAAGAAACTGCTGCAATGTCAGTTGACATTCATTATCCATCTCAGCCGATAAACTTGAGTTAAATCCTTTCTTCAACATCTCACGATCAAGTGCTTCGAATTTAGGATCACCGCTAAACACACGCTTAGCATTATCAACTCCTAGGGCGTAAGACAGTTTATCTTTACTCGTTTCAAATTCAACAATTTCCACTGTGGATTCATCCTCTCCATCACCACAACTTGCAGCAGTAAAAAGAACGATCGCAGGAAGAAATAGGAATAATAGGTTCTTCTTCATGTTACGCGATTTCTAATAATTCAACATCAAATATAAGTGCCATAAATGGTTCAATTGGACCACCTGGGTGTGGACTATGACCATAAGCTAAATGCTCAGGAATGTATAGACGGTACTTAGATCCAGCAGGCATTAATTGTAATGCTTCTGTCCAACCTTTGATCACCTGATTAACTCCAAATGAAGCTGGCGATCCACGCTCAACTGAACTATCAAATACTGTTCCGTCGATCAAGGTACCATGATAATGAACTGTCACATTGCTTTCAGCAGATGGCTTAGCACCTTCTCCAGCTAAAATTACCTCGTACTGTAAACCAGACTCAGTAGTTGTAACACCATCTTTCTTTGCATTCTCAGCTAAGAATGCGGCTCCAGCATCTTTGTTTACTGCAAACTGAGCATCCATTTTTGATTTCAAAAAGTTCTGGATAATTCCATCAGCCTCTTGAGCATTGTATTTCAATTCTTTCCCTGCGAATGCATCTTTAATTGCACCTGCAAGAATATCCGGTGATAAATCAGTAAGGTTTTGCTGTTGCAAACTTCCCGCTAAACTCATCCCAACGCAGTAACTTACTGCTTCTAATTCTTCTGTCATTCTGTTCTTTTTTTTGACAAAGATAGCTTTTTATTAATCACAGAAATAATAAGTCAAAATTTCATTTGATCCGTAATTATAATCTGGGGTCAACATCTCTTCTTGAAAGATTAATGAGCGTGAACCACCTTTATCTTCGTAAGAAAGTATAAACTCATATATTGTACCATCGCCTCCCATATCATTGTCGTTAACATATATAATTTTGAATTTTTTTGAATAAGAATTGTAGAATATATTTTGAATTGTTCCACCATACCCTCCTTCAGAACCGAATATTATATATCTATCCCTAAACTCTACAATTTTAGTCTCTACACTTCTTTTCTCTGCACAATCACCAATCCAAAGACCAGAATTTAAAAAAGGAGTCAAATTGCTTATTACCCAGTTATTTTCATTCATATCCTTCAATTTCACTTCCAACTCCAAATTCTTCTTAGACATCTCCTCCAAGTCTAATTTTAACTTTTCATTGTCCGATGTCAGTATAGTCGCAGATGATTCAAGACTCGACACATCACTCCTTAACTGAGTAAGTTCGGAGTTAAGCCCACCAATGTCCTTAGCCGAGTTATCTCTCGTGGTTGAAAGCACAGTGTTCAAACTATCAATAGACTTGTTCAAAGCCATAATTTGGTCTTTCTTGCTTTGTCCAAAGCATACGCTTGAGAGTAGTAAAAATGTGAATAGTACTTTCATATCAATTAGTCTTAAAAATGTGCTTAAAGGTAACGATTTAACTACAGCATATTTGTATTATGCATTCGCATAATACATGATGCTGCGAGTTGGTTGATCAATGATTGATCAAATGTTTTGCGAGCAGAATGCTCAAGCCCCAATAAAATTAAAATAGTATTCAGATACTTAATTTATATTCTTCATCACCAACATTGGTTCTGAATCAGGAATTGGCACCGGTTTTCCAATACTTATGGATTTCGCAAGCACTTAAAGTTGGTTGCCAGAGGATCATAGAGCCTGTCTCTTACCTCTTCTGTATAAATCAATATCACGATTGTGACAATGATGGCATAAAAATTCTAATTTTGTTTTGAAATAACCAAACAATAATTCAAAAAATATTTTCAGGTTATGCTCAAAAAGAACATGACGTGGATAACTTTTGTACTAGCAGGACTTATTTTAGTGCTCGGATATTTTCTTTACCAAGAATATCTTGCGCCCCTATATCTCAATAACGTAGGTGAAACTACTACCGTGTCGTTGTCGGTAGATCAACATGTAGTTCTAGTTAAAAATCCAGAGCAAGAAAATGTTTTCAGTGTCGAATTAGAGATATCAGGAAAATCGAAAGACATCCTCGAAATCCTAATCTCCAATCCATCAAAGACATCTGCCTATTCAGCGCGGATAAAGGGTGGAGATGTTGACTTCACTTATGTCACTAATTGGTTTGAAGACACTTGCTTGTTAGACATTCATCCCGTACAAAGCAGTAGTGATAAAATCATTATCGAATCTCGGTTTATAGGCACAAAATAACGTTTTGTTGATTAACTATGTCTATTTTTAAGATATGAAAGTAAATTCTGCCGCTTCTTGGATGATCATTATCGCAATGGTGATGCTTGCATTGATTTACGGTCAATCTTTATTTGTGCCTTTCATTATTGCCCTTCTGACTTGGTTTGTTGTTAAAAAGACAAGAAACAGTATCGATAAGATAAAATTTGCAAGGAAGTATATTCCGAAATGGTTAAAAACGCTTATCGCTTCAATCCTCGTTTTTGGTGTGCTTTCTATTACAGGAGAAGTGCTTACCTACAACATTGAAGGAATCGTTCAAGCATACTCTACTTACGCCTCCAATTCTGAAGAGATTACGTTGAAAATTACAGAATGGGTTAATATAGATGGAGGCAAAGATATTCAGCAGTTTATCGAGGGTGGAAAATTCACTTCATATCTTCAAGATTTCATCAAATCAATTTCGGAAATAGTTGGAAACCTATTATTAATCGTCTTCTATATCATTTTCCTATTCATTGAGGAAGGATTATTTAACAGGAAAATGGAATTATTTTTTGACGACGAAAATCGGTATAAGGCCTTCCAAGGAACAAGTAAGAAGATTGACAAGATGCTTTCAAGATACCTCATCTTAAAGTCCTTAATCAATCTAACAACTTCTTCGATCGCCTTTATTATCATGTGGTCTATCGGACTTCAAAGTCCGTTCTTTTGGGCTGCGCTAATCTTCCTATTCAGTTTTATCCCTTCAATAGGTCCAATTGTAGCTACACTATTACCCGCTGCATTCTCTCTGATTCAATTTGGAGATTTCGTACAAATGTGGATTATTCTATTTGGAATTGGTTCGGTACAAGTTGTGGTTGGGAATTATGTCGAACCTCGAATTATGGGTAATACACTGAATATCAGTCCACTTGTAGCAATCTTCAGTTTAGCGCTCTGGGGTAGTCTTTGGGGTGTAATAGGAATGCTACTGAGCGTCCCAATCACGGTAGCGCTCATCATAGTGATGTCGCAATTTCCTTCGACCAAAAAAGTCGCGATTCTATTGTCAGAACGTGGTAAGGTATAAACTAGGATAGCTTAATTATTTCAGATCAAATTTTTCTTTTGCAATATCGGCAACATAGCCTCCAATAGCTAGCGAAGCCGTTGCGGCGGGTGATGGAGCGTTTAAGACGTGAATCGCATTATCGTGATGTTCAATTCTAAAATCATCTCGCGTGTCGCCATCTCGTCGAAGTAGCAATGCTCTCACACCAGATCGACCCGGACGTAAATCATCCATTTCAAGATCAGGAATCATTCTTTGAAGCGTCTTCAAAAACAACTTCTTAGAAAATGCCCTGCGATACTCATTAATACCAAAACGCATGTTCTTGAAGAATAGCTTCCATGTTCCACGATACGTTAGCGCATCCCAGCTATCTCTCCATGAAAAATCCGTTTTTCCGTATCCTTCACGTTTAAACGTAAAGACCGCATTCGGACCACATTCGATCTCACCATCAGTCATTCGCGTAAAGTGTACTCCAAGAAATGGAAATGCTGGATCTGGAACGGGATAGATTAGATTCTTGACTTTATGCTTTCCTTGATCTGTTAGTTCGTAGTAATCACCTCTAAAGCCAACAACCTTTTCTTTTAGCTTAACACCATCTTTCTTTGCAAGACGATCAGCCTGTAAACCAGCACAGAAAACTAAGTTATTTGCTTCAATTTTTGCTTGCTTTGTAACGAGGAGGGAACTGCCATCTTTCTTTTCAACTCCGGTCACCTCATGCTTTAAGAATAACTTACTCTCAGGATTAATTGCAAGGGCTAGCTCCACCATCTTTGCTGTAGCTCCTCGAAAATCAATAATACCTGTACAAGGAACCCAAATACCACCTATGCTTTCACAATGAGGCTCAATTTCTTTCACCTCCTCAGCAGTAATCATTTTGATTCCCTCGATCTTGTTCTCAAGTCCAATTTGGAAAATCTTCTCCATTCTTGGGAGCTCCTCCTTATTTGTCGCGACTACGACCTTTCCACAAACATCATGATCAATACCATGTTCTTTCGCGAATGCAACCAACTCATGCCTCCCTTCAATGCAATTTTTAGCTTTCAATGAACCTGGCGTATAATACAAGCCTGAATGAATCACTCCGGAGTTATGCCCCGTTTGATGATCTGAAACTATATCCTCTTTTTCAATCAGCGCTATTTTAAGCTCAGGATTTCTTAGTTGAATTTTGTAGAAAGTTGCCGCTCCAACTATTCCTCCACCAATGATTGCTATATCGTATGTCATCTTGAAAGTTTGTAAAGATGTTGGCGCAAAAGTAATGAAAGATGCCGAACAAAAAAAAGGCGCTGTCAGATAAACTGCAACGCCTTTTAATGAAATTGATTAGAATTAATCTATCACAAATTCTTCTGTATAAACTCCTTTTGCCGTCACCACCTTTATTAGGTAATGTCCAGCTGGAACATCCAATAACTCAACTTTAGAACTTGCAAAATTTGATTGTGCATTCATCTTCTCTCTCAGCACCTCTCGCCCCATTAAATCGAAGATTTGCATCTCGGCTTCATTCCCAACGAAACCACTCAACTCGATATCAAAAACTCCATCGTTAGGATTTGGAAACACAGTAATCGCGTGATCCAAATTCACCTCTTCAGTATTAACGGTAAATCCTACCGAGAAATTGTATCTGTGGAAATTTCCAAAATCTGCTGGGAAGAATTCAATGAACGCTCCTCCCACTAATCGAAGTCTAAAATTACCTGTAGTTTCGCCTTCAACTTGCGATGAATACCAGAATCCAATTCCATCGTTATCTGAATCTTCGAGAATTACACTATAACATCCAGGAGCAAGATCAAATGTATCTTTGTAATTCGTTGAATTAAGCAATGAAGTACGTTCGAAAATTGTGTTCCCATCAGCATCTTCAAGTCGCCATTGGTTTTCAAATGCCTTATTATTTGTGTTAAACTCAACGTAGAATGGTCCATTGATTGTTTCCGGAGCCTCAAATTCTGTGGTATACACATCGTTGTTAGGATATTCATCTAGCTGAGGAAATACTGGTCCATTTACATTCCAAACTTGCGCTGTAAACGTTTGCAGCCCATGATAATCATTCCAGAATCCTGGATCATTCACTTCAATTTCAACTACTTCTTTCTCTAAAAACTTCAGATTACCTGTCCATTCGTATTCAATAAAGTTTCCGTAGCTAATCCAAACCTTAATCGTACAATTTGTCAAAGGTTGCTCGCCTGCATTCTGCAAGATTACACGCGGATTTTGACAGCTAGGATTAAATTTCCCGTAGTATTCCCAATTGTTCGGGTTCAGGATATCGATAATGGCAGCATCATGTTGATGATTAGGTGCTGAATATGATATCAAATCCATTGCAACGATATAGTTACCGTTCCCTTGATCCGGATCCGCTAGCGGAATATCTTCAATGTCATAATCAAATTCTACAGTAGAACCTGGAGCCACGTATGGCGTTAATTCATGATCGTATTCCTTCACAAGGTCACCAGGACACCATCCCTCTCTTGCATATGGCCATGTGCCTCCTTGACCAGGATTCGGACTGTCACCACAAGCGGTTTCTTCCCATATTTCCCAGTTAAAGCGTTCAACACCATCTACTGATATCATGTGATCCTTAGAATCCCACTCACAGCAGTTAACAGATCCGTTATGACCGTGCCCAGTGAAACGCGTCTTAATCTTAAACATTTGAGATGTATCCGATAAAAGAACATTGGTAGCACTTAGGTTTGCATCATTATCCATACTATTGTATGAGTAGCTGCGATAATCACTCCAGATTGGTTCACGATGATGAACATCTCTCGGAGGAATACCTTCAATGAATGCAAATTGTAAATCAATTAACTCTTGCGTATTATGTGCTGCAAGATCAACGGTATTTTTAAAATATTGTTGATAATCTGTTACATCATAAATCCATGTAAAACCATCTGCGCCTAAATCGAAGTTGATCCCATACGGAGTAATGAATCGACCAATTTCAACATTGTTAACAATCTCGAATGGAGGCTCATAATATGTGATTGGTACGTTAGTCAATGTACTCGCACCTGCAAAAGGAGTCGATGTCACAACTGCCATAGCACTATCGTAAACAGTTTCAGTTCCGGAAGGTGTTGCTAAAAATGCGTTTACAATTTCGAAATGATGATCTACTTGACCAAACTCGAAGACAACTTCCGGCTCTAATAGATCGATGTACGGAGTTTCAACATCCACTGCCGAACCACTCACGGTACCATTTCCAAGCGCAATTTGTGCTCGCTCAACTGCTCCAATTCCATTAACTAATGGAAATTCTGAAAAATCAATCATTTCAGTCGTTGATGGCATCAACAAATAATCATTCTGAGATGCATCAGTAACATATTTATTACCATCAAAATTGTAATATGTCAATAGGTTGTTCCATTCGGGATGAGTTGCGTTTATACTCTCATCATACCAAGCAAGAATAGTAGCCTCATCAACTGCTACATCGTAAAGTTGAAATTCGTCTATCTTACCTGTCCAATTATTTGCACTGTTCTTGTTAGATCCAATTACAAGTCTGTGTAGCTCTCCAACTTCGCGATTTAATCCTGTTCCAGAATGCCAAAGTACACCATCACGCATAATTTTCATTGTACCAGTAGACTGTTCCTTAATGAACGCCCAATGATGCCATTCATTGTCAATACCGGCTCCTGTCATATCTTTATCAATACGATCATAACCACTTCCTTCTCCACAATCCCAGTAAATTCGATTGGTGCTCCATGGCATGTGAATATTGATTACTCTATTGTTAAGTGTATCATATCCCTCTATGATCGATGTGTTTACACCTGTATTCCCCAATCCTTGAGCCCAAAAGGCGATTGTTACATCTGCTCCGAGATCAATGTCTGAGAGTTCAAGAAGAGCATTAGAGGATCCATCGAACTTCATCACTCCATTTCTATCACCATATCGAAGCGCCATGTTGGACACCCCAAGTTCAGCTTCAAAAGTCATAAGGTTAGCAGCGGGAGAAGATCGTTCGTAGTAGAATTCAATAATGATATTATCCGTACCATTCCAAGTATATGGTTGATAGAATAGCATCTCATTTTCACCTTCTGTAAATTCATTAGCTGACCCTGCTACAATAGAGAGGTTGTAGACTTCTGTAAATCCAGTTGTATGGAAACTAGTTAAAGTAGGATCCAAAGTTGATTTTAACGAAATACTTGGATATAAAAACTCTCCATTACTTGTAATTCCACCAGTAGGAACAAAAAGACTCAAGGACTGTATGTCTGTTCCAGGCAGAAAACCCGTTGCCGCTAATTCCGCGGCCGTTACTAACATTTGATAACGATCTCCATTAACACTCAAATCAAACGGTGCATTCCCTGGAGTACCTGTAGGATCGATAACATTATTAGTACTTACAGCACTACCAGAACGATTTTGCTCTACGCGCACATAGGTATCAAATTTTGATCCTGTATATGCATCATAGAGGTAACTTGGGGTTGACAACCAATTATTCAGGTATTGAACGCTGTCAACTTGAACAGAATCCATAACACCTGTATGGTCGAATACTCTCGAATAAGTCAAGTAATCCCATTCTCCACAATTATAGCTGTCCCAAGGTGTGAGAGGGCTACATTTCAACTTGTAGTACATGAGTACCTTTTCAAATCGTTTCGTATTTAATTCTTGAGGAAACACGAAATCCGCTCTTCTTGTTGAAATAGAATCGAAAGTGAAAGTCTGCACCCAAGTCGTATCCTGAGCAAAACTCGACATGCTCGCGAATAGTATCGCGGCGCAAGCAATAAATATTTTTAACATAATTAAATCCTTTAAGTGTACCAAAGATAGGACAAGTCAATAAGATCGCAAAGGACTTATGAAGACATTTACCTAATACTTGGATTCTAAACCGGATGAAAATAGTTAAAAGCCTTTTTGAATCGGGATGACATTATGAGTTGGTTCGTAATACTCAGAATGCTTATAGATAAAATCTAATTGTGCTCGTGGATTTACTCTAAAGTCCTCATCTTCGAGTTTTTTCGATTCAAATTCAATCTTGAGTGCAGGATTGGACTTCAAAATTTCACTTGCCTTATCCTCAAACACATAACTTGAAAAATGTTCCTTCTGTTGAAGATATGAATCGAAAAAATTCCATGCAAAGTAACTATCAGCCATCTTAGGTTCAAGAACTGAAACAATAAATCTTCGGTGGCGTTGGTTCGTTGAAACCACAACATCATTTTGCTTCACCGGCAATACTGCGCCATCGATACGACTTGTTTTTACCTCCCAATGCAAAAAGTGACCTTCATAAGGCTGTTTCGAACTTAAGAAGCTAGCTATCCTCGTTGATTCTAAATCAAGGTGAATTATCTCATCAATTGGTTTTAGCACTACCCCGTTCATTTTCAGGCGCTCTATGACATCAGTGCACTGCCCACCAATTACGTAATAAGCTGGGACGTCAATTGTGTCTAGTGCCGTATATGTTTGATAGTATGGGATAAATTTAGCGTATGGTTGATCTTGATGGTACTTTAGACGCTCGTATCCTGTAACTTCACTTTTCGGATGACTGAACTCGTAACCATGAAACAAAATCGAATCGCGATCTTCTGATAGCTGATAATTGTATGGGAATTGTGCTAATTCGAGATCATGAAGAAATGCCTTTTCTCGAGAAGCTTCAATTTCTTCCATGTTGTCTCCAGTCCAATCAATTGTAGATCGTAAAAATTCTAATGTTGCCTTTGTTCTTTGATTAAATGGTTTTAACATATGCGTCTCAACCGTGAAGCTGATTGTATTGAACAATGAGGCATACCCCATCGAATAACGCGGAAGGTCATTGAATACACTCATTCCCTTTTCTGGAACATCTTCTACGAGGTTTACATAAGGAATGAGATCAAAATCTTCCTTCATTAAATCTTTCTCCAGTAAAGGTATAAACTCATCGTGTGTCAATTTTGCCAGACTTGGAGCCATTCGTTCCTTAACAGAGGCGATATATGTTAATGTGTATTGATAATCTGCACCGTTAGACACATGCGTATCTACAAATACATCCGGATCTAATGCATGAAATATCCGAGCGAATGTCATCATATTCTTAGAATCCATTTTGATAAAATCTCGGTTCAAATCAAGATTTTGAGCATTTCCTCTAAATCCATATTCTTGGGGTCCATCTTGATTTGCTCTGCTCGAAGATGAACGATTAATAGTACCTCCCACATTGTAGGAAGGAATGATGGCAATTATCGGAAGGTTCTTTGTCTTCTTCCCTCCTTTAATCCACTCATTAATCCAGATCAACGACGCATTAATCCCGTCAGGTTCACCTGGATGAATCCCGTTGTTTATGAGGACCGTAGTTTTGTTTCGCGCTGTATTAAATGACTTTACAGAATCTTGACAGGCATTAACAAGACAGACATAAATTGGGAGACCAAAATCGGAGTCGCCCATATTATACAGTTCTATTTCTGAATTGTTTGCTGCGAGCTCCTTGTAGATTTCAATCAACTCAGGGTACGAGGGAGTAGTTTCTCCATCCAACTGGGATTGAGCTGACAAACTAATAAGTACTAACAGGGTAACGATGAAGTTGTTCAATCTGAGCATAATTCTGATCTAATTTGGTCACACGAATCTAGTGATTTTGTTCACTAGTAACGCTCCCAAATATAGAACGATAAAATTTTATGCCAGTCGATCAGCGGAAAACCTAGAGACTTTCTTTCACATAACCTTCACCCACAACCTTGAATGCAGTTCTCCTATTTCTCTGATGATAGTTCTCGCGCAACTCCTCTGTTCTTTGTTTTTTAATAAACTTCTCCGTCAAATAGATTCGCTCACCTTGCTCATCGAGTACTGGTTTTTTATTTTCATCTTTCAAGAAATTCGGATTATCTTCACCATAACCTTTGGGGCTAATTCTTCCCTCCGGCATTCCTTTAGCGATAAGATAGTCCACACAGGATTTAGCCCTACGTTCTGCTAAATCTTTGTTATAGCTATCGCTACCTCTAGAATCAGTATGGGAGTTAATTTCAACAACTAAGTTTGAGTTAAACTGAAGGAACGCAAACAACTCATCCAAAATCTCTTTCGATCGGTCACGCAGTTTATCCGAATCAAAGTCATACTCAATACCATCGATTTCTATCTCATCTTCCCCAATTGGAGCTAGGTAAAAATCTTGTAGCAAAGCAGTTGATTTTGTAATAGATTTAGTCGTTACAGACTCTGCAGCAGCAAAATACTTTGTACGAGTCGCTAGAATATAAATCTGCTGTGCCTTATCCATCGTTATCTTATAGTAACCAGCTGAATCCGTTAATATCACTCTATTTTCAAATGGAATAGTACTGTTGATGTCTTTAAAATTCAGGTTCGTATTAGGCAGAATTTCGTCCGTCTCGATATCATACGCATAGCCCTCGAGCGTAATTAAGATTGGTTCATTTGTTACTTCATAGATATCATAACAATGCCCATTTTCACAATCTGCTCGATCGCTCGCAAAGTACCCCTTATTCATGAGCGCATCCCAAATCATGTATGAATCATCCATACTAGAGTTTATTGGCATCCCCATATTGACAGGCTCTCCAAATGCTTTACTATCCTTGTAGAAAGTACTCTTAAATATATCTAACCCACCGATTGAATTTAATCCATTTGAGCTAAAGAATAATGTTGAAGACGGTTCATGGTAAAATGGGCTCACCTCATCCAACTCTGAATTAATAGGTCTTCCGAGGTTTTCAGCCTCCCCTGCGATATTACCAGTTTCGTCTAAAGCAATTTTCCAGATATCCATTCCTCCCTGTCCACCTGGACGATTACTCGCAAAGTAGAGAGTTGTTTCATCTAAAGAAACATGTGGGTTGATACTCTTATAGCCTGGTACATTTACAGAAAGAGGTAATTTATAGGACTCATAAAATTTGGTTCCAACCATCCTTCCGAAATAAATCGATTGCTCTTTTCGATTATCATCGTTCCACTTAGTGTAATAAATGACGCTCTGTTCTTCATTCCGTTTCAGCTTATTAAATCCTCCTGAGGCGTCATGCTGAGCTGAATTTAAGGGACGTCCATAATTCTTAGCGCTACTCCAGTTCCCTTTTTCATCCTTTTCCGTCCAATACAAATCACATAGATAAGCCGATTCTTGAACCTCAGGATCAAAGATCACCCCACCATCTCTAGCACTCGTGAACATAAGTCTATTTTCCGCACCAAAATATGCTGGTGCAAATGAGGCGGTGCCTTTATTGAAGACATTCGTATCTAAGATATTGACCACAATCTTCTTCTTCAGACTCGTTTCATCCATTGCGAAGAAACATCCAGTTATCAGAAGTTGCGCACTCCTTAATAGAGAATCAGAATAATTATCCGATGCTATATATCTTTCAAAAAGCTTAACGGCATCTTCAAAATTATTCATATTCATTTGAGCCACCCCATAATGATATACATCTTCGGGGTATGACTTAAAAGATGATGTATGCTCGAAATGCTCAACTGCTCTATTGTAATCAAAGGTCTGCAAGTGACATACTGCGATTTGATGCTGAATGTAGTCTTTCAATGGAACTTGTCTCGTAGAATCAAGGGTGACTTGCTTATTATCTTTTAATTTCTTCTTAGAAATCACGACTTCATAAGGTATCGTAACTTCTTGCAAACCAATTGAATCACTCCAAGCTTTTTCATAGTTCAATAATGCGTTATAGTAATCTTCAGCCTCATAGAATTCATCGGCATGGTACATCCACACCTTCCTTGACTGGCCGAAGCTGATCAAGGGAAGTACTGCAACAAAAAGGACTAATAATTTTTTCATCATGTCTAATCTTTGAATATTACAGTCGAGGACAAATTTTCTCGGTTTTCGGTTTCTTCTTTTGTTTCATATAGGTAAAGGATAACTCAAAACCTCCCCTGCCACCTGATGCGCTGGATAAGGATGAGATATTAATATCGTAACCTATTTTTGCAATAAAGGCATCCATCTTTGCTCCAATCGTAACAATCATTGCATCGGAGTTCTGAAACGAAAATGATGATAGAAGACCAGAATTTCGATAGACAATTCCTCCTAACAGATACAAATCACTTCCTTTTAAGTAATAACCAGCATCAAGAGCAAGTGTCACCTCCTCAAATTCTTTTTGTTTCATATACAGAACTTTCGGCAATAGATAGAAAGTCTCTGCAATATTGATCCTAGTTCCAATATGCCCGTAAAAACGCATCGGAAGTTTGTTATCAAAATTCGTGAACGTCTCACGCGGCTCGGTTAAGTTAAAAGCCGATATACCAATGAAAGGATTCAACTTGCTTTGTTGCTTCGCAAAGAAGTACAAGAATCCAGCGTTGACAACAGGAACAATCAATTTCTGACCACTGAAAGATTCGCCAGGATCAGCTGTACCAACAAACTCTCCTCCATTATTCGTAGAATATTGGTTGTCGTAAGTAAGCAGTTGATACTCCAAACTCTTTTGATTAACCCCACCTTGAATCCCAAATGAGATATTGTGATTTCTGCTTTTATCAATTGATGTGGTGTAAGCTGCAGAAATAGTCCCCTGCAATACATTGTAATTACCGATTCCAGCTCTGAAATTTGAAATCTGACCTCCAAATCCCCATTTCTTAACTGGAGCATCAAAGCTTACTAAGGCAGTCGTATATGGCTTATAATTAACTGCTCTCCATTGCGTACGGTATTGTGCATGCAGTCTCCAATCTCCCTCAAATACGCCTGTCATCGCAGGATTTAAGAATATTGGAGCAGCATCGTACATGGATAAATGTGCATCTTGTGCGCTCACCCCATGTGATCCAACTCCAGCTAATACTATAAATAATAATCGTTTAATCATAACTATCGTATTAGGGTTACATCACCAGAGTCCGTTACTACTGCATCATTGGCTAGCTGCACGGAGAAGGTCCATGTATATACTCCGAGTGGTGCAGGTTCTCCATTATACATTCCATCCCACCCCAGATCTTTCCAACTAGTTTGATACATCGATTCGTCAGAGCTGAAAATTAGTTCTCCCCAGTTATTGTAGATATTGAAGGAAACCGATTTGAAAGGTCCTCCTCTAATCCAGAAAACATCATTCTCTCCATCACCATTTGGTGAAAACCCTGTAGGTAAAACTGGTGGCAAGGCAATGGTAATAATCTTGTACGTTGTATCTTGACAACCAACACTATCCGTTACAACCAGTGAAACTTCATAATCTCCTCCATCGTTATAATTATGTATTGGATTTTGATTATTGTCAGCTTCTGCATCTCCGAATTCCCAGTACCATGAATTAATACTATTTCCAGTAGATTCGTCCGTGAAGAATACGTCCTCTAATACGAGTGCAGGGTTCGGTGTAAAGCTGAAATCTGCAATCGGTGCTGGACTTATAACAACGGACATGGATGTGTCATCAAAACAACCTAAATCTGAAGTAACCTCGAGGATGATGATTTGAGACCCAGGCATTGAATACGTATAGCTTGGATTCTGTTCCGTGATCGTATTACCATCGATTGTGTACTCCCAGTTGGTAATAGAACCGCTCGAAATAAATGACAAGTCACTAAAATCGATGGGAGTATCCTCACAAGCCACTGTTGGACTAAAATCAGCTACCGGCACAGGGTTTACATTCACTGTAACCTCAAGACTATCGTAACATCCATTACTTGATCCGGCTATCAACATTGCTTGATAACTATTGTCCGAAGCATAGGTGTGATTTGGATTTTGCACTATTGATGTACCCGCATCACCAAAGTCCCATTGCCAAGAATTTATTGTTCCTGATCCTATTGTGGATAGATCTGTGAAGACCGTGTTATCACCTTCACATACATCAGGTGCAGTAAAGTTCGCTACAGGGACTTCTTTGAAGGTAATTGTAAGTTGATCAGCATCCGGTGGGCATCCTAAAACACTCGTTGAAGTCAGAATAAGCGTCACCGATCCATTCGCAATATCTCCTGCTGAAGGAATATAATTAGTAACCACTAAATTGTTACTTGGGTTAAAGGTTCCCGTTCCTAAAGTAGACCAAGTACCATCCGTACTAATTCCAGTAACAAGTCCGTTTAATGCTACGATCTGATTGCTACAAAAATCTTGATCCAAGCCAGCATTCGCCTCAGGTGAATCAATAAAGTAAATTCTTAATGAGTCTGTTACTGATGGGCAGATACCTGGATCAGAAAGTAGATAAACATCAACATATCCTTGCGTCGTGTCAATGGATGTAATATTGTATTGAGTGTTTAAGGATGTTGGAGCAACAATAGATCCGAATCCAGTTGTTGTCCAGTTTGACGTAAATCCTGCGGAAATTGTTCCGCTCAAATCAAGTACACTTAAATTCGAACAAACAGAATCATTTGCTGTTATCGATACCACAGGCTCATTTAAAAAAGTAACCTGTATACTATCCTTCTCCGCAAGACATGAACCGTTCGCTGTCGAAGTAAGCGTAATAAAAATCGAACCTGCAACAACATCTGCGGCGCTCACATTGTAATCCGTCACAGGATTACTTGCAGAAGGTGAAAAACCTCCAAATCCATTTGTCGTCCAAGTACCACTTGTTGTAGCGCCTGAGACAGCACCATTCAGATTGATTAAAGTCTCGCTCGAACATAGAGTCAAGCTCGGACCAGCTACCACGACTGGAGCAGGAGTGAATTGTACGATGAGCGAATCCGTGTGATCTGGACATGCATACAAACTACCAGCAGAAGTCAAATACAGTACTAAGCTATCCCCTAGTAAATCAGTTGGGGACGGAGTATATGTAGTTGAAAGACTTCCAGGATTTCCAAATGCTCCGCCTACTCCACCAGCCCAACTGGCTCCAGAAGCAAACTGAACAGATCCATTTATCGGTATTGCCCCGATATTATTTTTACAGTAAGAGTTTTGGAGTCCTGCATCAGCGACCGGAGATTGAATATATGAAACCACCATTGTATCGGTAACAGGTTCACAATCTCCAGTTGACGATAGAACAAAGGTCACATATCCCTGTGTATAATCGCCTGGACTTGGGACATAAGTTGTAGTTAAGTTCGTTGGAGTGTTCAGAGTACCTGTTCCATCTAGTACCTGCCAAAATCCTGAAGTCGTACCTCCTGTGACGCTTCCATTTAGGTTAACAATTGGCTCACCATTACAAACTGTCGTATCATTTCCTGCCTTTGTAACAACCTTTCTGTTGAACGAAGACATGTAGTGATAGAGACATCCAGAAGTTGCACCACCGTTAATAACACCCATCGAGAAAAACCCCATGGAATTTGTAATCGTGTTTTGGGAACCACTGATAATTTCTGCAGTTGAATACGTAATCTGAGTCCCAACCCATGCACCACCTGTCCCGGGGACAGGAGAAAACGCTGCCGGAGGAATTGTACCAGTACCAGGACCAGTTAGAGTAAATCCATTTTCATCTCCCGCCTCACAAAGTAGGTTAAGCGAAAATGCTTGATTATTATTTCTTGCAAAGGATACCTCTGCCGATCCAGCACAGTTGAGCGGCGGTAGAATGGCTATACCGAGTTCACAACCATAACCCGACATATGAATTAAATAAACGGGCTTATCCGCTTGAATGTGAGTAAGCAAGTCAGTAATTGAATACTGCCATGTCTCTCCTTGATTCATCAGTTGCGTTGTGACTCCAGCATCTGTTACTGTTACTGTCGTAAAATTTTCCGCAGGAATAATGAAAATTGATTCATTTGAACCAGGATTCAAACCACCGATATTAACAATGTATTCGTCACCGATTACATCAGTAGGTACAATTTGATCGCCCATCAAGTCAAAACATCCTCCTCCACCAGCGGGGTTAACGGAATCATCATTCATCGTAACGGAAACGGGTTTATCCGAGGTTACAATAGAGCCACTCAAGCTACTCCCAGCATTGCTTGTGGTCATTACGAAATTCTCGCATGTATAAACATTACCTTTTGACGGTAGGTTAACAGCATATGTGACACCGGCTGTGTGTCCGCCGATGACGTCACAATTGGGCTTAATGTAAATTGTTGTATTGTCCTCAGTGGCAACTACGGAAAAGAATTGTTTAGGCTGAGTAATCACTAAATCATTATTTCGATCAGTGGCAAGGACTCGATTATTCCAAAGAGTTTGAAAAGGAACAACAAATTCAGTTCCCATCCCATTTTGTCCTTTTAAAGAATATGTCTCTGGATTATTTGGGTTCCCTGGAGTAATTGTGACAAGGTCAGAAATGAAATCATAAACGACCGTCATTAAATTATCTGAAGAAATCTTGATACCTGAATTAAGAACTGCATCCGCTGGTTTACTTTCTAAATCATTGACAATATGATCTAAAGGAATCGAAGCCAAACTATTGGCTGGCACCACAAAGGTAGTATCATAAGTTCCGGCAGGCAATTGAATTCTCACCGTTGATGGGGCACCAAAAGTAGAAATCCTGAATGCCAACTGCACGTTATTGTCATGATCCGGCGTAACCCAAGGTGCCGCGAACCAAAATAGCGTATCGACCTGAGCGTTGACGTTGTTGGAGACCCCCATCTTAAGGAGCATCATCAACATCACTGCGTATTTAAGTAATCTCATAATCCGCGTTGTTAATTCTTATTTTTTTTCTCCTCTTCAACCTTTTTCTGCATGTCTTCCAGAATACTGTTATTGAGGTTTTCGTCTTCTTCTTCAAGTGTTGGCTTATCTTTAGTTATTATGAAAGAAAGCATAACCTCATGTGATCCTGATTGGTAGCTATTTAATTTAGACGTGGTGTAATCATACCCATACCCAATTGTGAATCTATCGCGCAGTGTCAATCCTGCAGAGATACCAATTGCATCATCCGATCGATAAAGTAACCCTACCCAAAACTTATTATCAAAGGTACCTTTCAACATTGCTGTGTACTGTAATGGTACAGGTTGAGTATATCTAACCATAGCACTTGGCTGCAGTTCAAAGATTTTTTTGCTTTTCGTTTTAATTTCGAAACCATAACCGACGATTCCTCCGAAGTGAAATTCGAGGTTGCTATTGTATGTTGTAAATTGAAGTGAATTGGCAAGTAATCTATGCACAGAACCCAACAAGAAAAACTTCTTTGAATATAAATGAAACCCTGAACTCAGATCGATAGCATTCGCTGAATAGACAGTTCCTGTTAGAACCTCATCACCAGCATCGGCAAGTTGCGCATCGTATAGACGCACTCTATGCTGCATGTATCCAGGCTGAATACCTAGTCCCAGTTTCCAATTATCACCAAGCTTAAAGTGATGCGCATAGTTCAGGTATGCGGCATTATTTGATGTTAACCCTTTTTGCTCTGATACCACGGTTACTCCATAACCCATTTTCCCTTCATTCTTTACCGAACCCTGAAAATTCGCCATCAGTAGTGTAGGTGAGCCTTCAAAGCCGATCCATTGATTCCTATATGCGAGGTTCACTTCATGAACATTTTTACTTCCAGCGATTGCAGGATTAAAGTAGTAGTCATTTAGCAAAAAGTTAGAATAACCAGTAAGCTGCTGAGCTACAACTCCGGATGCCAGAATGATCGTTCCAATAAATATTAGTGCAATTTTCTTCATTAGTTCTTGCTTTTAAGTACAAGTATTGTCCCCTTAAAAATCCCATCATCTGGTGCATTTAGATCGTTTAGATCAATGACATAATAGTATGTTCCATCAGGTACAAGTTCTTGATTATAAGTGCCGTCCCATGGTTCATCGTATCCATCTGATTCAAATAACAATTGCCCCCAATCATTATATATTTCTACGCGAGCATCTGGAAATAAAAGATCCAAGAACTCTAATTTCCACACATCATTTTTGAAATCTCCGTTTGGAGAAATCGCATTAGGGATTAGGGTATTAATCTCTGTTGTCACCGTATTAATTGTAATCGTCTGTGATATACTGTCTTGACAACCTAATTCTCCGTATGCATAAAGTGTTACAACGTAATTTTGATTTGCGAAGTAAACATTAGTTGTATCAGTCTGAGTTGAAGTATTACCATTACCAAGATCCCAGAAGTAAGAGTTTGCATTCGTAGAAGTATTGATGAAGTTGAACACCGCTCCTATATTAAGACCATTACTTGTGTTATAAGAGAAACCTGCATCAGGTAATGCTGGAACAGTTAATGTTTGAGTAATCGTATCAACGCATCCGTTCGATGTTTGCACAATGTGCACTATATCATAACTGTCATCAGATGGGAAAACGAAGAGTGGATTTGCATCTCCTGAATTCCCTTCTCCCCCAAAATCGTATGAATACATCGAGATTGGGTCAACAACTGTACTTGACGCATCTGTGAATTGGACAGTTATTTGATTATTTGGGCATGTTGAAGTATAAGTGAAACCTGCCACAGGCACCTCAAATGCCTCAACTTGAAATGTCGTATCATGGAAACAGCCAGCATCTGATCCTATCGTGAGTGTCACTGAATAAGATCCGGCGGTGGCGTAATTATGAGTGGTGTTCTGATCTGTTGAGGTTCCAAGGTCACCAAAATCCCAAGCCCAGCTATTTATGTTACCATATCCAGGGTTTGAAAAGTCGCTAAAAGTCGACTCATTATACAAGCATTCATCTGGCGCACTAAAGTTTGCAATCGGAGGAGCAACAAAGTTAATCTGAACATTATCATTTACTGATAGACAGCCTCCATTATTCGTTGAAGTCAGGGTCAAGAACATCGTACCACTAGCAATCTCAGCAGCTGTTGGAGAATATGTGGCAGTCAAATCTGTATTACTTATTGAGTACGAACCAACCCCACCTGTCCATTCGCCTGTGGTCGTTGCTCCACCAACAAGGCCATTCAAAATGATATCAGCCGCATTAGTACATGCGATAAAATTTGTTCCTGCATCTACCGTTGGAGGTGTAGTATATACAATTAACACGCTATCCA
>DKPV01000004.1:0-342 GCA_002471375.1 Flavobacteriales bacterium UBA7325
AAAGTTCCACCAGTCATTTCATCTGGCGTAATTTTCCCATCGCGTGCTTTAATTGCCAATCGTTTAATTTCTCTTTCGATTTCGGCAAGGCTCATTTGCTCCGCATTGCGAACAACTGGTACCATCAATCCTTTTGGTGATGAAACAGCGATTCCTATATCAGCATAATCATGCAAGATCATTTCTTTTCCATCAATCTGAGCGTTTACAGATGGGAATAGATTTAATGCTTCAGTGACAGCTTTTGTGAAGAAGGACATAAACCCTAAGTTCACCTCATGATGCTCAGCGAACATTTTTTTATACTTCGTTCTCAGGTCCATGATTGGCTTCATATCAACC
>DKPV01000004.1:652-43955 GCA_002471375.1 Flavobacteriales bacterium UBA7325
TCATATCAACCTCATTGAAGGTTGTTAGCATTGCCGTTTCATTCTTTACACCTACAAGTCGTTCTGCAATCTTGCGACGCATCATAGACATTTTCTCAGGTGTTGTATCTCTTGTTCCTCCCCAACCTTGAGCAGCATCAGAGGCAAATCCTCCTGCCATTGCTGCAAGAACATCTTGTTTGGTGATACGACCAGCTTTTCCTGTACCGCTAATTTGATTAGAAGAAATTCCATTCTCAGACATGATCTTCGCAGCAGCAACTGATGGTGTTCCAGAAGCGTATGTTTTTTCACTCGTCGACTTTACAGGGTCCGGACTTGGTGCTTTTGCTTCCTTAGCTGGAGCTTTCGCTTCTTCAACAACAGAGGCACTTTCTACCACTTCAGCTGAAGATTCAAAATCTGCCGGTCTTTCTGCTGAAGTATCGATAAGACATACCACTGCACCAACTGCAACAGCGTCACCTTCTTCCGCTTTAAGCGTAATTGTTCCACTCTCTTCCGCTGGAAGTTCAAGTGTTGCTTTATCAGAATCAACCTCGGCGATTGCTTGATCTTTTTCTACATAGTCTCCATCAGATACCAACCATTGAGCAATTTCTACTTCTGAAATCGATTCCCCTGGACTCGGCACTTTCATTTCTAATACTGACATGTCTTTTATCTTTTAATGTTGTTATGCTTTAACCTCTTTCTGAACGTTTGAATAAGCGAATAAGTCATTAAACAATTTCGCTAAACGTCTCTTATGTAAATCATGTGAACCTTCAGCAGCTGCCGCTGATGCATCACGACTAACCCCAATCAAATTGAGTTCCCTGAGCTCCATAGCCATGTAAGACCACGCTCCCATGTTTGCTGGTTCTTCCTGAGCCCAAATGATTTGAGTTGCATTTTTATATTTCGCTAGAATAGCGTCGATTTGCGTTTTTGGTAGTGGATACAATTGTTCTATCCTTACAAATGCCATATCATCTACTCCAAGTTCTTCTGCTTTTTGCGTTGCTTCGTAATAGAATTTCCCGGAGCAAAGAACAACAGTGCTTACTTTGTTCACCTTTGCGTTAGCATCATCAATCACCTCTTGGAAATTACCCTTTGCCATTTCATCCAATGATGAGGTCGCTCTTGGATGACGAAGTAGCATTTTTGGAGAGAATACCACTAATGGCTTTCTGAAATCGCGCTTCAATTGTCGACGTAGCAGATGGAAATGATTTGCAGGCGTCGATGTGTTTACGACTTGAATGTTAAAATCAGCACATTGTTGTAAGAATCTTTCCATTCTTCCACTAGAGTGTTCAGCACCTTGACCTTCATATCCGTGAGGAAGAAGCATTACCAATCCACTTTGAGTTGCCCATTTATCTTCTCCGGCTGTGATGAATTGATCCACCATAATTTGGGCTCCATTATAGAAATCTCCAAATTGTGCTTCCCAAATGGTCAAGCCATTCGGACACGCTAATGAATAACCATATTCATATCCAAGAACACCATACTCCGATAAAAATGAATTGAATATTGTGAATGGTGCTTGCTTATCTGAGAGAAGATTTAACGTCGTTACTTCTTCTTCTGTGTCTTCAACAATAACAACTGCATGTCGATGCGAGAAAGTTCCTCGTTCAACATCCTGTCCGCTAATTCGTACTGGGTGTCCCTCTTCGAGAAGTGTAGCGTATGCTAACATTTCCGCAGACCCCCAATCAAGTCGATCTTCTTTGATTGAGTTCAATCGATCTTTAAAGATCTTTGAAATTTTACGGAAATACTTTTTACCTTCTGGGAGAGTAGCCAATTTTTCACCTAGATCTAGAAGTGTCTTTTTCGCCACCCCTGTTTCAGGAGATTGCTCAAAATCTTCATCATGAGCATGTTTTAAATCAACACCAGCGTCGTTCAAGAAATCGTGAATTAATGCTTTCTCATGTTTTCGAGATTCTGTAAATTCATCTTCTAGGTACGCATTGTATTTATCTCCAAATTCTTTAGCCTCTTCCCGATTAACCACCCCTTCGGCGATTAATTGATTCAGGTAAATATCCTTTGGATTCGCATGCTTAGCAATTAAGCTATATAATTTAGGTTGCGTGAATTTTGGTTCGTCACCTTCATTATGACCGTATTTTCTGTATCCAAGAAGATCAATAAAAATATCACTTTTGAAATGCTGACGATAAACCATCGCCATTTCCATTACCTGGATAACCGCTTCTACGTCGTCCGCGTTTACGTGAAAGACCGGGCATAAAGTTGTTTTCGCGACATCTGTACAGTAAGTAGATGAACGTCCATCTTTGTAATTTGTGGTAAAACCAACTTGATTATTGGTAACTATGTGAATTGTTCCACCAGTTTTGTAACCATCTAATTTTGCCATTTGAATTGTCTCATAGACAACTCCTTGACCTGCGATTGCAGCATCACCGTGGATGAGTACTGGACAAACTTTGGAATAATCGTTCGCAAGATTATTATCAACCTTAGCGCGGGCAATTCCTTCAACAACGGTATTCACAGCTTCAAGGTGAGATGGGTTCGGAGAAAGAGTCAATCCTACTTCCTTTCCATTATTTGCCTTGACATATGATGTGAATCCTTGATGATATTTAACATCACCATCAAACGTCTCATCTGTTTCGAATTCTTTTCCTTCGAACTCAGAAAATATATCTTGTGGGCGTTTTTCAAAAATATTTGTCAAGGTATTTAGTCGACCACGATGTGCCATACCCATTACAAAATATTCTACGCCTTCTTCAGCTCCTTTTTGAACGAGCGCATCCATTGCTGGAATTAGACACTCGAGACCTTCAATGGAAAATCGTTTTTGACCAACGAATTTTTTCCCTAGGAAAGATTCAAAACTCGTTGCACGATTTAGTTTTTTGAAAATTTCAATTTTTCGTGCTTTATCGTACTTAGGACGGTTCTTTAATTCAATATGGTTTTTAAACCAATCGATTCGATCCGGTCTGCGCATGTACATATATTCAATCCCGATAGACTGGCAATATGTTTCTTCTAAATCAGCGATTATCTGACGAAGAGTTACATTTTTAAGACCAATTTCTTCACCCGCCTGAAATACTACGTCGAGATCCGACTCCTCCAATCCGAACGTGTCAATAGTGAGCTTAGGCTCATACTTTCTGCGATCTCGAACAGGATTCGTTTTAGTAAATAAATGACCACGGTTCCTATAACCATCAATCAAGTTAATTACTTTGAATTCTTTTTGAAAATTTTCTGGGACTCCTCCGCCATCTTCGAAGCTGGTTCTTGCAAAATCAAACCCTTCGAAGAATTTATGCCATCCAATATCGACGCTTTGAGGGTCGTTGAGGTACATTTTGTAGAGATGATCAATCGCGTTGACATCTGCGTTACCTACGTATGATACTTTATCCATATTTCTTGTGCACTGTTATGGATTAACAAATTTAGACAATTTGGTCAGTTAGCACAGGGATATGACGGAAAATTGGTAACGATGCACAAAGGAATATTGAGAATTGCCCAAATTCGGTAGAGAGATAGAATAATTATAGGCCGAAATGCAATTAAAACTGGCTTCGTAGAAAGACCTTATATGCCTCACGTCTCAAAATGATCTCTGCCATTTGACTGCTGAATTCTGTATCATTTAATAAGGCAACATATACCTTTTCCGGGATATCAATCTGATACATGAGTTGCTGTAAACCATTCATCTCAACAACCTCTTCGATGGCATTTTGAACCTCAGCAATTAGTTCTTTTGTCACCATGATATCAGACCCGAATTTAGCTGAAAATTGAACACCACTTGGATAGAAATCCTTTGCGATTTGCTGTTGTGTCTTAAGAACGAACTCTTGCGAGTTGAACTCTATAGCTACTTCTTGAAGTGTAAGCATGGATTTCATATTCAAAGGTACTGAATACAAATTGGACTGGATCACTTAACTATTGACGAAGGCACCGATATCTTGCTGGTGCATGCTCACTTTGTCATATTTTAACTAAATTCACCTTGGTTGTACTTAAACTTATACTAGATTGCAAACGGTACGTGTAATTCAAAGAGTAGTTAAGGCAGCAGGACTGGTTTTCGCCGCTAGAACCTATCGGGTAGTTTTAAATAAGCCGATGTCGAAAGGGTATTATGAGAAGAAATTGACGGATGCCCTTGTAGCTAACATGGAGACCAAAATGGTGAAGCAATTACTTGATCGTGAAAGCACTATTGGTGATAATGATTTGGCTCATGAGTTGACCTCATCTAAGAGCAGGTATTACAAGAATTGATCGGAGATCACCTTAAAGGCTAAAACTTATCAAGATGAGTCCGGGAAGTTGTCAATTAAAGGAAAGGATATAAATTTGAAGCTCAGTGTGGGTAAGCATGATGTATCAACAATGGTAGAAATAACACGTTTATTTAGTTAATTGTGCTAGTTAAATTTTTGATCTTAATTCTTTTACTTTGTTCCCGCAGTCTTTTTGCTCAACCCCAGCAAGAAATGGATTCGATCAATCAAATTAGCATTGGGTATCGCAAAGAAACCGTCCTAAAGACAAGAATGAAAAAACTTCATCAGCACGAAATTGTAATTAAAGGCTATTATGAAGAGGTAATAGGTTTGACTAGCGATGGCAATACGCCTGAACCTATTTACGGGAAAAAAAGACGTTTTCGAAGAGTTGAGTCAACCGTTCGAGACCGTGAATTCAGAAGAAAATTTGGTATTTAGTGAATTCCACAACCAGACTTGAAGTCCTTTTCCGGACCAACGAAACTTAATTCTCCTTTACCATTTTCAGCCATTAAGATCATGCCTTGAGATTCAACACCACGAATTTTCCGAGGAGGCAAATTCATTAGAACCGTCACTTTCTTGCCAATTACATCTTCCGGAGAATAATGCTTGGCAATTCCTGAGACAATAGTTCGCTTGTCCAATCCAGTATCGACAAGAAGTTTCAAGAGCTTGTCCGCTTTCTTGATTTTTTCCGCTTCAAGAATGGTACCTGTACGGATATCCATTTTCATGAAATCATCGAAGTTAGTGTCCTCCTTTTGTTGGTCAAAAACAGATTCTACGGACTTAGAAGCTTCGAGTTTTGCCAATTGGGCTTCAATAAAGTCATCTTCAACCTTTGGAAATAGAATAGATGGCTTCGCTGTTTGGTGTCCAGCTGAGAGCTGATCCATGAGGCCGCCATTTGACCAATCGCCTTGTTTGAAATTTAAGAACTCACTCAATTTTTGAGCGGTACCTGGCAAGAATGGTTGTAATACAATACTGAGATTAGCTGTAATTTGTAAGGCAAGATTCATGATTGTCTCAACACGAACGGGATCTGTTTTTATCAGTTTCCATGGTTCTGTATCCGCTAAATACTTATTCCCTAATCGTGCTAAATTCATTGCCTCAGCTTGCGCTTCTCTTAACTTATAAGCATATACCAGCTTTGAAATCTTTTCAGGAATTGCTTCCATTTGGGCAACAACTTCTTTATCATATTCGGTAAGCTCACCTGGCTGTGGAGTTTTTCCGTCATAATACTTTTGCGTTAATACTAATGCACGATTAACGAAGTTTCCTAGAATCGCTGCTAGCTCACTATTCACTCTAGTTTGGTATTCTTTCCACGTGAATTCTGAATCTTTTGTTTCTGGAGCAATCGATGTCAAAACATATTTCAATTCATCTATTCGATCCGGGCACTCTTCTAGGTACTCATGAAGCCAAACAGCCCAATTTCTAGAAGTGGAAAATTTATCCCCTTCAAGATTTAAAAATTCATACGCCGGAACATTATCTGGTAGGATTAGTCCTTTGTGGGCCTTTAAGAGGATAGGGAATATGATCGCATGAAAAACGATATTATCCTTTCCAATGAAGTGTACCAGTTTTCTGTCTCCAGTCCAGTAATCTTTCCAATCTTTATTGTTGTCATTTGCCCACTGCTTGGTAGCAGAGATGTATCCAATAGGAGCGTCAAGCCATACGTATAGGACTTTACCGTCTCCACCTTCAACAGGAACTTTCACCCCCCAATCAAGATCTCTAGTCATTGCTCTTGGGCGAAGACCTGCATTAATCCAAGACATGCATTGCCCAATTACTTGGTTTCGCCATTTACTTGGGTCGTGCTGTTGCACACCATCTAGTTTTCCCTCCTGTATCCAATCCGTTAGCCATTCTTCGTGTCTCTCCATTGGCAAGTACCAATGAGATGTCGTACGCATAATCGGTGTTTTACCACTTAATGTCGATACTGGCTTAATTAACTCGGTAGGACTAAGAGTTGATCCACATTTTTCACATTGATCCCCATAAGCAGAATCATGACCGCAATTTGGACATGTTCCAGAAATATATCGATCGGCTAAAAACTGATTGTATTCTTGGTCATAATATTGTTCACTTGATTCTTTTGTGAACTCATCATTCGCATCTAGCACTTTAAAGAAATCTTGTGCAGTTTCATGATGAAGCTGTTCAGAAGTCCTGTGAAATATGTCAAAAGAAATATCGAAATCTTTGAAGGCTTGTCGAATAATACCATCGTATTTATCGACAATTTCTTGAGGTGTAATACCTTCCTTCTTTGCACGCAAAGTTATGGCTGCTCCATGTTCATCGCTTCCGCATACGAAGGCAACATCGTGCCCATTCATACGTAGAAATCGAGTAAAGATATCTCCTGGTAAATAAACTCCGGCAACGTGTCCTAAATGAAGGGGTCCATTCGCATATGGAAGTGCCGCTGTAACTGTGTATTTTTCTTTTGACATTCTGAGATGATAGAATTTAGCGCGAAGATAGTTAATTGTACGTATTTGATCGAATCAATTAATTCTTACGAACCATGACATAGCAATATTGACTCGACTGCAGATCGATGCAAGAATCCAGATAATGAGCAAATGATTTATAGCTCTTGAGAACTCTCAACAAATGAAATGTCAAACCTTTCTAGTTCTTCAAGAATTGGGTTATATACTTCAGGTTGAACAGGTAATATAACACCCTTCGATTTCAGAGATCCGTTTAAGACCATCTTAGCACAAATTGCGGCAGGTAGCCCAACCGTATTCGACATGGATGTATAAACTTCATCTTCTCCCAAGTTCACCATGTGAGATGAGATAGCATGGTTCTTCCCGTTGAGAGCATATTCAAACTCATGTATCATTACGAGCATATCTTTATCACCATCAGCTAGAGAAAGCTTATCGACAAGTATTTTTTGTAGAGCTTGTGCCGGTGTTGGAGAATCTAGGTTGACTAGAGGTTCATCCTTGAATATACCTAGCCAATCAAATCGATTAAACAAATGAGCTCGATCTTCTCTTAGGAAGAGTTTGAATTTTTCTTCAACCGTTTTTGTTGGGTGGTAAGGTAAGTATGCATTTAAAAATGACCTTGGTGTCATATTTTCTGTATTGGTCATTGTGTATGAATCGTCTGTCATACCTAACTCAATGAAAACGTCCCATGCGGCGCAGTAACCTGGTCGGCGAAGTGTACCTCTATAAATAGTAGGGATATCCTCCAAACCATATGTTGATCTGTAAGACAGCGAATCACGATTCGCGTAGCCAACAAAATCTCCAAATCCTTCTATCGACATATTATGTAAACGACCAAAAAGGCGATTATACGGAATGTACTTGTATTGACCATCTTGAATGAATGAAGCCGCTCCACCTTGTCCGGCAAGCACCACATTTCGTGGATTCCAAGTAAACTTATAGTTCCATGGATTGTTATCACTTTCAGGAGCTACAAGCCCTCCACAGAATGATTTGAAGCTTGTTATTTCACCCCCTTTATTTTGAATTTCATGAATAATCTTCATGGCACTCATGTGATCAATTCCTGGATCTACACCAATTTCATTCATGATGACTATTCCAGCAGCCTCCGCTTTTTCATTAAGAGCTCTCATTTCCGTAGAAATGTATGATGGTGTAATTAAGTCAGTTTGTGTAGCGATGCAATCCTCTGCAACTTCTATGTGGAAACGCGCTGGCAACATTGAGATCACTAAGTCAGCTTGTTCTATTTCTGGCAAACGCTCATTTGCATCGAGCGCATTAAAACTAAGAGCAACACCATTGGTATGTCCATTAATTTTTTGCTCAACTAATGCCTGATCCCTGTCCACGATTCGGACTTTCCAGTCGTTTTCCGTTGAATTTTCAAGTAGATATCTAATGAGTGAGGACGATGAGAGACCAGCTCCCAATATGAGGATTGTTTTCATGCTTTAGCTTGTACTATCAAATGTAAGGAATCAATTGACGAAGCCAAACGTTAAATAAAAAACTTTTTCAGAAGATTCCTGTTAAAAAACTAAGGCAAGGCTATAGGAGACTGTTTCCTATACGATTAAGCATAAAGCCTTGCGGGGTAAGAGAAAACAATTATTTTTGTTTACCAAAATTTAATTGAATATGGGAAGAGCGTTTGAGTATCGGAGAGCAGCGAAGGAAAAGCGTTGGGATAAAATGTCGAAACTATTTCCAAAGTTAGGTAAGGCAATAACGATGGCAGCGAAAGAGGGAGGTACCGATCCTGATATGAATGCCACCTTGAGAACGGCAATAAAAAATGCCAAGGCTCAAAACATGCCGAAAGACAATATCGATGCAGCTGTTAAAAGAGCAAATGCAAAAGATGTTGATGCCTATTCTGAAATCGTTTACGAAGGAAAAGGACCTCACGGTGTTCTCGTGGTAGTAGAATGCGCAACTGACAATTCAACAAGAACTGTCGCTAACGTGAAATCGTACTTCAATAAATCAGGAGGATCAGTTGTTCCGAACGGGTCACTCGAATATATGTTTAACCGTAAATCGGTTTTTGAATTTGAGTTAGCTGAGGGAATGGACTTGGAAGAAATGGAGCTTGAGTTAATCGATGCAGGACTTGATGAAATCGAAGAAGAAGATGGTAAAGTGTTTGTTTATGGAGATTATACCTCATTTGGAAATATTTCAAAGGGCTTAGAGGATATGGAGATCGATGTGGAGAAATCCAATTTACAGAGAATCCCAACATCACCTGTTGAATTTACCGAAGAGCAACTCGTTGATATTGAGAAAATGTTGGATAAAATCGAGGATGATGATGATATCCAACAGGTCTTTACAAACATTGCTTAACACATTCAATATGAAAAGAGCAATAACACGCTCAGAATGATAATCGATTATATCGCAACGCAGTAAGTAGCGAACCAACATATAACTGAAAAAGAAATTCGTTACCTTGAACAAAACATGGGGCATGTTGATTTGATAAAGCGTAAAAGAGTTATGCACAGTACATTATGTATCTTTCGCCAGTCAAAGCTTTAAGAAATGCCAAAAATTGCCTGATTCCTCTGATTTTATTGGTTTGAACCAAAATAAAATCGATTTTTGTGAGTTCTTCTAGCAGAAGAAACGAATCAGTTTAACAAAAATGCGGATACATTAGTGTCCGAAACGATACTACAGAATGAAAAGAATATTCAAAATTAGTGGACTAGCTCTTGCTGTAATAGCGCTTACAGTGGCATGTTCTACTGAAAAGAATACCGCAATAAACCGTAGTTTTCATAGCTTGAATGCACATTACAATGGCTACTTCAATGCTGTTGAGTTGTTAGATCAATCCATAGGAACATATAGAAACTCACGACAGGAAGATTACTATAAGTTGCTACCACTAGACCCAGTTCCAAATGAGGCAGAAGTCAGCGGTATGTATCCCGCAATTGATACTGCGATAGCTAAATGTAAGAAGGTTATCCGGGATCATTCAATGCCAGGAAATGACAAGCCAGCGAAGAAGAAGGATGAGCACAATAAATGGATTGATGAAAACTGGACGACGATAGGTCGAGCATCTTATTATCGTAGAGATTACGAAGGAGCGATGAAGAGCTTCATGTATGTCAGAAAATTCTATAGCAATGACCCTTCATTGTATGTTGGTGAGTTGTGGATGGCGAAAACAAACATTTCTACCGGAGATTTGACCGAGGCAAAATTCAACCTGGACAATCTTGATAAAGCGATCGAGGAAGAGGAAAGCGCTAAAGGAGAAAAGAAGAAGGGAAGCAAGAAAGATCAAGTCGCTAAATTCCCTAAGAAAATCAAGTTTGAACTTGAAAAAACAAAAGCTCAGTTAGCATTGCTCAATGGTAAAAAACAGGATGCCATTCACTTCCTTGAAGAGTCTCTGAAACACGCTAAGATTACAGAAGATGAGGAAAAGGCACGTGTGCACTTTATTCTTGGACAACTCTACGAGGAACAAGGTAATAATGGTTCTGCTATTTCACACTACATGAAAGTTATTAAAGGCAACGCACCTTACGTGATGCGATTTAATGCCCGTCTTAAGAAGACATTTTTAGGACAAGGTGATGGTGTCAAGAAAGAGCTCTTTAAGATGCTGAAAGATGCAAAGAACGCTGAGTACAAAGATCAAATATATTATGCGCTCGGTGACATGGAGTTACGAGATGGTAACGAAGAACTTGGAATTGATTATCTAAGTTCATGTGCCTTTTATTCAGTAAATAACACACGCCAGAAAGGGATGGCATACGAGCGTCTAGCAGACATGAGTTTTGATAAGCGCGAATATGTTCAAGCTCAAAAGTACTATGATTCATGCGCTCTGGTTATTGAAGATAATTATCCGAACGCAGAGGGGATTCGCAACAAAGCTTTGAAACTTGCTGACCTTGTTGTAGCAGTTGAGACTGCAGAATACGAAGATAGTGTTCAACAAATTGCTTTGATGGATGAGAACGTGAGAGAAGCTTTCTTGGAAGATCTCATCAAAAAAATTGAAGCGGAGGAGAAAGCAAAAAAAGAGCGTGATGCCATTCGTTTGAGAGAACTTCAACAGAATGAAAACTTATTCGTTCAAAATGGTAATGGCGGCAAATGGTATTGGAACAATGCCAAGACTCGTGCTCAAGGATACGATGAATTTAAACGTTTATGGGGTGCTAGAGAAAACGAGGATAATTGGAGGAGGTCTGATAAAGCTGCTGTAATCGCAATTGAAGAACTCGGAGATGGCGAACAAGATTCAACCATAGTTGAGCAAGGTGATTCGTTAACTGTTGAATCCCTCATGGCAGACCTGCCGCTTACTGATTCGGCGATGAATGCTTCAAACGTAAGACTGTTAGAAGCATATTACAACGCGGGATATATTTACAGCACTCAATTGAACGAGCCGGCATTTGCTGAAACACAGTTTATGAAAGTGTTGGACCGTAAAGTTGAAGATCCTCACAATTTACTTTCTGCGTATGAGATGTTCTTGATTTATAAAGATAAGGACCCTGTGAAAGCAAATGTGCACAGGGAGTATATCTATAACAACTATCCAAATAGCGATTACGCAAATTATTTGAGAGATCCTGACTATTTCATTAAGAAGAAAGAAAGAGATGCCTTAGCTGAAGAAGCTTATGTTAAAGTATTAGAGCGCTATAATAAGAAGTTATACTCACCGGTTATCGCGAAGGCGAACATTGTCATTGTAGATGAGAAGGATAATGCATATCGATCAAAGTATATGCTCTTGAAGGCAATGTGTCTGGGGCAACGAGTGAACCAGAAAGACACTCTGATTCCTGTCCTAGAAATGTTAATCGCTGAATATCCGGATACGCCCGAGGCAGCCAGAGGGCAGGAGATGTTAAACATTATCAAGAATGGTTATTCCGAAAACATTGTAACCGACTTCAGTAGTAAGTCTCCTTACAAATATGAAGAGCGAAAGAAATTAACCGTGATAATTTTCCCAGATGAAAAAATTAGTTCTTCAGGAGCTAAGGGAAGAATTGTTGATTTCAACAGAGACTATTTTAGCCGAGACCGATTAAGAGTAGATTCTAAAGTCTTCCAAGAAGGAGCTATTATCCTTGTAAAGGATTTCAAAGATGAATCTGCAGCAGGGGATTATATTACGGCATATAAAAACACTAGAAAGTATCTTCTAGATCTTCAAAACGCGAAGATCGTGATGATTACTCTCGACAACCTTAAGGTACTTTTCCAATTGAATGATGTGAAAGAGTACGACAAGTTTTACGAAGAATACTATTAGTTATGAAGAAAAAGATAGGATTAGCAGCAGATGGACCTGACAGATTAAATGTCATTGTCGAGGGATCTAAAATAACTGGAGATTTTAGCGCGCAATCAAATGTTCGCATCGATGGAGAAATTCAGGGTAACGTAACATCATCTTCAAAAGTGGTGATCGGTCAAACTGGATTGATTCACGGGAATTTGATTTGTGAAGAAGCGGACATAGAAGGGAAGATTGAAGGGTCACTAAAAATAGAAAGCTTATTGACACTTCGCTCGAGAGCGTCAGTCAATGGTGAGATATCGACTTCTAAGATTCAAATTGAGGAAGGAGCTCAATTCTCAGGAGAGTGTAAAATGAACAATTTCTCTTCTCCAAAATCTGTAGCTACCAATGTGGCGGCTACAGAAGAAAACGTAATCTATTAAGCCTAATTCTCATTGAAGGATAAACGCGATCCAGCTAAGAAATCTACAGTTTCTCGATATGCTCGATTTTCTGGGATTGCTTTTCAGATGGGTGCTACGATTTTCTTAGGGGCCTACCTCGGAAGATATCTTGATGACAAATACCCGAGTAACAAGAAGTGGTTTACGATTGGATTGACAATATTCGCAGTAGCAGTATCACTTTACAATATTGTTAGACAACTCAACAAGATTAATGCAGAAGACGACATTAAAAGTAGCTAGTCAGTTTGCCCTAATACTTTTAGGGTTATTGATTGCCTCCTTTGCATTACAGCTATCTATATATAGTGCACAAGACTATCCATTGCTAAGTGGATATATTATTCCTTCCTATGCATTCAATTGCAGTTATGCGCTGATGACTTTCATAATATTACTGATCGCACATAAAAAAAAGTCAAATCAAATTGGGTTTTTATACATGGGGATGAGCCTATTGAAATTGATCATTTTTATGGTGGGATTTAAACGATTGTTCATGCAAGATGGTGATATGGATAATTTTGAGACGCTTGGATTTCTCATACCATATATATTATGTCTCTTCTCGGAAACGATTTATTTAGTGCGACTTCTAAAGGTTAATCAGGAGAAAAAATAAAAAGGAAGAAATAAATGCACGATTCGTTGCATCGGTCTAAGTTTTATACGTATTTTTGCCCCGATTTTAGACGACTAGATAGTTGGTGATATGTATAGATTATTAAGATTCATTCTTGTTGTTGCACTGTTAAGCCCAGTGGTAACATCTTCCGTTTTCGCAAATGCAGAAGCACATCATGGCGCGCCTGACAAGGAGCTTACTCCAGAGGAGCTAAGAGATGAAAACAATGCGTTCGTAAAACACCACACTAACGATTCACATGATTTTGGAATTGTTTCAAATGAAGAAACAGGAACTCATGTAGGATTTCCATTACCAGTTATTCTGTGGGACGGGAGTTTACACGTTTTCATGTCATCCGCTTTTGAGCATGGTGAAAAAGTTGTCGAATCAAAAGGAAACTACTACAAGTTAGATACACACGACGGGAAAATCTATAAAACGGATGAGCACGGTGTGGTAATGACTGAAACTACGATCGATAAGAAGACGAAAGAAGAAACAGTACACCAGCTGAAGCCATTAGATTTCTCAATCACAAAGAATGTATTCGTTACGATCTTCATGTGTATTCTAATGTTTTTCCTGTTCAAGGGGATCGCAAAATCATACAAAACTGGTTTAGCACCGACTGGAGCGGCTAAGTTTTTCGAACCAATCATTCTTTTTATACGTGATGAAATCGCTATTCCAAATATTGGAGAAAAGGCGCATAAGAAATACATGGTTTACCTGTTGACGGTATTTTTCTTCATCTGGTTCTTGAACTTGATAGGAATGACACCGCTAGGGATTAACGTGACTGGAAATATCGCGGTGACTTTTGTACTTGCAATCTTCACATTCTTGATTACTCAGTTTACAGGAAAGAAGGATTACTGGATGCATATTTTCTGGATGCCAGGTGTGCCAGTACCAATGAAGATTATTTTAATTCCAATTGAGTTAATTGGATTAGTTGTAAAACCATTCGCCTTGATGATTCGTTTGTATGCGAACATGTTGGCTGGACATATTGTCCTCGGAGCGTTAATCGCTGCGGTATATTTCTTTGATGCATATTTAGCAAAGACAGCTTTCTTAGGATTGACGTTCTTTATGAATATCATTGAATTGTTAGTTGCGGCCTTACAGGCTTATATTTTCACAATGCTTACTGCATTGTATTTCGGCTCAGCGGCTGCAGTACATGAAGAGGCACATTAATTAAGTAAATTTTAACCCTTAAATAAATACGAAGATGGATGTACAGATGATCGGAGCGGGTTTAATTGTAATCGGAGTAGGAATCGGTATTGGACGTATCGGTGGATCTGCGATGGAAGCAATTGCTCGTCAACCAGAAGCTACAAACAAAATTCAAACAGCAATGCTTATTGCAGCAGCGCTTATTGAAGGTATTGGATTCGCGGCACTATTCGCAGCGTAAGCCAAACAATTTTCTCAGGGCTGCAACGGTTGGTTGCAGCCATGAGATTTTTTAAAAGGGAACAAAACAGAATTAGAAGATGGAGAATTTATTAGATCAATTTTCAATAGGATTAGCATTTTGGCAGACAATACTCTTTTTAGGGTTGTTGTTGCTTCTTAGAAAGTATGCTTGGAAGCCGATTTTGAATTCGGTAAATGAGCGTGAGTCTAAGATTTCTGAGTCACTTGAGTTAGCTGAAAAGACTCGTGCTGAAATGGAAACAATGAAAGCGCAAAACGAGAACTTGTTGAAAGAAGCAAGAGCTGAGCGTGATGCATTGATCAAAGACGCTAAAGAGACTGTTAACACAATGATTGAAGACGCTAAGGGAAAGGCGCGTGAAGAAGCTGATAAAGTTCAGGTATCTGCACGTGAGGCTTTCGCTGCTGAGAAATCTGCTGCTATTGCAGAATTAAAAACTCAAGTTGCCTCAATCTCAATCGAAATTGCTGAGAAGGTAGTTCGAGGTGAGTTAGGATCTCAAGAAAAGCAAACTTCGCTAGCGAATAAGTTAGTGGAAGATATTAACATGAATTAATTCAGAAATGAAGAATTCTAAAGTAGCAACACGATACGCTAGAGCGCTTATGGATCTCGCCATGGAACAGAAGAATATTGATTCTGTTTTGGGAGATATGAATATGCTTGCGGCAACTTGCACTGAGTCTCATGATTTCAGACTCTTGCTGGATAGCCCAATCGTGAAAGCAGAAAAGAAAATTGCAATTTTCGAGCAAGTGTTTGAACAATTCGAAAAGTTAACAATGTCTTTTACGGCATTGATCATTAAAAATGGTCGTGAATCTGATCTTCCTGCAATTGCTGAGGCATTTCAGAGTCAGGTAAAAGAAGAAAGAGGAATCGTTCCGATTACTTTAACTTCTGCAACGGCTTTGGATAGTGCAACAAAAGATGCGATCATCAAAAAGGTTCAGGCTGGAGTAGATGGTCAATTAGAAGTTTCAGAACAAATAGATGAATCACTTATTGGTGGTTTTATGGTTCAAATGGGCGACATGAGAGTGGACGCTTCTGTTTCGAGCCAATTGAATAATTTAAAACAACGTTTAACACGATAATTTTGAATGTTCGCTGAACTCGTTGATGTGAGCATGGTTAAAACAACACAAAATGGCAGATGTAAAACCAGCAGAAGTTTCTGCAATACTTAGAGAGCAATTATCAGGATTCCGTTCGGAAGCAGAATTGCAAGAGATTGGTACCGTACTCCAAATTGGAGATGGTATTTGTCGTGTATATGGATTGCAAGGAGTTCAATACGGTGAATTAATTGAGTTCGATGGTGGATTGCAAGGAATTGCTTTGAACCTCGAGGAAGATAACGTAGGAGCAGTACTTCTAGGTCGATCGGATAAAGTAAAAGAAGGAGACACTGTGAAGCGTCTTGGGAAAATTGCTTCTATCCAGGTTGGTGAAGGACTTGTTGGACGTGTAATTGATACGTTGGGTAACCCAATCGATGGTAAAGGACCAATTGAAGGGGAGTTATTCGAAATGCCAATTGAGCGTAAAGCACCAGGTGTAATTTACCGTCAACCGGTAAGTGAGCCGTTACAAACTGGGATTAAGGCGGTAGATGCCATGATTCCTGTTGGTCGTGGTCAACGTGAGTTGGTTATTGGTGACCGTCAGACAGGTAAAACAACTGTTTGTATCGATACGATCATCAACCAGAAAGAATTTTATGATGCAGGTGAGCCTGTGTTCTGTATTTATGTTGCTATTGGACAAAAAGGTTCAACTGTTGCAGGGATTGTTAAGAAATTAGAAGATGCTGGAGCAATGGCTTATACAGTTGTTGTTGCATCTAATGCATCTGATCCTGCACCAATGCAGTTCTACTCTCCGATGACGGGAGCAGCTGTAGGTGAATATTTCCGTGATACTGGTAGACCAGCACTTATTGTATTTGATGATTTGTCAAAACAAGCCGTTGCTTACCGTGAGGTATCACTTCTTCTTCGTCGTCCTCCAGGTCGTGAGGCATACCCAGGAGATGTATTCTACCTTCACTCAAGATTATTGGAGCGTGCAGCGAAAGTTATTAATGATGACAAGATTGCAGCACAAATGAATGACCTTCCTGATTCTTTGAAAGGAAAAGTGAAAGGTGGTGGATCGTTAACTGCATTGCCAATTATCGAAACACAAGCAGGTGATGTTTCTGCATACATTCCAACAAACGTAATTTCGATTACGGATGGTCAGATCTTCTTGGAAGGTGATTTATTTAACGCAGGTATTCGTCCAGCGATTAACGTAGGTATCTCGGTATCACGTGTTGGGGGCTCGGCTCAAATTAAATCAATGAAGAAGGTAGCAGGTACATTGAAGCTGGATCAAGCACAGTACCGTGAGCTAGAAGCATTTGCTAAGTTCGGTTCTGATTTGGATGCAGCAACGAAATCTGTACTTGATAAAGGTGCTCGTAACGTCGAGATATTGAAACAAAAAGAAGGTGATCCATACCCAGTAGAGAAGCAAATTGCAATTATCTATGTAGGTACAAAAGGATTGATTCAAAATGTTCCAGTGAACAAAGTGAAAGAATTTGAAAATGAATACCTTGACTTCTTAGATGCAAAACATAGAGATGTATTGGATCAATTGAAGGCTGGTAAATATTCAGATGATTTGACAGATGTATTAGCGACAGCAGCAAAAGAAATTGCAGCCAAATACTAGTACTAAATTCAATCATTCATAATTAAAGAGAGATGGCAAATCTTAAAGAGATAAAAAACAGAATTACCTCGATTTCATCGACGATGCAAATTACATCGGCAATGAAGATGGTTTCTGCTGCTAAATTGAAACGAGCGCAAGATGCAATTACGCAAATGCGTCCGTATTCTGAGAAGCTTCAGGAGATATTGGGTAATCTGAGTGCCACACTTGATCTTTCAGAGAATGCATACTCACATCAGCGAGAAGTTAAGAATGTAATTATCGTTGGGGTAACTTCGAATAGAGGACTATGTGGAGGTTTCAATAACAACGTCGTAAAAAAGATCAATTCACTTGTTGCCGAAGATTTTGCAGGAGCAAATGTGAAAATGATTGCTGTTGGAAAGAAAGTAAACGATTCATTTAGAAGAAGTGATATGAACTTCCGACCAGAAGGAATTGGAGAAGCTCCTGATATTTTTAATGATCTTTCTTTTGAACGGTCAATAGTTCTTGCGGATTATCTGATGGCAGAGTTTGCTGCAGGGAATGTAGATAAGATCGTTGTTGTTTACAACAAGTTCAAGAATGCAGCAGTTCAAATTGTGATGGACGAGCAATTCCTGCCAATCGAAGTAAACGAGCAAGATGATCAAGCTTCAGCTGGAGATTATTTATTCGAGCCATCAAAATCTGAAATTGTTGAGGATTTAATCCCTAAGTCTTTGAAGACGCAATTATTCAAAGCCCTTCTAGACTCGAATGCATCAGAGCATGGAGCAAGAATGACGGCAATGCATAAGGCAACTGATAACGCAGGTGAATTGAAGAGAACACTGACATTAGAATACAACAAAGCACGTCAAGCTGCAATTACAAACGAGATCCTTGAGATCGTTGGTGGTGCGGAAGCGCTTAAAGATAGCTAGTAGTCAAATTGAAATACTTGAGCCTCGTTTCACTATGAAACGAGGCTTTTTTTTGCTTGACAATTTATTTTGAATCTTATAGAGCAAGCCTCACTTCAATAAATCCACCGGAAAGATAATTGGAGTACTTTCCGCTTCTAGTAAAGTTGGCGTAACCACCAAAATGGATTCCAAATCCTGCTGCATCAATATCAGCACTAAATTTCCCATACAGATTACCAAAGTCGTAGCAAACGGATACGTTTCCTCCAAGTCCTATCCGCGGAAAAATGTCTGTATCTCCAAATCCAAATTGTGTAACAGCGTTGAGAACGAATGGTGATACGGAATCCCTCATTCTACTTTTTGTTGAATCTCCATCTTCGATCATCATCTTGCCTTCTTCAGAGGCATAGGGTGTAAATATATTGCCAACTGCTACTTGTTCCAAAGAGAAAGCCGAGTGGCCCACTCCCAGAGTACCAGTAATAATCTCCATAAACAAGGCCAACACCAATTTCAGCTGCATACATCGAATGATTAATATCACCTAGTTTTGAGCTAGGATTACCACGAAATGCAAACATAGGAGCCAATTGAGCCGACCCTACTTCTATAGGGTCTTCAAATATTGATGAGACGGCGCTAGTCTCCAGCTCTTGATGTTGTGTTTCTAGAGCATCTACTTGCGCTAACAAGCCCTCTTGAATGACTTGGCAGCAAAGAATCACGAGTATTATCATTAGCTTCTTCAAACTTCAAATGTATGACTTGATACCGGCTAATCATTGTTGATTTCCATCTGTCCAAAAGCGTTACTTGCGAATCACGCAACTACGAAACTGCATAGTTTAACACGGATTACAGAAGAATAGCGCGAACAAAGTTTGTATATTTATGGCGCTCGATTAGCAGAGTAGCCAATGAAGTTTTTTTACGGATTCATTTTCTTGTTTATTGCAACCTTCGATTCATTTGGACAAGGTTATAAGACATTTGAAAGTACTTACTTTGAAGTTGGTGATTCAATTCGTGTAGATGTTTCATTAATCGGTGATCCATACTATCGTGAATGGAACGTTAGAGGAGAAGATAAAGAGGTGCTAGTTAATTTCCTCAAGCGAAATCCTAGATTGAAAATAGAGCTAAACGCCTATACAGATACGAAAGGTTCTAATGAATCAAATCTTGATAGGTCGAAATTGCGGGCGGAATCTCTCCTACAATGGCTTATCGAAGGTGAGGGATTTGATAAGGGTAGATTCAGACATAAGGGTTGGGGAGAAGAAAAACCGATTTTTTCGGACGAGCAAATTTATGCACATAGGGGTGATGAACGCCATAAATGGGATTCACTTCAAGCGATCAATAGGCGCATAATTATAGTGATCGACGATATAGAACAAAGAGTCAACTGTGCATATCGTTCTGCCGATGATCCGGATTTAAAGCAATATTATAAGAACGACCCGGAGATCATGGCTATTGGAAATAGATTCCGATTAGATTTTATAGCATTTCAAGAGGAGAGTGCCTTGATCACAGGATTTTCCGTGAATAAAGCGAAATATGATGAGCTAGCCGCATTCATTTTATGCCATCCAGGTGTAAACTTTCAAGTTTCGGTACATGATGATTCATTTGGAAGATCTATTGTCACTGATTCACTTACACAGGCAAGAGCGATTAGTTTGGTAGAATTTCTTTCTACAACATATACGATTCCAAAGAGCAGATTTAGATCTTTTGGCTATGGACATTCACGACCAATTATTCCAGACATGATTATTGATGAGCTGGCAGATGATAAAGCGAAACAGGATGAACTTCATGCGATTAATCGTAGATCCGAATTGGAGGTGATTGGGATAGGAGCCTTCAACGATATTGCATTTAATAAACGAATGCAATTAACGGACTTGGAGATGGCACATGAAGGCATAATCTACATGGGATACCAGCATCACATAAAATTAGAAACGCGAGCGCGATACGATTCGATCCAGATGCTTTATAATCATGACGAGCTACATATTTCTCAATCGAAAGTGAATAGTCACCGTTGGAATGTTACAATCGTTTCTAGCGAGTCATTAGGGGATTATAATAACATATCTTTCTTAGGTTGGAGTAAAGGGATGGCAGAATTTCTTTCCTCTAAATCTTTTCAAATTACAGCAATCGAAGAACCTGAAATCTATCTTGGAGAAAACAGAATTAGCAATATCGATCTTAATGAATACAAGGATCTAGAGCTATTTACTTCGAATCACCTTGTCGCTAGATATGACACTTCCAAATACTTCCTTTTAAAGTCTTATCCGGTAGTTTCTTATGAGTTAAAAGTGGGGAGGAAGAAATTCGTGGAGGACGGTGCTGATTTTTCGACAGACCTAATGCGTGCCATCCGTAAGGCAAAACCAGACATGATCATTCATTTTGAACACATGGAGATTCAGAAAGGGTCGGAGGTTCAGATGCATGAGATTCACGAGGATTATATTAAGAAGACGAAAACTAAAAAAAACGTTCTATTTCAAGCGCTCGATGATTAGAAATATTACTGTAATTGCACTGGTAGTAGGTTTGCTGAGCGTAAGTTGCACTTCCACGGAAACAGGTGCGGAAGACAAGGTCTTGAAGATTGCGATCGCCGCAAACATGCAGTATCCTATGGACTCTATTACGACGGTTTTTACAGAGCTGACCGGAATTACATGTGAGGTTACTTCCAATTCCTCAGGAATGCTGACAGCACAGATACAGAATGGAGCGCCTTTCGATTTATTCCTGTCTGCTAACATGAGTTACCCTGAGGAGTTGATTAAATCAGGATTTGGTGATTGTATCAGCATTTATGCATATGGGAAGTTAGCATTGGTTTATCCGATTGGTACAAAGTATACCTCAGTCGAAGATTTATTGTTGGACAGTGACATTAGAAGAATTGCGATTCCTGATGAACGGACGGCTCCTTATGGAATCACAGCCGAGGCATTTTTAAGAAAGATTGGAATTAGGGAGAAATTGACAGGTAAAGTTGTCATAGGCGAAAGTGTAGCACAGGTGAATCAGTATATCGAGACCAACGCGGTAAACGCAGCATTCACGAGTTATTCTTATGTTCATAAGTTCGAACAAAAGCATGAAGTGATACAGTTAGATCCTACGATGTATCCAGAAATTGAGCAGGGAGCGTTAATACTGAAATCAGGGAAGAAAAACCACCCGGATGAATCGATGACGTTCATTGAATTCTTATCTTCGGAAGAATGCCGAAAGATTCTCGTTCATTTTGGCTATAACATCAAGTAAAGGATGGATTATGCACCATTTCTTGTTACTGCTAAGTTAGCTCTGTTCACGACAGTTATTCTTTTTGTTATTGCCATACCTATTAGTTACTTCTTGGCTTTCTCTAGGTGGAGAGGTAAGATTTTCTTAGAGAGTTTATTAATGCTCCCGATTATATTACCGCCAACCGTTTTGGGGTTTTATTATTTATCATTTCTTGGTCCGCAGAGCGGAATAGGGGCCTTCTTCGAGGAGTATTTCGATCTGTCTTTTGCTTTTTCGTTTGAAGGAATATTGATCGGGTCAGTAATTTATTGCTTGCCTTTTATGATAAGCCCAATTACGAGTGGTCTTCGCGAGATCCCAAGAAATACGCAAGAATCAATTCGTATTTTGGGTAAGAGCCGATCCAATGCGCTGAGAAAGGTGTATCTCCCGATTATTAAAACTTCTCTTTGGAGTGGAATAGTCTTAACCTTTGCGCATACCATTGGCGAGTTTGGACTAGTACTCATGATTGGCGGTAAGATGGATGAGACAAATGTTGCATCTGTAGCTATTTATGATGAGATGAACGCGCTTAATTATGATGTTGCCAGTCACTACGCAGTCATAATGCTAATCGTAAGTTTTATTTTAATTGTGACGCTGAATTTAATTCTACGTAAAAAGAGAAGTATCCCTGCTTAGTATTGATTTACATATAAAGTATCGTTCTCGAAGACGATCTGTTTCCATTAGTTTGGAGACAAAGATTAATCCTGAAAAGATCACGGCTATCTATGGTAAATCTGGAGTAGGTAAGTCTTCTGTGCTTAGAATGATTGCAGGATTGGATCAGCCAGATAGTGGATTGGTTAAACTTGGCGATCAATTATGGTTCTCAAGTGAGGATAGAGTGAATCTTCCGGTTTCGGAGAGAAAGATTGGTTTTGTTTTCCAGGACTATAGCTTATTTGCGACAATGACCGTCGAACAAAACATGCAATACGCGTCAAAAGATGGGATTATTCCACAGTCAATCATGGAGATGGTAAATGCTCTTGGACTAGATGGTTTGTTATCGTCTTTTCCAGATGAACTTTCGGGAGGCCAGAATCAACGTGCAGCGGTGCTAAGGTCACTATGTCAAGAACCAGATGTTCTGCTCTTAGATGAGCCCTTTTCTGCGTTAGATGATGATTCAATAGCAGACTTGGTAGCAGCACTAAAGATGGCAAAGTCGAGATATAGTACGGCGATACTTATTGTGAGTCATCGAAAGGATGTCTTGTTAAGCATGGCAGATGAAGTGATTCATTTGAAAGAAGATGGACTCTTTAACCAAGGTCTGCCGAGTGAACTTCTGGTCAGGAGATTTTAAAATGCCAAAAAATTGGCCAGAGTGTAGACCAGCACTAGCCACATTTGAATTCCATGCAGAACTGATAAAAGTCATTTTTTCTATTTGATAAGATTTACATTATCCTTAACCATGAATGTATTTCCATGAACAATTACTTTTTCGACCTGTCGACCAGCTTCACCTGCAGGTGCTGTAATTCTCAATTGAATTTTACCTTAATGACCTTTAGCAATAGGTGTTTTCGTGTAACTAACCACTTGAATGTACGGCTCTTATACTGTTACATCTGAAATTACAAGATCATCAGACCCATCACTCTCAACGTCGATTGTGTAATCGAAAGTTTGGTTTTGAGAATAGGCTCCCATCTCAAGAAAAGTACTTTTAAATTTCACCCCACCATCCTTTGACTGCATGCTTGAAGGTTCACTAAAACGAGCCGAAGCATTTTCTGTTCCGTCCGTGTAGAGCATGTCTAGTTAAATGGACCATTTCCTTTTCTTGTTCTGCTTGATATACCATCGCATTCCAGACCATTCTTCGGCCATTCCTGCGTTTTTCTTTATTTTTTCAGAGTTCCCTTCAACTTCGACCATTACAGAATATGATCCTGCTCCAGGAACAGTTGTTTCCGCGTACATCACATATCCTTCATTGATTTTCCGTTTACCTATGCCTTAAATGGTTCGCCTTTCTTAGTTTCAAGGATCATTTTTTTCTGAGCGTTCAACGCAAAGACCGACAAGAGTATTAATGCAATAACAAAGTATTTCATAGGATTAGTTTTTTTGCACACGTACTACACAACTATATTAGTAAAGGGTTACTTATCTATTGGAGGAAGTGTTTCACCTAACCATTTGTAAAACTCTGTATGCCAAATGAGACTGTTTTGATTTCCAAGAACCCAATGATTCTCTTCCGGAAAATAGAGTAGCTTGCTACGAATTCCTTGAAGTTGAGCAGCCTGAAAAGCTTCTAAACCTTGGCCAATTGGCACGCGAAAATCCTTACCTCCTTGAACAATCAACATTGGAGTATTCCATTTTTCAACGTTCTCTGCAGGATTAAATGCGTTATGTGATCGTTGCGCAGCTTCATTGTCCTTGTCCCAATACGCTCCACCTAGATCCCAGTTTACAAAGAACATCTCTTCAGTTGTTCCATACATACTTTTCCAGTTGAAGATTCCATCGTGAGAGACGAAAGTTTTAAATCGATTATTGTGAGTTCCGGCCAAATAGAACACTGAATAGCCTCCATAACTAGCACCAATACATCCAAGACGGTCTTTGTCAACATATGCCTCTTTTGCAATATCGTCGATAGCCGAGAGGTAGTCATCCATATTTTGTCCACCGTAGTCCTTGCTGATTTGCTCGTTCCATTCAACTCCATGTCCTGGCATACCACGACGGTTTGGAGCAATTATGATATAACCATGTGATGCCATTAGTTGAAAGTTCCATCGGTAAGAATAGAATTGACTTAAAGCTCCTTGAGGTCCACCTTGACAATACAATAAAGTTGGATACTTCTTCGTAGGGTCAAAGTTTGGAGGGTAAATCACCCATGATAACATATCCTTACCATCAGTAGTTTTTACCATTCTACTCTCAACCTTACTTAGACTAATTGAATTGTAAAAATCAGTGTTAGCATTAGTGAGCTGACGCATCTCGCCAGATTTTAGGTTAACCGTATAAAGTTCCGTAGCATGATTCATATCGCCACGTGAGACAACCATCGAATTCTCAGACTGACCAACGATACCTCTAACGTCAAATTTCCCTTTCGTTATCTGTCTTGGCAACTTTATTTTATCGGCCGATTTAGGAACTTCAACAACGAATAGTTGGGCAGTTCCGTCAACTGGAGCATTGAAATAGATGCTTTTGCTATCATTACTCCATTTAAACCCATTCACAGTTCCATCCCATGCCGCGGTTAAGTTTACTGGCTTTTTATCAATAAACATGATGATATCATTCTTATCAGACTCATATCCATCGCGCTTCATTTGAAGCCAAGCTAATCTTCCTTTTGGAGAGAATGCAGGCTGGGTATCATACCCGAGATTATATTCCGTAATATTTTTTGTTGCTCTTGTTTCAAGATCATATTCGTAGATATCAGTGTTGGTACTTACCGCATATTCAGTACCGTATTTTTTCTTGGCAACATATAATACTTTCTTGCCTTCAGGACACCATACATAATCCTCAGCTCCACCGAAGGGTTGTTGCGGACAATCAAAGAGTTCTCCTTCCATGATATCGATAGTTTGTTCTCTCGTTTTCGTAGGCGCGATGAACACATGGCTATACGCACCATCTTCCCATTGATCCCAATGACGATAGTTCAATTGATCGTAGATCATCATATTAGATTCCTTCAACTCGGGATAATGGTCGGTCCCGCTAATGTTTGTCAATTTTACTTCTGCATTATACAATCTCTTTGAACCATCTGGTGAGATAAGTCGATCGATTAAGTGATTTGCAGGATCTTTAATTTCCATTGGTCTACCGCCATCAGCATGTATCATATAGTATTTGCTTGATCGAGTATTATTCGCGACATCAACTTTTGAAACTTGATATACCACCTGACTGTTGTCTTCTGTCATACCGAGCGCAGATACTCTGTTTAACTCAATCAATTGCTTTGGTGTAATTCCTTCTTGACCAAAACTGAACAATGTAGCAGTCACAAAAAGTGTTACGGAAACTATCTTCTTTATCATTAGTATATCATTTGAAAATTCATGCTAAAGATAGACATTGATTTTCATTCCTCCTTGATCGATTATAGTTTAACGAGCAGCGTAATTTCTGCATTGGATTACTCTTGCCAGATCGTTTATACGAGTATTATCGTATTTTTGAATAAAGCTAACAGTATGATATTAAAATACTTCAGTATACTTTTCCTTCTTTTCATAACAGCTCCTGGGCTTAGGGCTCAGTGTAATGGTGCTGCTCAATTGTGTACTAAGCGATACGACCAGGTAGCATACTTGACTACTCATAATGCCTTTAATTCGGATGAAGGTGGGTTTTCACTTCCCAATCAGACATATGATATGGAGACGCAACTCAATGATGGAGTTAGAGCTTTTATGATTGATGTCTATAACTGGTTTGGAAATACAGTAGTTTATCACGGAACAGGCGTTTTAGGAACAAGCCCTCTGGAAGATGAATTGCAAAAAATCGAAAGTTTTTTAGCGGCGAATCCTAACGAAATTGTAACGCTTATTCTTGAATGTAATGTGAGTGCTAATGAAATTGAAAATGCGATTAATAACACGGGTCTAAATTCCTATTTGCATACGCATCAATCTGGTTTGACTTGGCCTACATTACAGGATATGATTACTTCAAATGAGCGTCTTGTTGTGATGACAGATGTTGATGATGCAAGTCCAAGTCAAGGGTGGTACCACTACATGTGGGACATTGCGGTAGAGACACATTATTCCGCAAATTCAATGGCAGATTTCAATTGTGACTTTAATAGAGGTGACTCGCTAAATGACCTTTTTATATTAAATCATTTCATAACAAATTCTGTGTTGGGGACAGGAATGGCATCAGAAGCGGAGGTAATAAATGCGAACCCATATTTTATTGAACGCGTGCAAATGTGTCAATCGGAGAAGTCAAAATTTCCGAATTTCATCACAGTTGATTTTTACGAATTGGGGGACTCAAAACTGGTGGTTGATCAAATAAACGGTGTTGCACCGCTATCCATTTATGGCTTATCTAGCCTTTCAGATGAAGTCGCTATTTGTCCTAATCCCGCAAGTGATCAGCTCGTAATACAAAGCGATGTCGCATCCTTTGATAATTATGAACTGTTTTCTTCAACGGGCAAGAACGTTACCAGCAGAACTCACTTACATAAATCGGCAAATTCTGAATGGACATTAACGATTTCTTCTCTTGAAAGTGGGGTATATATTATCCGTACTCAGAAAACGGCGAATCGAATTATCGTTCAATAAAAAATGGCTACAGAAGCGATTTAAGAAATCACAGCCATTCTCGGATCAACTACAAACTAGTTTTGTTTAGGAAACAGGTTTTCCACGTTCATGCTCTATTGAGTAAGTGAATTGAAGGATTCGTTTTTGACCAGCTTTCATGTTAAGCTTCCAGATGAGCTTACCCGTTACATCATCGAATCCCGCACCATCTCCGTCAACAATTTTTATTTCGATATCCTCATTTTCCGTTACAGGAATCAGATCTTCCAGGGTCAAATCGATATCAGCTCTTGAATTATTTCTCACTTCAATCTCAAAGGTTCTAGTTACAATTAGTCGTTTGCCGAGATTTACTTTTTTCTCTTCTTCACTGACCTTCTTTCTCTTAGAAACTATTGCCTGATCACGGCCTATTGTTAATTCCATTGTATCCGACATCGCCGCAGGATCTAAACTTGTGCTTCCCACAAAAGTCTGATTGAAATAGATATTTGCCTTACCCGGGAGTAGACTTAAGTTTTCCCAATCTCCAATTTTTGCTTGAAGGAAGCCATATTTATTCATCCTAGGAAGCATGAAATGATAGAATTCGGCATCTATCTTTTCATTCATTACCACCATGAGTTTCTGACTTCCGTCCGCCTTAATGGAGTAAGGAAGTTTCACGTCAAACTCGACATTCGAGAAATTCTGATTGATAGCCGCCATGGTTTGCATGGACTGGTATTGGGCGTTGACTTCTTTATAGCTTGGATTATTTGCTGCCAACTCTTCTCTAGCGGCTTCAAGCTCAACTGGGGATGCTGCATTTTGAGAATAATAAACTTCATTCTGGATCAGCCCCTGCTGTGTCATGACGGGCTTGTTGATTGTGTAGTCTAAGCGCCACACTCCTGCTGATGGTTTGGTAGCTGAAAAAGTTCTGTCGTAAGTTGAAAGTACAAGGTTCACATTGTTCCAATCTTCTCCTGTGTTTTGATAAACATGAGCCTTTCGATGTTGCCTGAATCTGACCCTGATTTAGGTAAGGGGAAACATCTTTGATAATGAATTCGTTCACTCCTTTTTTCACCGTTACTGTTTTTGATTGGCGAAAGACTTGAGCTCCTGATAAAAAGACGGTTGCTTTAGTAATAGTTGTTTTCAGACTGTCTGCTGAAAATGCTGCACTACTTACAAAAAGCGCAGTAATGAGGATGATTATTATTTTCATAGGATCAATTTGGGAGTTAGTACATCCATCCATCGAGCGGGGTCATTTTATTTTTCTTCGGTCGTTGAATTTGAATCATGAGAATGATCCTTTTTAAAGGATTTTTCTAACTCATTCCAAGCGGGTTTTCCAATTATCGGATCGATCATTTGTCCCATATAGTTCTGAGGAACAGATTCATGAATCCCAACTTTATCAGGTTCATGATCAGGATAAATTTAGGTTCCAAAGGCTAAATCCATAAGCTGCGAAATATTCGTATAATTTCCTGCATTCCGATCTAAGTCATGATGCCAATGATGCAATTCCGGAGCACCAATTAATACACGAATTGAACCAAGTGGTAAGCGAACGTTTGAATGTATATAAATTGCCCGAATTCCGTGAAAGGTGATTACCGCGATAATGATTTCTAGATCGAAGCCCATGATAAATGCGGGGAGATTGATAGGCTACGTAGTATAAATTGTATCTAATGGATGTTCTTTATGAGCTGCTCGCCAATCGAGCCGCTCTGCGCTGTGATGCACTTTGTAGAAACGCCATAAAAAGGGACTTCTATGTTGTAATCGATGACCCCAATAAATGGAAGGAACAAAAAAGGCTTTCTCAATGGAGAAAGCCTTTTTAATATTAAGTTCAATGTAAATCTACTTTACAAATTCTCCATCTTCATTGTAATGAGAAAGACATTCTTCCATTTCCTCTTTAGAACATCCAGCTTCGATACACTTTGCAGCGCACTCCTCTTTAGTCATTGAAGCACATTCAGACATATCACACTTAGAGTCTTTAGAGCATAAAGATTTTCCTTCGCAGGATGCTTCTTCACCCTCACATTTCTCTGAAGATGAACATTCAGTATGGTGTTTAGAACCACGAGCATCTTCGCCATGACCTCCGTTCGCTAAAATCGGAGCGATAACCAAACCAATAAGGCAAGTTAACTTAATCAAGATATTCATTGAAGGACCTGAAGTATCTTTGAATGGATCACCAACTGTATCTCCGGTTACTGCAGCTTTATGTGCTTCAGAACCTTTGTAAGTCATTTCTCCATCAATCATAACTCCTGCTTCGAAAGATTTCTTAGCGTTATCCCAAGCTCCACCAGCGTTGTTTTGGAAGATTGCCCAAAGAACACCTGAAACAGTTACACCGGCCATATAAGAACCAAGTGCCTCAGCTCCCATTGTGAATCCAATGATGATAGGTGAAACAATAGTAATCAACCCTGGAAGCATCATTTGTCTCAATGCGGCTTTAGTTGAGATGTCAACACATTTATCATACTCCGGCTCAGCTTTATGCTCCATAATTCCAGGAATATCTCTAAACTGACGACGAACTTCTTTTACCATGGCCATGGCTGCTTTACCAACAGCGCTCATTGCAAGTGCTGAGAATATTACAGGAATCATTGCTCCAATAAATAGTGCTGCAAGAACTTTAGCTTTAAAGATGTTAATTCCATCAATATCAGTGAATTTTACGTAGGCAGCAAATAATGCTAATGCAGTCAATGCTGCAGATGCAATCGCGAAACCTTTACCAACTGCTGCTGTTGTGTTACCAACCGCATCTAGAATATCAGTACGCTCTCTAACGTGAGGCTCAAGTTCTGACATCTCAGCAATACCACCAGCGTTATCTGCAATCGGTCCGAAAGCATCAATAGCTAATTGAAGAGCTGTTGTTGCCATCATTGCTGATGCTCCAATAGCTACACCGTAGAATCCAGCACACTCATATGCTCCCCAGATTGCTCCAGCAAATAATATAATTGGAGCCGCAGTAGACATCATCCCAAGAGAAAGACCTGAAATAATGTTTGTCGCTGCACCCGTAGATGAGTTCTTGATGATTCCAAGAACAGGTTTTTTACCCATTGCTGTATAGTACTCAGTTAACATAGAGATCAAACCTCCAACTGCTAATCCGATCAATACTGCGTAGAATACTCTGTTATATCCAATAATTTGAACTTCATCAATTCCAAAGAATGTCATTTCCATTTTTGCAGGAAGCATCCATTGTATGATAAAGAATGATGCAACCGCAGTAAGTGCAAGAGATCCCCAGTTTCCTAAGTTAAATGCTCCCTGAACTTGCTTTTCTTTTGCGTCATTGTTCTTAATTCTAATTACCCATGAACCAAGAATAGAGAAGATAATTCCAACTCCAGCAATCAACACTGGTAATAGAATTGGTCCCATGTTTCCGAATGCATCAGTGAATCCACCAGTTGCTTCAGTAATATCGTTGATCAAGTAATTACCAAGAACCATCGCCGCAAGCATAGTTGCAACATATGAACCGAATAAATCAGCCCCCATTCCGGCAACATCGCCTACATTGTCACCAACGTTATCTGCAATTGTTGCAGGGTTACGAACGTCATCCTCTGGAATTCCAGCCTCAACTTTCCCAACTAAATCAGCACCAACATCTGCTGCTTTGGTGTAGATACCTCCACCAACTCTGGCGAAAAGTGCAATACACTCAGCTCCTAAAGAGAAACCAGCTAATGTTTCAAGTACATTCACCATTTCAACCTCTTCACTCATAAGAAGGAAGATAAAGATCGTTGATAAGCCAAATACTGCAAGACCGGCGACACCAAGTCCCATTACAGTACCACCTCTAAATGCAACTTTCATTGCTTGAGGTAAACTTGTTTTAGCCGCTTCTGCAGTTCTAACGTTCGCTTTAGTAGCGATGCGCATACCAATATTACCAGCAAATGCTGAGAATACAGCCCCGATTACAAAGGCAACAACGATAAATAGGCTAGCAGGAATTAGGTTCATTGCGGAAAGGATACCTAAAGCGGCACCTGCAACCACAACGAAGACTGCGAGCATTCTGTACTCCGCTTTCAAAAAAGCCAGAGCTCCATCGGCAATATAGCCCGATAGTTTTGTCATTTTGTCACTTCCTTCAGGTTGTTTTTTCACCCATGATGAAAGGAAGAGCATGTATAGCAATCCGATAAGGCCAAACGCCGGAAGGATATAAATTAGATTTTCTGCCATAATAGTATTGTTATAGTATTTTGAGGGGGCAAAAGTAGATTTTTATACGTAGTAATGCAAATTGATGGCAATTTATTTATCTAGCTCAATGAGATAAAGGGATACAATAACAACCAGTTAATGTAGAAGATGTAAAATCGGGAAATAAATTAATAGTGTGATGGAAGCTTTAGGCAGAAGACTTTTGAATTTCGGAAATAAGTTTTGATTTATCAATGACTCCACTTTCCCTCCATACGATCTTTCCATTTTTAAACAGAACAAATGTTGGCACACCTCGAACTTGAAACTTAGAAGCAACGGACGGGTTTTTATCTACATCAATTTTTAGAATACGTGCTTTTGCTCCCAATTCAGATTTGACATTATCAATAACTGGGGACATAACTTTGCATGGACCACACCAAGTCGCATGAAAATCGACAAGTGTTGGTGTGTCTGAATTAATTATCTCTTGAAATGTTGACATGGGACAAAAGTAAGGAATACTGCCTTTTCTGTAGGGAATAATAGTTACATACGCCAAGCAATGGCATTATTCAATTTAGCATTTCACCAGAATGGATTCTTCTGGGACGGAAAGGCAGAACAACTTCGAGATCAAGTGTTAGGTCCAATTGAAAACCTATTAGAAATGAATGAGACATTAGCGAATATGGTCTCAAAGTTGGGACCGGACAATGATCATGTGGCTTAATTTGAGCTGACATTCGGAGATCAAACGATCAATTCTGAGCGAATAGCACTTGCGATGGAAGCATTTCTGTTTACCGTAGTTTTCGATGATTCCAAATTCGATAGAGTTCAGGCAGGCACGGCAATATTCACAGATAGTGAAGAACGTGGTAGAAGAATTTTCTTCGGACAGAATCAAGGAGGTCCAGGTGGAGGACCGGTTGGCGGTCCTAGCTGTGTTCGCTGTCATGGTGACCCAAATTTCGATAACAATCAACATTTCAATATTGGACTTGATGATGTCGGAAGTATAACAGATTTAGGCTAAGAATTGGTTACGGGAAATGCTAACGATAGAGCGAAGTTTAAAACGGTCTCATTGAGAAATATTACTTTCACGGCACCCTACTGCATGATGGTAGATTCAATTCTTTGAATCAAGAATTAAATCATTACTTAAACGGTATTGAAAATACACCTACCACCTCTAATCTATTGCCGAATGGCGGGTTTAATTTTAATCAGCAAGACCGGCAAGAGATTATTAACTTCTTGAATACGCATTTGAATAATCCAGATTACACTGATGCAAATTAAATGGATCCACTTACTCGCGGATGAAGACAGTTCGTCCGAGAGTTTTTGATAAGCAAGAATACTTCTATATTTGAAGCGTGAAAATTTTAGTTGTACGATTCAGTTCTATTGGAGATATTGTCCTAACGACACCAGTTCTTCGTGCGCTGAAAACTCAACTCGAGAATGTCGAGATTCATTATCTCACCAAACGCTCGTTCAAACCTGTGATTGAGAACAATCCTCATATTGATATGGTTCATCTGATCGACTCTTCTATTAAAGAAGTAATCTCAGATTTGAAGTCAGAAAAGTATGATTGGGTGATTGATTTACACAATAATATCAGGACTAAATCACTGAAAATTAAGTTAGGCCGTCCTTCAAAGAAGTTTCCTAAACTACATTGGAAAAAATGGAAGCTGGTAAAGTTTAAGAAGGATGATATGCCTGATGTTCATGTAGTTGATCGTTATTTCGAAACAGTTGCTCACCTTGGTGTGAAGCCCGATCAAGAAGTATGTGATTTTCCAATACCAGCTTCTGAAGCAGTAAATCTTGAGAAGAATAATTTGGAAGGGGAAAAGTTTTGCTCCGTTGTAATTGGAGCGAAGTTTAAAACAAAGCAGCTACCTATTGAGAAGCTAAAAGAAATTATTCAAGGGATTAAACTGCCCGTCATTCTGATCGGTGGACCTGAAGATACAGTGCTCGGTGATCAGCTGTGTGAAGCTGTTCAGCGTGAGGACGTATTCAACCTATGCGGTAAGCACTCGATAGTTGGTTCGGCTAGTATTCTTCAACAAAGTGCGAAAGTAGTAACAAACGATACTGGAATGATGCATATCGCTAGTTGTTTTGACGTTGAAATAATATCGATTTGGGGAAACACGGTACCTTCTTTAGGAATGTATGCATATCGACCTAAAAATAAGTCAAGCTATTCGCTTCATGAAGTTGCTGGCCTTAATTGCCGGCCATGTTCGAAAATTGGTTTTGCAGAATGTCCTAAAGGTCACTTCGATTGCATGCAAAAACAGAATTCCGAAGAAATAGTAAGTAGGATCAATTCCTAAAATCGATTCGGCTGTTTATTCTGCTGGAATGAATAACTTCTTCAATTCAGTTGCATCTTCAGGTTTTAATTTACCAGCTAGTATAAGACTAAGTTGCTTTCTTCTTAATGCACCTTCAAACCGGGCTTTTTCGAGTTTAGTCTCAGGAATTAACTCAGGAACATTTATCGGGCCGCCATTTTGATCTACAGCAACGAATGTATAAATACCTTCATTTGCCTTCTCACGAACACCCGTAACTGGATCTTCGAAGTACACATCAACAATGATTTCCATAGATGAGTTGAATGCACGAGTTACTTTTGCTTCCAGCGTAACAATTGAGGCTTGAGCAATGGCTTGCCTAAAAGAGACATTGTTCACCGCTGCAGTAACAACAACGCGTTTACAATGACGGTGAGCAGAGACACTTGAAATGACATCCATCCATGCCAATAGTTCACCACCAAATAAATTGCCAAGTGTATTTGTATCGTTCGGGAGTACAACCTTTGTTGTAATCGACAGTGTATCAATGGCTTTCTTTGCTTTCATATCTGCAATTTTTTACAAAATTACGATTTCCCCGCGACCTCTTAGTTAGCCGCTACGTTTTTTTAATGATTTACGAAACCTTTTCGCCATTTTTTCGAACAATAGAGAGGATTTAAATTGAAACGAATTCCCTATTTTTACCACACTTATGAGCATGAAGAATTTAATAGCTGCATTTCCAAGTAATATTACAGAAGCTCTGGAAATTGCATCAAAAGTTACGATATCAAAATCTGAAGTAGAAATAAAGAACATTCTCATCTGCGGAATGGGCGGTTCAGGTATAGGTGGAAAATTGGTAGCAAAGTGGGTTGAGGATGAAATTAATGTTCCTGTAGCCTTTACTTCGGACTATGGGATACCTGGTTTTGTCTCAAAGCATACTTTAGTAATCGGCTCATCTTATTCAGGCAATACGGAAGAAACACTAAGTAGTGTTAGAGCTGCAATTGATAAAGGTGCTCGCTTAATCGGGGTTTGCTCTGGAGGTAAGATGAAAGAAATTTGTGAGTCCAATAACTTCGACGTGATCGTTGTTCCTGGAGGTAACCCACCTCGAACGGCTCTTGCATATTCGATTGTTCAATTGCTTCATGTTTTTAGTCAACTTGGTTTAACTTCATCAGAACGACTTGATGAGGTAGAAAAGGCGCGACAATTAATTGTATCAGACGAAAATGAAATTAATGAGATTGCAACCTCTCTAGCGTCATTTTTAAAAGGTAATGTTGGTATAATATACGGTACCACTTCATATGAACCAGTCCTAGTAAGAGCGCGTCAGCAGTTTAACGAGAATAGTAAATTGTTATGTTGGCACCATTCCCTTCCAGAAATGAACCACAATGAACTTGTTGGATGGGGAGGGGGAGATGAGCGCTTTGCAACTGTGTTTATTGAGACTGAAGATATTCATAGAAGAAATAAGAAACGGATGGATATTTCGAGAGATGTAATCTCGAAGAAGTCCAATAAGGTTTTTGATCTTTTTGCAAAAGGGAACTCACGAATTGAGCGATCAATATATCTTATTAATGTCGTGGATTGGGCTTCTCTATACCTTTCAGAAATGAAAGATGTTGATCCGATTGACATTGAAGTGATTGATTATCTCAAGGATACTCTCTCAAAATTTGAATAATTCTAACTGAATATGGCAAAAGTAATTTTTGAAGATCTCGGTATCATTGATTACAAGGAAGCTTGGGATTATCAGGAAAAATTATTTCGAAATACGGTTGACTTAAAAATCAAAATCCGAAAGGAGGAAAGCTCTGAAGAAACAAAGAACTATTTATTGTTTTGTCAGCACCCACATGTCTATACGCTTGGTAAAAGTGGTTCTAAGGAGAATTTACTACTGAACACGGAAGGTCTTGCAGATAATGATGCAAGCTTCTACGAAATTAATCGTGGAGGAGATATTACTTATCATGGACCTGGACAATTGGTAGGCTACCCTATTTTTGATCTGGAACATTTTTTCACAGATATCCACAAATACATGCGCTTCCTTGAAGAGGCTGTCATTCTTACCTTAAAAGACTATGGAATTGAAGGTGGACGCGTGGAAGGTCTAACCGGCGTTTGGTTGGATTGTGAAGGTTCAAATCCCAGAAAGATTTGCGCTCTTGGCGTGAAGAGTTCGCGATGGGTAACTATGCATGGTATAGGGTTTAACGTTAATTCTGATCTCACTTATTTTTCACACATTATTCCTTGTGGAATCCAAGATAAAACCGTAACTTCAATGCAACAGGAATTGGGGCGTAAACTTGACATGAATGAGGTTGCAACCAATCTAAAACAAAAACTGGCTGCTCAGTTCGGTTTTGATTATTCAGAAATATGAAGCGAATATTAAAGAAAGTAGGGAAGTATTTATTGATCACAATTGTAGGATTATTAATTACTATCAACCTCTTCATTCTACTTTCTGGTCGTTTCTACATGTACAAAGGAATTGCAAACACCTATTTGGTTGGGAAAACCGGACCGAGTATATATGATCTCGATGTCTTTGCGTATTCTACCATTACGCCTACAGGAAAGGAGAAATGGGAGAAGCATAAAAAATATAACAAGCCTGTTATTTCCTCCGATATGCGCACATATATTGAGGACCTAGACACCAAGGCATATCTTGTTTTTAAAGGAGACACGCTCGTTTACGAAGAATACTGGGACGATCATACTGATGAATCTGTCAGTAATTCATTTTCCGTCGCCAAAACTGTTGTTGCTCTGCTTGTTGGTATAGCAGTTGAAGAAGGAAAAATTGCCAGTTTAGATGAAAGTGCATCAGAATATTTACCCCAATTTAAAGGCGGAGATTTAGAACAAATCACCATAAGACATTTACTCACAATGTCATCTGGTTTGGATTGGACTGAAAGTGGCAAGGATCCATTGTCAGATAATGCAGAGTCCTACTATGGTTGGGGTTTGCGGGAACTTGTGATGAGTCAAGAATTAATTTCCAAGCCTGGTAAGGTATTTAAATACCAAAGTGGAAATACACAACTGCTTGCATTTATTGTTGAGAAAGCTACAGGTGAGGATCTCACGCAATATGCCAAGGATAAAATATGGGATAAAGTAGGAGCGACGAGCGAAGTTTACTGGAGTTTGGATGAAGAAGGGGGTGACGAAAAGGCATTCTGTTGTATCTATGCCACAGCAAGAGATTATGCCAGAATTGGTTCTCTCCTGTTGCATGAAGGTCGAGTAGGAAGTGAACAAGTGGTACCAAAATGGTTTTATGACGAAATGATTAAGCCTGCGAATCTTGGCACAGAATACGATATGCCCAATTACCAGTATGGATTACACATATGGACATACTTCGGAAATGCAAATCCAGTTTACTATTGCAGAGGTGTGAATGGTCAATATATTATTACTGTTCCGGAAGAAGATTTGATGATTGTGCGCCTAGGTTCCAGTCGAAAAGCTAAATTTGTGATACCGGATCATTTAAAAGATGATAAAGCATACGTCGAGCAGAATAAATACGAAGTAGGTCATAGTTTAGGTCTATTCCAGTACATTAAGCTAGGTAAATTATTGAAATCTCAAACGGAGTTATAGAATGCGAGAAGAACTTCTTGGGCCAAAGGTAGAAGATGTTGCCATGGCGATCGTACAGCAGTACAATGAAGAAAATGAAATTATCTATTATGCTTATTTGCTCAACCTCAGAGAAGATATCATGGAGGGGATCATTGTTACGAGTAAAGGCTATGGACAGAATGTTGATTCAGGCCAAAGGGTAAAAACCTCAACACTGCGTCATAGTTTGGAAATCCTACTTCCAAATGAGGCAGCAAAAATTGAACCCTTGATGGAGGAAGTGTTTGCTTTATCCAATGAATATTGGGTAAGTTTTTGGGTCAATGATCAACTCTTTGATAAGAAATTTATTTTCCTTGCCGAATCTATCTCTGAAGAGAATATGAAGAAGATCCCATTACTAGGAGAGATAGGCGTTATGATTAAGTAGAACGGGCGAATGAGGCCTTCTTCACATTAAGCAGCTAGTCCATTCATTTCGTTAGACTCCTGTTTCTACGGCTTTTGTATATTTGTAGCAAGTATTCAAAGGCAATCAAAAATTGATGCAAATGATGAAATCATTGCTAACTAAAAGTATTCTTGCGCTTTCCCTTATAGGGTGTATGTTTTGGATCACGGGATGTGAAGAAGATCCTGTTACAAATGACACTGACGGAATAGTTGTGGATGATGATTATTATGAATTCCAAGATTTCATACTAAGCGATTATGATATTCCTGCTGTAATTTCATTGCCAGATGAAACAGCAAACATTGGAGCATCAACTCGTCCGGAAGTATTACATGCAGAATCTTTCAAGTGGGAAATCAACGTAGGGACCAACTTTAAACTCTTAATTGAGGACTTCGGAAGTATCGAAGGACTCGTGAAAGAAGAAAAAGCAAGGTTAGAAGATCAAAAGAAGTTTTTCAAGATCCGTTATTTGATGGATGAGAAAGATATGATTTTGTATGAGCGTACATTGATTGTTGCTGGCACTGATGATGCATCTTCTTCTGTTGGTGTAGAGCACAAAACATACCATGTTTACGGTCAAAAGAAAATTGACAATGTAATTTACGGATTACAGTCTCCGCAGGATGGATGTGAAAAAGTCATCATTGAGTTTATGGCAAAATCAATCAAGTCATTTAAAGAGAGAGGAAAGGCCTAAGCTAACTCCTTTCGTTGGGCAATCGCCCGAACTTATTATACATGGAAATTACTCGCGAAAATGTCCTCGAAGTATTGGGGTCAATCTTAGAACCAGATTTAAAGAAAGACTTGGTATCTGCAAATTTAGTTGAAGACTTAACAGTTGAGGGGAACAAAATCTCATTAAAAGTCTTCGTTACAAATCCCGCAATGCATGCCAAAAAACGGATGCAGGAAGCGATCGACTTTAACCTGAAAAACAAGTTAGGGGACGACATCGAAATTGAGGCTTCAGTTCAAGGATTACCTGCTGACGCTAAAAAATCTCAACGGAAAATACTACCAGAAGTAAAAAATATTGTAGCAATTTCCTCAGGTAAAGGAGGGGTCGGTAAATCAACGGTTACAGCTAATATTGCCGGAGGATTGGCAAAAGCAGGATACAAAGTAGGAATTGTGGATGCCGACATTTATGGTCCATCAATCCCAACGATGTTCGATGTGGTAAATGATCGTCCAACGATGCTCGATATTGATGGAATTCCTAAGATCAATCCAGTTCTAAGCTATGGGATAAAAATTCTTTCAATAGGTTTCTTTACAGAGCAAGATAATGCTGTTGTCTGGCGAGGGCCAATGGCCGCCAAGGCAATGACCCAAATGTTTACAGATGCTTATTGGGGGAAGCTAGATTATTTATTAATTGATCTTCCACCGGGAACCGGTGATATTCATTTATCATTAGTTCAAACCGTTCCATTGGATGGTGCGGTTATTGTGAGCACTCCTCAAGAGGTTGCTTTAGCAGATGCTCGTCGTGGTGTCAATATGTTTAAACTGGACACAATCAATGTTCCCGTTGTAGGAATAGTGGAGAATATGGCATGGTTTACGCCAGAAGAACTTCCTGAGAATAAATACTATATTTTCGGTCGAGATGGCGCGAAGAACTTGGCCCATGGTATGGAGGTTCCATTTTTGGGACATATTCCATTAGTTCAAGGAGTGAGAGAAGCTGGTGACATAGGAAAGCCAGCTGTATTTCAGGAAAACACGCCAATATCAAAGGCATTTGAAGAATTAGTTAGTACTTTTGTGAAGGAAGTTGAGTCCATTCAGGACAAAAAATAAAGCCGATCTTATGGACAAGCAAAGCATCGAAGTCAAAGTATTAGGAGCAATGGAGCAGTTGCGCCCATTTCTGCATGCAGATGGCGGTGATATGGAGTTCGTTGAAATTAAAGATGATGGAACGGTTTTAGTCCGCTTATTAGGTGCATGCAGTGATTGTTCGATGTCGCTTATGACACTTAAGGCAGGCTTAGAAGAAGCTGTCAAGAAAGTTGCTCCTGAGGTAAAGGCGGTAATTGCAGTTGATCAATCAACAACGGCTTAAACACCAATCGATTTCTCGCTAGGTTAATCAATCAACTACCTATCTATCATGACGTGCTTACACCTTGAATAGAAAGCGCTTTAATTCTTTGTCGCCTTCCATAACCTTGACCATGTAATCTCCGATTTCCCAACCTTTCACACGAACACTAAATTCCATAGTTACGTTTGCTGATTTTCTCGGTTGGGACGTATTGCTTCGGTAAAGCATGGTGCCATCTGCATCGCATATCTCCTCATGAATTGGAGTTACTCCATCTGAAGGAAATTTCAGTTCACCCCGGATAATTACTGTTTCTGAATTAATATTTCCACGCTCATCAACTTGATAATTCTGTGGGGAAGTATACCACGTGTTCTCTTTCCCCGTTAACTTTGCAACGTATTGACGAAAGTCTTTGGTCACCTTGTCACTAGCTTGAATGTTAGATATTGCCTTCCCATCAGTTATAGCCCATACAGCGTCCTGGTAGGCCATCTTACTGATTTTTTTACCTTTCATGTAGGCAATCATTTGATTTAATTTCTTGTTTGTTGTTTTGGACAGTGTAAAATCACTATCGGAACTCGGACATCCATCTGAAGATTCGGAACAAAAGGCGGCGATTGTTATGTTTCCTGCGCCATTTGGAGCAAGAACGATAAAATCCTCTTCTAGTTGAACCAAAGTCTGTTCACCATTATCTGCTGGCATATAGGCGGATCCTGCGGGAATATTTACTTTGAGTTCTTTACCGGTATTGTTAGTCACTTTAAGTTTGACCGACTTACCACTATACTTACCATTTGAGATAATGTCTGCAGATATTTGCTTGGAACGCAGAGCGTCTTTCAAATTTACATCTTCTGTTGTTTCACTACGTTCTACAAATGAGAGGATTAAAAAGAGTGCAGACACTACAATGACTGCTTTTGGGAGGAGAGATTTCATTTTCATACTGTAGGGTTTATTATCATAACAGTTACCTCTATTTTTCGTTACGTATTTATCTCCCAATCTATTTATTATGAACAAAAAAAGCACGCTCAATGAGCGTGCTTTTAAATAAAATTGATTTAATTTCTAATTCGCAGCTGCAAAGTTAGCTGAAACTTTATCCCAATTAATAACGCTAAAAAAGGCGTTGATGTAATCTGGACGACGGTTTTGATAGTTAAGGTAGTATGCATGCTCCCAAACATCCAACCCTAGGATTGGCGATCCTCCGCATTCACCAACCATCAATGGGTTATCTTGATTTGCCGTAGAACACACTTCTAATTTTCCATCGTTCACGCAAAGCCAAGCCCATCCAGAACCGAATCTAGTTGCGGCAGCTTTTGAGAATGCTTCTTTAAATGCATCGAAAGATCCGAATGCAGCATCAATAGCGTCAGCAAAGTCTCCAGAAGGTTGACCTCCTCCGTTTGGACTCATTACAGACCAAAAGAGACTATGATTCCAAAATCCTCCACCGTTATTTCTAACCGCTGGTGAATCTTTACATGCCCCTAGGATCTCTTCAATGCTCATGTTAGCAAATTCAGTTCCTTCAACCGCAGCATTTAATTTGCTTGTATATCCTGCGTGGTGCTTTGAATGATGAATTTCCATCGTTCTTGCATCAATATGTGGTTCTAGTGCGTCGTACGCGTAATCTAGTTGTGGTAACTCGAAAGCCATAATATATCTATTTAAAATGATTATGTCCAAAAATACAAATTCGGCTTGACAATTTGAAGTTCAAACCGCTATAAAGAAGAATCATTCTAAATTCCGTATCTTGGGACTAATTAACTAGAAAACTATGAAGCAACTATTACTAATTCTATGCATGATTCCTGTTTTTGGGATGACGCAAGTCTGCACTATTGATTACTCACAGACAACCCCAGGGATTTATCCAGATACGATGCCAACGGGATATGTTGGCGCAGCATATAATGAAGACATTACATTTGTGATGCCACTAGATACTAGTGGGTTTCCCTTTTTGAACTTCCATATATTGTCTATTGCATTGCCTGTCGGTTTGACTTGGGAGTGTAATAATTCGGCATCTAATTGTGATTATGATCCTGCTGTTAGCCAGTACGGTTGTGTTAATATTCAAGGTACACCACTCTTAGCGGGTCAATATCAGGTCGATGTTACTGTGATCGCTGACTTGTCTATAGCATCTGGGTTACCATCATCATTTTCTGTCTTCTTGGAGATTTTACCTAGCAACGTACCTGTCTCGAATACTGGTTTCAGTATGGTGGGTGCTACTGGTTGTTTCCCACAAACAGTTGACTTTGCAAACAATAACCCTGGACTGCTCGCATATACATGGGATTTTGGAAACGGAAATTATTCTTCTGCCGAGAATCCTTCACCTCAAATTTATTCAACTCCTGGAGATTATATTGTGAATTATCAAGCTTGGGATAATTTAGATACTTTGGATGTTTATACCCTAACCAACGTGACAATACAAAGTATGTCGAATTATGGAGGAGGTTTCCCGGCGTTCGAGAATCCTGACCCCTATTTTATTATTTATGAAAATGCAGCAGTCTATAATCAATCTGGGGTGTATGCAGACACCTTCCTACCAGTAGGTTGGAATACCTCTATTTTGTTGGATCCATTACAGTCCTATACGATCGAGATATGGGAATCTGACGCTGGTGAGATAGGCTTTGGGGCAGATGACTTCATGGGGTCCGCACCTTTAAGCTTGAGTGGGTGCATAGGTTGCGCTGTTGGAACATCAGTTATAGATTACACTGTTTCATATCAACAAATTCTTCCTACGCCATCGGTGATATCTGTCGATACTGTGCACGTGAATGGTTATCCAATAGCTCCATCCGTAACTTGGGATTCAATTCCGCATACTGTATGGGTTAACGATATGGGCTATTCGTATCAATGGTACTTTAATGGCAGTCCAATTGCTGGTGCAACAGACACTTCTCATGTCGTCATGAATTCTGGCGAGTATTATATAGTAGCAGTCAATGCTAGTGGTTGCGTTGCGTTTTCTGATACAGCCATGGCTATCTTTTGTGATCCAGCGTACATTCCTAATGTGCAGGTGAATGGTGACAGTAACCTAATAGTTACTGACCCAATTGGCGATATTCAGTGGTATGTCAACGGAGTAGCTATTCCTAATGACACTCTTCAAGTGTGTGTGCCAGGAATTGCCGGTACTTATCATGTGGAAGTCATGGATGATTTTGGTTGCGTGTATGCTTCTACGGATCAAAACGTAACTGTCGGATTTGAAGCTATTTCAAATCTAGATTGGAATATTTATCCTAATCCTGCCAACAATGAACTTATGGTCGAAATTGAATCCGATGAGGTAAGTTCGATTGACATTCTTGATTTAGCAGGACGGATCTTAATTTCGAGATATTTAGATAAGAAAGGAACAAATGTTATCAACCTTTCTCAAATAATTGATGGAACCTACATTGTACGTGTGAACACGAACAGCAATAGCTTCACAAAGAAGTTAATCGTTCATAAATAGCGTTAAAATGATTAAAATAGTCTAAAGAATTCGTAATTTAGAGAAACTATAAATCAGAACGACATGAAAAGAAATTTTATGCTGGTTGCAGCAATTGTTTCAGGATTAGCAATGACTTCTTGCTCGAGTGAAGTTGAAGTAACAGACAACACTGATGAGCTAGAAGAGCTTGTTGAGGATAACACTGATGCTGATGCTGATG
>DKPV01000004.1:44281-81738 GCA_002471375.1 Flavobacteriales bacterium UBA7325
TGGTGTTATGGATGAGATGAAAGACAAAGTTGGTGACATGACTGACGGTCTTATGGAGCAGGCAACAGATGCTATTGAAAACGGAGTAGAAGAAGCCACAAAGAAAGGTAGAGAGATGCTCGATGATGCAACTAAGGATGCTCAGGAAAAAGTTGAAAAGACAGTGAAAGACATGATGTAGTCGATCACTTACCAATACTTGAAAGGTGTTAAAGCTTGGTTATAGCACCTTTTTTTGGGCATTTAATCTTCGGGGCGGCCCTTATTAAGAACCCTATTCCTCAGCGTATTTCTTTGTGTACTTCTCGTATAGCTCGGTTTGGAAGTTACTTGTTGAAATGAACTTACCGTTTATCATCCCAAGAACCATTTTATTGGTTCTCATGTCAAGAGCATCTCCCTCCGATACAAAGAGAGTGGCAGATTTACCTTTTTCGATACTACCAAAGCTCTCATCAATTCCTAAAATCTCCGCAGGCGAAAGCGTAATTGAGCGAATTGCCTCTTCTGTAGACAAGCCAAAGGACATAGCAGTACCTGCCAAAAACGGTAAGTTACGAGCATTCATTGCTTCCATTCCTCCTGCATTCTGAATACAGAATTTAACGCCTCCCTCATGTAATAGGTTAGCTAATCGATAAGGATGATTAATGTCATCTTCTTCGTTCTGTGGGAGACTGTGAGGTCGTAACACCATCACAGGGATATTTGCATCTACAAGTTGACGAGTAATGAGATGTGAATCATAACCACCGACGATCACAGGGAATTTTAGTTTTAACGCTCTAGAGAACTCTATAATGTCGACAAGTTCTTGTAATTCATTCGCATGAATATAAACGCGTTTCACCCCCTTAAAGCACTCACGCATTGACTCTAGACGCTGATCTTTATCTTCGTGTATACGAATATTTGAGTAAGCTTTAGCCATCTCGAAAAACTCATAGATCTCTTGCTTGCGATCGTTGTAACGTTCGTTACGTTTCTTGGGTGCAGGTTCTGCCCACCATCCACCGCCTTGCATGCTAGACGGCCAGTTAAGATGAATTCCGTCATCTACAGATATTGTAGCATCTTCCCAGTTCCAGCCGTCCAAGGCCATGATTGAAGAAGTTCCGGAAATAATTCCACCGCGAGGTGTAGCTTGACTCATCAGAACACCATTTGTACGCACCGTACTCATGACCTTCGATTCAACATTGAAGGCAATTTGAGATCGAACATGGGGATTATATGTTCCTACTTCATCATAATCTCGAGTTGCTCGAACAGCATCAATTTCTGTTAGTCCAAGCGTTGAATTTGGAGCAATAAAGCCTGGATAGATATGTTTTCCCGAAACGTCAATTATCGTATCCCATTTGCTTCTATCAACCGTAAAAGTCAGCGAATTTTTTGCAAATACGATCTTTCCGTCACGGACTCCTACTGCTCCAGTAATGATGCTCTCGCCATTTCCAAGATGTAAATGTCCTCCAGTAATTAGAATCGACTTTGCCTCTTGTGCTGTATTCGTTCCAACAAAGGTTAGAACAATAACAAGTGTAATTAGTGCCTTCATATTAATGTGTGTTTTCTTCTAATGACGCTTCTTCTCCAATTGTATCACAATGATAATGTCCCTTTTTCTTCTTGACAAAATCACGTTTACTACCTCCAATGTTTGCGTTGAGCATTTTTGATATTAGACGAGCTTTCTCTTGCTGATTCCGTGTATAAAGTTGCATGTCGCGTTTCGCATCATACAATAGAACACCGTCAACAAAAGTTGATATAACTTGAGATTGAACAGAAAGTGGGTTATTCGACCAGATCACAACATCAGCATCTTTCCCTTCTTTCAACGAGCCCATACGATCATCCAAGTGCAACAACTTGGCTGGATTAAGTGTGACTGTTTTCCACGCTTCTATTTCGCTCATTCCACCATACTTCACTGTTTTCGCTGCTTCCTGATTTAGTCTTCTACCCATCTCTGCATCATCCGAATTGATGGCAACGGTGATACCATGATCATGAAGCATCTTTGCATTATAAGGTATTGCATCATTAACTTCATATTTGTAAGCCCACCAATCAGAGAATGTTGAGGCGCCTGCCCCATGAGCTTTCATCTTATCAGCCACTTTATAGCCTTCTAGGATATGTGTAAATGTGTTGAGTCGGAACCTCATAGAATCCGCTACATGCATGAGCATGTTTATTTCCGATTGAATATATGAGTGACATGTAATGAACCGCTCACTATTCAGAATTTCACTAAGTACTTCTAGCTCAAGGTCGACACGTGGTTTGGTTTTTATTTCACCCAGCTTGAATTTCGACAAAGCATCTTCGTACTTTCTAGCGCGTTCGAATCCATCGTAATAAACCTGTTCTACGCCCATTCGTGTTTGTGGAAACCGTACAGAATTATAGCTACCCCAATTAGACTGTTTTACATTTTCTCCCAGCGCGAATTTGATAAATTTCGGAGCGTCATCGATCAACATTTCTTCCGGTGTAGATCCCCACTTCAATTTAATCAAAGCAGATTGCCCACCTACTGGATTAGCTGAGCCATGTAAGAGCTGCGATGCCGTAACGCCACCAGAAAGTTGACGATAAATATTGATATCATCCGGATGAACAACATCTCCAATAGAAACCTCAGCTGTAATAGCCTGGCCACTTTCATTAACTCCTCTTGAGATGGCGATGTGCGAATGCTCGTCAATAATTCCTGATGTTACGTGCATTCCTTTCGCATCGAACACATCGGCATCTTTAGGATGTGTTGGAGGCTCTGTGCCGCAGTAGGTGATTTTTCCATCTTCAATGATTATCGTTGCATCCTCTATGATTCCTTCTTCTTCATTCGTCCACGCCGAAGCATTTACAATTACAAATGGGAGTTCTTCAGGAATGGAATCAAAACCATAGGCCATGTTTGGGAACCATGGAACAGCTAGTGTATCAACTTCAAAAGGTGTATCTTTCTTTTTTGACGTTCTACTGGCCTTACCACTTTTTACGGCGTACCATTTTACCCACTTACCTGTAGGTATCATCCCACTGCCTTCAAAAATCCCCAATTTAGTATTGATCTTCCCTTGGAGATTGATGCTTCCAGACCAGATGGTATCATTAATAGCGAATTGTAAAGTAATATCTCCTTGATCTAAAAGAACAACTGTAATATGATTTACAGTATCAATCTTAAGAGTTTCATTCGTCGAATATGTCTCTACAGTTCCCTTCCATTTTCCTTTTCCAGCAGGTTTGATGGTTAGGGGAAATTGTCGTTTGTCAATAGTTATGTTATATTTCCCTGAGATGTCCTCTTTTAGATATGGAGCATGTTCTGTTTTCTCACCAAGATTCCATGACTGCAGAAGTTTACATGTTTCTTCAAATGGATTCCCATCGTAGATATTGAAACTCGCTATTTTACCAATTGCAATCGAACCAATTGATTCAGAAATGCCCAATGTTTTCGCTGGTTGAAGTGTAAGTGCATTTAAGGCATCTGAAGTAGACAAACCATGTTTTACGGCTGACCTCAGATGTGTCCAGAAATCTTTCGGAGTCTTATGGCCGGCATACGTAATACAAAAGGGGATATTATTTTCTGATAGTATCAAAGGGTTGTATGGAGCCATTTCCCAATGCTTCATGTCGCTTAGTGGAATTTGCCGAGCGACATAGGGATTTGTTACATCGTATGCTTCTGGGAAATCAATTGGGACCACAACTGTGCTCTTAATTTCAACAAGTTCATCAATTATCATGTACTCATCACCGGAACCGATGAAGTTGAAATTTCGGTCGAATTCGGAAGCAATTTTCTGCGCTCTTAGAATTTCCCACTTTGATCGCGTGAAAAAGAAGCTAGATTCTTCCCATTGATCATTGATTGCCTGAAGGGAAAGGTTAGGTTCTTTTTTGGATTCATCTTTGTACCAAATTGCATCATAGAATGTTTGGCGTAGAAGCGCGATTGAACCCATTTGAGAAGATGGGTACGATTGCCTAGAAACACCTTTTTCGAAGGAATAGAAGCTAGCACTCGTCCAATTAGTCATCTCCTCATGAATCGAAGATCTTCCGAGCGATACGAATGCGCCCTTACCTCGAGCTATTCCGTCCTGTTGGTGAGTCATCGCAAAACCGTATCCGCTTTTAATAAGTGCCTTGTTTTCTGTTTGATTGGAAGTATATAACTCAGAAGCATTTAATTCTGGATGAATGGCTTCGTTCCAGTAATATGGACCTTGCTTCATGGATTCCAGCTGAGGTGAGCGGCCGGTCTTTTTGCTCTTGGCCACGGGAACACCAACACTCGTGGAAAGCTCAACAAAGGATGGGATAATTGTTCGTCCTTCACAGTCGATTTTAACAGCGTTATTAGGAATTAAAACGCGCTTGCCAATTTTCACGATTTCATCGCCTTTAATCAGGAGTGTTCCATTGTTAATAACTTCACCTGGTGAAGCCATTATTGTTGCATGCGTAAATGCATAATATGCCGCATTCGATTCAACCATTCCATTTTTTGGTTCTTGCCCAAATGTCATGGAGTAAACCGTGCAAAAAATGAAAAATACAAGAACTGATTTTCCGAGTATCAATTTTTTCATGCCGTGAATTTACTCATTTGACACGATATGCCTGAGGAAAATACCATTTGGATGGACCATTTTCGTATTTTTACAGAAAAATAAATTATGTACAATATCCTACAAGGAGCTCACTCAGGAATGCGATGGATAGCACTTCTATTGTTGTTATTTGCAATTGTTAATGCGATTCGTTCAAAGTCTTCTGGTAATTACCTGAAGAAAGACAAGATGCTAAACTTGTTTACGATGGTGAGTTTGCATATCCAATTACTTCTGGGAATTGGATTAATGTTCTTGTCAAGTAAAGTGGCATATGTTGAAGGATGGATGTCCAGTGATGTAGCAGGAGGTATGTATCGATTCTATGGGATGGAACACATTCTAGTAATGGTATGCGCGATCGCTGTGATCACAATGGGCAGAAGTAGTGCAGAAAAGAAAATGAAAGGTTCCCGAAATAAGCATCACAAGATTTTGGTTACCTATACGATAGGACTTATTCTGATTTTGGTGTCAATACCTTGGCCATTCAGAGAAGCATTGAAGGGATCATGGATGTAAAAACGATTTTCGTAGTTGCACTTCTTGGCTTATTTACAGCTTGCTCGGGTGATACAGGGAGTTCTTTAGGGTCATCAGAAGACAGACCAAATGGAGCAAAGTTGTATGAGGCTAATTGTACAGCCTGCCACGGCCCTGAAGGAAAGGCGGGTGTTACAGGAGCTAAGGACTTAGCTAATTCTGAGCTCGACTCTGCAAAAGTTTATAAACTTATTATTGAGGGGCAGGGAGTTATGCCTCCATTTGAATACATCATTTCTTCCGAGCAGGAGAGAAACGCAGTTGTTGATCACGTAATCTCATTGAGAGACTAAATATTATGGCAGAAGGACACGTACTCGTTGATGCGGTAGAAGAAAAATGCATGCTTGTTGGAGTTATTCCTCAAGGAGTGACCGAGCGTTCAGCCGAGGAATACCTTGATGAATTGGAGTTCCTTGCATTAACTGCAGGAGCAACTACTGTTAAGCGCTTTCTTCAAAAGGTAACCGCGCCGAATTCAAAAACTTTTGTAGGTTCAGGAAAACTATCGGAGATCCGAGATTACATTAATGCGAATGATGTTGATCTTGTAATTTTTGATGATGAATTAAGTCCATCTCAAATGAGAAATATCGAGCGGGCATTGGAAACGAAGATTCTCGATAGAAACAATCTCATCTTAGATATTTTTGCGAGTAGAGCTAGAACAGCAAATGCCAAGACACAAGTTGAGTTGGCGCAGCTTCAATATTTGCTACCTAGATTGACAAACTTATGGACACACCTTGATAGACAGAAAGGTGGTATTGGAATGAGAGGTCCAGGTGAAACAGAAATTGAAACGGATAGACGAATTATCCAAGCTAAAATTGCGCTTCTTAAGGAGAAGTTGAAGAAAATAGACAAACAAAAATCAGTTCAACGAGGTAATCGTGGACAACTGGTTCGAGTCGCACTTGTTGGATATACAAACGTTGGAAAGAGTACCATTATGAATATGGTAAGTAAGTCTGATGTCTTTGCCGAGAATAAACTATTTGCGACCCTGGATACAACTGTTAGGAAAGTTGTAATTGGTAATCTTCCTTTTTTAATGGCCGACACCGTTGGTTTTATCCGGAAACTTCCTCACCAACTGGTCGATTCTTTTAAATCTACACTTGATGAAGTACGAGAATCTGACTTATTAATTCACGTGCTTGATATTTCTCATCCAAATTTTGAGGAGCATTACGATGTTGTTTGCGATACGCTGGCAGAAATTGATCGAAGTGATAAACCGACAATCGTCGTGTTTAACAAAATTGACTCGTATGAATTTGAAGAGCGAGAAGAGGATCAAATTCTTCTTGAAGGAGAAAACTTGACGCTTGATGAATTGAAGAAGTCATGGATGGGTAAACTGAACGACACCAAATGTGTCTTCATTTCAGCTCATACAAAAGAAAATGTCGAGGAGTTCAAAGAGCTTCTATATGAAGAGGTAAAGACAATCTTCCAAGTTCGCTACCCGTACCACAATTTCCTGTATTAGTCGCGAGGACGTTTTCCAGTAATTCGGATTTAATTTTCTATTTGTCTCCTGCTACAAGTTGTACGAAACCATGACCCGTAATCTGAGTCGTTCCATCGATTCCTGTCACAGTATAGTTCACGAAGTAAGTCCCATCTTCTGCAGGAGCTCCAGACGGAGTTTCACCATTCCAAAATGGAGCTAACCCTGAAGTCTCATACATTACGTTACCCCAACGGTTAAGTATCGTGAATTCTACGTCAATTGCGTTCGTCACATCCAATTTGAAAACATCATTTAGGTTGTCATCATTTGGAGTGAATATATTTGGACAAACAACAGTTGGCTGCGCGTAAATACAAGATCCGTCATCTATCGATGCGAGAGGATTGTAGTTCTCTGCCGCAGGGTCAGTACATCCACAAGGAGTAACTGATATTGAGATCGTTGTTGTGTCTGAACAACCTCCATCGTCAAAGGCCACCAATTGAACAAGTCCACTTGTTGTGAATACGTGAGTTTGTGAAGCCATTGTTGGTGCATTTACAATTGTGCCGTCAAAGTTCCATTCGTAACTCGTGCCATTAATGCTGCTATTTGCGAAGTTCACACTTAGTGGGGCACATCCTGAAATTGGAGAGCCAGTGAAACTTGAGATTGGTGTTGGGTCCGCTACAATTTCAATACTATCCGTTTCAACACATATGTTATCTGTTACGGTGAAATAATACCATCCTGGAGAGACATTCTGCCAATCAAGGCTAGCACTCGATCCTCCACCAAGACCTGGTCCTGTCCAGTTGTAGATAGCGACACCTGTCTCACCTGAGGTTACTGCGTTAACTGAACCAGTAGGTGTGCATGTAGATGATGGTAGAGATGAAACATTGTCAATTGCCAATGTTTGATTCAATGTAACAGTTACAGTATCGGTGACCGAGTAACCACAGCCATCGGTAGCGGTTACATAGTATTCAACTGGACCACTCAGGGATCCTGCGACGTAAGCCTGTGACGTAGTAGAAGTAGAGCCCGTCCAAGAATAAAGGTATGGGCTGAATCCTCCACCTGCGAAGGCGGTTACTAAGACTGAATCATCGGCACAATAAATAATGGTATCACTCTCGTCAATATACATATCGGGTTCATCGAAAATCCATACGGTTCCAGATGAAATTATTGTATCTCCACATGGACTGATAGTAAATGCAGTAATCGTTACTGATTCACCTGGTTCAATCAAGCCATCAGCAATTGGGTTAAGGGTTAAGATAATTGTATCCTGTCCAGGTAAGAAAGTTACTGGGTTAGTTAAGGCCGCAAAATCAGTGCCTTCTTGTCCCGTTCCGCTAAGAGAGTAGTTAATTATTAATGTATCAGACGTATCTGGTCTTGAGAAAATGAAATCGGCAAATGTACATCCTTCGTACACCGCTGTGTCACCAGAAACAGTTGTTACTGCTACGGATACAGCATCAGATGAGAAACTTCCGCCTTCCAAGAAAACACCTGTATCCAGAAAATCATCTTGACAATCTGCTACGGCAAACTTAAAGTGGTATGTCATTCCACAAACAACTTGAAACTCGATTTTCATTGGAGTTGTAAAGCCATTAAATGATTGAGTTGCTCCCACCGGATCGTCAATATAGAACGCTGGATTCAAACCTGGATGAATAGTAGAGATCGTAATTGGATCGGTTGTACCTGGAACAAATGCTAAATTTTCGGCTCCCATTGTGAATGCTGCAGGCGAAGCATAAGGACCCGCAAAGCCAGGTCCACTAATAAAGAATCCAAATGCATCATTAAACGATGTATTGATATATGTTTGGTATTCTTCCGAAGCGAATACGAAGTTGAATTCTACTGAATCTCCTACTGGAACGAAGTCGAATTCCAAATATGCGGCATCTGCTGTTGCACTAATTGAAGCTGCTGCAGGGTTACTTAATACTGATTGCGCAATTGTTAGTAAATCAGGATCACCAGGTTGACCAAAAGTTCCTGTTGTTGGCTGATTTGGAGGTACGATATCTAGGATTGTTCCTGATGAGATAATAATCCCATTATCTAATCCGATATTCGACATTGAACCATCAAATGAACCTGCCTGAACACCTTGTCCTGTAAAACTAATATTACTCACAGTTACACCTGGACCAATCAAGGCGTTTACCATATCTGCCGGCGTAAGTGTATTGTTTACTGAGATTTGAGCGTGCATCGTAGTCCCGAGAAGAACCAGAATTGCTAATGCGAGTAGCTTTCTTAACTGCATAGAAGTTGCTTAATTTTATAGTAAGACCCCAAGTAATGACTAAAGGTTGCACTAAAATGGAATAATAGACAGAGAATCCCTAATAATAGTGAATAAATTTACCGACTTTTATAATTCAAAAATTGAAACCCGAACATGGAAAATACACAGTCATATATTCAAGCTAATAAGCAACGTTTCTTAGACGAGTTAATCGAATTACTCAAAATACCTTCAGTTTCGGCAGATCCTGCATTTACTGCAGATGTTGCAAAAACAGCAGAGAGTGTCGCTCAAAGTTTAAGAGATGCCGGTGCGGACAATGTGGAGATTTGTAAAACGGAAGGACATCCAATCGTTTATGCAGATAAGATTTTTGATTCTTCATTGCCAACTGTTTTAGTTTATGGCCATTATGACGTGCAACCAGCTGACCCGATCGATTTATGGACGAGTCCGCCATTTGAGCCAGTGATCAAGAAAACTGAGATTCATCCGGAAGGGGCAATTTTTGCACGTGGAGCATGTGATGATAAAGGACAAATGTTCATGCATGTAAAAGCATTTGAAGCAATGATTAAATCAGATGAATTAACATGTAATGTTAAATTCATGATTGAAGGAGAGGAAGAGGTTGGAAGTTCGAATTTGGGTGTGTTTGTAAAAAACAACAAGAAAAAATTAGAGGCAGATATCATATTAGTTTCAGATACAGGAATGTTGGCAAACGACGTTCCATCAATTACTACCGGTCTTCGTGGATTGAGTTATGTTGAGGTGGAGGTGACTGGTCCAAATCGTGATTTACATTCTGGATTATACGGGGGTTGTGTTGCGAACCCTATTAACATCCTCGCTAAAATGATTGCTTCATTGCACGATGAAAACAATCACATCACGATTCCAGGTTTTTATGACAAAGTTGTTGAGCTTTCCGATGCTGAGCGTGCTCAGATGGCGAAGGCTCCTTTTAGTAAAGCGGACTACTGTAAGTCAATTGATATTAATGATGTTTATGGTGAAGAAGGATACTCTACAATGGAGAGAGGGTCTATACGGCCAACGCTAGATGTTAATGGCATTTGGGGTGGATACCAAGGTGATGGTGCAAAGACGGTAATTGCATCGAAAGCCTACGCTAAAATTTCAATGAGACTTGTTCCAGATCAGGATCCTGATGAGATTACGAAGTTATTTATGGATCACTTCTTGGCCATTGCTCCAGCAGGAACAGAAGTAGTTGTTACTCCTCATCATGGAGGTGAGCCTGCAGTAACTCCAATCGATTCGATAGGCTATGAAGCTGCCAGTGATGCATACGAAGCGACTTTTGGTACAAAATCAATCCCAGTGCGCAGTGGGGGATCTATTCCAATAGTTGCTATGTTCGAAAAAGAACTTGGTTTAAAAACCATTTTAATGGGCTTCGGTTTAGACAGTGACGCGATACATTCACCAGATGAGCACTACGGTTTATTCAATTATTACCGCGGAATTGAAACTATTCCACATTTTTTCGTTGCATTTAGTAAGCGATTTAATAAGAACTAATATGAAGAAGCTAATATCAATTTTTGTTCTCTCACTACTTTTTGCGTCGTGTACTTTTTATGAGCCAGAAATGAGGGGAGGGGAAAATTTCAATCTCGAGAAACTCGATGGGAATAACGTAAACTTTACAGCTGAGGCTAATGTTTTCAACGGAAATTGGTTTGCGATTAAGGTGAAACCTTCAAAGCTTGACCTTTACATTGATGGGGATTATGTGGGTAAAATCCACCTTGAAAAGAAAGTCAAAATGAAAAGAAAACGAGAGACACATCTAGTGGCTCCGTTTACTGCTCACTTGGAAGATAATGCCTTGAGAACAGCACTTAGCCTTGCAGGAAAAGGAGATTTGAAAGTACGCTTGAAGGGGAAAATTAAAGGTGGGGTCTTCATTTTTTCAAAAAAGTTAGAGTTTGATGAGACGAGAACGATGAACGCTAGCTCATTGAGAAAATAAGGGGTTGGATCGTTTATTTGCGGCTATGCCTCAATGAATTTCCGATGCATTCTTCCTGAAAAGTGTGTCATTACTTCGTAGGGTATTGTATCTAGTTGATCCGCGAACTCATAGATTGATTGTTGTGGACCTATAATTTCAACTTGGTCTTTCTCTGCGACTTCCAATCCGGTTACATCGACCATAATCATATCCATACAGACGCTTCCTACTGTCGGGCAGAAAGTATTCTTAATATAAACGCCTCCTTTGCCGTTGCTTAATTGACGTCTAAAACCATCTGCATAACCCACTGGGATAACTGCAATTTCCATAGTTTTATCTGCAATAAAACGTCTATGATAACCAACCGCATCGTTTGTGTTTAATGCCTTAACTTGAGACACAGCACTAAACCATTCGATGGCCGGGGATAGATTGTCCTTCCAATCACTATTATCTGTAATTCCATACATTCCGATTCCTAATCGAACCATGTCAAATTGTGCGTTCGTATGGTTTACAATTCCTTCAGAATTGAGAATATGCCTAATAATTGGATAAGACAGAGATGATTGGATTTTTTCTGAGAGTTCAGAAAACCGATCAATCTGATTCTGTACATGTACGGATTTTTCTACATCCGCTTGAGAAAGATGAGAGTAAATACTTGCCACTGAAACTTCAGGTTGAGCGTTTATTTTTTGCATGAGTGCATCGATCTCGTTTGTCTCAATTCCCATGCGGTGCATTCCTGTTTCCAATTTAAGATGGATTGGGTAGTTTTGCCTCGCATTCAGAATTAGTTCTTGAACGAATGCCTCGAGTTGACTTAATGAAAAAATTGCGGGCTCTAAATTATATTGAATGCAAGTAGAGAATGCAGCTGCTTCGCTATTCATTACCAAGATCGGAAGTGTAACTCCATTTTCCCGTAACTCAACGCCTTCATCTGGATAAGCCACGCCTAAATAATCTACTCCGAGCTGTTCAAGAAAGACTCCGGTCTTCTTTGCATCTGAGCCGTAGGATGCAGCTTTGACCATGCAGAGAATTTTGGTTGGCTCATGGAGTTTCGATTTATAGGCACGGATGTTTTTACGGATAGAACCAAGATCGATTTGTAAGAAAGTTTGATGCTGCTGCCGTTTAAATTTACCTGCAACTACCTCCATATTCGAACCTCGATCACCCTTAATTAAAATTGAGCTGTTCGCGGTAGAGTAATCTACTGGCTTTTCTGCATTTATGATGCGAAGATCTACCTTAGGAAATGATGCTACAATTTGCTCCACCCATTCTTGCGTCTGAGCGTTATTACCAGATATTCCAATATAAACTACTCGAGATTTTGCCCCTGCAGTCATTTGCTGATATTCTAATGCGTGCCGCAATGAATCTACATCAAGACTGTAGGCATCGTTTATTACTGTGTTCTGATTGATTCCATCGAATGTTTCTAGACGCATAGAGAGTGCTTCGAGCTTTTCTAGTTGCCCCATGATGATTGCATCGTTGACTCCTAGTTTTTTGGCCATGGCGATTGCTAATTGACAATTCTTCCACTGTATTGGGTCATTCAGTTTGAAAGAGGATTGTAGATCTTGAAAATCATTTTCCTCAATCACTTCTGAATTATTACTGTTAAGATCAACAGCTCTTGGATATATGAATGATTCAATCGACTTGAAAAGGAGTAATTTTTCCTGCTTAATGTCTAGCTGAGAATCAAAGTTTTCAATATGCGCACTTCCAAGCGCTGTAAATATCCCAAGTGTAGGGGCGATCATTTTCTGGAGATGAATCATATCACCAGGTGCCGAAATTCCAGTTTCAATAATCGCGATATCGGTAGAGTCCTTTATTTCGAAAATAGAGAGTGCTACACCTAGTCGTGAGTTATAGCTTTTGGGACTTCTAACTACGTTAAAGACCGGTGAGATGAGTTCGCTTAACCACTCTTTGACGGTTGTTTTCCCATAACTACCAGTTATTGCAATCACGGGTATTTTAAATTGTTCTCTGTGATATTGAGCAAGATCCTGAAGTGCCTGAAATGTATTTTCCACTGCTATTTCTTGTGCTCCCTCAAGATGACTGGTGCTCCCTTCAGATGTCACAATAAAATGGCGAACACCTCTGGAGTAAGCATCATCGATAAAGCTATGACCATCTCTGAAGTCACCTTTTAATGCGAAGAATAGCACATGTGCGCCCGATGAAATTTTACGCGTATCATATGCTACCGAATGGATTACCGTATCCGAGTCGGAGTTGTTTGATAATAATGAAGCGATTTTACGGTATTGGTAATTTAATTTCAATGCGCTATTTTATTGTAGCACGATCTACAAAGGGGCTTGTATTGATCAACAGTCCCTACGAGAACTTGTTCTTTCTCTGCAACAGTTCGATGCGAGAATTGTGCTAAGTTACCGCAAGATACGCAAATAGCGTGAACCTTAGTCACGTATTCAGCAATCGAGAGGAGGTGTGGCATTGGCCCGAAAGGAGTTCCTTGAAAATCCATGTCTAACCCTGCAATAATTACACGAACACCATTTGCTGATAAATGATGACAGACATCAACGATACCCTCATCAAAGAATTGAGCTTCATCAATTGCAACTACTCGCTCTTTCTTCCAAACATTTAGAATTTCCTTAGAATCATCTACGCAAATTGCTTCAAAGCTCGTTCCTTGATGACTTATCACATTTTGTTTGTGATAACGATCGTCAATTCTCGGTTTTACCAACAAGATCTTTTGGTTTGCAAACTCTGCGCGTCGAAGTCTTCTGATTAGTTCTTCTGTTTTTCCTGAAAACATTGATCCGCATACTACTTCAATCCATCCATGGACTCTACCTTCTTCTGGAAAATGTTCTAAAAACATAGTTTGTGTTTTTTACAGGTTTTCAACAGAGTGACGACGACAACTCAGAACGATTTGTTATGAATAATCGTCATCCTTCACTAACTTTGATGAACCAATTTCGCTAAATCGAGGGATAGTATGAATGCTTCGTTAGCAACTTGGTATAAATGTTGAAAAATCATTCACACGGAACAATGGAAGGATTAGAAAAATATAAGTTAAGGTTAAAATCGCTTACAGTTCTTGTCGACAAGATGGAGAATGGAACGCTTTCGATATTAGAACTCTCAGAATTAGAAGAACTAACTCGTGAGCTTCATGAGCGGAGTATAATCCTTAAGTACAAGGCTTTTGAAGAGAAAGCTGGAGTAACTCCTATCGTTGAGACTAAGGAAGAACCAGTTGATGTTGTTGAAGAGAAGGAGGTTGTTGAATCAAGTGGCTTAGAATTTTCTTTATTTGAAGAAACAGAGATTTCCGAAGAAAAGGTAGAGGAGATTATTGAAGAATCTATTGTACCAGAGCCGGTTATGGAAGAGCCTGCACAAGAGTTTGTGGAGGAAACTTCTGAAGACGAAGAGGAACGAATTGAAGAACCGGAATTTGAAGAGTCGAAAGAAGAGGTAAACTTATCTGAAACGGTTCAATCTGATTTTGATGGAGATGAGAATTTTTTAATTCGTCTGAAAAGCCTACCAAGCTCAGTGAGTTCACAATTTGCTGAGAGTAAAATCGAATCATTGAGTGGAGCGTTTGGTTTAAACGAACGCTTACGATACATACGTGAATTATTTGATGGATCAAGTGATTTATTCGCCGAGGCGATTTCATCTCTTGATAGCCAAGACTCTCTTGGAGATGCTAGTGTTAAGGTGGAAGAATTAGCATTTAAAAATTCATGGGACTTAGAACAAGAAGCGGTACTAGAGTTCATGTCGATAATTAAACGACGTTATGCGTAAGATTCTCGCAGCCTCGTTTGTCCTACTCGCACTTTCAACTTCTGCACAAATTGAAGAAGTTCGTAGAATAACTAAGCAATTATGCGCTCCAGAATTTCATGGTAGAGGTTATTATGCCAAAGGTGATTCACTTGCTGCAGATTACTTAGCAGATGAATTCTCTAAATTAAATATTGGTACGTTCAAGAAGGAAGGATACCTTCAGCATTATGACTTACTTGGTGTGAATACGTTCCCAGGGCATGCAGATGTTACTCAGGGGAATCGAGAGTTAAAACCAGGTGTCCATTTTGTAGTTGAGCCTTCGTCAGGAGGAATGACGGGTAAGCTGAAGCCGTATTTGATCAGTTTAGAAACCGCATTAGATCAAGAAAAATTTGGAGCTGCTCTTGGAGATTACATGGCATTAGGAGAGTATAACGCGCTCCTTCTTGATTTGGCTAAAGCAACAGCTGAAGAGAAGAAAGAAATTGCTGGGCTTTCACGAGCAGTTGCTGCGTTTCATCCGGTAATAGAAATCGTAGATAGTAAATTTACATGGTCAGTAGGAAGAAGTCACTTGGCATTTCCATTAATCCAAATACAGGACTCTATAGTTGATCGAACTGCAGAGTTCAAAATTGATATCGATGCAGAATTCATTGAAACATATGGGACGCAAAATGTTGTAGCATATATCCCGTCAAAAAAGATGTGTGCTAAAACAATCATGTTTACGGCGCATTATGATCACCTTGGAAGAATGGGAGATGACACGTATTTTCCAGGAGCTAACGATAATGCATCTGGAACTGCAATGCTTCTGACAATGGCGAAATATTTCAAAGTGAATCCTTCTGATTTTAATATTATGTTTGTTGCATTTTCGGGCGAAGAAGCGGGATTAGTGGGGTCGAAGTACTTCACAGAAAATCCAATTCTACCCTTAAAGAAAGTACGATTCGTAATTAACCTCGATATCATGGGGTCAGGTGAGGAAGGAATTACTGCGGTAAATGCTACACTTTTTGAAAAAGAGTTTGAACTTCTTCAAGCAATTAATGCAGAGAAGAATTTACTGGCTAAGGTTAAGAAAAGAGGACCTACATCGAATTCAGATCATTATTGGTTTACTGAGAAAGGTGTCCCGGCATTCTTTATTTACACAATGGGGCCGAATAAAAATTACCATGATATCTTCGATGAATATTCTGAGCTTAGCTTTATGGAATACCATGATATCACTACACTATTGGTCACTTTCGTTGAGAGATTGAGCAAATCAAAATAATTAGAATAGTATATATCTGTTGAATTTGAGCACAACCCTAGTGGATCAACACTCAAATATTCAGTATTTTGCAATCAAAGCTGCATTATGAAAACCTTTCTCACACTTCTGTTTATTGGTTCTGTGCTACTCGCATTTGGACAACCATATGCTGGGAATTCGATACCAGATACGGAGATTGAAAAATCTGCAGGTTGTACACCGCCGTCTACTTCGACGTACATGGAGTTGAATAATGTGCGAATGCTAGTCCACACTGCTGGTAATATGTGGCAAGTGCCTGGGCAAAATTTTTCGCAGTATGAGGTTCCAAAAAACTCAGGACGAATGGCATTGTTTACTTCAGCATTATGGTTGGGTGGAACAGATATCAATGATCAGTTGAAATTAGCAGCGTTGCGTTATAGAAATGGTCAAGATTATTGGACAGGACCACTAACTCAAGGTGCGGCCGAAACGAATTACGAAAATTGCAGCAAATACGATAAGCATTTTGTTTCTGCACAAGATGAAATACGGTTGTTCGATGCTTGGTACACGGCCGGTGAGCAAGATGCGATCAACGGAACCTCTACTCAGAGTGATCTTTACCCAGATTATCAAATACCGGATATCATAAAAGAATGGCCGGCTCATGGTGATGTAGGCGCGGGACAAGACTTTTATCTTGCCCCATTCTTTGATCGAAATGATGATGGCGTTTACCAATGGGAACTTGGAGATTATCCATGGCATGATATTTACAAAACAAAGGAATGTGGGGTGGATCGAAGTGTATCTCTTTATGGTGATTTGAACTACTGGTGGGTCATGAATGACAAAGGAAATATTCATACTGAAACAGGAGGAGATCCTATCGGAATGGAGATTCGTGCACAGGCATTTTCATTTGCTTCTAATGATGAGATCAACAACATGACTTTCTATAATTATGAGTTGATTAACAGAGGTACTCAAACGCTTTACGATACTTATTTTGGATATTTCACTGATGGTGCACTAGGTGATCCATTTGATGACTACGTTGGTTGTGATGTGGGAAGAGGATTAGCTTATTACTACAATGGTGACAACTTCGATGGCGATAATGCTGGCTTCCTTGGGTATGGAGATGTACCTCCAGCCATTGGTGTGGATTTCTTTGAAGGACCTTATCAGGACGATGATGGAATTGATAACGCATATGGTATTGGCGTCAACGAGGCCTTAAATGGTATTGGTTATGGTGATGGAATTATAGATAATGAACGGTTTGGAATGCGTCGCTTTCTGTACTATAGTAATATTGGTGGGGGTAATATTAATCAAACCGACCCTATTGCCGCTGGTGATTACTACAATTACCTCCGTGGTTTTTGGAAGGATGGAACGCCATTCTACTACGGTGGATCAGGTCATATTTCGGATCCACAGGCAAACTCAGGAGTTTCATGTGATTTCATGTTCCCGGGAGACACAGATCCATTAGGTTGGGGAACGGGAGGTCAAGTTCAGCCCGAATGGACAGAACAAACAGCAGGAAATGTACCCTATGACCGACGTTTTGTTCAATCGGCTGGCCCGTTCGTTTTAAAGCCTGGAGCCATTAACAACATTACCGTAGGAATTGTCTTTGCACAGGCTTCTTCAGGGGATCCTTTCGCCTCTGTTGAGGTATTAAGACAGGCAGATGACAAGGCGCAAGCTCTCTTCGAAAATTGTTTTAAAGTTCTTGACGCACCGCATGCGCCAGATCTTGATTTCCAAGAATTGGAGAATGAAGTGATTCTTACATTAAGTAATCCTTCCAATTCTAATAATGCGAATGAAGAGTACATAGAGCGCGATCCATTCTTAGTTTCGTCAGATTCGGCAGCGGATTTCAATTATCGTTTTCAAGGATATCAGATCTATCAATTGGTAAGTAATAATGTCTCCATCTCAGATTTAAACGACGCAACAAAAGCTCGATTGACCGCCCAATGTGATATTAAGGATGACATCGACCGCATCATCAATTTTGAGTTTGACGAAGGACTCCAGGCGAGTATACCTGTTGAACGTGTGGATGGAGCAAATGAAGGGATTCAACATTCATTTCAGGTCAACACGGATTTGTTTGCTCAAGGCGACAATCGATTAGTGAACTTTAAGCGATACTACTTTATGGCAATCGCATATGCACACAATAACTTCAAGGAATACGATCCAACAGATCCGCTAGCGCTTGACGGGCAGCAAAAGCAATACATCGCGAGTAGAAAAGCGGCGTTTGGAGAAGTGAAAGTGATCGAGGTTATACCACACAACCCAAATCCTGAAGCGGATGGAACAATTCAGAACGTGTCTTACGGATCATCTCCACAGATAACTCGTATTGACGGCTATGGTAATGGAAATCGAAACCTTGAGTTGACCGAAGATTCTAAAAATCACATTCTCACTTATGGTAAGCTGGATACTCCAACATATGATTATGGAAAAGGCCCTCTGAATGTAAAGGTGATTGATCCATTGAACGTTACAGATGGCTATTACGAATGTAAGTTTGTAAACTATTCAGCTGGGAGTAATAATGGATCTAACGGCGCGGATACAGCAAGTTGGGTTATTTACCGATATGCTAATCAAAATGGTGCATTGCTCGACTCTGTAACATCTGAGTTGACGATCCAGTCAGATAATGAACAGCTCATTCCTCAATGGGGGGTTTCTGTTCAGATCCATCAAGAGCATTACTTCTTACCAGAAGGTGCCAGTGGTGGGAAGGAGGCAAGAACTTCTTCTATGATTGAGGAGTCTATCGAATTTGCCGATAGCTCGAAAATTTGGTTGACAGGAGTTAGTGATAACGACTCATATTTCCCAACCAATTGGGTGAGGTCTGGAATTTATGACCCAGAAACAGATACGGGGGCAGAGGATTATGAATGCCGTCCGGATTTATCAAGATACTTGGACCCTTGTTCTTATCCAGATAATGTCTCGGCAGATAATGATAAGAATTTTGCTAAGCTATTGGGAGGTACAGTAGCCCCATTTAAATTGGTTGGCTATGAAGCAGATTATATGCCAATGACTTATTTTAACACATCGACTGGTCTTGCGAATTCATACCGCAACAGAGCATCGATCAGTTATTTACCAAGTGTGGATATTGTAATTACATCGGATAAGTCTAAATGGACGCGTTGCCCTGTAATTGAATTAGGTCGTGATGCTACACTAAATTTGGGTGGTGCGGAACCCGGGGCTATGCGAAAAAGTTACAGTGTCGATATTAACGGGAATCCTGAAGCGGGAACTGGTATGGGATGGTTCCCAGGTTATGCAATAGACTTAGAGTCCGGGGCAAGATTGTACATGGCATTTGGTGAAAACTCATTCCTTGGAGGAGAGAATGGAGCTGATATGATCTGGAATCCAACAGATCGATTGGTGGATGGAGTAGGAACTCCAATCATGGGAGGTGTTCAGCCAGTTTATGTAATGAGCTATAAGAACAAGGATATCAACAATGATAACCTTGCGTACAACTACAATGAGTATGTTCCTTCGTTGGCAAATAACGATGCAACCAATGATATGTATAACGATATGTTGGCTGTTGAATCGAATAATAGTACAGCCAAACGTAATTTCTATTCGAGCTTCAGTTGGTTAGCGTATCCTATGTTAGCTCCTAATCATGCTATGCATGAGACAGATGTCAAAATTAGATTGCGCATCAATAAGGAGTACAAGAACTACATTGCAACGGGAAGAAATAACGGTGCACCGATGTATTCATGGAGCATGGATGACATCAGCACTGAAGTTGGAAGTTTGGATCAGTTAACGGATGTGTTAGATTTAATTAATGTAGTACCAAACCCTTACAACGCGTACTCGCAATATGAGCGAAATAGAGTTGACTCACGTGTTAAGATCACAAACCTACCAGAGAAATGTGAGATTAAGATCTACAGTACTCAAGGTAAGCTAGTAAAGTCATTCAGCAAGGACAGTCCGGTCACTTATATCGACTGGTTACTCGTGAATAATAAAGCAATCCCTATTGCCTCCGGAGTTTACCTCATTCATATCGATGTCCCTGGAGTTGGTGAGCGTGTGATTAAGAGTTTCGTTGCAATGCGCACTGTCGATTTACATGGAACGTAGTTATGGTAAAATATAGATTTGGGGAATTGTCGTTGCGTTTTTATGCGCAATTGGCATCCGTGCTTATCAAAAAGAGGAAAGCTATTTTGTCGGAATGGAAATTCTGAAGGTTGTACCTACATCTACACGCGATTCTAAGACATAAACTCTTCCTTTATGATACTCCTTGACAATTCGTTTTACGAGTGATAGACCAAGACCCCAACCTCGTTTTTTTGTTGAATACCCTGGTTCAAAGATGTTCTTCTGTTGGTTAGCCGGAATTCCCTTACCCGTATCTTTAATGTCGATGTGAATCCATTCTGGTGAACCTTTTAAATGAACATGTAGCTTCCCTTCAGCTTCCATCGCATCAACCGCATTTTTACAAATATTCTCAACGACCCATTCGATAAGGGATGCATTATGCTTTGCGTGTAATATTTCATCAGGAGCATCCAGCGTGAACTCAACCTTATCTGAAATCCGTGGACGTAAGTATTCTACCACATTGATAACAGTGCTCGAGATATTGTCATCTTTGAGCTTCGTTTCTGATCCAATTTTCGAGAAACGATCTGTGACTTTTTCAAGACGATCTATATCCTTTTGCATCTCGGTTAATGCCATTTGGTCAACACCTTGCGCTTCAAGGAGCTGAATCCAGGCCATTAGAGAGGATAACGGCGTACCAAGTTGATGAGCCGATTCTTTTGCCATTCCGGCCCAGACCTGATTTTGTTCGGCCTTACGGAAAGTGCTAAAGATCAAATAAGCGATGATTGCGAATAGACCAATAACGGTGAATTGAATGTATGGAAAGTACTGAAGTTGTTTCAACTCTGGACTGTCTCCAAAATATAAGAAGCTTTGTCCCTCATTCTGAAAGTTCAATGTGATGCGGGTATTTTGTGAAGCTAGATCGGCAATTTTAGAATCGATTTTCGATGCATCGAAATTTGGAATATTCGTTGCAAGAACCTCTTTCTGCTCGTCATCTACGAGGAGAACAGGAACAAGTCCTTTATTGTTAACGAGGTCCTCATTAAAGCGCTGAATCAAGGAGTCACGTTTTCGCTCGTAGCGCACAATTTGCTTAGAATCGGTATACACGTAAGTCATGAAGTAGAGACCTTGATAAATATCAACTGTAAAGGAAGGATTTACTTTCGCCCATTCTTGAGATAGCTTTAAGAGTGTATCATCAATTAATTTAAAAACTTCTTTCTCCGCTAACTCGTTATGTTCTTTAGCAAATGCCGTACTATCAAAATCTACATTTCGGGCGCTTGAGATATTACCTTCATCGTCCAATGCGATAACCGGAATTCCATCATTGGCATTGATCAGCGACATTGGAAAGTCGATGTTGAGATCTGCATCAAGATTGGAAGTCGCAGCAGAAACCTCCTTGGTTGCGTTCACCCAGAGTTCCATTCGATCACGTTCTTTCTCACGCAATGCGATAAACGTGCTGTCGGTTAGCTCTACGAGCTCAATTCTTTTTTTAATGGCATCCGCCCATTGTTTCGCATGTCCCCTTTCTTGTTCAGAGACTGCAGTTACGATATTGTTCGAAAAGAAGAGTGAAGCACCTACAACCACCAACGCAAAAATCAGCAATGCAATTTTCCAAGTCTGTTTTTTCGAATATAAATTCATGAGTCATCTAAGGTACAAGAATAAATTAACCAGAGAATGAACGTTGTGAAGAGTAGATTATTTTGTGAAGGGGATCAAATAAAAAAGCCCTAATTCAGATGAATCAGGGCTTCCATATATTGTGGGATCAAATTACAAACCGAATTCGGCTTTCACTTGATCAACGTAATCTAATCTTTCCCATGTAAAAAGTTCAACATCCATTGTTTTAGGCTCTCTTCCTGGAGCAGTAAATGTTTTGCTAACTACTTCGTTAGTTCTTCCCATGTGACCGAAAGCTGCTGTTTCAGAATACATTGGGTTTCTTAATTTCAAACGTTGTTCGATGAAGTAAGGGCGCATATCGAAAATCTTAGAGATCTTCTCAGCGATTTCACCATCTTTTAAATCTACGTTTGAAGTTCCGTAGGTATCAACAAATAAACCACATGGTTCAGCTACACCAATTGCGTAAGAAACCTGAACAAGGACTTCGCTACATAAACCTGCTGCAACCAAATTCTTTGCAATGTGACGTGTCGCATATGCTGCAGAACGGTCAACCTTTGAGGGATCCTTTCCAGAGAATGCACCACCTCCGTGAGCACCTTTACCTCCATATGTATCAACGATAATTTTACGTCCTGTCAATCCAGTATCTCCATGAGGTCCTCCAATTACGAAAATTCCTGTTGGGTTGATGTGGTATTGAATATCATCAGTAAACAATTTTTGAATCTCAGGAGAACATTTTGCTTTAACTCGTCCTACCACGATCTCAACAATATCAGCTTTGATTTTCGCCAACATTGCTGGTTCCGTATCAAAATCATCATGTTGCGTTGAAACAACAATTGTATCTATTCTTTGTGGTACGTTATCGTCAGAATACTCAATAGTTACTTGAGACTTTGCGTCTGGACGTAAATAAGGTATCAAATCAAGTTCGTTGTTACGAATGTCTGACATTTCACGAAGTATCATATGCGCCAGATCTAATGCTAACGGCATGTAATTCTCAGTTTCGTTTGTAGCGTAACCGAACATCATTCCTTGGTCACCAGCTCCCTGATCTTCTGGGTTAGCTCTTTCTACTCCTTGATTGATATCCTCAGATTGATCATGAATCGCAGAAAGAATACCACAAGAGTTTGCATCAAACATGTACTCAGATTTCGTGTATCCGATTTTATTAATCGTTTCACGAGCAATTTTTTGTACGTCAAGATAAACCTCAGTTTTAACTTCACCAGCCAAAACAACTTGTCCCGTTGTTACCAACGTTTCACACGCTACTTTAGAATTAGGGTCAAAAGCTAAAAAGTTATCAATTAGTGCATCTGATATTTGATCAGAAACTTTATCTGGATGTCCTTCAGAAACTGACTCTGATGTAAACAAGTATGACATAGGGTTCTCTTATTATTGTTATTCAGTCGGCGAATTTACTAAATATATGTGTCTTACTCTTCAGAATTAATTGGAATAATCTTTGGTATGCTGTAAGCATGAAAAATAGCTACCTACTATTTGGTTTAATCGCAATGCTCGTGGTCTCATGTTCTAAGGAACAACGAATAGTAAATAAAATGGAAGGGAAATGGAATGTAATTTCAGCTGACCTACTAGGGTTTGGTGAAGTAGAGCCGAATCTGATATTTGAATTTGATTACTGTAGAAAAAGCAAAAGTGACTTTTGCGAATTTCCCATTCACGATTTTACGGCAGATGAAGTATTTGGCGGAAGCTATTCAGTGAACGAGCAAGGCGATGCGATAATACTATCATCAAGCATTGGTTTCGGCATGGATTTTAACTCATATTCGATAGAAAAGTTGAATAATAGAAGGTTGATCCTACGACATTTAAATGCCGAAATAGGAGAATGCCGTGAAATTGAGCTAAAATTTGTGAAATAGACGAACAATCGCTCTCCAACTATAAGGCAGACTACCCAAAAAAGAACTATACTTGGAGTATTCAGAGATCTTGAATATTCGATAGACTTAGAGATGATGAATTGTTAAACAGAAAAACCAATAGATGATTTCAAATAAAAAATATTTTTTCCTTTTCGCCGCGGCGTGTGTTCTCTTAGTTGCATTTTCTAATCCACTACCACCGGACGACATTGGCAATAGAGAATCACTTCTTATGGAGGCCGTGATGCAGACAATTGTCTACAATCACTACAATCCTATGCCAGTAGACAACGAGTTGTCCGAGAAAGTATACGATAGCTACATTAAGCGAGTGGATAATGGAAAGCGATTTTTCCTACAATCCGATATTGATGGATTTTCAAAGCACCGTCTTGAACTAGATGATTATGCAAAAGCGCATGATTTTGATTTTTTGGATGAATTGAATCGTGTTCATGCAAGTCGCGTTGAACTAGCAAGGGAGTATTACAATGAAATTTTGTCAAAACCTTTTGATTTCAGCAAGGAGGAGACAATCGAAACTGACGTAGATAAGTTAGGCTATGTAAAATCTGAAGAGGAGCTTCACGCTCGATGGCGAAGTTTACTGAAGTATAATGTACTTATTGAGCTCGATAGCAAACTCCAACGTCAGGAAAAGGCGCAAGAAGATAAAGATACCAACGTAGTAATTAAATCATTTGAAGAGCTTGAAATAGCAGCACGTGGTAAGGTGTTGAAAGATTACGACAGATGGTTTAAGAGAATTATGGACAGTGATAGAGATGATAATCTATCAATGTACATCAATACTTTCGCGAACGTTATTGAACCCCACACATCCTATTTTGCTCCTAAGGACAAAGAGAATTTTGATATTCGGATGTCTGGTAAGCTAGAGGGAATTGGCGCTCAATTGACACCACAAGATGGCTTTATCAAGGTTACTCGAATCGTGCCAGGTTCAGCTTCATGGAAACAAGGTGAATTAGAGGTGGATGATTTAATCCTTAAGGTTGCTCAAGGCGATGAAGAACCAGTTGATATTGAAGATATGCCGAGCGATGATGTAGTTCAAATGATCCGTGGAAAGAAAGGGACAGAAGTTCAACTTACCGTGAAGAAGAAAAGTGGACAAATTATCATCATTCCAATTATTCGTGATATTGTTGTCCTTGAGGAGAGCTATGCAAAATCTGCCGTTATTGAAGACGTCGAAGATGATGAAAAAATTGGGATTGTAGATCTAAGAACATTTTACGCTGATTTTCAGGATCCGAGTGGAAGAAGATGTTCTCGTGACGTGAAAAACGAAGTTGAAAACCTAATAGCGGATAATGTAGAAGGAATAATTATTGACCTACGATTCAATGGCGGTGGTTCGTTGATGGACGCCGTTGATATGACAGGATTGTTTATTGATCAGGGACCCGTTGTTCAAGTGAAACAAAAGACAGGAGCACCAAGGTCATTGAATGACGTAAATCCAGGAACGCTCTATGATGGACCACTTGTAATCCTTGTGAATTCATACTCAGCATCTGCTTCTGAAATAATGGCAGCAGCATTACAAGATTACGGCCGAGCAGTAATTATTGGAACTTCTCCATCTACATTCGGAAAAGGAACAGTACAAAGATTTTACGAACTAGATAAAATGGTTCCCGAGCGCTATGCTAAACTTGGACAGTTAGGCAATGTTAAAGTTACCACACAAAAGTTTTTTAGAATTAATGGAGGGTCAACTCAATTAAGAGGAGTGACACCAGACATTGTTCTGCCAGGGCTCTACAGTTATATCGAGACTGGTGAAACGAAAGAAGAATACCCATTGCCATGGACTGAAATTGAGCCAAGCACCTATGAAAGTACTCCACTCAAAAAGATGAGCGCGATTAAGAAGAAAAGCGCGGCTCGAATACAAAGTAATGAGGCACTTTCAATCATTGACGAGCGAGCGCAGTGGATTAAGGAGCAAGAATCGAATACTGAGGTTTCTTTAAACCTTAAGAAATATCAAACTCGTCAAGAGGCTTCAAGGAAAAAATCTGAAGAATATGAGGCTTTGGTAAGTGAAAATGAACGATTGAACATCCTATATAATGGTGCAGATACTGAAGAGTTTTTATCAGATACAACCAAACTTGGTAGTATGAGAAGATGGACAAAGACGCTTAAAAAAGATCCATACATAATGGAAGCTGTTGAGGTACTCGGAGATATGAACTTGTCGTTCCCATCGAGTGAGCCACGGTAATGTGCGTTCCATGTGAAAAGAAGTTCAGCGATGGTATGGACATTAGGAGTGCCATAACGAGGTTTATGAATACCCAAATATCACTGGCTAGGATGAACTTATAGGTCATGGAATGTTTTCTTTTGTCACTTTTCGATAATGATTTATTCCAGTCCCAAATAATCTTAATGAAGATGATCCATTCAGTCATGCTTATCCTATACGCAAAGTATCGAACCCAACCAAGCGTAGGAAGAATGTAAGTATGATGTGCCCAGCCAAACATAAGGTTGGTTTTATCTAAAAAGCAGTCAGCAAAAGTACATGTCCTTACTTCCTTGAACTGTGATCTAAAACAGGCTATGGGCTGCGCTTAGGCTTAATATTGAGCGGAAAATGGAATACTAAAAATGTTTATCTTCTGTGCACGAAGAATAAAACATTTTATTTTGCGGTAAGATAAAGTGAAAGTATATGATGAACTCGTTGCAAAATGCAGCAGATTCTAACGAAAAGGCAAAACAGTTCCTAATACTTCTGCGAATGGTCATATGTTTTCATTCGTAAATAAGGAAGGTGAGATCGGTTTCCGTTTCTCTAAAGAGGTTCAAGAGAAATACATCGAAGAGTTTAACTCAACTCATTTAATATCGCACAACACCGTTATGAAGGGCTACGTAATTATCCCGGAAAATATACTGAAGGATTTGGATAACGTAATTGAATGCCTAGATGAGAGCTTTGACTACGTTATGATCTTAGATCCTAAATAGGGCCTATCTCTGCCGAATGTATCCGGGTTTTCCTTTCTTCACATCGAAAATCCAAGTATAATTTCCAATGAAGTGTGATTTAAAGAATCCCTTCTTTCGGTATTCTGAGTTTGGAATATAAGCCCTGAATTTTTTGTTCAACCCACCAACTTTAGTCTGTGGCGCAACACCATCTAAAAGACAAGGAGCTTTAAACTTGTGACGTTCGAAATCACTACCATATTGCCAGATTTCTTCCCATTCTGACATCTTAATAGTACCTGATGATGCATTCTCAGGAGCGATAATATAGAATCCACCGAAGTTTATTTTGCCACGCAATTCATCAATGATTCCTAGGGCATAGGCAAAGCCCATACTATGACAAACAATAAAGAGTGTATCATTGTCTGATTTATTTGGGATCTCATTAAATCTTTGAATCAAATTACGGCCAGCAATTGTTCCATTTTCTTTCCGTTCATTGAAGCCATCTTCATTGGGGTCAAGATTAAATAGTGTTACTGTTTTTTGACTACTCGAGCTGAATAAGCCTCCTATTCCTTCATTCTTACATATGTGGTCGCTCATGTTACGACATCGTTCGGGGTACACCCCAGATAGGGTGGTGAATCCTACGAGACTTCGATGATTAGATGTAGTCACAGAAAAATGACCATCTGCGTAATAAGTCTCTTCAGGGTTAATTCTTGCCGCAAATCGCAGATTCATTTCTTTCCAGCGTTCCCAATAGTTATAGCGATCAAAATCGTAAATCATATTGCTAGACTTTGGATGTTCTAGGCCATTTTGAGTGATGTCATAGAAGTTCTCCTCTATAGTTTGTTTTGTTGATGTTGGTCTGTATCCATTTACAAAAACGAGGATTCGTTTTGCAGGATTTTTCAATTTCATTTTTGCAGTGATATCAGATCCAAGATGATTGAATATTCGCTGCGATTCTAAATTTCCGGAAGCATCAAGGTAGTTGACAACCATGTAATGACTCTGAGCTTGCTCCGAAAAATCGATTGTAGATAGAGATAATGAATCCGAATCTGAAATAAATCGACATTGCATCTTTCCATCAATCATTTGACTACTAAAATAGAGCACCTTCTTACGGCGCTTCAGTATCCATTTACCGTGTTTCTTTACCAGAAGTTGCGAACCTAACTCCTCCTCTCCTAGGAGTGGGGTTTCGTGATTTCCCTTGAGCAGTTTGAGCGTCTTCTTCATTGAAAGTCCTTCAAACTCCTTCACTTCACCTGACTCAACTTCATACATTGAGTAGCCTTTATTGATAATGAAGAAGAGTTCGAAGAAGAGAAAACTGAAAACAACGAACAGAATGAAGCGAGCAATCCAACGTGTTAGTTGCAAGTTTATTGGATTCATTTTAATCCAACGAATTGTTTTTCGACTGGCGATAATTAAGCCTATTATCATTAGAATGAAACCAAGAAAATGTAAGATATTGATGCGGTAGTCCTGGATGTGGAATAATGGCTTAAAGAAGAAGTTTGTAATGTCGAGATGGTACGAATACTGATTTCGTTTATACGGCCGTTTGATTGATTTCAAAAAGAGGTCATCCGAAATAAGAATATTCCCGTTAGCATCTTCTTCCCAAAGATAGAACGCCACCATACCACTATTAGTCCGGACATCTTCATAATCATCGTAAGGCATGTAGCTGCGACAACCCTGTTGCAAGGCATCCCATTGGGTCATGGTCAAATTGAAACCTCCTGACAGGTCCATCAAATTATTAGTTGTGGACTGACCAGGGCCGTCATTTTCCCATGAGTCTTTCAAATCTCCAATTCCGTATCCAAGTTGCCGAGCAAGTTCGATCTTAAGATCTTTGCCCGTCTTAACAAATCCCACAGACTTACTTCGGACCATGAAGCCTTGGATATCATCTTGTACAAATCCAGGAGTAATAAAAATGTAGTAAGCTGACTTAGTTGCTTTAGGGTTTGCCTCAAAGTAGGCATCCCGAATTTCTTGCATCTGTTCAGTATAGCGATCCTTTTGTTCACTGGGGTTATCGAGTAATCGCTTTGAGAACTTTTCGTACTTAAAACGGGGCTTTATACTTACTGAAAACTCGAGTTGCGCTTGGCCGTATATGGTGTTTAGATAATCTTCAATACTGTCCCCTTTTAATTTCGAGTGGAGAAGTGGTACGATGATGAGGTTTTCCTTGTGACGCTCGTATACGCGTACATATATTTTACCGATGATATGATCATCGAGTAAAACATCCAACCGATAATTATACTTCGAAGCCGGCAAAATGAGTTTTACGCTATCCTTAGTAATATCGAGATCAGCTTGGACATAACTAGAATCATGGATGACAAAATTTACTCTCTCCCTTTGTTTTAGCGATAGATTAGACCAGTTCATAAGTATGCTATCAACTGAATCAGTTGCAACTGACTTATATGGAATTACATATTTATTAGAATCTGGATGATTGTAGGATGGATAGTTTTCGCTCCACTCCTCATATTCATAAGTATCAAATCCACTTATGGAATTAACCGCTTGAAAAGTCGCTTTTGGAATAGAATCTTGAGCATACAGAGTACCATCCCATGTTAGGGGGAGACTACAGACAATTGCGATAAAGATTACTATTCTCACGTGATTAAAACTGTTGGTAAAGATAGACTTAATGAACGAAAAAGACTCGCACTTTAGTGCGAGCCTTATGGAATTAATTCTTATGCTATTTTTTAATCTGATCTATTTATCCTGACCCTCCTCGTCTTTCTTTACTTGCGGAATTGCTAAACGGAAGCCTGCATAGATGTTCATCTGCATGACAGGAGCCCAAATTCTAGTCGCGTCAAACTCATTGCTAAATGGGTTCTCGGCATCAATAATTGGGTTTTGTTGTGTGTAATTTGTTAGATTTTCTCCACCGAGGTAAAATTCCCAATTCTTAAAGATATGTGTGATTTGTGCATTCACGATCGGGTATACTTTACTCGTAAGATCGGCAGTCGTTAGACCTCCTGGAAGCTGTGATACTGGCAAACGTGCTTCTCCGAAAACAGAACCTGTTACATCAAACAACCAGCGTCTATTTCTCGATGTATAAGAAATATTAAGAAAGCCACGATGTTGCGGAATCATTACTTTCTGCTGTAGTTTTCCACCATAAGTGGCTTTTACATCCAACCATTTGTAAGCTCCTCGTAGAACAACTCGCTTCCCTGCATTTACCTCTATTTCTACTTGTAGACTGTTCGAAAACGACTTTCCTTGAAGTGAATTGAAGATAATAGAGTTCAGATCCGCATCTCGATCAATTATTAATTGATTTTCGAATCGCGTGTGATAAAAATCGACTGTGATTGAGTGCGCATTTTTGAATAGCTTGAAACGTTGGACAAAACTTCCTCCCATATTCCACGAAACTTCCGGTTGAATACTATCGGGAGCGATCCAATCTCTTGAAGAGGCAAGAAGTGAGACATTATCGATCAAGTAATTTGGAACACGCCAACCTTTTCCTGCTGTAGCTCTTAAATCAGTATACTCAGTCAAAGCGTACTTAAGATGTATTCGAGGAGATGCTTGTAGACCAAAAATATTATGATAGTCTGCTCGGGCGCCAAGCACTGCAGACAACCTGGCTCCAGTATAACTGTATTCTCCAAAAGCACCAGGGACAATCTCTAAACGATCATTATTAAGTGTATCGACAGCCTGATCCATGTCACTGTACACAAAGCTTGAACCTAGCTTGAACTTGTGAGAGGAGTTATCTATGATACCATCATAAATTGCATTTATGTATGCCCGTTTTTCCACTCCTTCAAATCTTCTTGGACCAAAATCAGCGGTTAATGTCTGATATTTCATATTGTACACAACACCAAAAGAATGCTGTGGTTTTTTAAGGAAGAATCCAGTCTTTGCATAAAGATCTATATGACGAGAGTCCAGCGTAACACCATAAATTGATGATGTATCTGCATTTGTACCATCAAAGGTCATTTGGCCACCGATTTTATTATCCCAATAGGCATTCCAACCTAACTGAGCCTCCATCTTTTTCCCTTGATATTGGTAACGATTGAACAATGCGAAGTTTGTCCCATTTGTGAAATCGCGAAAACCATCTCTGTTCTCATCGAATTTGAATGGTGTAGTAGATGCATGAGCAAAAATTCCAGAAGTCCATTTCTCGCCAAGAGCAAAACCAGAGTTAAAGTTGAGTTCAGCTCGTCCAAATCTGTTGGTGTATGCATTGAGAAATAGCTTCTCCATGCTAGCAGGTTTCTTGAGTTCTATGTTCACCAAACCCACCATGGATTCATAACCATTGACAACATTACCTGTCCCTTTTGTGATTTGCATCGATTGAATCCATGTTCCGGGCATAGAATTTAAGCCAAAGGAACTTTCCAATCCTCTTAAATAGGGGATGTTTTCAAATTGAATCTGCGTGTATACGCCATCAACACCCATCATGTGGATTTTCTTAGCACCCGATACGGCATCCGTTATGTTGACGTCTACTGAGGCGTTCGTCTCAAATGTCTCAGAAAGGTTACAGCATGCAGCTTTCTTTAGTTCAGCAGCGCCTATATTCTCAACATGAAGAACTTTTAAACGTTGAATCCCATGTCCCTTTTCTTTGGCTCGTATGATCACTTCCGGCAGTAATTGATCCGAATAAAGTGTAATATCGAAAGCTGCAAAACGATCCTTACGATGTACAACAATTGTATCAGAAACAAATCCAAGAGCGCTTATCACGAGCGTGTCAGGGAGGGTCTTAGGTAAGATGATTTCAAAGGTTCCATCTTCTTCAGACATTACACCTCTCTTGGCATTGAGTAATTTAATTCTGGCTCCCCAGATCGGTTCTTTTTTGTCGGTGGTTTCTTGACCGAATACGACACCTTTTACCTGTGCACTTGCTCCAAAAAGAACCAGTGTGCAAAGCACAGCTATAAGTATTAATTTCATTTTATTTGAATTTCACGGTTATTATTGCTTTCCTAATCGAAAGAATTCGTGAGATCAAATGAGCCAAACTTGGTGTTGTGTAATACGTTCGCTCCTGGATAGTGGCGGAGGATTCGCATAGTTATGAGGTTGTAAATCTTTATTTGTACTCGCAACCTTTGGAAGTCCAATATCCTTATTGTAGTTAGCTACGAATGCTACATCTTGAATGTCTTGAAAATAATCGAGATTAAGCTTAAGTATCTTTATCTCATCGCTGCAGCAATCGTGCTCATCAGTATGTGAGTTCTCTTCAGCCTCAGAGTGTGATTCACTTTCACAGCACGGTTCATTATATATCGCTTTAGACTTACAGTGGTCATCAATTGCAACAATGTATGAAGTAAGGTCACCTTCCTCGCGACATGAATGCGAAAACTCACTGACCCCTATACTTCCAAGAAGTACAAGTGTCAATCCAGATAACCATATGGCAGTTCTTAGCTTACGCACAGAACAAATATACAATGTTCTGTCAACAATAAATAAACAGAATTAGATCATTCTTGAAATGTTTCCAGTAGTTTTGTAGTCTCTTAACATTAGAAATATGAAGGTACCAGTTACTGTTTACGCCGAAATGACCCCGAATCCAACAACGATGAAATTCGTAGTTAATAAGCATTTATTAGCAATGGGTGATTCTGCAGAATTTAGTTCAATGGCAGAAGCCAAGGGTTATTCACCATTGGCAGAGGAGTTATTCAACTTGCCGTTTGTTAAGGGGGTTTTTATCGCTTCAAATTTTGTCACAATCACAAAAACGGATAATCTATCTTGGGATTTCATTACGATGGAACTTCGAGAGTTTATTCGTAACTGGATCGGTGATGCTAAGGAAGTCTTAGTAATGATGCCTCCTAAAAATGCTGTTCCAGCTGATGATGAGACTCAAGCGCCGAAGAAAGAATTTGAAGTGTCTGAATATGACGACGCCATTCGCGGACTTCTTGATGAGTATGTTCGTCCAGCGGTTGAGAATGATGGAGGTGCAATTGACTTCAGAGGATTTGAAGACGGAATTGTTACTGTTGTTCTACGAGGATCGTGTGCAGGATGTCCATCAAGTACTCAAACACTTAAAGGTGGAATTGAGACTTTACTTAAGAATCATCTGCCCGAAGTGACGGAAGTCGTTGCTGAGAATGAATAGTCATCCTACATCATTTCGTTACGAGAAGAGTCAGCTGTTAAAGCCAACTAAACATCGAGTTCAAGTCATCTTTTTTGACCCATTGTCCCATTTTTTCTAGGAGAACGGATTTTAATTCTGACACAGTATAGACTTCTTTCGGTTCTTTTACTGGTTTCATTTTAGCTTCTGGCGGCGCCATTGCTTCAACGGATTTAGCAAAATAGACAATACTTCCGTTTTCAGTCGCAAGACCAAGTACTGCACCTGGAAGACCATCAAATCCTTCTGGACCTACGGATGGAGAAATGTCAGTTGTGAACCATGCATAAATTCTCGTAGTATCATCAATTTGGAGAATAGACCTTCTACATAGATAACCAGCAATTTTACGCTTACGATCTGTTACCTGCCATTGACGAGGCTGAATTGAATCTTTAATCGTTGTAGGAGTTCCCCACATGTCCATCATGATGGTTTTCTGGTTCTTCGTATAATCTTTATAGATCGTATTATGCGTAGTGAGGTATTTCATGAACCCTTGCTCTGGCTCATCACTCTCTATAGGTTTAAAGGCCGATTGCGTTTTCGTGAAATACATTTCAAATTGCTCGTATTTCCACTTTACATCCTTATCAAGAAATCGCGCAACTCTCGGGTTGTCAGCAAACATCTTTTTAAGGTTCGTTTTTCGTTCGAAAATGATCTTTCCCGAGGTCATTTGAGCGAAGGAAGTACTGGTCATCAATACCAATACACCAGCTGCGAATATCTTTTTAAAGCATCCCATTGAAATCTTCTTCTGTAGTTTTTCTATTATTAAACCTCAACGTAGCCTTCAACAAGAAGTAACGCGAGATAATTTGAGTTCTGTAATCTGTAATAATGTTTCCGTTCACTTCACGACGAGCGTTGACATTCTGGTTGAAAATGTCATTTCCGATTAGGCTGATCTCGAGGTTTTGAGTTTTCAAGAATTTCTTGCTGATCTCAGCATTCAAAACAAAGTACTCAGTGTCATAGAATCCGTCACCTGGCTGTGAGTTCTTAGTGTACGTCCCGTCAAATCCAACAGTGAATCCTTTTGGTAATCTCCACTCGCCCCATGCTCCATAATTCTCAATAGAGTATGGCGTACCATCAGGGTTCAAAGTGCTTATTGCATTATTGAATGAATACTGCGTCTCAATTCCTAATTCGAGTGAATCGCCAAGGAATGAGAAATCAAGGTCGATTGCAGGTGTTAAACCAAAGTTGTTCGTCAAGTTTTCTTCACCGTCAATGAAATTTGTATTTCTGAAATAGTTAGCGTTGAATTCTGGACGGATCGTCATTTTTCTACCGAAGAATGGAAGACCTGCACCTGAATAGAGTATAGCAGATGCATTACCATCAACGTTTACTGTTTTTGAGACAGTTCTACCAAATTGATCATAGTTTGTCTCTGAAGAGAAAGCGTTATTAGTAATACTTGCGAAACTTCCCGCGTAAATGTATCTACCAGTTAAAGCACTCCAGTTGTTGAAACCAATGTTAACAGAGTGCTGATAGTTCGGTTTCAAATCTGGATTTCCTTCTTGGATTCTATTCGGATTTGAATTGTCCTGAACAGGGGCTAAATCATTAACTGAAGGTTGCTGCGAACTCGTTTGATAATTGATGTTTACTCTCTTCGACATACTTGGTTTAAAGCTGTACTCGAATCGAGGAAGAATATTGTTGATATTCTGATTAATAGTAGAATCCGTAATTCTATTGAAGTTATTGATGTTGATATTACGTGCTCTTAAACCAATTTTAAAACGGTGCTTAGATGACTCGTAGATGTATCTTAATCCAGCACGATTTTGTTGACGAATGTTTTCAAATTCATTAGATAAACCAATGTTTTGATCTGAGTAATCCTGAGTTAATGAATTAAAATTGAACGTTCGCTTATCCTGAATACTAACTCCGTATTGATACAAGTACTCGAATTCCAACTTAGTTTTCTTACCAAGTGGCTCGATATAGGTAAACGTCCCAAAATGATTAACATTTGAATTGTCATTGATATTGGATTGTCTCGTTGTATCATCGAGTAGGAAGACAGAATAGTATTTTGTCTGAGAATTAAGTAAGCCGTCCGTTTCATTATCATCCAATGACAAGTCATATCGAACTTCAAGCTCTCTTCTCTTTTTCATGAACTTACGTGTAAGGCGCGCAAATCCACTCGCTGAATAACCCTTTGAATCATTTATATTATTTACATCTGTTCCGAGAGTCTGAGTACCTGTGGTATTAAAGAAGTCCGACACATTTATATCTTCAGTGTTTCCGGTATCATAAGATATTGAAGGCTTAATCTGAAGTGAAGTAAGTGAGTCAAGATAAATGTCAAGATTTACATTGAATCTATGAGACTCTCCTTTTGTGATTGATCGAATTGAATCATCAGTAACATATGATGTATCTGTCAAAAAGTAATTAGACTCACTGGCAGATGTTGCATCAAGGTAGTTGTTATAGTATGAGTAATTGAACCCAATTTTAGTTCGCTTATTCTCTCCGATTTTATCTACGAAATAGACACCGGCAGTCAAAGTTCTTGGGATACCACTTGTATTTGATTGTGATCCTTGATCCCATCTACTTCCTCCTGAACTCTCATTCGTAAGACCGAATTTCTTCATGTCACCCCATCCAAAATTAGATCGTGGTGTGTTAGATCCTAATGCGAATACAGAAATCTTTTGTGAACCACTGAACTTGTTTAATAAAAGTTCTCCTTCGTAGAAAGGATTTGTTCCCAATTCGCCATCAATAGGTGTCATGGCAAAATCGGAAGCTCCAGAAATTCTACCGAAGTATCCTTTTTTAGCGGAATCTTTTAGCTTTAAATCAAGAACTTGAATCTTCTCATCATCGCCTCCAATCCCTTCGTCGTTCTCTTTTTCATAGATCTCCACGGTCTGGACTCCATCTGCGCCAAGGTTTTGAGTAGCGATCGTTGGGTCAGTTCCGAAGAACTCATCGCCATCTACTAGTACCTGACTGATTTCTTGCCCTTGAGAGGTGATCTTCCCATCCTTATCGACTGTAATTCCTGGTAGTTTTTTCAGTAGGTCCTCCACGACAGCTCCTTCATGTGTAGCAAATGAGTCTGCTGCATATACGAGCGTGTCGCCACGATAATAGATAGGGTCTTTATAGGCATAAATCACGACTTCTTCCAAGTCCTGAGACTTCTTTGGCATTATAATAGATGGAATAATTATCTCTTGATTATCCTCAGATCCAAATATGTAATACGTTTTTTCATCGTAGCCTTGAGCTTCAATAATCAAAGAGAAAGTGTCAATTTCCACCCCCTTGATATCGAATTTCCCGCTTGTATTTGTTCTAGCAAACCCCAACAGCATTGAATCCTTAATTCGGATAGCCATTGCAACAGCGTTGTAGAGTGGTTGTGTTCCGTTAGTATCGAATACTGTTCCTGTGACTTTCATTTCTTGCCCCCAAGAAAGAGAGAAGCAAAATACCATTGCCAGCGTTAGAATAAATTTGAATCGTTTCATCGTGTAATTTTAATCAGACTTCAAGTATAGGTAGGATGATTGCTCCATTCGGAACAAAAATGTTGGCTGGTACAATTGCGGGATAAAGGGTTTTTATCGGTTAGCGCCTACTTTTTGATAATAGATAGTAGAATTTGTTGGGATCCACCATCGTCCATGGCAGTTCCGAATTCCACCTCCAATGGCGTACCGATCATTTCTTTTTCGTTTGCACGTAATTCTTTTATAAGTGCACTTTCACGTTGGACAACAAGTGAGCTTGCAAATCCAACCTTCTTATTCTCACCAACTATGAGGTAAGTGAATTGACCGAATTCTACGAAACCTTGAAAAGTAGTTTCAAAATTCCCTTCTTGGTTTACAACATCAAAGGCTCTAGCATCAGAACAGTCACTGTTTTTAACAACCGTGTAAGCTTCTTGATCCAAATAATCTTCAAACATTGCTGTTCTGCGCTTACTTAAGATCACTTTTGCGTCAGCGTCATAATAGGAAAGCACTTCGACAAAGTATGAACTATCGTTTATTGATTCTTCAAAAAATTGCTTTGAAGCGCATTTAACTTCGTCCTTATAATAGAATACGTTTGATACGATTGAATTAGTTCCGGGTCGAACCATAAGCTCTTCAATTTTTAGAACTTCGCTAGAATCAGTTAGGAACAAATTTACTTGAACCATTTCCTCTCCACTATCAGATCCTTTGGTGTAGTATAAACTGCTAGCGAGCTCCAATTCGTCGTTCAAATCTATCTCCATAAGATAGGCTTCAAGCTCATCGTTTGATGGTGTCTCAATTACTGGCTCATCAGTTTCATCTGAATCAGTGACGACTTCATCAGTTTTACAGCTAGCGCATGTTAAAATTAAAAGGAGCGTGGTTAGAGGGAATAAGTACTTGATCATAAGGGGCTTCGTTTTAAAGAAAATGTATTGGAGCATAAAAGTAACAAGAATAGCTACGATTTCTTGTGAAATGAGAAAAGAGTACGTATATTTGTGGCCGCTAAACATTTGAGTTTAGAATACATCGCGGGGTGGAGCAGTTGGT
>DKPV01000004.1:82109-82319 GCA_002471375.1 Flavobacteriales bacterium UBA7325
CTACTAAAGACGACTCATCGGTATTTTTTATCGGTGAGTCTTTTTTTTGAATAATAAAGGTTTTTCTCCTTATTTTTCGCTTTTTTCTATTGTTTCAAGCTTTTCTGAAATTAATTTTTTCCCAAAATTATATTTTTCTATCCCGTATTTTTTTTTCTTTTCTTCCAACACCTTATCACAATACAGGAAGTACTTTTTTGCTAAGTCGCT
>DKPV01000010.1 GCA_002471375.1 Flavobacteriales bacterium UBA7325
AGTAAGAAGATTTATACATTGATCTATTTCCATATTTAATATGTTAGACAAACAAGGAATTGCACAGAGAATAGCACAAGATCTAGAAGATGGTTGGTACGTCAATCTAGGGATCGGTATTCCGACTTTAGTTGCTAATTACATCCCTGAAGGGATCGAAGTTGAGTTTCAATCTGAAAATGGCATCCTAGGAATGGGTCCTTTTCCAATTGAAGGTGATGAAGATGCAGATCTAATCAATGCTGGTAAACAAACAATAACTGCTCAGAAGGGAGCAGTGTTTTTCGATAGCGCAATGTCATTTGCAATGATTCGTGGACAACATGTCCAGTTAACCGTACTCGGTGCAATGGAAGTTTCTGATCATGGAGACATCGCGAACTGGAAAATTCCAGGGAAAATGGTAAAAGGAATGGGAGGTGCGATGGATCTTGTTGCCTCAGCTGATAATATCATTGTTGCCATGATGCATACCAATAAACGTGGGGAAAGCAAGCTGTTGGATAGCTGTTCTTTGCCATTGACAGGTATCAATTGTGTAAAAAAGGTGGTGACCAACCTTGCGGTATTGGACATTAAAGATGGTGCTTTTCATCTTGTAGAGAGAGCCCCAGGAGTAACTGTTGAGGAAATCAAAGCGGCAACGGCTGGTAAGTTAGTTGTGCCCGATCACGTACCAGAAATGAGCTTTTAGAAGAAAGCTCTTCTATTTGTAAAAGTTCATTTCATCAACATACTTGTAAACTGGTTCAGTGAGAAGATATCTCACATCGTCGCCATTACCTATTGCCTTTCTGATAAAGCTTGAAGACACCTTCATTACGGGTACATCATCACACATCGTTACATTCGGATGATTGTGGAACTGATTCCCCTCAACATCTCCATTTTCGAGCGCATTTTCTTCTTGAATCGTTCGAACCCGTGGATACACATAAAGCTTATGTTGCTCCAAAATGTTTTCATGATTGAACCATTTGTGGAAAGTTCGGAGATTATCCTCTCCCATAATCAGTGAAAACTCATTTTCAGGATGTTTTTCTTGGAGATAAGTGAGTGTCGAAGAGGTATAACTTGGAATCGGTAAATGAAATTCTATATCGCTCACCTTTAAGTTAGGGTTCTCTTCAATGGCTACTCTAACAAGAGCTAACCTGTGATAATCTGCTAAAAGCGTGTTCTTTTTCTTTAAGGGGTTTTGGGGTGAAACCACGATCCAAACTTGATCCAAATCCGAAAATTCAGTCATGTAATTAGCAATCACCAGGTGACCAACATGGATAGGATTAAATGTTCCGAAATAAAGCCCGACCTTCATTATTTCTCTAAGAATTCACGTACCATAATCTCGGCAGCATCACACGCTTCTCGTAAGTTGTCGTTAACGAGGATTGTATCGAACTCTTTCGCAAATGAAAGCTCTTTACGCGCCTTACTCATTCGTTGGTTAATCTTATCCTCAGACTCCGTAGATCGCCCTCTCAGGCGGCTTTCTAACTCCTCGTAGCTAGGCGGCTGCACAAAAACAGCAAATGATTTATCTTGAAATAGTTTCTTAAGATTAAGACCACCTATTACATCAACATCAAAAATGACTGTCTTACCTTCTGACCAAATTCGTTCAATCTCAGATTTAAGTGTTCCGTAAAAGTTATTGCTATAAACCTCTTCCCACTCAATGAACTCACTATTCTCAATCTTAGATTTGAATACTTCAATTCCTAGGAAATAATAATCTTCACCGTGCTTTTCGTTCGGTCGCGGATCTCGACTGCAAGCAGAAACAGAAAATTCTAAACCTAGATCTCGGCGTAATAAATTATGCACAATCGTAGTTTTCCCAGCTCCAGATGGGGCCGAAAATATTACGCACTTACCTGTGTTTTCAAAAGTCATACCCTCTTGTACGGATGTTTCTATAAAGTGTTCAAAATTTGCTCCTTAATTTTTTCAAGGTTGTCTTTCATACCTATGACAAGTACTTGCATTTCGGCATGATTACTTTTACTCCCTAAGGTATTAATCTCACGTCCGATCTCCTGAGAGATAAACCCAAGTTTCTTTCCTGAGCTCTCCTTTTTCATCGTTTCTTCAAAATAAACAAGGTGATTTCCAAGACGCATTTTCTCTTCAGATACATCAAGCTTCTCGATGTAGAAAATCATCTCTTGCTCCAGTCGGTTATCATCAAATCCCTTCAGCTTCGTTTCATCTAACGCTTTGTTCATGCGCTCACGGATAACTTCAAGTCTTTGGTTTTCGTATTTAGGTACTTCAGCTAGGAATCCTCTGATTTCGTTGATTCGTTCTTGAAATTCTCGCTCGAGCTCTTCCCCTTCTCTTCTTCTAAAATCATTTAATTGATCAGTAGCCTCCTTCACTAAGTTCAAAACCCACTTCTTCTCCTCATCCGTCAGCTCTTCGCGTTCATTATTATAGATCTCTGGCATCCTTATAATCAAAGGCAAGTAATCAGTCGTTGATTCACCAATAGCATCATTCAGTTGCTTAAGCTCGGCATAATATGATTTAGCCAAGGGTACATTCAATGAAACTGGCGACTCTTCACCTATACTATCAATATTGATAAAGATATCTACCTTTCCCCGACTTAACTCACGAGACACCTGCTTTCTAACTTCAGGTTCAATCTGACGATAGTACTGTGCTATACGCGTATTAAGATCAATGGACTTACTATTCAATGATCTGATTTCAACAGATATCTTTTTAGTATGAAATGTTCCTGTGGCTTTTCCAAAGCCTGTCATGGATTTCAACATAATCAAAGGGTTTACGCAAAGATAACGATGTATTCCTATCTGTCAACTCGATTGAGACTATTTGGGCTCAATTCAAAAAGTCTAACGCGTTTTTCTAAGAAAACTACTCGAGGAAGACAAATAGACCCCAGTAAAAATGATAAGCATGTAGACACCTTTTTCTATCGTAATAGTGTCGGTGTAATCATCAGCTATACCTAGCGCTCCAAGTGCGAAGGCAAAAAACACCACCAGCGCGGGCTGTAGATAAATATATGCACTGGACACTGAAGGTGATAAATGCTTCAACCCGAACACCGTTAGTAGATAGGTTAAGAATGTTACGAAAACAACAACGAATAATATCTTATAGATCGCCTCCATTGGGATACGACTAAAATCTGTTTGAAAGAATTCATTAAGAGTCGGTGGATACATCATTACAAACAACAATCCAAACGAGAACACATAGGTAATAACCGTTAATGGTTTATACTTTTTCATAAGAGGTTTTACTAGCACTAAATAAAGTCCATAACTCATTGCATTAACGAAGATGTAGAAGTCACCAAGAAAAGAATCGCCCGAGCCTGTTCCTGCTGCGAGTGTAAGCAAGATCGCTCCAGTAGCTCCAATCGCTATTCCGATTGATTTCCTCCATGTAATTCTTTCATTCAAGAGAAAAAAAGATAAAATGACAACCAAGATTGGGTTGATAGTCATAATGATGCCTGAATTAATAGAGGATGTTAAACTAAGCCCATTGAAGAAGAACAATTGATTCACCGTTACTCCAAACATTCCGCATGCTGCTAATAAGAGCATATCCTTTCGTTTTACTTTCTCCCTAACAAACAAGAGCTTAATGAGCCAGAATAAAAATGTTGCTCCCGCCGCCCGAAGTAAAATAAAAACATTCGGTTTTAAATATTCGGGCATTACACCTTTGGCTATCACGTGATTGATCCCATAGAGGGCGTTTACTAAAAAGATGGCGATATGTGCGTACAGAATTTTTGACATTCTTGAATAGTGCGCAAGTTAGTTAGAATGATCAATTCCAGCAGATGGTAGGACATTTGTCTTAAGTTTTCTGCATAAAAAAAGTGCCCTCTTACGAGGGCACTTCTCAATATAAATAAGTGTCTGTCTCTTATTTTGAGATCACAACAGTTTTTGTTGCACTCTCACCATTCGCTGTAACACGAACTAAGTAAGATCCAGCATCAACATTTACGTTCATTGAAGCAGTCAATTGACCGTTAACATTGTTGAATTTTCTAGTTCCAACTACACGTCCACTGAAGTCAAGAACTTCAATGATTACTTCGTTAGCAACTAATCCTTGAACTCCAACTGTGAATTCACCGTTAGATGGGTTTGGATAAACCTCAAGTAGATCATTCGCAAGTAATTCGTTCAACCCAACTGTAACCGCCGTACAAGCAGAAGTGTCAGAACAACCCGAAGTTGTAACGATAACCGCATAGCTTCCATCAGCTGTAGCTGTGAATGACTGTCCTGTTTCACCAGCAACTGGAGACAATGTAGCACAATCTATCCATTGGTATGTAGAACCTGATGCACCCGCTGTAATTGTTGCTCCAACATTAGAAACTGACAAGTCCAATACTGGTACAGTTAAGTTGATAGTGATAATACTATCTCCTGCACATGAATTTGCAATTGTATCCATGTACATTCCTGTTGTCGTGTAAACAGCTCCACTTGGCGCTGTGTATGAAACACATTCTGTAACATTAACTGTTGCAGTTGAATTAGCTCCAATAGTCAAGTTAATAGTGATAACACTATCAGCTCCACAGTAATTTGGAATTGTATCCATGTACATACCAGTAGTAGCATATGTTGCACCACTTGGCGCAGTATAAACAGCACATGAAGAGGCATTAATTGTCGACGTAGACTCCAGACAGATTGGACCTGGTCCGAAGTTTGGACGGATAATATATGACACATTAAATGCGAAAGCTTCATTGTTTGCCCATGGCTGTCCTGTGAAAGTTACCCATGTTGTTACTGGTGTAAAGATCGTAGTTGTTGTTGCAATAAGTGTATTAGAATCACCTTCTTCTATAGCTACCACATAATCTCCTGCAGCTAAATTAAGTGCTCCAGTTGCAATTGGCATTGTGTATAATGAATCAACAGCATCCACGATTGTCAATGACGTCGTTTGTGCAAGTATCGTGTTCGGTACACCAACAGCCATATCAAAAATAGACATTACAACAGGTTGTCCCGTCATTGATCCGCCTGAATTGTTAATTTGAAATGACACTGTTGTTAAGTCATCAGCAGCGTTCATTGTAAACTGTTGCCCAAGTGTTCCTACAGTTCCAGCTCCAATTCCTAAAGTACCTGTTACAATACCATCATCTCTAGCGTAAGTACTATCGGTAACTAGAATACTAAAAATTGTCGTGTCGTTATTAATATTAACGTCAGCTTCTGTTATACTTGCTACATATTCTACCGTATACATGTCGGCTAGGGTCGGCGTAAATCCTGCAACCGTAGCAGTTGAATTTGCTCCCATTAAAATATTTGTAGGTGTACTAGAAGCGGAGTAAACGCTAGTCATGTTTCCATCATAAACATTTACTGTCATAGTCGCATTGGTAACATCAGCAGTTCCAACATTATCAATCACACCAGAAGTACCTAGTGCAGAAATTTGTGCTAATGGCACTTGAGTATACTCAGTTCCTTGACCAAGGTCCCCCGCCATAGAAACATCTGCAGACCCAGCAACGATTTCAGTAACAACAATACTGTCTACCATTAAAATAAACTTATCAGTAGCATTATTTCTGAATGCAACACGTACACTAGAACCAGCAAAAGTAGAAATGTCCACAGTATGCGGCGTCCAAACCTGTGCCTCAGCAGCAGTAGTATAAACCATCGTTCCACCAGTCATTCCAGCAATTGTTGGGGCACCATTAGAAACCCAAACTTCATATCCATCTGGATAAGTTGCATCCGGAGCTAAACCTTCCCAATATAAACTTGCACTAACCCCTGCAGAAATCGCAATTGAAGGAGTAATCATCCAATCATCCGATGTTCCTGCTGGCGTGTACCATGAAGTACTGAACGCACAAGAATCAGATGGAGTAATAAAGTCGATACGGTTAATCCATGCATCATTCACGTAAGCTACATTTGTAGCAGGTGTGAGACCATCATTGTTAATCATTGTAAATCCCGCTGGCATTCCAACGGAGGAATTAAAATCTTCTGAGAAGATCACTTGTGAGAATGCTGAAGATGAGAGCGCAATCACACATAAAGTAATTAGTTGTTTCATAG
>DKPV01000066.1 GCA_002471375.1 Flavobacteriales bacterium UBA7325
TCTGTGCATTCGCGACATACAACTGCCGGGTTTGATTCGCCCATTCCTTTTGATGTAACTCGTTTAGGGTTAGAGATAACTTTTTGAATGTATTTCATTGCAGCTTTAGCTCTTCTCTGTGATAAGCGCTGGTTGTAATCCTCAGTTCCTCGTTCATCGGTATAGGACAGTAATTCGATACTTAATTCAGGATTATCAGTTAAGAGCTTGATCACACTCTTCATAATTCCTTGCTCAGAATTTCTAATGGCCGATTTGTCATAGTTGTAATAGATAATATATTTCTCAAGTTCGATATCTACACTCGCAATCACTGGTGTTTTATCAAGCTCGTAGCTCACTGAAATCATTCCGTTAGTGCCAAGGCGAGTAGTATAGTCTGCTGTCTTAGAATCGTATCCAGGTGCGCTAATTGTAAACGATAACTCCATATTGTCACCTGGTTTGAAATCTCCTAATTTAGGCGAGACAAACTTACCACCTGAAGCCGAGTTCATTTTGCAAATTTCCCCACCAGTAGTTTTATTAAACATAGTGATCGTTGCTCCATTGATTTCGTCCTTCGTCTCCGTGTCTGAAAGAACTCCTTCTAGCCAATACTGCCCATTGTAATAGATGCGCTCCAAATGTGATGATTTTTTATCACATGTAGTGGTAATCTCTTCGGTGTAGAGTTCATCTCCAGTTACTTTATTTGTCATCTTATATACATACGTCTGACATGGATCAAGAACTTGATAAAAGGCCTTACGCTTCACAAGAACATCATATGCTTCGTTAGTGGCTTTGTTCACAAGTGACACCTCAATTTCAAGTTCTTCAGCGTCATCCGTTAGGTCGATCACCATTCCTGAAAGCGCAATGATTTCTGCCGCGGTATTAAGGGAGCTATTATTGAGATGATAAATATCGTTATCACCTAATCCTGATTTTCTATGTGAAGAGAAATACGCATCTTCTCCAGTACTCGTAATCGAAAAGAAAATATCATCACCACCAGAGTTGATTGGGTACCCCATGTTCTCTGCGGAGCTGGCTTGTCCTAACTCATCCACATTTGCGCGCATGATATCAAAACCTCCCATACTTTTATCTCCATTAGAAGCATAGTAAAGATACTTGCCATCTAATGAAAGAAACGGTGCGTCTTCATCTTCGATCGAATTGATTCCCTCACCAAGGTTAATTGGCTTTGACCAACTTCCGTCAGAACCTTTACGCATTGACCATAAATCGCGGCCTCCATGTCCTCCTTTTCGATCAGAAGAAAAAATAATTAAGGTGGTATCCTCTGAACTCACGTAATGCGGTTCCCAAGATTTCGAATTTAGCTTATCATGCTCAATGCCAGCGATAGATGCGAATTCATCCTTAGTGAATTCACTCGTAAACAGGTTCCCATTGCCTTCAGTGTCACTATAAACATAAAGTTTATCCATGTTAGAAGTAAGTGAAACACTTGCTTCATTATTCGTCGCTGAACACAGATCCAATCGCTGAGGGTCTAACCAGTTACCATCTAAATCCTTCACACTTAAAAAGATGTCTTCTGGAAATGAATTGTCAATTGGATACATGTTTTTTGATTGATCAATATTGGCCCATTGGCGACGTGATGTAAAGTATAACTCCTGACCATTTGCTGAAATCACAGGACTATATTCTGCCGATTCAGAATTTATTGGGCCATCTATAATTGTGACATTAGCATCGATTGGCCGAGCCATTAAATCACTAGCTACTTTACATTGCTTCAATCTAAGTTCAGCTTCTTTTACGAGAATTGAGCGTTTTGTCGATAGATCAAGAAAGGCTTTGTAATGCTTCTCGGCATTTGGGATGTCCTCCAGGAACTGATAAGCAGCAGCTGTATGGAAGTAGACGTCATTGGTAACATTTGATTCCGCAGAAAGCAAGCTCAATTTCCCCTGAACCGGATCAATTGTTTTATTGAAGTACTCAAGTGCTTTGATATGATCCTTTGCACTGTACAGCGTACAAAATCCTTTGAGATAGTTATAGTATGCATTCTTTGAATCCATTTCAAGCAACTCATCAATTACCTTATCTGCATCATAGAGGTATCCGTCAATAATTAAGACAACCGCCATCTCCAGAACTTGTTGCTCCTCCATGGAAGGTTTATCTGGATTCGGTCCTTGTCCAAAGAGCAGAAAGGGTGCCAAGAACAAACTTAAAATGAATAGCGATAATTTATTTCTTAAAATCATAAAGAAGAGTATTTTAAATTCGCTGCAAGTATAAATAAAATGAGACCCGGAACAAAATTATTAAGTGCGGATCTAAGGATTAAAATGTGAAATTTTAAACTAAAATCATTAAACGCTATTTTTGATTTAATCATAATTTCAACTAATGCGAGTCTTTATGTTAAAACATCTCTATTTTCTGTCACTAAGTTTTCTACTCTTTTCATGCGCTGAAGCCGCAGATCCAAAGGCGTATAGTGAACCAAAAGAACCATTTGTTGTTCTTGTTAGAGCTTAAAGTAAATCTTCGCTGTTAATTGGTTTTTTATTTTTCACTACGTTAAACCCAATATTTTTCTCTGTTAACCCAACTTCTTTTTTCGATGAGTAGAAAATATTGATTGGAATGTTCAATGCTCCAGCCATAAAGGTTCTGCCAAAAGCGAATAAAAAAGAAGTACTCAATTGCGCAGCCCCTCTTTTATCTCCAAATTTTGAATCAAAATTATACCCAGAGTTAAAATCGGAGAGTTCTGGAGCGATAAAATATCCGGACGTATAATATTCGGGATATAGCAGTTGATTACCTGGTTTTGAGAGGGCTTCGTTGACATAGGCTCCCCGGTCTGATTCACTCATATAATCTCCTCTAGCTAAATTGCCATAGCTCTCATGATTTTTGACAAAAAATCTATTTGATGATTTCGAAATTCCAAAACCTGGACCAAATGCGAACTCTCAACCAGCTTTACCAAACCTAAATCCGTTAAAGATGGTAATTGTTGGTATCAATTTCCCTTGTTCTAATCCCGATATGTTGAAGATCCCTTCCACTAAAGCTGAAAAGTTCTCCGTCCCTACATATTGTCCTTCAATCTGATAGCCTATCATACTAACTCAAGGGAAAATATCCATTCCCCCATGATTTTCAAGGCGAGTAGCGAACTCTTCTAGAGCTCTTACAAATATCCCATATCCCACTCGAGGTCCAGAATTATTTACTTTACCGAGGTTGGTGGAGGTTATCAATTCGTTTTTAAAATTCAAACTCTCGTAAAGTTCTTTTTGAACTTCAAGTCCATGCATTTCTCTGATGATTATTTCAGTCATTCGTTGTAATTCATTCTCCTGATAATTGAATTCATGCATTGCAGATTTAGCTACAACATTGTTCTTTACATCGATCAGTTTCAATGTGATGACAATTTTACGTCCGAGTAAATCGAAACTACCTGAGATCATACAATCTACATTCAGTTCGGCTCCTAATCGCACTAAGCAGGCTTTACTAAAGCATTTTGATTTGTAATCTGGGTTTGCCTCGAAAGACTCCTCCATGTCAAACTCATCATAGACACTATACTGGTTTAAATTAATTGGTTCACAGAAGGATGAGTCGTTGCGATGCCTGGATTTGACTGCGACATACTCACGAATCCAACCAATAAAAATGTGACGAATAATATACTTGATCGTTTCATAATATTTGTTTTTATTCTAAGTTACTCCACAGACCTAATCAATACTATGACTTAAGTTATATCCATAAAACAAAGCCCACTAAGAAAATTCTTAGCGGGCTCCGTTGAAACTTAAAAAAACGAATTCTATTTCTTCAATAAATCTCTGATCTCAGTAAGTAATTCTTGATCCATTGTTGGTGCTGGAGGAGCAGCAGGTGCCTCTTCAACTTTCTTTTTCGATTTGTTGTACGCTTTCACAATCATGAACAAAACAAATCCAACAATAATTAGACTGATGATTGTATCAATCCAAGCTCCATATTGTAAGTTATTTGCTGGTGTTAGTACGTTTCCTTCAGCATCCAATACTTCAGGTGATAATTCATAAACTTTATCTGCAAAACTTGCACCACCAGTAAACACACCTATTAATGGCATCATAATCATTGATACGAATCCTTTAACTACTGCGCCAACTGCACCAGCTAAAATTACGGCGATCGCTAGGTCAATGACATTGCCAGTCAAAATAAATTTCTTAAACTCTTTTAACATAATAAGGTTATTTTTTTGTTTTGTCAAACTTACCTATAACTCTGAAATTACCTTGAGGAAAATCTAATAAAATCGATAAGGTGACATGTTTGCTAGATGAGTAAACAGTTTGTGTTTGAAGCAGAAGAGTGGAAGTCTAACGCGAAAATGGCTGTCGATTGATCAACGATCGGCTTAACGTTACTTCGTCAGCATATTGGAGCTCCGAGCCCACAGCGACGCCTCGTGCTATGCTCGATATGATTACGTCGCTATCTTTTAATTTCTTGTAGATAAAGAAATTTGTTGTGTCGCCTTCCATGGTAGCGCTCAATGCGAATACTACCTCAGAAACATCTCCATTTTCAACGCGATCAATAAGTTCAGGTATAGCTAAATCTGACGGGCCGATACCATCCATTGGGGATATTATTCCTCCTAATACATGGTAAACTCCTTTGTAAGTCTCTGTTGATTCAATTGCTAATACATCGCGAATATCTTCGACAATACAAATAAGCCGGTGATTACGATTAGGATTCGCACATATTGAACAAATCTCTTTATCCGAAACGTTCCCACAAGTCTTACATTGCTTTATATTTTCCTTCATTTCTATGAACGAATCAGAAAATGCCGCGATTTCTTCGTTGGATCGGTTCATCAGCTGTAAGACCAATCTTAGAGCTGTTCTGCGCCCAATACCAGGAAGGGACGCCATTTGGTCAACTGCATTTTCGATATGCTTTGAAGGAATTTTCACAGCGCAAAGTTACGAATTCATACGAGCGCTATTTGCTAAGAAGTATTACTTTTGCATATATAATTCTTAACAAGTGCAACCCAAGATTAACATACAGAACAAGAAGGCTCGATTTGAATATCATTTAATTGATAAATATATTGCTGGAATCAAGCTTACGGGTACTGAAATAAAAAGTATTCGTGAGAGCAAGGCGAGTATTGTTGAGGCTTATTGTGTTTTTCAAGATGGTGAAGTGTTTATCAGAAACATGAACATTCAATCATATGCAAATGGTTCGTTCAATGTTCACAGGCCTAGAGGAGATCGAAAGCTGTTGTTAAATCGTAAGGAGATTGATAAGATTGAGAAATTCTTGAAGGACAAGGGGAATGCTTTAATCCCTGTTCGTATGTTTATCAATGAAAAAGGATGGGCAAAGATCGAAATTGCTTGTGCTAAAGGAAAGAAACTCCATGATAAACGCCAGGATCTGCGAGAAAAGGACGACAAGCGTTCAATGGATCGGGCGATGAAAAGTTTCAAGTAAACCTATTTTATAGGAAGCCTGCTGTCAGTAGGTGTGCCCACCTATCTCCCGTAAAGAAAATCAAGAGTATTATTCCATTGACTCCATAATAACACGTATGGAATAGTATGGTAAAACCAATTGTTTTTCTCTTGTAAAGAAAGGTGGTAATTGGCAATAGCAATAGAAGTACAACTCCAAGATAGTTAGCAAACATGGTGTAGTGAATAGGGTAGTAGGTGTGTTCAATTTTACCAATGGCTACAACTCGAATAGGTTGATGGAAAATCCAACTGGTCTCTATATCTACACTTGAAGCACGGCCGTAAAGGTTGTAATTCATACGTGAAACCCAATGTCTATAACCTCTTTTAGTTTGAACCACACCAACAGATTCTCCGTTACCACCATAAGCTCGATTTAAAGAATAATGAGTAATGTCATCCTTTTCAAAATGGTGCGGTAAAAATTGATCAAGTAGCATGGATACAGCCATAATTGTCCCAACTATTGCAGAAATCTTCATCAATCGCCATAATCGTCCGGTTGTTAGACGATAATAGTATCTGTCGTTTTCGAGTTGCTCTTTTCGTTGCTGCTCTTCAAATCTTTCTTTAGCTTCTTTGACTCGCTCTCGATGCTGTCTTGCCGCTTCTGCAGCGTCTGTAGGTTTTGGAGCTCCTGATTTCTTTGTGCCAGCTGATCGTTGAATAGTAGATCTCGGGGCCGGACGTTTTCCAGTGAGAATTTCATAGGCTTCGGTTATGGAAAGAAATTTTGCTGCTGCTGCTGCACTAGGATTCTTGTCGGGATGATATTGCATCACAAGTTTCCTATACTTCTTACGTACTTCCTCTTCAGTCGCCGCAACAGGCAACCCTAGCTTCCTATAGTACCTTCCTAGTGACACGGTCTTGCGCTTTTAGTGTTGTGTTTCGATCAAGCTTTCCACTTGCGGTATAGCTAAATTTTTGGTGCAGGTGAATTTCCTTTGGAGATTTGATGTTTCCAAGGCAAGCTAGCAACTGATCCTTAGTTAAGTCAGTATTCACGCACTCTAGATGAAGAATTAGCTTTCTCCCTAGTTTTTCATCATTTGTACTACCAATAAAAAAGGGTTGTGAGATGAGTTCAGCTAATAGAGACTCAATTTCTTCAGGATGAATTTTGATACCACCACTATTGATCACAAAATCGCTCCTTCCGAGCCATTTAAAATTGTGTTCCGAACGAAGCTCTACAATGTCATTTGTGTTCAGCTCATGTACACCAATTTCGGGTGCATCAATGACAAGGGTTTTATCCTGTGTTGTGCTAACTGATATTCCTGGCAATGTCGAAAATGATTCCTCTAGCGGTTTATTGAGACTTCGCATCGCGATATGTGAGATGGTCTCCGTCATACCAAAAGTATGAAATGCTTGACCTTTAAAGGATGTTAAACTCTTAATTAATAGTTTATTAACAGGGGCACCGCCGATAATTAACTTCTTAATAAAATCCAATTTACTAGGCTTGTTTTCGAGGCATCCTTCGACTTGTAAAGGAACCATGGCAGCGAAATCAATTTCATTCTCAAGATTAACTAATGGAGTGGAAGATACGTCAGCTACAAATAGTTTAAGTCCAAGCACGATAGATCGAACAATCATCATTCTCCCCCCAATTGTATCGGTTGATAAACAGAGTAGGGAAGAATCTCCACTTTTCAAGCCTAGGTGAGTGCCAGTTGCAATTGCAGAGGCCTTCATGTAAGATTTAGAAAGTTTTATAGTCTTAGGACTGCCGGTAGATCCTGAAGTCTGAACTTCGATGAATGTATTTCCGGTATGCCACTCATCAACAAATGAATTAACATTATCAATTATTGATTGGTTATTTGTGATGAATTGAATTGGCATTCAGCTTTGGAATGAATTTTGGAATAAAAGTAACAACTTTACAAGAGTGTACCAGATTTTGAATTTTTCAACTGTAGTTAATTTTGTAATTTAACGCTTTAAATAATTAATAATGAAGAAAGGAATAGGAATTTTAGCTCTTGCATTGATCGCGATTGCAGCCATGACCTCATTGACGAAAAGCGATTCTGGTATTGAGTTCGATCATTTAACAATGGAAAAAGCTCAGAAGAAAGCGGCTAAATCTGAGAAGTTGATTTTTATCGATGCATATACTGATTGGTGTGGGCCTTGTAAGAGAATGGCAGCAACTACTTTTAAAGATTCAGAGGTGGCAGAATTCTTCAATGATGAATTTATCAACCTTAAGATTGAAATGGAGAAAAACCCAGAGGGTAACTCTATAGCTCGAAAGTATGGTGTCAGAGCGTACCCAACGTTGCTCATTATTGATTCCGAAGGTAATCTTGTAAAGAAAACGATCGGATTTAAAACGAAAGATCAATTGATGGCCTTTGCTGGTTCTGCTCTTTAGAGTAATTAGAGAAAAATATTTAATCCCTGCTCACATTGTGAACAGGGATTTTTCGTTTAACCAATTTTCTTAGTGTTCATTCACATATTCGAATCGAATAAAGTCTTTGTCATGCATTCTGCACATCCAACCACGTTCAACAAGTCGATAGAGGTCTAGAGAAATTGCAGTGTTAAAATCACGTTTCATAGCACTCGATTTAAAGGCATCGAGATCCTCAGAATCGAATTCGGGAATTGTATAGATAAAAGAGTTACCAACGATATCATTCTCCAGTTCATCAAAATTCAATCTAATCCCAGGATATCTGCGTGGTTTAGAAAGAGAAGTTTAGATAAAGTGATCCATTTTGAAGTTGATGATCGTATCATTCCATAAGTTCAGGTCGCCTAGCAGATTCTCATAGTTTTACGCATCATTGGATTCAAAATATTTCTTTGCCTTCAGATACAAATTCTTTGGTGATTCCTCTTTATCAACAGTCGACTCTACTCTTATTGGCCCTTTTTTAGAGGTTTCTGAAGAGCAGGAGAGAAGTAATGCTGTTGTAATGAAAGCTAGAAGAAATTTGTATATCATTCTTTAGTTTTTGATACACATACGAATATATGGACAATAAAAAATCCCTCGTCAAATGACGAGGGATTTTGATATCAATAGGGGAGTGAATTATTTCCCTCCTTCCATTTTCTCTTTCAACGCAGCTAACGCATCTAAATCTCCTAGTGTAGATTTTTCAGTGTTTTTGTTTACGTTTTTCACAGCAGCTGAAGCGTTTCCTTTAGGGGCAGCTTTTGTAGTCTTACCTCTTCCTGGTTTATCTTCAACTTCTTCGAACGTTTGCGTATGTGAAACAACGATCTTACGAGCATCTTTGTTGAATTCGATAACTTCGAATTCTAAAGTCTCTTCAAGTTTTGCGTTAGTTCCATCTTCTTTGCGCATGTGACGTGCTGGACAGATTCCTTCTAATCCGTATGGTAATGCAACAATTCCAGATTTGTCTTTGTTATCGACAATTGTTCCTTGGTGCTTAGAACCTTCAACGAATGTAGTTTCGAATACTTCCCAAGGGTTTTCCTCAAGTTGTTTGTGACCCAGAGAGATACGACGGTTTTCACGATCTATTTCTAGAACCACAACTTCCATTTGGTCATCTACTTTGCAGAATTCCGATGGATGCTTGATTTTCTTTTGCCATGAAAGATCAGAGATGTGAATCAATCCGTCAACTCCTTCTTCTAACTCAACGAATACTCCGAAGTTAGTGAAGTTACGAACCTTAGAATTATGCTTAGTTTGTACAGCATATTTTCCTTCGATTGCATCCCATGGATCTGGCATCAATTGCTTGATTCCAAGTGACATTTTACGATCTTCACGATCTAAAGTCAAGATAACTGCCTCAACAGAATCTCCAACGTTTAAGAAATCCTGCGCTGAACGCAAGTGCTGTGACCAGCTCATTTCTGATACGTGAATTAATCCTTCAACTCCAGCAGCGATTTCAACGAATGCACCGTAGTCGGCCATGACAACAACTTTACCAGTTACTTTGTCACCAATATTCATTTCTGTATCCAACGCATCCCACGGATGCGGTTGTAGTTGTTTTAATCCTAGTGCAATTCTTTTCTTCTCATCATCGAAGTCAAGGATTACAACGTTTAATTTTTGATCAAGTTCAACGATTTCCTCTGGGTGATTAACACGTCCCCAAGAAAGGTCAGTGATGTGAATCAATCCATCAACACCTCCTAAATCGATAAATACTCCGTATGAAGTGATGTTTTTAACAGTTCCTTCAAGTACCTGTCCTTTTTCAAGTCCAGAGATAATTTGTTTTTTCTGCTCTTCCAACTCAGCTTCGATAAGCGCTTTGTGAGAAACAACAACATTTTTAAACTCTTGGTTGATTTTAACAACTTTGAATTCCATGTTCTTTCCAACATAGACATCGTAATCACGGATTGGTTTAACATCAATTTGTGAACCTGGTAAGAAAGCCTCAAGACCAAATACGTCTACGATTAATCCACCTTTAGTTCTGCACTTAACAAATCCAGTGATAATTTCACCTGTCTTAAGTACTTCGTTCACTTTGTTCCATGCACTGTGTACACGAGCAATTTTGTGTGAAACTACAAGCTGTCCGTTTTTATCTTCTTGTGTTTCCACAAAAATCGGAACTGAATCTCCAACCGCTAAGTCTGGGTTGTAACGAAATTCACTTGCTGCGATAACTCCCTCAGATTTAGATCCGATGTTTACCACTACTTCTTTTTTGTTCAATGAAACTACTGTTCCTTCGATAACTTCACGTTCTGCTACTGAATTAAGTGTGTCAGCGTACTTGTCCGAAAGCTCAGAGCGCTCGATAGATGTATAACCATCCATCGCTAATGCGTCCCAATCAAACTCTGCAGTTCCCTGCGTTCTTTTTTCTGATGCCATATTGGCTTAACTAATTGTATTTCAGATAATCCACTCTCTGAAAGAATATAAATATAAACCGCATTTCTAATTGGATCTTGCGGCACAAAAATCCCTAAAACTCTTTTAAGGAGTGCAAAGATATTGATTTAAGTTTAGAAACTATTGAAAACGAGGGAATAATTGTGGGGGAATTTGATCTTCAGGATATAATTTTACTTGGAATATTGAACATGAATAATTTTGCATTCATTTTTTACTACTATTTCATCTAATTCCATGAGTTGAATGGAGTCGGATGAATATGCCTCTATTCCTTTACAATTGAGTGTTCCATCGACAACAAAGAGCAGGGACAAATAGGTGTTTCCTTTAAGTATAGTTCCCTTTTTTAGCGTTTTTATATCTACTGTCGCATCACCTGACTTCCAAATCACATTGAAATCCTTTACTTTTCCATAGCTTTTGGTAATCCATTCTCCCTCGAAACGATCCTGCTCTAATGGTCTCAGATATACCGTGTGCTGGTTTTCGTGAACCAATTTTAAATTTCCCTCGAGTACAGTTAAGATTCGATGTGCTTCAGGTAATGAAGTGAATATGGTTGTTTCCAAATTCACTGTAGCGAGACTAATTCTAAGGTCGTATTCCCCAGATTTGAAGTTTGCATTCAATGGAAGTATTAAAAATTCATGAGTCTCGCCACCGGACCATTTTGTGACTTTTGTGTCTTGGAATCGAATGATATTCATCCTAGCGGTTTTTCAATTGGTTGAGCGTTGCGATGAAATCAGTCGTAATTTTATCATATTCGGCACATTTACCACCTTCCATATAGACGCCATTAGAGATTGTAGCAGATTGCTGCGATGAATCGGAAGTATAAATGATAGTTGATGCGAGGTTGTCCTCAGAGCAAGTTGCGAGTAGAGGAGAGGAACTCTTTACTACGGTTGCATTAAGCGGCTGACCAACCGAGAAATAATCGCTATGAAAATTATTCATGGCCTTCCTGCCTGAAATTGTTGCCATCTTAATAGCGTATTCACCGCTATTGCCTATAGATTCAGAAGTGAATGAGTTTCTTTTGTGTGAAATCAATCGTTGGCCATAGTCAAGCAATCTAAGTTCTTCGAGAGGATTTATTCCAACATTGCTATCAGTTCCAATGCTCCATTTTCCATTTTTACTATGATAGTCATGAAGAGGGAAGAGGCCGTCTCCCAAATTGCCTTCAGTACTTGGACAAATGACTACGTTTGTTTCATTGAAGGCGACTCCGTGGGTCTCCTCTTTAGTTAGATGAGTTGCATGTACAAGATGAAATCTGTCTGATAGCTCAACATTGTCCAATAGCCATTCAACAGGACGTTTATTAAGATATGCAAGAGAATCCTCAATCTCTTTCAATTGTTCGGAAATATGAATATGAAATGGTATGTCTTGAGGTCCCGATTTCGCTATCTCTGCAATTAGTTCGGGCTCAACACCTCTCATGGAATGAATTCCAATACCGGTATTCGCTTGACTGTATATTCTACAGGCATCATTACTTGCGTCTAAAAGTTGGAGGTAAGAATCAATATTCGGAGAAATGAAACGCCTTTGTCCTTCTGTTGCAGGTTTGCCAAATCCTCCTTTTTGATAAAATATCGGAACAAGGGTAATGCCAATACCTGTTCGCTTAGCGGCGGCAATCATTCGGCTCCCCATTTCAGCTAGATTTCCGTATTTATCACCATTCTTATCATGATGTACATAATGAAATTCGGCAACGTTAGTGTATCCATGTCGAAGCATCTCAGCATAGAGCATAGCTGCAATGTTCTCCATCTGGTCAGGATTGACTCTAAGCGCTAATTTGTACATCGCATCCCGCCAGGACCAAAAATCATCTGAAGTATGAGAAATGTTATGCACTTCTGCTAATCCGGCCATAGCGTATTGGAAAGCATGTGAATGAGCGTTTTGAAATCCAGGAATAGCGAGTCCATCGATACGAAGTGCATCGTTTTGAACGGCACCTTCTTCGATAGATGTAATTACTCCAGTAATATCCGTTGTTACATGGATATTTGATTTCCAACCGTCATTTTGCAAAATTTTATCAAAGAAAAACCTCCCCATATTATAGTTGATCTAGTTGACTGATTAAATTATTGTAGGTTCTTTTTAAGATGATCCTTATTTTATTTGCTCGTTCTTCATCGAAGACAGTTTCAGTATCATCCATGTAGAGTATTTTATTCATCTCTAATTGAAGCGCATGCTGATTTTCGTTTGGCTTGCCGAAGTAGCGAGTGATATGTCCTCCCTTGAATGGTGTGTTGTGATTTACACCGAAATCTCCCGACATCAAACCAGATAGAGCACAATCAATCAATGACGATTCTGCTGTTTTACCATCATTGTCGCCAAGTATCATATCGGGAAATACACCTTCTCGTATTGTAGGCACTAAGTGTCTGATTGAATGAGCGTCCCAAAGAAGTGTTTTTCCGAATTGGGTCTTGCGTTCATCGAGTAAAGCTTGAACTTTCGAATAATAAGGCCAATAATAGCTTGTCAATCTTCTTTCTACCTCCTGTTGATTTGGGATCTTGTCCTTTGAAGTATATATCTCCTTGCCAAAGAAATCTGTTGTGGTTGTGAGTCCGGTAATTATTCTACCGTCATCGTATAAGGGTGCACTCTCAGGATCTCGATTTAAGTCAATGACCCATCTGCTGTACTTTGCGTGGATTATGGTGATTCCCATTTCACTGGCAAAGTTGTACAATTCATGAACATACCAATCGGTATCATCAGGAGAAGCTGCCATTTCAGGGATATAGTCGGAAAGTACCTCGTCTGGGAATTCTGTTCCGCAATGAGGCACACTCAGAATAAGTGGTTTTAAATCTCCTTTCGGTTCTATTATATGAAATGGATCAGACATTGAAATAGGTTTGAGGTAAAGTTAATATAGTTCCATAAAAAAACATCCACTCTTTCCAGAATGGATGTTCAATATTTCTAGGAATAACTTTTATTCCGCAGCGTCAGCACGCTTCTTATATTCTAATGCTTTTGCAGAGTCTCCCAGACTTCGGTGGATTTGGAATAAAATTGTTAAAACTGCTTTGTCATTCGGATAGCTAGCGATGTATTTCTCTAATGGAGCAAGTGCCTTTTTGTAAGTGTCCTTACTCTTAGCTTTCATTGCCTCATATGTCTTGCGATCATCCGGGTCAACTTTACTTGCTTCAGTATTAATTGCACCTGCCCATTCTACTAGGTGAGCTCCCAATTGATATTGTGCATCCACGTAATCAGGGTCAATATCAAGTGCTTTTTGCAATGATGCTTCTGCTTTTTCGAAGTATGAATCCCCAGTAGCTTTAGATGCAGCAGCTTCTTCAGCTGAAACACCTTCTTCTTTTGCTGCCTTGTATGCTTGAGTTCCAAGATCAATCATAATCGTACCAATAGTATAGTGCAATTGTTTGTTCTCAGGGTCTTGAGTGATAGCTCCCGCTAAAGCTTTTTCAGCTCCTGCGGCATCACCTTCTTCGATACTTGTATTAACAACTTCCAAGAGAAGGTCTTTGTCTGTAGGATTAGTCTCTCTAGCTTTCGCTACGATCGCTTTTGCCTTTTCAACTTGACCTAGTTTACGGTAAGCTGCTGATGCATATACGATACACTTTGTTCCTTTGTAGCCGATCGCACCAAGCGTTTCATACATGGCTGCTGCTGGTTCTTGTTGTCCCGAAAGATCAAATGATAATGCGGCGTTAAACAAGGCATTAGTGTCCATTTTCTCTAAGCATGATTGGAATGCTGCTTGTGCCGAGTAAAACTTAGCAGCTTCAGCATATTCCTTATTCGTGTAGAGTGCGCTAGCCATACCACTCATAACTGCTCTGTTTCTGTCAACAGTTACTTCGATTTCCTCTTTGTACTTTTTACCATTAGGATATCCTTTCTTTAATGCAGCAATTGCTTCCATCATACCTGCTTCAGCGCCATTGATAGCATCAAGCACCTCTTTGTCTTTAGTTGATTCACCAAGTGCAGCAAGGGTAGAGTAGATCTCGCCTTTTAACCAAAGCGCTTTTTGATCGTTTTTTGTGTCCTCGTGAGCTGCAGCCAAATCAATGTATCCTAAAGCGGATAGGTATGCTTTCTTTGCTGATTCTATGTCTCCAGTTGCCATTGCTCTTTGAGCACGTTGATTTTCAACTGCGGCACTCGTTACATTTTTCTTTTGTCCAAAGGCATTTGTCGTCAGGATCAAAAGTCCTGCCGCTAGTCCTAGATTCTTAATTAACATATTCATTCTTTCTTGTTTCTTTAATAGATGCAATTTACGGATTATTCCACAGAATCATCTTCAACATCCGTGCCAGTCTCAGTTCCTGTTGTATCCTCTTCAATTCCAGTCTCTGATATAGTGCCGTCTATTCCGTCAATTACTTCTTCATCCTCATCTTCACTTCGCGGTACGCGTGCTACTGCAGCAATTTCCGCTTTAGCTTTCAGATTGATCAGTTTCACGCCTTGAGCTGCTCTACCCATTGTTCGGATAGAATCTACATGCATTCGAATTGTAATACCAGATCGAGTAATAATCATTAGATCGTGCTCATCAGTTACATTCTTAATTGCAAGAAGCTTTCCTGTCTTATCGGTTACGTTCAGTGTCTTAACACCCTTACCTCCACGATTCGTTATTCTGTAAACTGGATCGTGATCCTCTGGATCATTAATATAGGTACGTTTTCCATATCCTTTTTCAGATACTACCATTACAGTAGAGTAAACGTCCTCAACGCATAGCATTCCAACTACTTCATCATCTGGACCAGCAAGTGTAACCCCGCGAACTCCTGCCGCGTTTCTACCCATTGATCTAACTTTCTCTTCGTTGAATCGAATAGCACGACCTGCAGTTGTTGCTAGAATGATCTCGTTAGAGCCATTCGTTAATCTTGCTTCTAACAATTCATCGTTCTCACGAATTGTAATTGCATTAATTCCATTTGTACGTGGACGGGAATAAGCTTCAAGAGATGTTTTCTTAATTACACCTTTCTTAGTAGCCATAACGATGAAATTGTTTTCAACGTAATCTTTGTCCGTTAAATCTTGTACTCTAACATATGCCTTGATCTTATCATCTTGACTAATGTTCAAGAGGTTCTGGATTGCTCTTCCTTTACTAATTTTACTCCCTTCAGGAATCTCGAAGACACGCATCCAGAAACATTTTCCTTTCTCCGTGAATATCAGTAAGTAGTTATGATTTGTTGCAACGAACAATTCTTCTAAGAAATCTTTATCTCTGGTAGTTGAACCTTTCGATCCCATACCACCACGATTCTGAACCTTATATTCTGCTAAGCTTGTACGTTTAATGTAACCAGCGTGTGAGATGGTAACAATAACCTCTTCATCAGGAATTAAATCCTCAATACGCATTTCACTCGCTGAGTATTCAATCTTAGAACGACGCTCATCACCATACTTTTCTCTGACGTGCTCAAGCTCTTCTTTAATAATATCTCTTCGTCTTGATTCGTTTGCAAGAATATCTTTCAAATCAGCAATCAATGCCATTAAGTCGTCGTATTCAGCACGTAACTTGTCTTGTTCTAGACCAGTCAATTGACGCAATCTCATTTCAACAATCGCTCTTGATTGGATTTCTGTAAGCTTGAAGCGTTCAATCAATTTTTCTCTTGCTTCATCCGGACTCTTAGATGCTCTAATTAATTTAATTACTTCGTCTATATTGTCCGATGCAATAATTAATCCTTCAAGAATGTGGGCTCTTTCTTCCGCTTTTCGTAGTTCGTATTTTGTACGACGAACGATTACTTCATGACGGAATTCAATAAAGTAAGAAATCAACTCTTTAAGATTAAGAAGTTGAGGCCTACCTTTCACAAGGCAGATGTTGTTAACTGAGAATGAGCTCTGTAAGGCCGTGTACTTGTATAATTTATTCAATACAACATTAGGAATTGCATCTCGCTTTAGTTCATAAACTATTCGCATTCCGTTTCTATCCGACTCATCGCGTATATCAGAAATCCCGTCGATTTTCTTGTCATTGACAAGCTCAGCGGTTTTCTTGATCATGTCCGATTTGTTCACCTGGTAAGGAATCTCTGTAACGATGATCACTTCGCGACCACTCTTCGTTTCTTCAATTTCCGCTTTTCCACGCATTACAATTCTACCACGACCTGTAGCAAGTGCATCTCGTACTCCTTCGTAACCATAAATAATTCCTCCGGTTGGGAAATCTGGTGCTTTTACGAATTTCAATAACTCTTCAATCTCAATGTCTGGATTGTCTACAGTAGCTATACATCCCTCAACTACTTCACTAAGGTTGTGAGGCGCCATGTTTGTTGCCATACCAACCGCAATTCCACTCGCTCCATTTGCTAGTAGATTTGGGACTTTTGATGGAAGCACAACTGGCTCTAATAAACTATCATCAAAGTTTGGTGAGAAATCTACAGTTTCTTTATCGAGATCAGAGAGCATCTCTTCCGCAATCTTGCGCAGACGTGCCTCCGTATAACGCATCGCTGCAGGGCTATCACCGTCAATAGAACCGTAGTTACCCTGTCCGTCAACCAAAGGGTAGCGAAGCGACCAAGGTTGCGCCATACGCACCATGGTATCATAGACTGAACTATCCCCGTGTGGATGGTACTTACCTAAAACTTCCCCTACAATTCTAGCCGACTTTTTATAAGGTCGATTAGAATATACACCAAGGTCCTGCATTCCGTACAATACACGTCGGTGTACAGGTTTAAACCCATCTCTTACATCAGGAAGTGCTCTCGATACAATTACCGACATCGAATAATCGATGTAGGCTGATTTCATCTCATCCTCGATGTTAATTTGGATTATTCTTTCTCCATCTGCCATCTTGTCACAATTTTATGATTTAGCACGATTTGTGCCTGTTATTTGCAAGATTCGAAATTAGTTATTTGATGCGACAAAGCCTCGAGTTATTTTTATTGAATTACTAACAAAAATCTGTGGAAAATGGCCGTTTTGGGTGACTTATTAACAATTTTATTCGTTATATATTTGTAAGTGACGTAAAATGCTCATTTTTACTTCAGCTATTTAATACAAGAGCTAAATCAATATGGAAGCAAAATTTTCGCAAAGAGTAAAAGATGTAATCAGTTTCAGTCGAGAGGAGGCTCTCAGATTGGGGAATGATTTCATTGGTGTAGAGCATCTACTTCTTGGATTAATCCGGGAGGGTGATGGTAAAGCGATCACAGTTTTGTATGAGTTTCAATTGGATCTTAAAATGATCCGAAAGGAAATCGAGCAAAATTTATCAACTACATCATCGACAGGTGGCAAAAGCTTGTCAAATATACCATTGGTAAAGCAGGCGGAGAGGGTCTTGAAATTGACATACCTTGAAGCGAAACTTTATAAAAGTAAAATGATAGGGACGGAGCATTTATTGCTCTCGATTCTTAAAAATGAGGATAATGTAGCATGCAGTATTTTAAACAAGTACGGTGTGATTTATGATAACGTAAAAGACGAATTGGAGTCTATGAAAGATGATGTGAATATTCCCAGGGCTGAATTCCCTGGAGGAACTGAAGAAGAAGGGCCCGGTGGAGGTGAGGAATCATTCTCGGCTGGCCGAAAAAGTGATCCTAAATCGAAAACTCCGGTTCTAGATAATTTTGGTAGAGATTTAACAATAATGGCTGAAGCTGGTCGACTCGATCCTATCGTAGGAAGAGAGAATGAGATTGAGCGTGTAAGTCAGATTCTTTCTCGACGAAAGAAGAATAACCCAATTTTAATTGGGGAACCTGGTGTTGGAAAAAGTGCAATTGCTGAAGGATTGGCATTGCTAATTACTCAGCGTAAAGTTTCTCGAGTTCTTTTTAACAAGCGAATCGTTTCCTTGGATCTAGCATCCTTGGTTGCTGGAACTAAGTATAGAGGACAGTTCGAGGAGAGAATGAAAGCGGTAATGCAGGAGATCGAAAAGAATCCTGATGTTATTCTATTCATCGATGAGATTCATACTATAATCGGTGCCGGAGGTGCTTCTGGATCATTAGATGCTTCTAACATGTTGAAGCCTGCATTGGCACGAGGAGAGATGCAAGCGATTGGAGCGACAACGTTTGATGAGTATCGTCAACATATTGAGAAGGATGGAGCATTGGCTCGTAGATTCCAGAAGGTACTAATTGAACCAACGTCTCAGGAGGAAACTGTTAAGATTCTGAACAACATTAAGGAACGATACGAGGATCATCACTCAGTAAACTTCTCGCCAGAAGCAATTAAGGCATGTGTTCGATTAACTGAACGCTATTTAACTGATCGACATTTGCCGGATAAGGCGATTGACGCGCTTGATGAAGTTGGATCTAGAGTTCACTTAACAAATATCACTGTTCCAAAGGAGATTTTAGATATCGAAAAGAAAATCGAAGATCTAAAGGATCAAAAGAATGAAGTAATCCGTTCTCAACAATATGAGAAGGCTGCTGAATTAAGAGATAGCGAGCGTAAATTCCAAGAGGAACTTGAAGCTGCAAAAGAAAAGTGGCAAGAGGAGTCTAAAGCGAATCGTGTATTAGTTACTGAAGATCATGTGGCCGAGGTGGTTTCAATGATGTCTGGAGTTCCAGTTACACGTATCTCAGAATCTGAGATTGGAAGATTAGCTGTAATGTCTGATCAGATAAAATCAAAAGTGATTGGACAAAGCGATGCTGTTCATAGTGTTGTTAAGGCTATTCAGCGTAATCGTGCTGGACTTAAAGATCCTAATAAGCCGATTGGATCATTTTTCTTCCTTGGGCCAACTGGTGTAGGGAAAACGCAATTAGCGAAAGTTCTTGCTAAATATTTGTTCGATTCTGAAGAATCCTTGATTAGAATTGACATGTCTGAATATATGGAGAAATTCTCAATCTCAAGATTGGTTGGAGCGCCTCCCGGATACGTTGGATATGAAGAAGGTGGTCAGTTGACTGAGAAGATTCGTCAGAAGCCATATTCGATTGTTTTACTTGATGAGATTGAAAAAGCACATCCAGATGTGTTTAACCTTCTGCTTCAAGCACTCGATGATGGACATATGACAGATGGTCTTGGAAGAAAGATTGATTTCAAGAATACAATTCTTATTATGACATCTAACATTGGTGCACGCCAATTGGCTGATTTTGGAACAGGTGTTGGATTTGGAACTAAAGCTCAATCGGATCAAAAAGAAGATCACGCAAAGACTGTAGTACAAAATGCACTTCGTAAAGCATTTTCTCCAGAATTCTTGAATCGTGTTGATGATGTCATCATGTTTAAGTCATTGTCTCGTGAAGATATTCACCAGATTATTGATATTGAAATGGAGAAGTTGTACGGACGAATCAGAGATCTTGGTTACGAGATAGCAGTTAGTGAATCAGCAAAAGATTTCATCGTTGATAAAGGATACGATGAGAAATTTGGTGCTCGCCCATTGAAGCGTGCTATTCAGAAGTATGTTGAAGATCCGTTAGCGGAGGAGATCGTTAAATCGAACTTAAAAGAGGGTGACTCAATAAATATTGATCTTGAAAAAGGCGCTTCTGAACTTCTCGTAAATATCGAGAAAGGGAAAGGCAAAAAGGCAGAAACGAAGAAGGATTAATTCTTTGGCTGCATAGTATAAATAAATATAGTGGGAATCACTACTTGCAATAAAGGGAGCTAATTTAGCTCCCTTTTTTAGTTGTAATGATATTGCGAGTCCGCTTATAAACTAGGCGTTAGCGGCTATCACGATGAAAATGATTAATACTGCAAGAGACATTCCGATGATTCCACAAACTTTACCAGCTCTCATGTTTTTGTATGATCCCTCTTTGTACTTACCTGGGTTTTCACGGTAAAGTCGTTCAGCCTTTCCCGTTAGACTCACTGCAATAATTCCAAGAATAATCCCAATTCCTCCAGCGAGGACGATAGAAATAATACCCATGGCTAAAATCCCGCCTGAATTTGGCAAGGTTTCATTCCCTGTATTTGTAGTTTGAACGTGTTTGTGTTCGTGATCAAGTAATTCGTCTGACATAATGTAGTTTTAGTTGTTGTTATAGTGGTCTGTGGCTTTTCTAACGCTGCCATACTTTTGGAGTAATTCTAATGCTTCTTGGTAATTGAGTCCTGTTGATTCCTGGATCATTTTGGTTCCTCTGTCTACCAGTTTATTATTACTGAGTTGCATGTCGACCATTCGATTGCCTTTAACGTGTCCGAGTTTTATCATTAGCGCAGTGCTAATCATGTTTAATATTAATTTCTGAGCTGTGCCAGATTTCATTCGAGTGCTTCCAGTAACGAATTCTGGACCAACTACAGCTGTCATCGGAAATTGAGCAGCAGCAGCAACTGGAGATCCAGGGTTGCAAGATATTGAACCAGTCAGAACACCATTTTCATTTGCAATTTCCATTGCTCCAATAACATAAGGCGTCGTTCCTGATGCAGCAATGCCAATTAGGCTATCGTTATCATTGATTTTATGTTCAAGTAAGTCTTTCCAGCCTTGTTCAGTATCATCTTCGGCGAATTCAACCGCATTTCTCATTGCTGAATCTCCCCCAGCCATGAGACCAACGACAACTCCATGATCAACTCCGAAAGTAGGAGGGCATTCGCTGGCGTCAACTATACCAAGTCTTCCAGATGTCCCTGCTCCGATGTAGAACAGGCGTCCCCCGTTTTTCATCCTATCAAAGCATTTATCTATGAATGCGTTTATTTTAGGAATTATTCTTTCTACTGCTACTGCCACTGTTTGGTCTTCTGAGTTAATTGCAGTCAGAAGTTCGTCGGTAGACATCTTCTCGAGATTGTTATGGTTCGAGGAAGATTCAGTTTGTTTATCAATCATATCAAGTAGGCTTTTTCTGCGCCAGCGGTTAGATCAACTTCTACACGATCTTGCAGTGTTGTAGATAGGCTGAGGCCAACAAAGTTTGCCTTGATTGGGAAGCGTCTGTGTTTCCGATCAACTAATGTGACGGTTTTAATTGCCTTAGTTGGAAATTTGAGCATTTCTACAAGTGCAAATTGGAGTGTTTTACCAGAGTTAATGACGTCATCGACTAGCACGATATAGGAGTTTGTTAGCTCTTCTGGTTTGGCTGAGATTTCAATTGAATCATCCCAAGGTTTATCCTTATTGATATTGATTTCAAAGGAGGTAACATTAGTCTCAGAATTTGATCGAATAATTTCAGCTAAAGAGTTCGCTAGAACACTCCCGTTTCCATGAATTCCGCCGACAAAGATATGATCCTCATTAAAGGTGTTTTCGATAAGTTGATGAGCTATTCTTTCAATTTTCTGCTGAATCTCTCGACTGGATAATATTTCTTGCATAGCGATGTAAAACGATCTGTTGCTAAATTAATGGAATTGCCTTGAAAATCAACTCTCCGTTCCACTATTTGTCATAAGGGAGATATTCTTTCACGGAGATCTCATAGTCTTCGATGGTGAAGAGTTTTTTGCCTTTATTCCAGACGTAAATATTGATCTTATTCAGATTGTTCCTCGGATTGATGAAGTACTCCTGCTCGATAATTTGAGTGATCGAATTTCCTTCTCCCTCTCGAAAATACTCATACATTGGCCTTGTATGATATTGACGATAGTTGGTAGTTGTATCATATGCATCAAGGACAATGTATACGTCCTTGTAATCACTTCCAGTATCCAATGATTTGGTGATTTCTAACCTGAATAAGTAGCGATTAAGCGCTGAACCATCAGGAAATGGAAAGCTTAAGTCTAATCCAAATTCTCTATTTTCATCAAACCTCATTGGGGCAATTCCGTTTGGTCTTAAGAGAATATTTCTTGATTCAATCCCAAAGGGTTCACAGTCTCTATTGAAAGCAAAATCTGTTTTATGATCCTTGCCAAATACACCAATCGATTTGAAATACGTCACTGAAGTCATGCGATTAGGTATAATCCCTTCTACTAGCTGATAGGCACGCATCCACATGAAGAGCATCGCTAAGGTGACAATAGAATATGAGATCCATTTAAATCGAATTTCTTTAATGAAATAGGCTAGGGGTAATGCGAAGAATACTAGGTGCTCAATGTACACACGGTTTCCGTAGAATCCACCAAAATCCCAACTCCACCATGATGAAATAAAGAAGGTGATAATAAGTATGTATCCAAACCAAAAAATGGCCGCCTGACGATTTTTTTTGGCCAAAAAGAATACACCAATTAATGAGATTAAGGCAATAGGTACGTGTACGAAAAGACCAATTCTGAATCCAAAGAGGACATCCAAATAATGCGTAAATCCAAAATTGAATCCTTCTCCCTCGTAAGACCAATTCATCCAGTCGCCAGTTTCACCATAGTTTAGGATAAAGATTGGACTGATTGCAACTAAGAATACTAAAAAAGCACAGATTAGGTGTTTGTTTTTTATTTGAAGAAGATGACCAAAAAAGAGCTGAACGTTTTTTATGCTTCCAAGAATAAAAGGAATAGATAGAACTACCAGAATATTTAGAGGTCTAACCATTACGATCGATCCTAGGATTATTCCAATCAACAGAACATGTTTCATCCTATACGATCTAAGGTACATTTGAACATGGTAGGCGAATGCAGCAAACAGAAAGAAGGAATAGTGATGAGAGTTACTAGGCCTGAACACCGATTGATAAAAAAGAGTTGTTCCAAAGAAAATTAGGACGGTTGTGATTAAGGCAACACGGTTGTCAACCAAAACAAGTCCTAAATATTTACGAAGGAAATAAAAACCAAGAACACCAAAAAAGAGTGCGCCGATATGAAATAACTTCAAATAAGTGAGCGAATAACCAGTGATATTTGACTCCCCAGATTCTAACAGTGTTGCTGCTAAAAAGAAAGGTAATTGTAAGGCAGCAACACCTGGGTAGCATTTGTTGAATGATTGTCCCTTCTTGTTCTCAACCAAATAGTGCGGATCAATATCTAGATCATAGCTTCCTCTTTCAGCTGTATGCGTTGATTTAAAACTTAAATCCTTCTGAATAAAAATGGCAGGTAAAAATGCATAATATCCACGTCCATCTGAGTGAATAATCCGGTATTCATAGTTTTCCGTTCCCCAGAATGTGGTAATCGTAAGGATGAACAATACCAATCCTACAACCAGTTCAGGTAAGAATGATTTCAATCGTCTCACAGTGAGTTTACAGGTTTCGTAAAAGATTTTTTCTTACCGCTAAACCATCCGTACTTAAGGATGCAATAAGTGGCTCTAACTCCGTCTTTCCATCCTATTTTTTTACCAGCTTCTGCAGTACGAGGGTTGTAGGTGATTGGTACCTCCTGAAATTTGGCACTTGGAATTTTTGCAAGTTTGGCAGTGATTTCAGGTTCAAAACCGAATCGATCTTCTTTCAGTATCATATGTTTCAAGTAACCAAATGGTACTAGCTTGTAGCATGTTTCCATGTCAGTAAGTTTCGTTCTAAAAGCCAAGTTCGATAAGCCTGTTAAGAATTTATTTGCTGTACGACTCAAGAATGAGCCTTGATCATTTTTAGAATTTAAAAACCTAGATCCAAATACAATATTTGCAGTTCCATTTAGGATCGGAGCAAGGAGTATGTTGAATTCATTCGGGTCTAACTCTAGATCTGCATCTTGGATAATAATATAGTCTCCTGAACATTTTGTCAGGGCGCTTTTAATTCCTGCTCCCTTTCCTTTGTTTACTTTATGCTCGACAATTGTAATAATCCCAGGATTGTCATTATCGTAATCTTTTACGCGCTGAAGTGAATTATCCGTGCTCAAATCGTCAACTACGATGATATCTTTCCTTA
>DKPV01000095.1 GCA_002471375.1 Flavobacteriales bacterium UBA7325
TGACGGAACTAATGGTGTTGACGGAACGAATGGTGTAGATGGTACAAACGGTTTAGATGGAGCAGTTGGACCTCAAGGACCAATGGGTCTTCCAGGATTGGATGGTACTAATGGAGTTGACGGAACAAATGGTGTCGATGGAGCAGTTGGACCACAAGGACTGATTGGAGCAACAGGGCCAGTAGGAGCTGCAGGAGCGAATGGTATCGATGGTACTAATGGAGTTGACGGAGCAGTTGGACCTCAAGGACCAATTGGAGCAGCAGGAGCAAACGGTATCGATGGTACTAATGGAGTTGACGGAGCAGTTGGACCTCAAGGGCCAATTGGAGCAACTGGAGCGAATGGTATCGATGGGACAAACGGAGTTGATGGAGCAGTTGGAACTCAAGGACCGATTGGAGCAACAGGACCAACAGGCTTAACAGGTGCCGCAGGAGCAAACGGAGTTGATGGAGCAGTTGGACCGCAAGGACCAGTAGGAGCAACAGGACCGGCGGGAACATATACAGCTGGATCTGGAATTGATATTACAGGTGGAGTGATCAGTACAACAACTACAGGACCAGAGTATCTTTTCGTTCAACCAGATACGATCGTTGGTGGATACGTTGGATTCGGATCTGCAAGTGCAGTGAATGGTGTGCCTTACAACTCTGTAACGGAAGAGTTCACTTTGAAAGCAGGTAAGACATATATGCTAGAAGGTGCAGTTTACATGCATACAACAACTTCTACTGTAACTTATTCTTTTGTTTTTTATGATAAAACGAATAATGCAAGTATCGGTGCTGAAGCATATCAGAAAGCTGCGGATTATTCAGGAACAGTGATCAATCAACCAATGATGAATGCGATCATTACGCCTGTTACAAACATCCAGGTTGGAATCAAGGACATCTACGGTTCAACTGGAGGGTTCATTCCTTCAAGAGGATTCTTCAAAGTTGTAGAACTTAAATAGAATCACACGATTATGGGATTGATTCCCTGATAAATTAATTTGAAAGCGCATCCTTTAGGGTGCGCTTTTTTTTATTCAATCTTAATCTGCGATCTCTTGACGTTTCTAATCTAGTTGTAGCACTCGCCTGTATGATACTATAAAGCTTTATAACTGGTCTACTTTGCATCATTCCAGACACTATATACTCTATTGAAAGCTAAACATACAGGATGATTAATCAATTTAAACTTCTCCACTCAAACAGATCCGTAGAAATAACCGATGTAACTTTCATCACATCCTTTAGCGATAAGAGCCTCATTAGGTCCTATTGAAAATGGATTGTGCACGTTCGGAAATCTGTAGTAGCTATAACCACTTCTTGTCCTTAAATTTAGAGTATTAGTTAATCTAAGGAGTCGATTTCAATCGATTAGGTTGGTTTATTCAGAATGAAATAGTATCATTTAATGATAAACCAACCAGTTCTAAAGTTAAAATAGTAGGTGGTTAGGTTAGAAAGTTGCACGTGTAGTGCAACTTTCTTTTTTTTAGCCTATAGCACTAATAAGTAGCACTTAATCAATTGATGTTTAAGTGAATACAATTCCTTCCTGAAAGGTAGCATGATATGATGTAATGAGGAATGGGGTAATTCCCGTAATTATACGCGCTAAATACCGTATTTATACCCATTGGATTACGGTATTTATACTATCGATATTACGTCAAAGAATTCATACTTTAGACAAGAACGATAAATTATTTAGAAAAAGGGCAATGGGAAATAAATCTATTACGATGGGAAATTCAACTACGGCTTTCGATTGTTTTAAACCTATTTTCAGCCTAGTAAAACTACTATTTTAACTTCAGTAATATGAGAGGAATTGATGACCTAACTCAGCAGACGTTGACAAAAATTTCTGCGTACAAATTGGATGTCTTGAATGGTGTTTCCGATGGAACAAGATTCACGAATTTTGATGCAGAAAATGCATACAAGTGTGTCGAATGGAATTATAAAAAGTGCGGTTATCGTTCTCCCGCAATTGTCGTTACAGAAAATCCACTAGAAATGCAGATGATGTTCAACTTCATCAAAGCTATGGACAGTGCTTCTAGGTTTTCAGATTACCAATCAATGTATCCAGAATTGTTTGCACAATTAGCAGAGCAAAATTTGGATCGGTTTAATACAACCTTTGGATCGAGACTAAGATCGATCTTACGTTCAAAAATTGGCTCTAGAGTAAGTGCAAATCTAAATTCGAACTTTCTCAGCAAACTGGATAATCAACTATGTGCTCAATTATATTCATTGTTTTCAGATTTGGACTCTCAATTAGGACCGAAGATGAGCTCTGAATTAGGGTATTTTTTACGCAACGATTTACGACCTAAGCTACGAGATCAGTTAGGTTTTGTTCTTGATAATCATGTTAATATTGAACTTTCAAAACAACCAAAAGCACTTAGTGAAAATCACTTGTCTTATTTGTTTACAGCGAATTTTTATTCTGATTGCATCTATTATTGGTACGAGTTTTTGAGGAATGAGCTAGACCTTGAACTGAGTATAAATCAAAGTTTCCAGGACTGTTTCGAGCTTCAGAGGAAGTCTGGAATTTGTCAGGCAATTTATTCAGAGGATCTATGCGTAATTTCGAAGTATCCGAAACGAATTAGATGGAATGATGATTGCCAACTTCATAGTGAATCTTTTCACGCAATTGAATGGAGTAGTTATTCAGAAAGTACAAATCTGGAGAGTTATTTTCTTGACGGAGAACCAATTTCATCGAAGTTGCCAACTATTGTTGGGCAATCAGGTATAACCCTAGATTCTTTCATCACTCATTCCAGGATTGCATAATAAATTCTGAGTAAAGTCAATTAAATCGTTGAGGGACACTCTCATTCTTTGGCTCGATTATATGCTACTTAGCGGAATTCAAGATAAGTAGTATCTAGATTAAGTCTATTCAAACACCT
>DKPV01000042.1:0-48626 GCA_002471375.1 Flavobacteriales bacterium UBA7325
TAAGGAGTTGTATGCTCCACTATTTCATCGAAATGATACATTATTTGTCTTTGATTACTACAAGGATAAGTTGTACACCTTCAATGCTGATGGCGACTCCTTGGATAGTATACCCATTTATCATCATTATCAACCTAAGCGAACGGGGTGGAAGAAGAATCTCATTCAAGACGGTGTCACAGGTCATATCTACGCAGTATATGATCGTTCTGGGTATACTTATTTAGGATCCGTGGATACAAAGACAGGGGAAATCACTGAGCAAGTTAAGCTTGAGTTTAGATATGCCAAGAAATTTGTTGTGGAAGGAAATTTCGTGTATTATATCTACAGACCCTTCGAATCAACCCAAAAGAAGTTTCTGTACAAGGAACGACTGCCGTATGATTTTGGCAAGGCTTCAGTTCCAGGCGGTGATGAAGTTGGGGCTAATTAGAACGTATATCTGCCGTAAGTTAGAATATTGATTTTACTTGATTTGATCTAAAGCCTCGTCAGCGTTATTCACGGGTTTTTGACAAGTATTGTTTTGGCAAACGTAGATAGTAGTTTCACCCGGATTCAGTTTGCTTTCTAAAGTTTCAAGTTTACCCTCTTTCTTTCCTCCATAGAAAAGAACGTTCGGCAAGTATTTTTGATCCATCTTTTTACGAAGACTTAAACAATTAGGTCCTACGATGGCAACCTCATAGGGAGTTTTGGTGAAATGTATAAATAGACGATTCCAATTCGAGTAGAAATATGGATTTTCCGTAGCTCTTTCCGATACGGTATTCATCATGTCTTTGGACTTTTTCAAATAAGATTCATTATAGTACAATTGGCCAAGAGCAAATAGATTCCTTGCCATAACTGAGTTGGAGGAAGGGATGACATTATCACTTATTTCGCGTTTTCTTGAGATCAAATTCGAATGATCGACATGCGTGTAAAAGAACATCTTGGATTTAGTATCGTAGAAATTCTTAATTACATACTCTGTTAAATCATTTGCTCGAATTATCCATTTATCATCAAGTGTAGCTTGGTATAAGTCAATAAAGGCATCAATTGTTAATGCATAATCATCCAAAAAACCATGGATAGAATGTTCTCCGCCTTTATAGCTTCTCATTAATTCACCTTGGTGCTTTTGACTATTCGAATGTAAGAATTCTGCATTTTTTATTGCTGCAGTTAAAAACATCTCCTCATCAAATACTCTGTAAGCATCTACGTATCCTTTTAACATCAACGCATTCCATGCAGTCAATTGCTTGTCATCTAATCCTGGTCGAACTCGATTTTCTCGTTCTTTGCGTAGAATCGATTTACATCTTTCAAGCTTATCTGAAAGCGATTTAACGGATATACCTTTCTTTTTTGCAAACTTTTTCAGCTCCATTGTTCTGTATAGAACATTCTGACCATGCTCCCAATTTCCATTTTTTGAAATATGATAGTACTCTGAAAACAACTCTGAATCTTGGCCTAGTAGTGTCTTTATATCTGAATACTTCCAAACATAGAACTTTCCTTCCTCGCCATCACTATCCGCGTCTAGAGATGAATAGAAACTTCCATTTTTTGCTGTTAATTCTCGCTCTACAAATTCTAAAGTTTCATATACGATTTGTCTGTATTCTGGTTTTTTTTCTGCTTGCCAAGCGTGTGAGTATAGGCTTACCAGTTGGGCATTGTCATAGAGCATTTTCTCAAAATGAGGTATGTGCCAATCGACATCTGTAGAGTAACGAGAAAAACCTCCACCTACATGATCATAGATACCTCCTTGAGATAGGCCCTTTAGGGTACTTTTAAGAGATTTATTGACAGTTTCATCTCCGGTGAGATGGTGGTATTGTAGGGCATACTCCCAAAATGAAGGCATCGGAAATTTTGGTGCTTGGTTCAAGCCTCCTTTTACGAAATCCAATTTACTCGTGAGAGCGTCGAAACCATCGGAGAGTACGTTTATCTTGAATGGTGATGGGGTACCACTAATCTCAAACTCTTCTGATGTTGCTATACCTTGCGAAACTCTCTCAGCAACTCGGACAAGGACATCAGGATCTGTATCATTCAGATTAATGAAGTGATTCAAAACCTCTGTCCAATTACTGTTTGAAAAATACGTGCCACCGTAAAAAGGTTGACCATTCGGCAGCGCGATGATATTTAATGGCCATCCTCCGCCGCCATTCATAATTTGGGCGGCATCCATATATAGAGCATCAACATCAGGCCTTTCTTCTCGGTCAACCTTAATGGAAACAAAGTGCTCATTCATCAGATTTGCAATTGCCGTGTCTTCGAAACTCTCATGTTCCATCACGTGACACCAATGGCAGGAAGAATATCCGATACTAATTATTACCATTTTATCTTCATTCTCGGCCTTTTTAAGTGCTTCATCTTCCCATGGATACCAATCGACAGGATTGTGAGCGTGTTGGAGTAGATACGGGCTCGTTTCATTTATAAGAGCATTCGTATAAATATGATCACCTGGCTTTATCTTCTCCGTTGTCGATGCACAACTGTTAAGGCCAGTAATTGAAATGAACCCAAATGATATGATACTTAAAATCCAGAAAAATTGCTTCACACTGCTGTTTTTACAAACTCGACTCAAAGTTACTTAAAAGAACTAGACAGAATATACCTTATGATCTGTTCTCATTACAAGGAGCTCGTAAAAAGATATTGTCTTAGAATACCAACTACTTAATTCTGACTTCTATGGTAACTGGAAGATGATCAGAATATCCACCCAAGTACTTGGCTCCACCATAGGTTCTGTTTGGAACAATGTTTCCTCTATATTCGCCAAGAAGAAATTGTGGGCTATGAATCTTGCCTGACTTTTTTAGAGCCTTCATCCCTTTATTCTGCAAGAAGGACTTACTAACCATAATGTGATCAAGTACTCCCCATTCTTGTCGGTAATTATGAGACCCACCAAACTCACCTGATTTCTTACTTATGAGCGGGACAAGCATTTCAGAAATCAAGCTAGGTGCACGATTTTCTGGATAATCATTCAAATCACCCATAAAAACAATTTGAATATCTTTATGTGAATCCATCTGAGCTGAAATAAACTCTTTTGCTGAAGCAGCTGCAATCATTCTTTTTGGTTCGCTTTCAGCTCGCCCGCCTCTACGACTGGGCCAGTGGTTTACCATTGCTATAATGTATTCTTCGCCATGTTTAAACTTTGCCCATAAAATATCGCGTGTAGGAGTGTCAGGCGCTGGCATAGCAAACCTTATAGCTCCTTTATCTACTAATTCTAAGACTGTGCTATCGTACAATAGGGCATTGTCAATTCCTCGGGCGTCAGCAGATTCAAAATGAACTACATTATGCGTGTTCTTCATGGATCCATTTGCGACAATATCTTCAACAACTCTTCTATTCTCTATTTCACACAGACCAACAAGGAGTGGACTGCACAAGCTATCCATCACTTCATTGATATGAGTGATTTTTTCAAAATAGCGTTCTGAAGTCCATTCTTTTTTAGCCGTAGGTAGATACTCAACATCATTTTTATTCGGCGTATCTAGCGTGTCAAATAGGTTTTCTACATTGTAAAATGCTATCGTTCTATACGTTTGAGCATTTGAACCAAATGATATGAAAATGGTACTTAAAAGTAGTGCGTATGCTAATTGCATGAAGTTGATTTTTGTTAAAGTTAAGATTTCTGAATGGCAATTTAAGCTCTTTCTAAATTAGTTTTTAACCTTATGAGCTAAACTAACGTTTAATCAATATGTTTCGTGTAAGTGGGCCATGACAGAGGATTGCATCTAATATCGATAGGGTACTACGATACATGTTGGAATCATGAAATACCTGTATGTAGGGAGCTTTTATTGTTTCGTTGGTAGTGTTTTTCCGAGCAAGGATGTCACGCGGATCATTGTGAATGACCGGAGCAAATTCCTCGGTTAGCGATAGGGTAGTGTCTAAGTCTAGCCAATCAATCACCCTCTCCATAATTTTAGTGTTGTATTGAAGAAGATTGATCTCTTCATCCAACATCAGTTCTTTGATCTCAATTCCGTAATAGTCGAAATATGGGGCTGAACTGTATGCATTCTGAATGGACCTCCAATGACGACTGCGCCAATTCTCAGTAGAGGGAATCAGAATACTATCCGTAGGTGTTTTAGATCCATGAAGTCGCTCTGTTGGTATTGATAAGGAAAGTATACCATTGGCACCTACAATATCACATCGATTGCGGAATGTTTGCTTTGGCCAATACTCCTTAGCTTCAATTATTACCTCAGAATACTTCGCAAGCTCAGAATAGTATGCTATGCTCCCAAAGTATGTTGTTGGAAATACGGGTATCATTTGATTAACGTAAACATACGCTCCCATCTAACACCACCATCTGGGTTTTTAGAGAACCAGACCATGGATGCTTTTCCAACAATATGGTCCTCAGGAACAAATCCCCAAACTCTTGAATCCATTGAATTGTATCGATTATCACCCATCATCCAGTAATAGTTCATACTAAATGTGTAGGTTCTCACTTTTTTACCATCGATGTGAATCCCATCTTTTTTCTTTTCAAGGGTATGTCCTTCGTATGCAGTAATAACGCGTTCATACATGGCAACATTATAGTCATTAAGCTCTATTTTCCAGCCTTTCTTAGGAATTCTAAATTTGGTGAAATCTGTATTAGTATTGTTAATATCAGGATTTTTAGGATAATAATGAACGTTTTGAAGCTTGTCTATGCTTGTTGCAACATATCCTTCAGTATCCGAATATTGTGGTTCTAAATGAAGAGAGAAAATTGCTTGCGGATTTTTTGCAACTAGCTTATTTAATTGCTTGTTCGTTAAATGCATGATGTAATAGCTAGTGTAAGCCAAAGAATCACCATCAGTTACAGGTAATCCAACACTTGTTTTTAGTACATCTTGTTGTCTGTAATAATCCTTTCTATTCGTAGTAGAGAATAACTCAATTCCCTCCATATACTCTTGCTTAAATGTTGCACCGTATACATTATACTTCAAGTTTTGGTTTTCGGCAACCTTTGCTTTCTTACCATTTACGTACAGAACAGAGCTTTTAATTTCCATCCAATCACCAGGAATTCCAACACAACGTTTTATGTAGTTCTCTCTTTTATCAACAGGTCTTGGGATTAATCCGTAGTGCTCAATTACGATTGGGTTTCCTAAGTAATCATTTGAATTTGCCTTCCCGCTTTCGAGGTAGGTACGCGCCCTATTTTTCCATTTATCAATATTAGTAAAATATGAATTATACCAGGCTGTATAGGCTAACTCATTAATTTTTTCCATTCCGACTTGAAGTGAATCTGGTCTTTTTTGATTCTCTCGCTTTAGATCCTCAATGTAGCCATTAAATTTAGCCTTTGAGGATGCGTCTGATCTGAACGCAATTTCAGCTTCTTTCCAAACAATGTCATGATAATCATGTCCCATCAATCCATGAGGCATACGTGGATCATAAACAGCTGTATCTCCTGAAGGGTAGTTGAAAACAACTACATCATAGCGCTCTACTTTCGAGAATCCAGGAAGTCTAGTGTACTCTGAAGTCTCAATCTGCGTATACGATTTCGTGGTTACCCATGGAAGCGTGTTATGTACTAGAGGGTAGGAGAGTGGAGTTACAGGAACCTTTGGTCCGTATGCCAACTTATTCACAAACAAGAAATCTCCAACGAGCAAGGTCTTTTCCATGGATCCGGTTGGAATCTGGAATGGTTCGAATACATAAGTTCTAATAATACTTGCAGCTACGAGAGCGAAAAGAATTGCGTCTCCCCATTCCTTCACTTTTGTTCGCTTCCCAGGTTCAGCTCTTGTTACTGCCGCGATACCTAAGGCTATGATGTGACCAATTACAGGTAAAGTCATGAACAAAACAAGATGATCACCCCATTCACGCTGGCCGATTTCTTTACTATTGGCCCAGTTAGTTTCTGGAAGAAGTTTATCTCCAGATTGAGCGATTTTTGCTAGTAGGATATACGGGAAGAATATTCCTTGTAGTGTGTCAACTAATGAGAAATAACCAAATCTTCGAATGTATGAAACATTTGCTACAGCCCACATTACCAGATGTACACCGGGGATTAGCATCAGAAGTGACCACCATGGTTTCTTACTTCCAATTTTAAAAACTACAAAGTAGTTATATAGCGGAACTAACGCTTCCCATGATTTACGATCTGCCTGTTTAAAGCTTTTCCACCACATAGCGATATAAGGGTGAACAAGTAGGAGGAATAGATAAAAATATTTAATATTCATTTCTTAGAATTTGATAATGTCTTGCATTGTATAAATGCCCTTTTTATGCTGAATCCACTCTGCTGCGATCACTGCTCCAAGACCAAAGCCTTCGCGACTGTGTGCGGTATGTGTCATTTCAATAGAGTCGATCTCAGAGTCATATGAAACCTTGTGCGTACCAGGTACATTGGGAGCACGATATGATGTTACTCCAATTTGACCAGAAGTCGTAGAAGGAGTAGTATTTTCCTCATGAACCCATGAAGTTAAATTCTCATTCTGATCTAAGATATCATTAGCTAGTGAAACAGCTGTGCCGCTTGGCGCATCAATCTTTGCGGTATGATGAGTTTCTTCAATTCCAGAAGAGTATTCTGGATGAGTTGCCATCAGTTTGGCCAGTCGTTTATTAATATCAAAGAAAATATTCACCCCAATACTGAAGTTTGATGCGTAGAGAAGTGATCCGTCATTTTGAATAACATAATCTTTGATGAAAGGCAATTGATCGCCCCATGCCGTAGTGCCAACAACGATTGGAGTTGACTGATCTGCACAATGCTTTATGTGATTTGCCGCCAATTCTGGAGATGTAAATTCAATCGCTACATCTACGTTGGTAAAATCAACCTCTTCAACTGGCAGAGTGCTCGATGATCGTGCAGTGATTGTGTGTCCTCGAGAAATTGCTATTTTCTCGATGATCTTCCCCATTTTACCGTAACCAATAAGTGCTATTTTCATGCAGAATAGAATTGAGACAAAAATAGGAGTTTCCCTTGCTTAGACAAGGTATTTAACGAAAATTAAGCCTGATTCCTACACCAGGAGTAAAGCCGGTCATTAATGTGGGTTGAACGGTCATTGATAGGTCTTCAGAAATGTCAAATGAGACAAAATGTGCTTCCACGCCTGCATCAGCAACCTGAAGTACATAAAATGCGGCAACAGCAAGGATTGACAAGTCGCGCCAATCTAAATACTGGTTGTAGATAGTAAGAATCCCAGCATCGTCGTAGACTTCTAGTCCTGGGAACTCATCTCCATCATTGTATGAGAGGTATTGACGGTTACTGTATTCGCGCCGAAATTTCTTCTGTTCGTTTTGATTTCGAATTAGAAAATAAGTCGATACTCCCAAGCTCCCATAAATTAAAGGAAGTTTCCAAAATGCTTTCTTTTGCCCTTTCGGCATCGCCCTATGATTATAGATTTGTCCAGCTCCTGGTAAAACAGCAGAAAGCATAACTGCTTTACGCACAGAGTGCGGTTTAATCGTGTCAGCAAGAGGTATGCTTAAATCCTGACCAAAAAGTGAGCAGGTTAGAAAGGTAAAAAAGAACGCAACTAGGTGTTGTTTCATTTTGTGTTTAAGAGTTCCATAATACGATTGAGATCCACATCGGAACTAAAGTTCACAATGATTTTCCCATTTCCATTTGGTGACTTTTTAATATCAACTTTGGTCGCAAGTCGATCACCAAGATGTTCTTTAAACGTATATTCTCCTTCGGAAATTGCAGCGGCAGATTTTTTCTGTAACGAAGCTTCGTTTTTAGACACCACTTGTTCTCCTCGAATAATTGCCTCTATATCTCTAACCGAAAGTTTTTCAGCGACAACACGATTGAACAGTTCTATCTGTGTTTTTTCATCACCCGCAGAAACTAATGCTCTGGCGTGACCCATTGTAATCTCATGCGCTTTTAATCCCGCTTGAATAGGAGCTGGAAGCTTCAGTAAGCGAAGGTGATTCGTAATACTTGATCGACTTTTAGAGATTTTCTGACTCAATTGATCCTGCGTTAGATCACATTCTTCGATAAGTCGTTCATAAGATAAACCAACTTCAATTGGATTTAAATCTTCACGTTGAATGTTCTCAACAAGTGCCATTTCCAGCATTGCTTGATCATTCGCAACGCGTATGTAACAAGGGACTTCCTTCAGTCCAGTTAGTTGCGCAGCTCTAAATCTTCTTTCACCGGAGATTAGCTGATATTTATCGCGACCTAATTTACGAACCGTAAGAGGCTGAATAATTCCATGAATTTTAATCGATTGACTTAGTTCAGTGAGTGCGTCTTTTTCAAAATTCGATCTAGGATTAAATGGGTTTGCTTCAATTTTTTCAATTGGTAGCGTAGAAATAGAGCCAACGATTCCAGTACCATTCGATTTTGATGTGATATCCGTCTCGGCATTTTCTAATAATGCACTTAATCCTTTACCTAAGGCTGATTTCTTCTTAGAATTAGAGCTCATTTCCAATATTTATTTTTTTGTCCTCGTTAGAGATTCTTGTCAAATCATTTCGCTGCAGTATTTCACGCGCAAAATTCAAATAGTTTACAGCTCCCTTGCTTGATGCGTCATGCATGACAATAGTTTCTCCATGACTAGGTGCCTCTCCAAGCTTTGTGTTTCTGTGAATGACTGTATCAAATACAATTTCTTGAAAATGCATTTTCACCTCTTCAACAACTTGATTTGCTAACCTCAGACGAGTGTCATACATCGTTAAAAGAATACCTTCAATTTCAAGTGTTTCGTTGAGACGTCCTTGAACAATTTTTATAGTATTTAATAATTTCCCAAGCCCTTCAAGCGCAAAGTACTCGCATTGGACAGGAATCATGACGGAATCCGCAGCAGCAAGTGAGTTTACGGTAATTAAACCTAGGGAAGGAGAGCAATCGATGATAATGAAATCGTAATTATCCCGAACCTTATCTAAAGCCATCTTCAATCGATGTTCACGATTAGGAAGGTTGATCATCTCTAGTTCGGCACCTACCAAATCGATATGTGATGGAAGGATATCCAAATTAGGATTTTCCGTACTGATAATTAAATCTCTGGGATCAGCATCGTTGATCAAACAATCATAAATGTTTTTCGCGGCTTTCGGATCTAGCCCAACACCAGAGGTAGCATTTGCTTGAGGATCGGCGTCAACAATCAATGTTTTGTATTCCAAAACACCCAGGCATCCACCGAGATTAATGGTAGTAGTAGTCTTTCCGACACCGCCTTTTTGATTCGCAATTGCAATGATTTTACCCATTTAATGATACTGTTCTATTCCAGCGCATTATTACGCTGAAGGATAAAGATACGCTAAAGTTCGTGAATTTTAGGTGGAATTTATCAGGACTTATCAACGATAATCGAGACAAATTGTGGATAAGCTAAAATGCTTGAAGATCTAAAGATCTTCGAAAGAGACTTCTGTGAATTCCTCCGCAGTATTGTCAATAGTACTGGTATTCTTTTCGTTTGAATTACCTTGACGAAATTCTCCTGTAGAAACTAGTTCATCAATTTTTGTGAGTGCGTCAGCGAGTCCATCTTGAAACTTTTCAAAATCTTCTTTATACAGGAACAACTTATGCTTCTGGTACGATTCACGACCGTCAACGGTAGTCTTTTTACTCTCAGTAAGTGTTAGGTATAAATCATTTCCCTTTGTTGATTTAACATCAAAGAAGTAAGTCCTCTTTCCAGCTCTAACTACCTTCGAATAAACTTCGCTATTCTTATCATACTCCATGGCTCGATCTTTTTTGATTATCAACAAATATGGAACTTTTTTTTCGTATCTGAAAGTATTGGGACAAAGTACTGATCTAATTGGGATTGATTCTAGATAAAGATCTGGTCAAATGAGGATTAAATCATCTATTCTCCTAATTCATCAAGCTGCTTTCTGTAAATCTCAGCGTATCGTCCTTTTAGTTTGATCAGCTCATCGTGACTTCCTTCTTCAATCTTAGTTCCAGCATCAATTACAATTACACGTTGCGCATGTCGAATTGAAGAGATCCGATGACTCACGATGACAGAAGATTCCATTTGGCTGTCTCTCAAATGCCCTAGAATTATTTCTTCCGTTTCGGTGTCAACAGCTGATAAACAATCATCGAGGAGTAGGAGTGATGGTTTTCTTATTAACGCACGAGCGATGCTCACTCTTTGTTTCTGACCGCCACTAAGATTTACGCCTCTTTCCCCTAAAAGAGTATCGAATTTATTTTCAAATTCAAGTATGTTATTATAGACATGAGCCTTCTTAGCAACATCTATTAACTCGTCATCAGTGGGTTCTTGAGCAGAGCCAAATGCAATATTATTTCGAATAGTGTCTGAGAACAAGAATACGTCTTGCGGTACAATACCTGTCGATAACCTAAAGTCTTCAAGATTGATTTCCTTCAGCGGCACTCCGTCGATAAGAATTAAGCCAGAATCAGGCTCGATTTGTCTCATCAGAAGAGCTAGGATTGTAGATTTACCGCTGCCTGTGCGACCAACAATACCGAGAGTTTCTCCTCTTCTAATTTTGAAACTCAAGTCCTTTATCGCTTCAATCCCTGAAGTTTTGTAGGTAAATGTGACATTCTTGAACTCAATCTCACCATTAAATTTGAAAGGTTCATTCGTGTTATTTTGTATCTCGTTGTGCTCGTTTAAAAATTCATTGATTCTGGTTTGACTAGCAGAAGCGCGTTGAACAAGAGATGTCACCCAACCAATCGATGCGAATGGCCATGTCAATAGGTTGACATAAATAATGTACATCAGAATATTACCAAGCGTAATATCTCCATTTCCGTAGAATAGTCCACCAAGATAAATGCAAAGAAGGGTACTTAGACCAATGAGCATGAAAATGGTCGGCATAAAAAGTGCGTTAACAAGCACCAACCTCATATTCTTATTTTTATAACGCTCTGCCGAGCTATCAAATTTTCCCGAAACTTCATTGTCTCTCCCGTAAGCTTTCACGACACGGATTCCTGAGAAGTACTCTTGAGCTAGGGTTGACATATAAGACTGCTCTTCCTGTACCTTCGTGCTCAACTTATTCATTTTGGATGAAACCCTGTAAATCAAAAATGACATTATTGGCAAGGGTATTAGGACGAATATTGTCAGGTAACCATTGATTTGGATCATGTTCTTCACAACTAGAACTGTCAATACGACCAAGTTTATCGAATACATTAAACTTGGTCCCAAGTACATTCGGACTTTAGTAACATCCTCGGAAATTCTATTCATGAGATCTCCCGTTGAATTCTTCTTGTAAAATGTGTATCCTAATTCTTGGTACTGATGATAAATTTCATTCTTCAAATCAAACTCAATGAACCTGGACATAACGATTATTGTCTGGCGTTGTAAAAAGAGGAAAAGTCCGGCTGCTAGCGATAATCCAACGTATATTAATCCGACATTAATTGCGTAAGAAACAACGTTTTCAGAGGAAACGCCATCTACTAATTCGTCGATAACATCACCAGTGAAATCGGGCATCTTCACCTTGAAAAAGTTCTGTCCAATAATGAACAGGACCCCAAGAAGGAATCGCCACTTGTATTTAAAGAAATATTTGTTGAGATAGCTCAGCGACTTCATCCGATAATTTCCTATTTTTGCCATGCATTTTACATAACGATGTAAAAGTAATTAATAGACTTGAGATAATATTTGCTTTCCTATGTTTGAAGTGAAAAATATTGAGGATACGGACCTCGTCAAAAATCCAGTGATTGCTCAAATGAGCAAGCACAACCATGAGCAGCTTTTGTTTTGTAATGATAGCGAAACTGGTTTGAAGGCGATCATTGCAGTGCATAGTACTGTATTAGGTCCGGCTTTAGGAGGAACAAGAATGTGGGCGTACAACAACGAGATGGAAGCATTGAATGATGTTTTACGCCTATCTCGTGGGATGACTTACAAAAATTCAATTTCTGGATTAAACTTAGGAGGGGGGAAAGCCGTAATTATCGGTGATTCTAGAAGTATGAAGTCTGAAGCTCTATTCAGAAGATTCGGAAAATTCGTAAATAGTTTAGCAGGTAAATACATTACAGCGGAAGATGTTGGGATTTCACCAACAGACATGACATGGGTTAATATGGAAACGGATCACGTTGTTGGTCTTCCTGGTAAAAGTGGAGATCCATCTCCAGTTACAGCTCACGGAACATATATGGGAATGAAAGCTTGTGCAAAAGCGCAATTCGGTTCTGACTCATTGTCTGGTAAGAAAGTTGCCGTTCAAGGTGTTGGCCACGTTGGTGGGTACTTAGTTGACTTCCTTACAAAAGAAGGCGCGGAGGTATTCATCTCTGATATTCATGATCCAACTCTGAAAAGCATTTCGGAGAAATTTGGAGCAAAGGTTGTTGGGCTAGATGAAATCTACGATTTAGACATGGATATATATGCTCCATGTGCGCTTGGTGCTACTATTAATGATGACACTATCTCTCGTTTGAAGTGTTCAATTATTGCAGGAGCAGCAAATAACCAATTGAAATTGGAAGATGTTCACGGAAAGGCTGTCATGGATAAAGGCATGATTTACGCACCTGATTTCACATTGAACGCTGGCGGGGTAATTAACTGTTATGCTGAAGTGAAAGGACTTAGTCCTGAATGGGCGATGTCTAAAGCTGATGAGATTTATACAACGATTTTAAATATTGTAAATCGATCTCATTCTGAGGGTACTCCAACTTATCAGATTGCTAATAAAATGGCTGAAGAGCGTATCGAATCTATCGGAAAAGTTAAACTACCTCTCTAAGCAATGTTAAATAGACGCCATTTACGTATTAAGGTGCTTCAAGCTTTATACGCATATTTTCAAGCAAACGAAGATGATTACACTAAAGCTGAAAAAGAGCTTTTTCATTCCGTGGATCGAATTTATGAGTTGTATATTTATATGCTACTCTCGTTTACTGAATTGAAATCAATCGCTGAATACCGAATCGAGGAGAATAAAAAGAAAATTCGTCCACAAGAGGAGGATTTGAATCCAAATGTAAAGTTCATCAATAATGAGGTGATCAAATCGTTGGAGGAATGCGTTGAATTGCGCAGTCAGTCTGAAACGTTGAAGGTTAACTGGATTGGAGATGAGAAGCAGGAGATGTTTCGTAAAATTTTGTTGAATATTCGTGAGAGCGAAACGTTCTTCGAGTTTATGAATAATGAAGAGAGTGGATACGAAGAGGATCGATCATTCTTAATTGCTCTTTTCAAATCGGAAATCGCCAATTCTTCTATTCTATACACTTTCTTCGAGGATGAAAGCATCCATTGGATGGATGACATCGATTTGGCATGTTCAATGGTCATAAAAACATTGAAATCCTTACAAAAAGATGAAATGAATCAAATTTTGCCTTTGTACAAGGACGAGTCTGATGAAAAAGAATTTATTAAGCTACTTTTCCGTAAAACAATTATGCTGGAGGAGGAAAGCGAGAAGTTAGTTGATGAGTTAACTGCGAATTGGGAGTTAGATAGAATTGCTAAAATGGACATTATTTTGATGGAAATGGCGATTGCAGAATTCCAGGTTTGTATTAATATTCCAACGAAAGTTACATTGAACGAGTACATCGAGATATCTAAGTTTTATAGTACGCCAAAAAGTAATGGGTTCATTAACGGGATTCTAGATAAGGCAATCGCTCGATTAACGAAGGAGGAAAAAATTAACAAAGTCGGAAGAGGCTTAAAAAACTAGAGAAATGAAGTGTTTAAGTATAGTGCTGCTATGTTTCCTATTGTTCTCATGTGATGAAACAGAGAGTAAAGTAGGGCAGAAGACAACTGTTGAAGTTGATGCGAAATATGATGCGGGAGAAGTAATTCAAGGTGAGATTATAAATGCAAAGTTTACGATCACGAATACAGGTGATTATCCATTGATAATAGCATCGGCTAATCCATCATGTTCATGCACGGTGCCATCATTTACGGATGAACCAATTGCACCAGGTGAAACAGGTGAGATTTTAGCACAGGTCACTACTGAGAAAGCAGCGGGAGTAATTAATAAAACAGTAACATTAGTGGCAAATACAGAAACACCACTAGCACCATTGGTAATAACAGCCGTGGTTAAACGAAAATAAGAACACAATTAAATTAGAATAAGTTATGCAAGGAGGAACAGGTCAATTGGTTATGTTGGTGATGATAGTCATCGTATTTTACTTTTTCATGATCAGACCACAAATGAAGAAACAAAAGGAGTTGAAAAAATTCCGTGAATCAATGGCTGTTGGAGATAAGGTAGTTACTATTGGAGGTATCCATGGTAAAGTACTTGAAGTTGCGGAGTCAACGATCACAATTGCTACTGAAAGTGGTAAATTAAGATTAGATAAGTCTGCTGTGACTAATGGAGCAGGAGGACAGCCTCAGTTAGGCGCTAGATAATCGATCCAAAATTCGTTATAAACGGTCTATCCTTTGCGGGGAGACCGTTTTTGTTTGCGTTTTCTTTTTCGATATTTCCTCAAAACTTTCCGCGATTTCTTCCTTGAAGACCTGTAATCCTTCATGTTTTTCCGGTAGGTCTCACGATCCATTTGATTCATCTTGAAATCAAAGTCTACAACACCAGATGCGATATCGGCGATTACGATTTCAGTTACATAATCGAGTCCATCGGGATCATAGTTGGCTGCAAGATTGTGCCCCCATAGCTTTGCAACTCCATTTTGGAACGAATGCTGAACTCCACCTCGATATTTTTTCAGAATATCCGACACAGTCATATCTGTCTCTCTGTGAATCAGTCTTATAAGTAATTTGCCCTCACTCTGATAGAGGTCCTTTATATCGAAATGAAAGTCGTTCTTTAAAGCCTTGCTTGCTTTTTTTGTATACTTTTTTTGTTTTCGTTTTTTACTTATGCCTGAAAGATCATTCTCGTAATCATCAAGCATCATTTTTGCATGCATGGCAAGCGGGTATACTCTCCTTAAACGACTAAGTTGACGTTGGTACTGAAAGTCGAAATCTTTGATGATTCGAACTTCCGCGATTTCCTGGTAGCTCGTATCACTTCCCTGAGCCAGTAATGTTCCCGCGGAGGGGAGGATTGATAAAAATACTAGAAGGAATATTCGATGCATGGTATTTAATATTTTAACAGTCAGCATAATCACAAAATTCTTTGTATTATTGTTTAAGCAAAAATGTTGCCAACTTGACCTCCAATATGTATAAACTTCTTTTCTTAGTAACGTTATTTTTCGTATTAAGTTGTAAGTCAGATGATAATACTGTCCAAGATTATACCGTCCAAGATCATAGTAAAAACGATATTGATTCCACTGATGCTGTAGTTGGCGATAGCTCCGATACTATCGAAATCATTTCTGATTATGATTTAGACGTAGTGGACCCAAAGAATCGAGCTGAATTCATAGAAAATCTGGCGAAAATCGAAGATGAACATGGGGCGCAGTGGGATTTTTGTAGATGTGCGGTTAAGAATGATTCAATAAACAGAGCTTTTCAGCAACCAAACTTACCGGATAATGAATTCGATCGTTTATTTGACAGATCCAATGTCATCGAGCAACGTTGCCAGGCATTTCTAGTTCAAAACCCAAGTACGACTCCCGACGAACGTGCAGCGCATACAAAGAAGATCAGGGATTGCTTAAAAGCGGCTGGGGTAAAATAATAGCATTTTACGGTAGAAGAAGTAATGAACTCCCTTGAAAAAATGGGGACGCAACAAACACGCATGATATTTGGGAAACATTGAGCGCCGAGAATAGTTTTGGTGTGAAGGTAGCTGATATGAAAACGATTGTTAAGAAGGTAAAAATAGATCAAAAATTAGCTCGTGGACTTTTTAAAACAATCAATGGTGATGCTCAATACCTAGCTGGGTTAATTGCTGATCCTAATGCTTTTACTGCCGAAGAATTTGAGGAATGGGTCAAAGACTATACTTGTTACATGATATCTGAATACGCCATTGCTTAGAATTTAGCTGAGAGTCGAATTTGCATGGACGTAGCTAAAAAATGGATAGACGGAAGTGATGAAAATCTTCAACAAATTGCTTGAGCAGCAATGGCTTCATATCTTCTGATTACTCCAAATGAAGATCTTGACTATTATAAATTGCTCGTATCTCGAATTGGAAGTGAAATTAATTCGCAAGCAAATAACAAATAAATACATCAAAATGAAAAAGCAAGTTTTATTCGTAGGATTAGCACTAGTAACCTGAACAGCAGTTTCTTGTAAAAAGAATCAATGCAGAGAATGTCATTATGATGACGCTACTGGAGCTGAAGTTGAACTAGGCGAGAAGTGTGGTGATGAATTAGAAACGCTAGAGGCTTATGGCTACAATCTAGATGGTACGAACTATGTAGTTCACTGCCACGAGCACTAATCAGCTATAGTATGTTTGTGAAAGGAGTGGGTTCATAGCCACTCCTTTTTTTTATTCAAGTGATTTGTTGACTATTGCTTAGTAATAGATTGCTCTTCGTACTTTCGTTATGTACTTTGCCATTCTTATTACTTGCTTCGTATAACCGTATTCGTTGTCATACCATGCATAAAGAACAACATTCTTTCCGTCTTTCGATACAATCGAAGCATTCGAATCGAATACTGAACAGCAGTGGTTTCCAATGATATCGTTTGATACTAGTTCCGGATCAATAGAATAATAAATCTGATTGATCAAAGCACCATTTAATGCCGCATGCTTGATTTTAGCATTTACTTCTTCAAGAGTAGTTTCTTTTCCTAATGTAAGATTCAAAATTGCTAATGATCCATTTGGCGTTGGTACTCGTACAGCGTTAGCAGTAAGCTTACCTTCGAGTGATGGAATTACCTTCGTTACGGCATTTCCTGCCCCAGTAGAAGTAATTACCATATTGATAGCTGCAGATCTTCCTCTACGAGGTTTTTTGTGCATGTTATCAAGTAAGTTCTGATCGTTCGTGTAGGCATGTACAGTTTCAATGTGTCCTTTCTCAACACCAAACTCATCCGTAATCACTTTAAGAATTGGAGCGATCGCATTTGTTGTACATGACGCAGCAGAGTAAATATTTTCGCTATCTAGCTCAAGTTCTCCTTGGTTGATTCCGTAAACTACGTTAGGTATTTCTTTACCTGGGGCAGTTAATAAAACTCTAGAAGCTCCTTTGGCTTTCAAGTGACGGCTTAATGCTTCACGATTAGTGAATGCTCCTGTATTGTCAACGATAAGCGCATTGTCAATTCCATATTGATTATAATCAATATCTTCTGGTGCATTTGCGCTGATCAAATGAACCATTTGACCATTTATGTTAATCGTTTGATTCTCAACATCAACTTCAACGCTGCCTCTGAATGCTCCATGAACTGAATCATTGCGGAGTAGGGCAGCACGTTTGATGATCGCTTGAGGATCATTTCCTCTTGTAACAATTGCACGAAGTCTTAATTGTTGTCCTTTTCCAGCTTGTTTGATTAATTCTCTTGCTGCAAGACGCCCAATACGACCAAATCCATAAAGAACTACATCTCTCGGTTCGAATGGCTGTGCATTCTCTAGTGTAAATTGACTAAGCTTTGATCCTAAAAAATCTTTCTTTGACTCATAATTTGCTTGCTCAGCAATCCATTCGCTTGCTAGTTTACCAATATCAAGTTTTGCCGGGGCTAGGTCCATCTGCAATAACTCATTTGAAAGTTCAGATGTTGTGAAAACGTCAATTGGCTTGTTTACTACTTTATCGGCGTACTCATGAAAATTTAAAATTTCAGAAATTGTAGTATCCATTAAGTGTTGACGAAATAGAACAAGTTCAACTCCCTTATCGTAAAGCAGTTCTCCTACATTGCTCGATAGTTTTACCGCCGCACGTTCTCTTTCAATGTGAGACTTTAGTTCGTTTTCGTAACCTAGTGCTGTTTCCATGATTTTAGTTAATTGTTGATTTTGAAATAGTTGTATAAAAAAAAGCCGCCCGAAATAGGGCAGCTTTTACAATTGTTTATCCGAGATAAGCTTTCAGAAGTTTGTTTCGAGACGTGTGTCTTAGACGGCGTATAGCCTTCTCTTTTATTTGACGTACACGCTCACGTGTTAAATTAAACTTCGTTCCGATTTCCTCTAGTGTAAGACCATGGTTCATTCCAATTCCGAAGAAAAGACGAATGATCTCACGTTCTTTGTCTGTCAGTGTGCTTAAAGATCGTTCAATTTCTCTTTGCAATGATTCAGCCATCAGCGCGTGATCTGCTTTTGGTGAGTCATTGTTTGCCATCACATCCATTAATGTACCACCATCCTCAGAAGTTGAGAGTGGGGCATCCATTGATACGTGACGACCAGAAACATTAAGACTTTCTTTAATCTTGTCTTCTGGAACCTCCAACGCTTCAGCAAGTTCTTCAGCTGATGGTGGTCGTTCGAATTCTTGCTCTAGGCGAGAAAACGCTTTGTTTATTTTATTTAGTGATCCAACCTGGTTCAATGGAAGACGTACAATTCGAGCTTGCTCAGCTAGTGCTTGCAAGATTGATTGACGAATCCACCAAACTGCATACGAGATAAATTTGAATCCACGAGTTTCATCAAATTTCTGTGCTGCCTTAATTAGACCTAAATTTCCTTCGTTAATAAGATCGGGTAGAGTTAACCCTTGATTTTGGTATTGTTTAGCTACCGATACAACGAAACGAAGATTGGCTCTCGTTAGTTTTTCCAAGGCTCTTTGATCGCCTTGCTTTATTTTTCTTGCCAATTCTACTTCTTCCTCCGCGGTAATCAACTCTTCTTTACCAATATCCTGTAAGTACTTGTCTAATGACTGACTTTCACGATTGGTAATGGATTTTGTAATTTTAAGTTGTCTCATACTCTTCTTTCCTCTTCATTTTTCCGCAAAAAAGCGTTCCGCAAAGATACAACCAAAACAAACTGTTATCCAAAAAAATATTCAGGTTTTTTAACATAAATATTTATTAGAATCAATTCGTTTGTATTGAAGGCCTCTAGGGGCCTACGGCAATATAATCTTTCGCGCCGCTCTCCGTCATAATCTCAAGGAGAACACCTTCTTTGCTAATTGTTCGTAATTTATCTGTGAGCTGCTCTACAGTTTGGATTCGGTCATTGTTGATTTTCGTGACGATCATACCTTGACGCAGACCCTTGGATTTTAGCTTCCCAGCTGACAACGATTTGACTTTTACGCCACTTGTGATGTTGAGCTCCTTCTTTTCTGTACTCGACAATGAACGAAAAGTTGCACCCATTGCCATGTTTTTTTCAACACTCGTCTTTGAAATTAGTGATGTTTGTCCATCACGGTTACGCAAAACCAGTTGCTTAGTCGATACTGTTCCTGCTGAATTCCTTACTGTGACAGCAATTTTGTCACCAGGACGACGCTTTCCAATCTCTTCTTGAAGCGATGCAGCAGAATTAACTGTCTTGGCACCAATTTTTAAGATTACGTCACCTTTTTTGATTCCAGCCTTCTGCGCGCCACCATTAGCAATAACGTCAGCAACATAGACGCCTTGAAGGTTCTTAAGATCAAGTTCTTCCTTCATTTCTTGAGTGATATCTGCAATCTGAACTCCCAAATATCCTCTTTGAACCACGCCGTAATCGATCAAATCCGTCATAACTTTCTTAACCAGATTCACAGGTACTGCAAAAGAATATCCAGAATAAGAACCAGTTTCCGAAGCGATTGCCGTGTTGATTCCAATTAGTTGACCTTTTGTATTAACTAATGCGCCACCGCTATTTCCTGGGTTTACTGCTGCGTCTGTTTGAATGAATGACTCAATCGGAACAACATTATCTTTTCCTCCTTCTGAAATCAGATTCAAGTTTCTTGCTTTGGCTGAAATAATTCCAGCTGTAACTGTCGATGTAAGGTTGAAAGGATTACCAACTGCCAGCACCCATTCACCAACGTTAATGTTATCGCTATTTCCTAATGGGAGTGACGATAGTCCAGTTTCTTTAATCTTTAATACCGCAATATCTGTTGATGGGTCGGTTCCAATAATCTCAGCATCATATTTTCTATTATCATTTAGAGTCACTTGAATTTCTGTCGCATTCTGAATTACGTGATTATTCGTTACTATATAACCGTTATTAGCAACAATAACACCTGATCCAGACCCTTCGCCATATTGCTTCAATTCTCGACCACCAGCACCTGGGCCATAGAAAAACTCTGAGAATATATCTCTTTTGAATGTAGTGGTCTCAACCTTAGTGGTCACATGAACAACTGCATTTAAACTGCTCTCTGAAGCGAAAACGAAGTCCTCTGAAGGCACGGCGTTCGTCCACTCAAAGCTTGCATTTTTAGCGCTTGAAAGACCTTCATTATTTACAATGAGGTCGCTCTGGTTGGATGTTAATTCATTGTTGTTATTTATCATCAAGTACCCAACGAGAGGAATCATTCCTCCTAATAAGCCAAGCGAGAATAATTTTATGTTCTTTCCTATCATAATCTTCCGGTTTATTGTTCAATTAGCAATTATAACGCCATTGTTTTAAAAATCATACTTCGCTTGGTGTTAATCTTTGTTAAGGCTTTGTTTATAGATATTGGGAGATATTCCTTCAATTGCTCCTAAGAATCAAGTCATCCATGTTGAGCTTCAATTTTAGTAGAATTCAATAGTAAGTTGATTCCCTAATTATATTTGCAGCAATGAAAAGGGTCACACGTACATTTATTATTTCAAATATAATTTCCGCTATAGCTTTAGTGTTAGCTCTTCCTGGGTTGTCAGAGCAGAGGGATGATATGTGGAGTGGGAAACAAGATGAATCGAAAGCCTACGCTTTACTTATAGCGATACTTGTTGGTTTCGTCACTCGGGTAATGAAGGCTAGAGAGGTTGCAAAGAATGGTGTGGGTCAAACATCTACATTTGAGAAGTTATTTCTTTGCTTATTGGTGGTTTTCGGGATATCCGTAAGTCTAAATTTTACCATGTTTTCATGTTCCTATTTCTTTGGTGGACCGAGTTCTACTTCAGCAACTGTGTATATCGTCTCCTTAATGGGGACATCCATCATAATAATGTTTTATGAGGCTGCAGTGATTTTGGGTGCAGTTCAGTATAAACCTTCTGTTGTCCAGAAAAAATGGTTGAATCCTATGCATAGTTTTTATGTAGGTATGGGAGTTGCATTGTCGTGGGATATCATGATAGTGGGTGGGTCTAATGGACTCTCTTATGGAATGGAGAACTTTTGGTCTGAGTTTGTAGCTAGTATATTTTTGGCGTTGATGATGGTGGTTTCTGTCCAACGTCTTTTTTGGTTTGAAGTTTTCCTGAATTCCGCAGATTGGAAAGATAATTTGAAGGTTCTGGCTTCTCTTGTTGTAGTTATTGCATGTGCGCTCATTCCATTATTTTACATCTGAGATATCAAAGCACAAATTCTCATTCGAACTTTTCCTACCTTTGCCTTATGAATATTTCATTCGTAAAATATCAAGGGACGGGCAATGATTTTGTCATGATTGACAATACGTCCAGCCAATACTCTGATTTGTCAGAAGAAGTTGTGAAATTCATATGTGACAGAAAGCATGGAGTTGGAGCGGACGGTTTAATTTTGATATCTCCGAGCGAGAATGCCGATTTCTACGTAGATTATTACAATGCCGATGGATCTCAAAGTTTTTGTGGTAATGGAGCTCGTTGCAGTGTTGCCTTTGCTGAGGAGTTAGGATTGATTGATGCAAGCACAACTTTTGATGCAATTGATGGAATTCACAGAGCTTCGATACGAGAGGGAATTGTTCGGTTAGAAATGCTCGATGTTGCGAGGATTGAGTCAAATGAAGGTGATTATTTTGTTGAAACAGGGTCTCCGCATTATGTTCATTTGAAGGAGGAAGGAGCGGATGATATCGTGAGTTACGGGAGAAGTATTAGGTATTCTAAATTATATGAAAAAGAAGGAGTTAACGTTAATTACTTAGACTCGTTGTCTAGCATTGAAATTAGCGTCGAAACTTATGAGCGTGGAGTAGAAGATGAGACGCTCTCATGTGGGACAGGAGTCACAGCTTGTGCACTCGTTCAGATGACTCTTTTTGAAGAAGTTCAAAAAGTCCGTGTACGAACAAAAGGAGGTGATTTAAGCGTAGAAGCTTGTTCCGATATGAATGGCGGTTTTACTGATATTTGGCTTTCAGGACCTGCGAAAAAGGTATTTAATGGAAGTGTTGATGTCTGATCGTAAAATAGAGAATATTATTCCTTATTCAACGAATAGCTTTCAGTCTGAGAAGGCCTACTTATGGGTATGGCACGCGGATAAAATTCCACCGCACCTAGGCCTTTCGACGCAAAGTAGGTATTATAGCTTAAAGTCAAATGGGAAGGACCAAAATGTTTGCTTTGAAAAAGTGATTCAGCTTATTGACCGAAAGAAGATTAAGACCCTCGCCATAGAGTTAAATTGTGAAATAGAGTTAGCGAAAGTTGATCGAGTGTTTGAGTCTTACAAGATGAATTCTATTGCTGGAACTACCTGTTTGTCGCCCATCAAGGATATTCTTGGTAAGTCTAATCCATCAAAACTTCAGTACTTACTAGATGAATTGGAGTTGGGCCAAGAAATAGTTAAATATATTGGATTTAATATTGATGATTCATTTAGCGGGATACCGTATTATACAGAGCAAGATATCCTCAGGCGACTCGAACTTTTAGACAATGATGCCTAGCTCGAGAATAGCGTTGCGACCTGCAACACTTGCTGATGCCGATATCATTCTAGATTGGGAGAATAATCTAGAAAATTGGGCCGTCAGTAATAACGATAGCCCCTATTCCTTGATAAATATTCAAATGCTGATTCTCTCGCTACGTAATATCCGGAAGGCATGTCAGGCAAGGTATATGATTATTGAGATCAATTCGGACCGTATACTTGGCAGTGTTGATTTATATGAAATTGACTGGGATAAACTCACCGCAGGTGTTGGAGTATTGATCTCTGACCCTTCTGACCGATCTAAGGGGTTTGCTTCGGAAGCATTGTTAATGCTAGAACAATTGGTGATTGAGGAATGGGATCTAAAGCACTTTAATGCAGAAGTACATCTAACCAATATTCCGAGCATTAAACTTTTTGAGAATTGCAATTATGTAAAAAAGGACGTTGTGCATAAAGCATTATCTCCGAATGGTGGTTATATTGAAACGATATTATTTGAAAAATGGCTAAAAAACTAATTCTACTTTTAATTGTTGCCTCGATTGGCGTTGTTGGATACTTAGGACGGCATAAGGTTATGGGGATATTTCAAGATGATACAAGAACCACTAATACTTCTGAGGTAAAATTACTTTTCAGAGAAGCACCAACAGCAGAAATACTGTCAACTAAACTAGTTGAGAAAGGAATTATTCCGAATAAGAAAATGTTCGATGACTTCGTGGCAGCTGAAAAAATAGTTACCGATAATTTTGCTGCTGGTAAGTACGTCATTCTGTCCGGTACTCAGCTTTCGGACTTAGTTCATGGTTTTGTAAAGGGAGACAACGGTCATGGTAAAGCCGAAGTGAAGGTGAATGTTACTTTTAATCGCTGTATCGATATTCAGGATATTGGGGCAAACATTAGTCAGTGTATTTTAGCTGATAGTGCCTCAATTGTTGATTATATTCTGGATCCTGAAACGCTTAAAAAGTATGGATTTACTGAAGAGCAAGTTCCTGCACTTTTTATCCCAAAGCAGTATCAGATGTATTTCGATACTGATGCTGAGGAGTTTATTGCCTTTATGGCGTCTGAATTCAAGAAGTACTGGACAGCAGAACGAATGCAAAAAATTAAAAATATCGGATTGAAGTCTCCTTCTCAGGTCGTTACCATTGCGAGTATCGTCTACAGTGAGCAATCTAGAGTTTCCGAAGAATGGCCTACTATTGCTAAATTATATTTGAATCGTATTGAACGTGGAATTCCTTTAGAGGCTGATCCTACATTTAAATTCTGTTGGCCTGATCGTTTGAAAGGTGTAGAGCACCTTTTGGATGTTCATAAAAATAGAGACTGTCCGTATAACACCTATTTACATAAAGGGGTTCCTCCAGGACCAATTTGCATACCTCCATACGACGTAGTAGACGCAGTATTGGATCCCGCAGGCGTAGATTATATCTTTTTGTGTGGCGATGGCACAGGGCATCATAATTTTGCCTCCACAAATTCTGAGCACAATAAGAATGTAGCTGCGTATCGTATTTGGCTAAAAGATTACATGAAAAACAAAGATAAATGAGCGACTTGAAAAGAAGAACTTTTTTTAAGCTTGGACTATTCGGGGCAGCGATAAGTTTAGTGAAGCCTAGCAAGGCAGTTGAAATTATTTCTGATGCAAGCACCAAAAAGTTTGTCATTGCACCCAAGAAAATAGTGATCTCCACGTGGAATCACGGTATAGCGGCCAATCGAGCAGCGTGGGAAGTACTATCATCAAAAGGTACAGCACTTGATGCAGTGGAGAAAGGTGTGAAGATTACAGAGTCGGACATGTCAAACAGAAGTGTTGGAGGTGGAGGTAGACCCGATAGAAGCGGGCATGTCACACTAGATGCTTGTATCATGGATGAAAAATCGCGTTGTGGCGCTGTTGCATATTTGGAAGGGATAAAACATCCAATTTCAGTTGCTCGAGGAGTAATGGACCGCACACAACACGTTATGCTTGTAGGCGATGGGGCTAGAGATTTTGCTTTGGATTACGAGTATGAAAAAATTAAAACTCCTATCAAAGAAGTAAAGAAGGATTGGAAAAAATGGAAAAAGGAGAATAAGGAGCTATTTAAGAAGCCTGAAATTAATCACGAAAACCATGATACTATAGGAATGTTAGCCTTAGATGCTTTTGGGAATCTTAGCGGAGCCTGTACTACTAGTGGCTGGGCATACAAGATGCCAGGTAGAGTAGGTGATTCACCCATAATTGGCGCAGGATTATTTATTGACAATGAAGTTGGTGCTGCCTGTGCAACCGGTATGGGAGAGGCAATTATCAGAATTGCGGGAAGTCATACCGTCGTAGAGTTAATGCGCCAAGGTAAATCTCCAGAAGAAGCCTGTAAGTTAGCTGTTGAACGAATCATTGCAAAACACGACGATTTAACGAATTTGCAGTGTGGTTTCATCGCTCTAGATAAATATGGTAACTACGGAGGTTATTCAGTCTACAAAGGGTTTAATTATGCATTAAAAACAGAGAATAGAGACGAAATGGTCGACGCGAAGTACAATCGTAGTTGGGAATAGATCAGCGCCTTGAATGTTCATTCACGGCATGCTTTATGCAGCTTATCTCGAAAGGCGTTAAAAAATATCTAACAACCATCAAAAAGGATCGTTCTATTCAAAGATTCCTTAACTTGGTATAGTCTATGAAATTTATTGCAATACTTACAGTTTTACTAATGTCAACAATTACCTATAGTCAATCAGAAAACGTTGAGTCCAACATACTTACGTGGTCATTTTTACATCCACTCAAAAAAAAATGGTTGGATCTTGGAGAAAAAGGCTCTGTGCAAGAAGCGCTGATTGAGTCTGGTCACTTACCGGATCCATTCTATGGGACAAATGAGAATAAGTTTGGATGGCTAGAAGAGCATGTTTGGGAGTTTAAATCAATATTCTTCTTGACAGAAGAGCAGTTGACTAAGGAATATTTAGAGTTGGAATTTCCATCTATTGATACGTATGGTAAAGTCTACGTAAACGATCAGCTTCTTATGGAGTCGGGGAATGCGTTTATCCCACACCGCGCGCAAGCGAAAAAGCTTTTGAAGAGCGGAATGAATGAAGTTCATGTTTATATCACGCCGCCTGTAATTTATCACAAGAATTCATACAAGAAGATGGGGTATCAATTGCCCGCTCCTAATGATGTTCATGAAATCGCGATAGCGCCACTAACACGCAAGCCACAGTATCAGTTTGGTTGGGATTGGGCGTTAAGAATGAATACGATTGGCTTCAACAAAGCTGTGAGTCTTTATTCTTATGACAATAATAGAATCGTTAATTCATCGCTAAATACTAAAAGTTTAGGAGAAGGTAATGTTGCGTATTTAGATTTAACGGTTCAGTTTGCTGTCGCTTCCAATCAGGATATCCTCTGGAAAAGTAAAATATTTGGTGATGCTACCGTTTCTCTATCAAACGGAACGGGTGTTAGAAGTGAGAAGATTGAGGATCCCGAGTTGTGGTGGCCACGCGGTCAGGGAGAAGCTCATTTATATGAAGAAGAGTGGGAGTTTGAATATGCAGAGATTGCGGTAGACTCGAAATCTTTTAAATTCGGCGTGAAGACTTCTGAACTAGTACGCGAGAAAGACCAGTGGGGTACAAGCTACTTTTTCAAGATTAACGGAAGAACAATCTTTTGTAAAGGTGGTGACTACATTCCTCAGGACATATTCCCGGCAAGAGTGACGGATGAATCCATAGTTGATTTGGTTGAAACAATGGCGGAAACGAACTTTAATATGGTTCGAGTATGGGGAGGCGGATACTATCCAGATGATATTTTCTTCGAGACTTGTGATGAATTAGGTCTGATGGTATGGCAGGATTTAATGTTCGCTTGCGCTATGTATCCAGGAGACAAGGCCTTTATAGAAAATATTAGAGAAGAATTTGAATATCAAGTACCACGAATTGCTGCGCATGCAAGTGTAGTTCAGTTTAATGGAAACAATGAGGTGGAAGTAGCTTGGGGAAACTGGGGATTCCAAATCAAGTATGGCCTTTATGGTAAGAGTGCGAAAGAAATTGAAGCGTCCTATGATAAGATATTCAAGGAGACAGCGCCTCAGGTAGTATCTGCTTGGACGAGCATTCCTTACATCCATACGTCGCCGTTAAGTAATTGGGGTAAAATGGAGTACTATGATCACGGTTCTCAACATTACTGGGGAGTTTGGCATGGTAAAGACCCGATGGAGGATTTTGGTAAGAAAATTGGACGATTCAACGCTGAGTATGGATTCCAAAGCTTTCCGGAATATCGAACAATTAATACCTTTTCAGAGGAGAAGGATTGGGATCTCGCTTCTGAAGTGATGAAGCATCACCAGAAAAGCTATGTCGGTAACGATATGATCCTCAAGCATGCAAAGAAGCTCTATGGCAAACCTGTTGATTTTGAAGAGTTTATTTATTTCTCTCAACTAACTCAAGCAAAAGCAGTAAGTATGGCTGTTGCTGGTCATCGAATCGATTTTCCAAGGTGTGGAGGAACTTTGTACTGGCAAGTAAATGATTGCTGGCCAGCGCCAACTTGGTCAAGTATTGATTACTTCGGTAATTGGAAGGCTCTTCAATATCAAATGCGAGAGGACTTCGATGGAGTGACCGTATTGGCTAAATACAATGATTTGCAGGACATTGATTATTATATAGCATCCGATGCCCCTGATTCGTTTCAGTGTGAAATTGTTTGTGAAATTTTCGATTTAGAAGGGAAGCAAATTTCTAAACTGGACCTTTCAACAACTGTTAATGGTCATGAGTCCAAGCAATTAGATCTTGGCGTTTTAAAAGGAGAATTAGCATCAACAAATTGCGTGCTGATAATATCGTTCAATGATCATTATGGAAAAAGATCACAGAGAGTTTTTGAGCACTTGCCAGTTGAACGGTCAAGGCCGACGCAGGACGAAGTGAATATTTCTTTCATGGATGGCGCAGAGACGCATGGCGATAATATGGTTATGCTGATTGTTGAAAATACTTCTTTTGTGAAGGACCTATGGATTAGCTCAGAGAGGTACAGCGTTCATTTTGATAAGAACTTTGTAAGCTTTCTCCCAGGAGCACATCGAGTATTGATAAAATTCAATGAACCAGTTAAGTTTAGTGATCTTAGAGTGGAAGACTTTAAGCTAAAGTGGTTGTAAGAGATTCTTCGAATCGAAAAGTACAAGTGAAATTATTGGAACAAAAAAAAGCCTATCGAACGATAGGCTTTCCAGTATTAAAAAATATGTGCTACGATTAAACTACTTTAACGTTAACAGCGTTCAATCCTTTTCTACCTTCTTCTAATTCAAATTCTACATCGTCACCTTCACGAATTTCATCGATCAAACCAGACACATGTACGAAGTGTTCTTTTCCAGACTCATCTTCGCTGATGAAACCAAAACCTTTTGTTTCATTGAAGAATTTTACTTTTCCTTTACTCATTGTATTGTTTTTAATAATTGATGCAAATATAGCATAAGATTTTGTGATACACGGAAGAAAACATCGCTTTTACTTAAAAAAAATAAAAATTAGAGCCTTTATTTTCAGTTATTTAGATAATATTGCCCGAGATAGGCTTACCAATTGGGTCGTTCTCGCAGCATAATATTGTACCGCATAGTGGGAAAACTAGATTTCGCTTGGTAAAAGATAAACTCAACACTATCAGTACTTATACGTCTGAAATTCCCCCCCATATGCTCATTTTCATAGCGGTTAGAGTAGTCATTTGTGAATATTGGATTATTTCCAGATTGGATAAAACTTTTGCCTTCATCGATAGACATAAAAAGACCAAGTTGTGCATCGCTTACATTTCCTGATCGACCCATGTTTTCGTCTCCAGTTATATATCTGCTCCAAAAACCGTTGTTGAATTCTTTAACGCCTGCGCACATTAAAAGAATAGTATCTCCCTTAATTTTGATGTAATTGGGCTCAGTAGTACCGGGAGAACTTCTCCATCCTGTGTGTTGATTAATCACGGGATTATGCTTTGCATTCGTCCAACAATAGAGATTTGGCGAGGTAGCCATTCCAATACGCTCTCTGCCTTGAGCATCCATGCCATCGTAAAACATTATATACCCATCTTTGTAGTCTTCTATTTTTCCGTAGAACACCGCTTGAGAATTCCATGCTCTTCTTTTCCCTGGAGAGAGTATTGCGTCTGGAGAAATCCGGTAGGGTCCGAGAATGGTTTTACTTGAAATGGCAATTCCTATATGACGGTACCCATTCTTGTCAAATCCATCCATTATTAGGTGCCATTTCCCACATTTGAATTCGACATCAGAAACGATTGCAGATTGTTCTACCTGACCAGATTTATCAAGACCAGCCCATGAAATTGTTTTAAAATCTTCAGAAGTGAACAGCGGCTCACCATTATTTGCAGCTTCCCAGTTAAGGAGGTCAGAAGACATTGCAGCATAAACTTGCACGCTTGACGTGTCTACTTCATTGACAAACATGACCCACTTATTTAACTCAGGATCAAATTCTATAGCCCCAAAGGCAACACTCGATCCCGCAAAGCTTGGCCACATTTTAGTATCGAGGATAGGTCGGACACGCTCATTTTTAAAGCTAGATGGATTTCTGTTCCAGAAGACAACTCGTTGCCCTTTTTTTGGAAATCCTGAACCACGGGTAATTCTTCCTAATGAAATAGTGCCATCTGAAAGGTCGATTTCTCTTATCAATCGGATGTTTTCAACACCAGCGTCGTAGTATGCTTTATCCTTACCCCAGCCAATTGTCCAATTATAGATGTTATTCGAGTTCAGATGAAAGTTATTCGGTAGTTCCAGTTCTATCGTCGAATCATTCTTGTTAATCTCACGGACCATTAAATAAGTTCCTTCAATAGAATTGTCCTGCTCTTGGTTTAGAATCATCGTTGGTTCGGACAAAAAGAATTCAATATCCTTTTGCACAATGCTTTCTGAGCAAGCTGATAGGAGCGCAATTATTCCAAGAATAGCTAGAATTAATCTCATCATTAATAGTTAACTTTACTAAAATAAAGGAATGATTTCAATTGGAGTAGAATTAGAAGACTAAATAGTGTGATTAGAACTATTAATGTTGATTAAATAAAAAGAGATCATCCATTTGAATGATCTCTTTTTCAGTGTAGCGAGAGGGAGATTTGAACTCCCGACCTCGGGGTTATGAATCCCGCGCTCTAACCAACTGAGCTACCTCGCCATTTCGCAAATAGAAAGTTATTTGCGGGTGCAAATATAAAAGGAATTTTAGTTTCAACAAACCTTTAATGGAGTTTGTCTAAGACATTTTTTCTAATTCGTTTTGGATGAAATCTGCTAACTTCTTGATATGACCTTCACTAAAGTTAAATTCTATGCCAGCAGTACTATAAATTTCTGGAATTGTCTTTGTGTATGCTAATTTTAGTGCTGCTTTATATTTGGAGATGGCACTCTGCTTGTCTTCCAAGCTGTTTTTCCAAACCCCTAATGCTCCCAATTGGGCAATTCCATATTCGATATAATAAAATGGAACTTCAAAAATGTGCAATTGACGTTGCCATGCGTTCGATTTAATATCTTCAAATCCAGAATAATCTACCAGACCTGTGCCGTATTCAGAAGAAAGAGAATTCCATTTTTCTTTTCTTTCTTCAACAGAATGTGTATGATTCACATAGAGCCAATGTTGAAATTCATCAACTTGCGCAATCCATGGGAGTAAGCTGAGAGTTGTCTCTAGTTGCTCACGCTTAGATCGTTTGAAGTCCTCTTCATTTGTGTAGAATTTATCCCATTCTTCCATAGAAAGTAATTCCATAGACATCGATGCAAGCTCCGCTACCTCAGATGGAAGACTTTTAAAACCAGTAAGTTCTAGGTCACGACTCAAAAAGGAATGAATAGCATGACCACCTTCGTGAACCATTGTCACGAGATCTCTCTGTGATCCTACAGCGTTCATGAAGATGAATGGAACACCAATCTCATAGAGTGGGTAGTTATACCCACCAGGCGATTTACCCGGCTTTGATTCGAGGTCAAGATGCTTCATTTTACTCATTGTCGCCAAGCAATCAGAGAAATAGGGATCGATGTTATCGAACATTTTTATTGTTCCGGATAGAAGTTCGCTTCCTTCCTTAAAAGGCTTTAAAGGTTCTCTTCCTTCTGGATCAACGTCAAGGTCCCAAGGTTTGAAAGCTTCTTTCCCAAGCTTTGAAAGTTTCTTTTGCTGAAAGCCCTTTACTATTGGCACGATTACGTTCTTAACAGACTGATGGAAATTCTCACAATCTTTAACGGAATAGTCAAATCGGCCCATAGCAGCCATTTTGTAATCTCTATAGTTTGCAAATTCCGCGTTCAACGCTACTTGGTGGCGTTTTTTAATGAGAACAGCGAAGAGGTTGTCAAATGCATTGAAATCTTTCCGTCGTCGAGTTGCTATTTTTTCATATACCTCTTGACGAACGCTTTCATCTGTATCTTTCAAAAACAGTGCGGCTTTCTGCATTGTATGAGTTTCCCCTTTGTAATCAATACTTTGAGCGGCAGATAACGCTCCAAACTTTTGACTCTCTTCAGCTAGTTCAGCTTGAATTTTTACGTTCTCCTCTCGATAGAGCTCCAATGCTTTACGGACGCTTCTAAAGAGAATGAAAAAATTACTATTCGATTCAAGGTCCTTCGTAAATTCGCTCTCGACCAATTTTTTGTTTAATTGATCTTCAAAAGGAGCCAATTTTGGTTGAATCTCAGAAACGAAGAAAGTGTAAGACTTGCTTAAATCTTCATCTCTAGTATCAATTGTCATCTTAATGTATCTCCAGGCCGCATCCTCTTCAAGAATAGCCTCTAACTCACTTTGATCTTTTAACCATTGCATAAAGTCCTCTGCAGTGGTGAGATCACGATTCACAAGATTTTCGTAATAACCCTCGATTGCTTCCCATGAATCTATGGATAGGTTTGCATCTACGAACTTGCGTTCTGGACGAACTATTTTCATAAAGAGATTGAATTAAAAAATCCCGTTCTGAACTAATTCAGAACGGGATTACTGTTATTTTTTTGCTGACTTTGCTGCTGTCTTCTTAGCGGCAGGCTTTTTCTTCGCAGCCTCGGTAGTTTTCTTCGGAGCTACTTTTTTAGCTGCTGCCTTCTTTGGCTTTTCTTCTTTTGGAGAATCTTCTGCTTTGTTTTTGTTAGCTGCTGGTTTTTTCTTTTCTTCTTCAGCAGGCTTAAGATCACCTGATTTCAAAAGCATGTTGTACCATTGAATCAACTTTTTAATGTCAGAAGGATAAACTCTATCTTCATCATAATCTGGAATGATCTCCAAAATGAATTCTTGCAACACGGTAGCATCCTCCTTGTGAGAAGGAGCAGCCTTTCCATCTTGCTTGTCGTAAATTTTAGCAAATATTTCACCAATAGGAGTATCACCTTCATAAGTATAGATGCTAATATCGTCTAAAGCTGAGATACGATCCGATGTATAAGCAGGGAATCTTTTCTTTTCAGTCAATGACTCAACGATTATACTATTTTTTCCTTGAGCGATTACTCTGTACAAGCCTGGTCGGCCTGAAATTGAAATGATACCTGATAAATCCATGTGTTTCTAATTTGAACCCCAAAAATAGGAATTCTTTGTACTATCTGTTAGATTCTTGTGATTTTCGATTGATAGATTCCATCTACCGTCTGAATAACAACTGTATAGGTTCCTTTTGCTAGTTCCGATAAATCGTAAGAAAAGCCATTTTCTGTGTGAATTTGAACTTTCTGACCGTTTATGTTCACTAAAAAGACTTCTTGAATTTTTAAATCTGAAGTTATGCTAAGAACGTCATTAACTGGATTTGGATAGATTTGAATATGCTCAGAAATAATATCCAGGTCGTCAAGTCCTACTGTTAACACTACAGAATCAGCATAAGCCATACATCCATCTGAATTAACGGTGTAGCATGTATAAGTTCCGAAAGGAGCAGATACCGTTAGTGAAGGATTAGTTTCGCCCCCCATATCAGTGCCGTTTAGTGTCCATTGATAACTATCGGAAGCAGTTACGGATAATGTATCTCCAACCTGAGAAATAGAGGAGATCGTCGGAATTGGAAACTGGTTGAGCGTTAGCGTATCTGACTTAACCTTGCATCCTTTATCATTAAATACCACTGCTGAATAAGTTCCGGAAGAATCCACTATTGTTGGGAAGACGTTAGAACCATTTGACCAAATTACCGAATCAACTGTTGAAGTAGAGGATATGCCTAAACTCACAGGTGCGTCGCAAATACCACTTGGTCCATTTACTGTAGCTGTGAAGTTAGTCGAGAGTAAAAGATCGAGAGCATGGATTTTTCCGTAGCCATATGCATTGTTGGGAACTGCTCCAGTGTACATGTCTGTGAATGCTGTGGCCGTTGCGTCATTAAGAAAATCTTGATAATCTGATTTGTGACATTTCTCTAGGTAGAGTGCTGCTATTCCGGCGACTACTGGAGAAGACATTGATGTCCCACTATTTCTGTAGTGCCATAGTCCAGTATCTAATTGAGGATAATATGCCGGGATAGTTTGCATCCAAAATAGGGCAGGGCCAAATGTCATTTGACCCGAGGCTGAAATATCAGGTTTATTTAGTCCATGCCTTGAAGGTCCTTTACTTGATTTTGGACAAAGGTCTCCAGGAATGGTTCCCAACGGTTCCGTGTAAGTGTTGAAGTTACCGTCCACATAATCATACATATTTTGAACGTTACCGACAGAAACAACTTTTTCTGAACAATTCCAGCTTGAAACTATTGTCTGCATTGTATCGGGAAGCGTGTAAAATGCAATGTCGGGCATTTCGACCGTAGTTGGCAATAACGTTTCCATATCGCTTAAGCCAAGCCATGCACCACTCCAAAGGTCGTAAGATCCAGTTCCTGTAGTTCTAAATCGGTACAGATAATTAGTTGTATCTACTGAGGTAAATAGGACTTGCATATTGTATGCTCCGCTGATAATATTCGTATAAACTTCAATTGTCGCTAGCCGGTTAATGCCACTCCAAATGGTATCATAGATCACCGCTCCCAAAGAAGAAGTTGCACCATAAAAGTTAGTGGTTCCTCTCAATTCATAATCTGGAGCTGGTTTATCTGCGGCAAAGCCAAAATTGAATGTTGCTTCACTGAGATCCGACCACAAATCGAAGAATATAGTATTTGCACCAAGGGACCCAGTAGGGTTGTTTTTGAACCAAACAAAGTTAGTGTCAGTCGTTACGTTACTATGCTGATGATATGCGCCTTGGAGACCTGAATTCCCTGCGGCTGCAACGACAATTCTACCCGGTTTTTCGTCTAGAAGATTTTCAATAGCGGTACTTGCTGGATCATCACCATCGTGACTTCCTAAATATGACCCAAGACTCAAGTTAATAACAGCGGGAACTCCCAGTGAATCAGCAATACTAAAAATGTAGTCACACGCGTCAGCTACCGTTAAAGTCCAATTGGGAGCACTGAAGTCACTTTCTACAACCACAATAATTGATTCTGGAGCCATTCCGAGGTTGGTTCCATTAGCAAAAGCATTTCCAGAACCAGCTCCCGCTACTGTGCTTCCGTGAACATTATTGTCTATACTTCCAATAGTTCCGTCATCTATACTTGCACTATCCCATACAGATCCGTATCCATAAGGTAGAGGAGGTGTGCCCGTGAAAACAGATTGATCCCAATAGCGGTATACTCGAGTGGTACTATCTGGATTCCAAAAATCTGGATGTAACCAATCGATACCGGTGTCAACATATCCAAGAACAATTCCCTTTCCAGTATACCCAGTTGGCAATCCACCAGAGCCAGCATGAACTGGGTCCACATGATGGGCAAGTCGTGCGGAATCGCTCAACAGAACTGGCGGCGCAAATTCAAAGTAAAAATCGCTGATTTCTCCGGATTTAACACTTTCATCAATCCATTTCGGGCTGGATGTGATAAATAACCACTGACTGTTTTTGTACTTAATTGATTTTTTAGCGGAATTTAAACTCTCGACGTTATCCTGAGTATTCGGGACACAGAAGGTTGTAGCTGTATTTGGATGCTCCATCAGAAGCTTTTTAAAACCTAGTTTCTGCGCGGAGGCTGTGTTTGCTGCAGTTAAGAATAACACTAAAAATAGTGTGTTTAGTTGTAGTCGTCTATTTACCATTCGTCAGCGTATTATACCTTGTAGATGTAAATATCGACCAAAGTGTTAAATTCTCCTAGTGATTAACAAGATAAATTCTAATTTTATCAAAAAAATCAATTCTCAAAGAAATTCAATATGAATAAAAATGTAATTAAGTTATCATTGAGCATTTTCGCTTTCGGTATAACTAATATTCTATTTGCTCAGGATGTCGATGAAGATATCGTAAACTGGTACAATGGAAAAGGAGCAGGGATGCACACTGAAAAAGCCTATAAGAAGCTGAAGAAGCGTGAGTCTAAAACAGTTATCGTTGCAATTATTGATTCTGGTATCGATATTGAGCACAAAGATCTTCAAGGTAAAATTTGGACGAACACTGGTGAAATAGCGGGTAATGGAATTGATGATGACAAGAATGGTTACATTGATGATGTTCATGGTTGGAACTTCTTAGGAAATTCTAATGGTGAAAATGCCAACGCAATGCGTTTAGAGCGTACTAGAATTCTCGCTAAGTTGAGTGCTAAATTTGATGGAGTAGATGAGTCTACTGTCGATTCAGAAGAGACAGAAGAGTATGCTTTATACCAAAAGGTAATGTCTGAGGTTGGAGCAGAACGCGCAAAATATGAAGGATATGTAGGTTACATGCAAATGATGCCTATGATCATGTCTGGAGCACAAGCGTCTGCAACTAAAGAGTTGGGTGAAGGATATTCTGATCAAGCTTTTGATAGCTGGGCGCCTGATACTGACGAGTTGAAGCAAGCCAAAGCAATTGTTGCTGCGATGAGATCTGGAGAACTTTCAGAAGAATCAATGGCGGCTCAACAAGAGATGATTCAAGGAATGCTTGATACGCATCATAATGTTGATTTTGACGGACGCGCTGTTGTAGGAGATAATCCTGACGACTTTTCTGATGTTAACTATGGTAACAACGACGTTGAAGGTCCTGATGCATTGCACGGTACACACGTAGGTGGAATTGTTGGAGCTATCCGAGGAAACGATCTTGGTGGTGACGGTGTAGCTGAAAACGTTTTATTGATGTCATTGAGAGCTGTTCCAGATGGTGATGAGTTCGATAAAGATATTGCACTTGCAATTCGTTATGCGGTAGATAATGGTGCTCAGGTAATTAACATGTCTTTTGGTAAGGGGTATTCACCACATGCTAAAGAAGTTTATGATGCTTTTGCTTACGCTGATGCTAAAGGTGTTCTTTTAGTTCATGCTGCGGGTAACGATGCGTCTAATATTGATAATGGAGGAAACTTCCCTACATCTCTTTATGATTTCCAAACTAAAAAATTAGATCATATTTTAGAAATTGGATCATCAACTAGAATGGCGAAGGTTGCTAAGGCTGATCGCGGTCAGTATGGTGGAAAGAAAGTTGCATTGCCTTCTTCTTTCTCAAACTACGGAAAATCTAATGTTGATGTATTTGCACCAGGATCTGAGATTTACAACTCTGTACCACAAAGTGAGTACCAAGTTCTTCAAGGAACATCAATGGCTTGCCCAATGGTTGCCGGTGTTGCAGCGATGTTGAAATCATATTTTCCTGCACGCTCTATGAAAGAGATTAAAGATGTCATTCTTGAATCTGCTACTTCATACGAGGGAACTATGCAACAGATGCCAGGAACTAATGATGATAATGAGACTAAGGAAAAAGAAGATCAGGTAGATTTTGCAAAATTGTCTGTAACAGGATCAGTGGTAAATGTGAAGAATGCTGTAAAAATGCTACTCAAAATGGAGAAGCAAGATAAATAAGAATTAAGAACAGATTAACGCCTCATTTCGATTTCGATTTGAGGCGTTTTTTATTTATATAATTTCCCGAAGATGAAAAATATAATTTTTGCAATTTTGGCCGTGATATTCTTATCAGCAGCGAAGCCAACCCCATTCGCAGCCTTAGATAAACTTGTTGATGACTGGCATCAGGCAGCTTCTGATGCTGATTATATATCATACTTCGGTGCTATGGATAAGTCATTTATTTTTCTTGGTACAGCTCCAGGGGAAAGATGGACAAAAGGGGAGTTTGCTTTATTTAGTAAACCTTATTTTGACAAGGGGAAGGCATGGTCATTCACTCCATCGAATAGAATTTGGTCATTTTCTAGAAACGGCAAGACCGCATGGTTTGATGAGGATCTTGACACCTGGATGAGAGGATGCCGAGGTGCAGGTATAGCAGAGAAAAGAAAGGGGAAATGGAAATTGGTCAGCTACAATTTAACTATCCTTATCGAGAATGAAAAAATTCAAGAATTCATTGATCTCAGAGATGCCCCACTAGAAGAATAAAATTTTCTTCAAAAAACTCCTATTAATTAGTTTAACTATTTCCCTTCGCGTAATCGGCGAGAAATGTTTCCAGTCCTGAGGTAGTCAGTGGGTGATTTGCTAAGGCTTTAATTGCTTTAAGCGGACACGTTGCTACATCTGCTCCAATTTCGGCACAATGGATAATGTGCATAGGGTGTCGAACGGATGCTGCTAATATTTCAGTATCGAATGGATAGTTGTTGTAAATTCCACGGATCTGTGCAATTAAGTCCAATCCGCTAAATGAAATATCATCTAATCTTCCTAAGAATGGAGAAATGTACGTGGCCCCTGCTTTTGCTGCAATTAGCGCTTGTCCAGCAGAGAAGACTAGTGTACAATTAGTTTTGATTCCTTTACTCGAGAAGTGTTTGATCGCCTTGATTCCTTCCAATATCATTGGGACTTTCACAACGATGTTCTTGTGCATTGCAGCCAATGCCTCTCCTTCATGCAAAATCCCTTCAAAATCCGTCGAAATTACTTCAGCACTAACAGGACCATCTACTATACCACAAATTTTCATGTAGTGATCCAAGATGTTTTGTTCACCTGTAATTCCTTCCTTGGCCATTAAGGATGGGTTTGTAGTCACGCCATCAAGGATACCAAGATCATTCGCTTCTTTAATTTCATCAAGGTTAGCCGTATCGATAAAGAATTTCATAGAATTTATTTTTTCTCAAAAATACCGAAGATTAAGAAGTAAAATAGGGGAGAGTTGATCTATTTATCCAAACCTTTTGAACAATTGTTAAAGTACGACAGAAAGCGAAATGGTTATAAATAAAAGAGGGGTAAGCTACTCACATCGCACTGCTCAACCTCCTACCCTTGCTACGTTCCCGTCCTGGGGGGATCAGAGGGAGCTAGTCGTATGAGACTTACCCCAGCGGCAAAAATAGTACTTTAATTGTAAAAGCAAATGAGAATTTTGAAAAAGTCTTCATGAAATCTTAAGAACTGGAGATATCTATCCATCCTTAATTGAAAACGAGTCAATTAACGTATGTCAATAAGAAGTATAGAGAAAGGATTTATCTCTCTAGGTGCATGAAGTCTTTCTTCGCGAGCAGTTCGTCTTCTGACTCTCTGAATGCAGGATCATCGATACAACAATCTACAGGGCAAACAGCAGCACATTGTGGTTCATCATGAAACCCTTCACATTCGGTGCATTTTTCCGGAGAGATGTAATAAACATCCATATCTATCGGTTCTTGTATGTCATCCGCTTGCAGGTCGTCTCCATTCAATGTGGTAATCATACCTGTCAATGATGTTCCATCAGAATATTTCCATTCTGCTCCGCCTTCGTAAATTGCTGTATTTGGACATTCAGGCTCACAAGCCCCACAATTTATACACTCATCTGTTATAATAATCGCCATGAAAAAGCTGCGTTTTATTTATGCAAATATACGGAGCTTCATTCAAAGTACATCGCTCTTCAATGAAAATTCACTCTACCATTGGATATTATTTAGTTTGGTATACTTTTGTGACGTGAAACAGATAGATATAATTAGCGCTTTTGCTCAACTTGGAAAGTTGATGCGTGCTTTAGGGGAAAATAAAGAATGGTCGGACTTTTCACTTGGGCTGACGGAAGATGAATACATAGAGTTCAACGTTTTGATTCGAAGTCAGTTTCATTCAAACGGATGGTTTACAGAAGAGAATACACGAAAGAGTTTGTTTGCTCTTGGAAGTCAATTAACTGAACCCTCACTTTCTGATTGGTTAGATTCTTATAAGATAGCAGCCAAGCCAAAGAAGATTGGGATAATTATGGCTGGAAATATTCCTCTGGTAGGGTTTCATGATTTTTTATGTGTTTTATGTTCAGGGAACTATGCGCTTTGCAAATTAAGCTCAGCAGATAAGTATTTACTTCCAGCGCTTTCGAAATTTCTTGTTCAGTTTTTACCCGCACTTAAGGATAATATTGAGTTTACAGAGGCTCGAATGACTGGTTTAGAGGCGGTTATAGCTACTGGAAGTGACAATTCACTTCAATATTTTGAACAATACTTTGGAAAGTATCCTCATATTTTCAGAAAGAATAGAACCTCAATTGCAGTTCTAAACGGTACAGAGACAGAGGAGGAACTCATTTCTCTTGGGGATGACGTATTTAACTATTTTGGATTAGGATGTAGAAATGTTTCGCATTTATTGCTCCCTATGGGATATGACATAGATTTGTTCTTTGGATCTATAATTGGGCATTCACGAGTTATTGAGAATAATAAGTATGCAAATAACTATGATTACAACAAAGCCGTTTTTTTGATGAATCTTCACGATCTATTAGATAATAACTTTGTTCTACTTCGTGAGAGTGAGGAGCTATTTTCTCCCTTATCGATGATTCATTATCACTATTATTCTTCTGTTAAAGAAATCGAAGATTACATTCAAACACATAAAGAGGACATACAAGTTGTTGTTGGTGAGGAGTATGTGTCTTTCGGTGATGCGCAGCGTCCAAGTCTTGAGGACTATGCAGATGGGGTAAATGTGCTTGATTGGTTGAGTAATTTGTAGTTGTTTATCTGCGTTGTTATATTGTAGTAAGAAGCACCAATTATGAATTTCTACGAACAAGTCGTCTCGTCAAGAGTTATACGCTAATTATTTAATTACGAATTCACAAGACTATATCTGTGCTTAAGATGCAGATGTAAGGATCACCGTTTTTAATCCTTCCGCTGAGCGCGCTTTTGGATATACAAAAGATGAATTAGAAGGGAAGGATGTTAGCATCCTCTGCAGCACTAATAAAGAATTTCTTAAAGTTGCTGAAAGTATTGAAAAGACAGGAAAGCACAGTGGTGAATTTACGAATTTTCGTAAGAATGGCGATAAACAGCATATTGGTCATTCTGAACAGATGCTACCATGTATTAATCAGTATTTCCAATGCGAAAAGAGGGATATAATTTATTTGTTCACTGATGGCTTTGCAGATCAATTTGGAGGAGGGAAAAACATGAAGTATATGAAGCGACGTCTTATGGATTTCTTACAGAGCATTGGCAGAGAATCTATGAGCGTGCAGCAGGACTTTTTGCGAGTCGAATTTGATAATTGGATGGGAGACGATGAGCAAACAGACGATGTTTGTGTTTTTGGTGCGAAAGTAATTTGTGAATCCCTGAATGACGTCAAATTGATCTCTCCTATGTGGTAAATAGTTGTAAATTTGATTCTAAATGTTATCGAAAAAAACCAAATACGGACTTAAAGCACTTAGCTATCTTGCTAGAAAAGAGGGTACAGAGCCTGTTTTAATCGCGAAAATTGCGAGTAAAGAGAAAATTTCTCAAAAATTTCTAGAAGCCATCTTATTAGATTTAAAGAAAAGTGGTGTTCTAGGCTCCAAGAAAGGAAAGGGTGGAGGGTATTACCTCTTAAAGGATCCGGAATCAATCTCAATGGCCTCTGTTATCAGAGTACTCGAAGGGCCTATTGCTTGGTTGCCTTGTGTTAGTTTGAATTATTATGAGAAGTGTGAGGACTGTGAGAGCGAAGAGGAGTGTTCTCTTCATGCACTCATGATCCAAGTTCGAGATAACACGCTGGAAGTCCTGGAAAATAAAAGTATCGCAGATATTGCGTAATTACATTCTACTTTCTTAATTCAAGATATTCGTAAGCTTGCTGTATTTTTATAAATCGCTCTTCTGCGATTTTTTGCTGAGCCACGGAAGCGTCTATGAAACGGTCTGGGTGGTGCAGTTTTGCAAGTTTTCTATAAGCCTTCTTGATTTCTGTTATATCCGCATGAGTTGATACTCCTAAAATCTTTGAGCATCGTTCAACTTCATCGACAACTCGTCTAGAGCTCGGGGCACGTTTCTGTTTTTGCTTCTTGTTATTTGATTGATAGTGCGCGTACATATGAAGAATACTATCAATTTCCTTCTTACTAAAGTCTAATAATTCACTGAACTTTATCAAAACGGCCTTCTCGCTATGATTAAGTTCGCCATCAATAATTGCAAGGCCTGCTAGAAAATATATAAGTTGTGTCCGTTCGCTTTTTGACAAGTGAGTTTTTAGCCAAGCTGCTGCAGTTTCTATTTTGATCGGAGTCCGGTAAGCTTCTTTAAGGATTATTGTAAATTCAAGATCACTGTGCGGGAAGTGCTGTGAAAAATAGTTGTGGGCGTACGCAATCTTTTCTTTCGAATTCCGACTATCGTAACGCATTAACATGCCGGTAAGACGAACATAGGCTTCCATTAAGTTATCATCTGAAAAACCAAAATTCTTGGGCACATCTCCGCTGTCCCATGCACGAGCATGTATTTTCAATCTTAAACGATAGATGTAAAAAAGAATCAGAAAGACACCTACAATTCCCACAAATATTAGCATTTCACGTGTTCGCTCATCTTCTTCTTCGTCTTCATTGATGGACTCCCATTTACTAATACTATAACCATAATAGTCATTCATATCTAGAATAGACTCCTCAAGTCGGTTTCTGAGATACTCTTTGTACCGCGAATCCTGTTCAGCCATCTCTTCATCATAAAGCTCCATGATTGTATCGTGAAAGGCTTGATTATTATAGATGATTTCAGAGTCTTGTGCGCTGGCTGGAGAGGCTACTTTGAAGAAGAGTAGAGAAAAAATTGTAAATCTACACGCAAATGAACTATTCATTCGTAAGGATTATCTCATCAACGAACATCCAGGTATCATTACCTGCACCTAGGTGCCAATCTGGACATTTCCCGGGGTTTTGAACGCTTAGCCTGATCTTTTCAATCGTTTTGTTATTAAGGACCTCAAGTATGAAATTCATTCGATGTGGAGGAATATCTCTTTCAGATTCTTCATTCTTTTTAATTTCGCCAAGCATCTCAAAAGACTCACCATCATACGACACTTCAATGATTACGGATTTTGGCAGGAAGATCCAGGATTTCATGTCGCTCAGACAGCCTATTCCTATTTCTTTCAATTGACGTGGTTCATCAAAGCTCACTTCGGTAATAATATCTTGGGCCCAGTATCCTTGCCAATCGCCTGTGCGATACTCGTTATTCCCTTGAATCCCATCAATAAGCGTATATTCTCCTGCCGCAGCATATTGATTGGCGTATTCAGAGTGAAGCTCTAGGGTTATTCCTTGATCTTTCTTGACGAACTCATTTTGAATTATACTGCTATGTGAATATTCATTGAAGGCAATGGCCTTCACAACAGTATTTGAGTTTATATTGATCGGTGTGGTATATAATTGTGATGATTTAGTAGGTGTAGTACCATCAGTAGTATAGAATATCTTGTAATCACTCGGATTTACGACGCTAAGAGATACTGATAGTGAATCTAGAAAGACGCGATCTTCCTGTTCAAAATAGGGTACTGGAACAAAATCATTTGGTAGCTCAGAAAGCGTAAGAGCATGCCGAAAAGACGGTAGTGAATCACGCACAAGTTTTCCATACGTAATTTCTAAAACTCCTCCTTTTAGAATGTCAGAATGTTCAAGGTATAACTTGTTATATGGAGCACCATTCAGTTTCATGCTGATAATAATGTTTCCATATGTGTCGTTGTTTATTGATTTGATAATAAATGATTTACCATTATTTAATTGAAGTATTGATTCACTATTTTTAGTAGTGCCGATTTCATAATAGGGACTTCCTGGCGCGATCGGATAGATCCCCATTGAACTTAATACAAACCAAGACGACATTTGCCCACAATCTTCGTTTCCTGATAACCCATCCGGAGCATTGAAATACATTTCATCTAAGATACGACGAACCATTCTTTGAGTCTTGTACTGCGCGTTTGTATAATTGTACAGGTAAGCCATATGATGAGAAGGTTCATTTCCATGTGCGTACTGACCAATAAGTCCAGTGATGTCAACTTGATGTCGTCCGGCAAGGTTAGACTCAGTTGTAAATAATCTATCTAACCAAACCTCAAGCGAATCCTTTCCTCCTAGAAGGTCACGTAAAACTCCCACAGCATGGGGAGCGTAGAGTGAATATTGCCAGCTGTTCGCTTCGGTATAATTGAAATTAACCTCAGAAGGATCGAATGGACTGAACCATTGTCCGCTTCTTCTGCCGCGCATGAACTTCGTTTGGGGATCATAGAGGTTAACAAAGTTGAAGGATCGTTTTAGATAGGTTTTAGCAAGTTCATGATCTTGGATGTCCTTAGACACCATTAAGTACTGTGCGATGCAGAAATCATCATAAGCGTATTCGAGTGTTTTTGACACTGACTCTGGCTCGTCACCTGCACTGATAAACCCATTCTTACCAAATGGAATTTTACCGAACTCATCGAATTTTGCAGTGGCAATCATTGCTTCTTTGGCTTTCGAATAATTAAAATTTGCCAAGCCTTTAACTGCAGCATCTGCAATCACAGATACGCTATGATAGCCAATCATACATTCCGTTTCGTTTGCAGCTAATTCCCAAACTGGTAAATCACCACCTTGTTCATATTGTCTAATAAACGTTTGCACGAATTCATTTACTCTTTGCCCTTGAGTAAAGGTAAAGAGTGGGTGGGTACCGCGATATGTGTCCCACAGAGAGAAAACAGTGTAGTTAGATGTTTCCTCAGGGTTCAACTTGTGCTTCTCTAAGTCTCTTCCTCTATACCGACCGTCAATATCGTGAAATATATTTGGAGCCAAAAATGAATGGTAAAGAGATGTATAGAAAGTTGTTTTTAGATCTCGATTCTCCGTCTTGAAATCTATTTTGTTTAGTTCCTTCTCCCAAAGTGATTTTGTTGACTTCTGCACGATGTTGAAGCTCCAGCTAGGGATTTCAACGAGCAGGTTTTCCTTTGCGCCTTCTTCATCAACAGCTGAAATACCAACTTTTAAGAGCAACTTTTTAGTTGTAGGTGAAAAAGTTAAGAGTAATTTGTTTTTTCCTTTATCGCTGATTTTTTTAGCTGATTCGAAGGCTACATTTGATTCCATATAGAAGTAGAAGTGCTGCTCACTTGCCCAACTTTCCGAAATTCTATAACCATTAACTGTGTTCTCGCCAACGACTTCAATACCAGCATCAATAACTCTATCACGATGATCTAAATCTATTAGAATACTATGTTCTTCATCCTGGTTATTGAAAATGTATTCATGCATTCCAGCGCGCTCTGTAACAGCTAAACGCACGTCAATATTTTCAGATTCTAATTTAACCGAATACATTCCAGGTAGAGCCGTTTCTGACTTATGAGAGAAACTTGCTCCATATCCTCCATCTACCAAATACCCTGGTTCTGTTTTAGGCGAGCCCGATTGAGGTACTATCAGTAGGTCTCCATAATCGGAAACCCCCGTTCCACTTAGGTGAGTATGACTAAAACCATAGATAATTGAGTCAGAATAGTGATATCCTGAGCAGCCATCCCAGCCATCAAATCGTGTGTCAGGACTTAGTTGAATCATCCCAAACGGGGCAGAAGCTCCTGGGTAAGTATGCCCGTGTCCTCCTGTTCCAATAAAGGGATTCACATAAAAACATTTGGATTCAACAACTTGCTTACGCTTAGCTGATGTACTTGATCTTGAGATATATTCTTTCCGCTTATCTTGCGCACTCTTAAGTTCTTGAATCTGACTGTTCGCTGAAAGCGGCGTTGCAAATAATAAGACTATTCCTAGAAAATTAATTAGGCTAGATCGTTCCATACAAGTGATGATGCGCCTAAAACAGCGGCGTTTTTGTCGTGCAAAGCAGAAATTCTAATTTCAACCTTGTCTTTATAAATATTAAGAATCGATTCTTCCATATGTCTCTTGACCATATCCGCAAAAGCTTGTCCACTTTGGGCGATTCCTCCAAAAAGGATAAAAGCAGCAGGGCTGTTATAACAAACAAAATCAGCTAATGAATTACCCAAGATTTCAGCTGTAAACTCAACTACTTCCTGTGCGAATAGATCGCCATTAGTCGCTGCTGTAAAGACATCTCTTGCCGTTAGGTTATCCACATTATTGAGAATAGATGAGTGTTTATTAGGGGATTCCATTTCTCGAGCAGAGCGCACGACTCCACTTGCTGAAGCATAAGTTTCAAGGCATCCATTTCTGCCACAGCCACATGATCTTCCGCTCGGGATCACTCTGATGTGACCGTATTCACCAGCAAACCCATCATGCCCATAAACAAGTTTGTTATCCTGAATAATTCCACTTCCTAGTCCTGTTCCCAAGGTAATAGTAACGAAGTGAGATAAATCCTTTGCAGCTCCGTACACCATTTCGCCTACAGCTGCCGCATTAGCATCATTAGTAAGAATAGTAGGTTTAGTGAACTTTTTTTCAAATAAATCGGCTAATGGGATGATCCCGGTCCAGTTGAGATTTGGGGCAAACTCAATTGTACCAGAATAAAAATTCCCATTCGGCGCTCCGATTCCTATTCCAACAATATTATTGATATACCCTTCCTTCGTCAAGTTCGAATGAATGTCATTTACCAAATCTGAAGCGTCGCTGTAGTTTGTTGTTGGGAGACTATGCTCGTAGATTACATTACCATCCCGATCACAAAGACCGAAAACAGAATTAGTTCCTCCAATATCTACTCCAAGAGCTAACTGTATTGCCATTTAAATTGAATAATTTTTCAGGACCGCTAAAAATAAAAATTAGTTTTTAGTATCTGGAGATATAAGATCGAATAGTTGAATTTTACCTTGTTTAGTTGTTGCGACTAGTTGAGCTTCATTTGCTCCCAACGAATAGTATGGGCCGTCTGCAAAGGGAATCCAGTTCTCACCATTATCAAGTGAGAAATCAATTCCGTTTCTGCCTGACGTGTAGTAAACTCCATTTTTTTCAAAGACACAAGAACGATAGCCACGCGGAGAATGAACAGAGTTGTACCAAGATTTACCACCATCTCTTGTAAAGTATGCTGTATTCAGCATCAAATCTGAATTAACGTAATCACCGCCAACAATAACTCCGGTCTGATCAGTTGAGAAGTGCATTGAGAATGCTCCAGACGATTCTCCCGGGTAGAAGGGAAGTAATACAGATTCCCAGCTTTTGCCATTGTCCTTAGAAATATAGAACTGACTTTTCTCACCACCAGAAATAAAGGCATAGGTGCTATCATTCAATAGTTGAACATTTGTTCCACTAGAGGAAAATCCAGCTTCACCTTTTTCCGCTGGGACCTTTCCTTTACAAGGCAACCAATTTTTACCTCCGTCATTTGTATGATAGAGACTAAAAAATCCATCAACAGGATCTCCCATAAGAAACCCTCGATTCTCGATCATATCAATTCCATCTATAAAAAGACCTTTCCATTCCGGTTTCTCAATGATTTTTGCGCCTCCATTCATGTTTAGACGGACTAGCTTACCATCCTCTCCAGACTGAATACCAATAAGAAAGTCACCGGATCTCTCGATATCTCTCATCTCAACGAAGCCGTCTAGCTTAAAGAGGAGTTGAACTTTTTCTTTTTCGGTATTGTAGTAATACATCGAGCCATCTGAGTTTCCAGAGAATACCTTGGCCCCTTCAACAAGTAGCCCTCGACTGTAAATAGTCGAATTACCACAAGTCATTGTCGCAGCTTTTCTATTACGTTTGATGTACTTCTTCGTATTGTATTGAGCTTCGGCCGAACCTACACACACAAGGAAGCTAAGACTTAGTAAAGTACTTCGCATTAAATTTCTCACGTTGCTGTTGTTTTAATAGTTTTAAATCAGACGGAACCTCTCTTTTCCATCTTTTATGGGACCAAAGCCAATTTTCTGGTGCTTGATGAATCTCTCGTTCTAATAGATTAACATGTGCCTCTGTAATCTCACCCCATTTACAAGTTCTAGGATTGTCCGTGATTAGGGTTAATTCCATACTGTAATGTCCCCGACGTACTTTTCTTGTAGCAAAATATACAACAGAATAATCCAATTCATGTGCCATGATTTCCGTTCCAAACAAAACGGCGGTTTCTTGATTAAGGAAATTCATCCAGTAGCTTTTTTTTGAGTCACCCGGCGATTGGTCGGAAAGGACTAGTACAGCATTAGTATCATCTCCCGCTTTTTTAAAAGCTTTCTTATAATTCTTCGCATGAACGACATTCATACCGTAACGCTGTCTTCGTGTGTTTACCTTCTTATCCCAAAATTTAGAAGTCATAGGCATTCCGATCCCAAATGCTTTGTGCGGAATCAATAGGGGTTGGGCTGAAATGAACCACTCCCAGTTGTTATAGTGACCAGAAACAAGTAGGACACTCTTATTATTTGCGTATAGATCATCCATTATTTCGGGGTTCTCTATGTTCAAACGTCTCCTAAGGCTACGCTCCGAGATTGTCAAATTCTTCACTCCTTCAGCGAGTATGTCAGTAAAATGACGATAAAATTTCCGTTGAATTTTTTTAATCTCTTTAGCTGATTTCTCAGGAAAACTGCGTCTTAAGTTACCTTGAATAACTTTTTTCCGATATGGAACGATAGAAATAAGAAGTAAGTAGAAAATATCAGTAAACAGATAAAGAATGGGCAAAGGGAGCCATGAAAATGGTAGAACAATTATGTAATATGCAAACCATGCCATTACTTTTTAGTGTATTTAGTTCCCCATAGTCGATTTATATTCTCCTCAACCTCTTTTTCTTTTGGATGGCTACCAGCATTAAAAAATCCGAGACTCGATATTTCTTCCGGCATGAATTCTTGTTGGACAAAGTTTCCAGGAAAATCATGAGAATATTTGTATCCTTTGCCGTAACCCAGTTCCTTCATTAATTTAGTTGGTGCATTCCTTAAAGGTAGCGGGACACCTAAATTCCCTGTCTCTTTAACGACTTGCTGGGCTGTGTTGATGGCAATATATGAAGCATTCCCTTTTGGCGAGTTCGCTAGGTAGATTGTGCATTGCGCGAGAATTAACCTAGCTTCAGGCCAGCCAACTGCCTGAACCGCTTGAAAACAATGGTTGGCCATCAAGAGCGCATTTGGATTCGCTAATCCTATATCCTCAGATGCTGAAATGATCATTCTTCTTGAGATAAATTTAGGATCTTCGCCTCCCTCAACCATTCTTGCTAGCCAATAGATAGCTGCGTTTGGATCACTTCCTCTAATGGATTTAATAAATGCTGAAATAATATCATAATGTTG
>DKPV01000042.1:48942-49471 GCA_002471375.1 Flavobacteriales bacterium UBA7325
AATAATATCATAATGTTGTTCTCCATCTTTGTCATAAGACGCGACACTCTGCTGAGCAGACGCCATAACAACTTCGTCAGTAATCGTTATTTCCTCATCCTTGCGAAAAGTTCCTATGATAATTTCAAAAACATTCAACAATTTACGTGCATCACCTCCCGAAATAGCAAGCAAAGCATTCGTCTCCTGTAGAATGATTTTCTTATTACTCAGTATGGGATCCTCATCAATGGCCTTGCTCAGAATTTCTAATAAAGACTCTTTTGTGTGCTCCTTTAATGTATAGACTTGACAACGAGAAAGTAGGGCGGAAATCACCTCAAATGAAGGGTTCTCAGTTGTGGCGCCTATTAGAGTTACTATACCTTTTTCAACCGCTCCTAATAATGAATCTTGCTGAGCCTTTGAAAAACGATGAATCTCATCGATGAATAGGATAGTCCCAGCTTGTTGAAACATCCCGGCAGATTCTACTTTTTGAATTACCTCTCGTACATCCTTTACACCAGAAGAAATGGCGGATAAGACA
>DKPV01000089.1 GCA_002471375.1 Flavobacteriales bacterium UBA7325
TACACAAGACGCTCAGAAGGAATCAGTATTTGGGTTGTAGAATCAAATGATATTCATGCGTCGCATCCATCTGATGCAGATTCGCTCTTTGAACCAGCGCACTCTAAAGTTTATCGACACCCTACTTTTTATGATGTTCCGGATGGAATTGAACATATGTAATTGAAACGAAATGAATTCATTATTTGAATATTTAATTCGTCTCGGTGACGATAGTTTAATACTTGGTCACAGAATGTCTGAGTGGTGTGGTCATGGCCCAATTCTTGAAGAGGATATTGCAATGACTAATATCTCGTTGGATCTGATTGGTCAAGCCACAAATCTCTTGAAATATGCTGGTGAGGTTGAAGGGAAAGGAAGAGATGAAGATGAACTAGCATTCTTGAGATTTGACCGAGACTATAAAAATGTCCTTTTGGTTGAGCAGCCTAATGGAGATTTCGGCATGACAATGATGCGCCAATTTCTATTTGATGCTTATAGAAAACCTTTGTTTGAGGCTTTAGTTAATTCGTCTGATGAGCAATTATCTGCGATAGCAGTAAAATCGTTGAAAGAGACGAAGTATCACCTTAAACACTCGGCTGAATGGGTGATCCGTCTTGGGGATGGAACGGAAGAATCAAAACAAAGAGTTCAGGAATCACTAGATACTATTTGGCGCTACACCGATGAACTTTTCTTTACAGATGATATTGAAAAGGAGTTGTTGGAAAATGGAATGTCAGCCGATCTTGAAGAGATTAAGGTTGCTTGGATGGAAACTGTGAATCAAGTTTTATCCGAAGCAACATTGAACATTCCTGATCATGGATGGCAACACGATGGTGGTAGACGCGGAATGCACTCCGAACATCTTGGATATATACTTGCTGAGTTGCAATATATGCAGCGTGCATATCCGGGTATGGAATGGTGAAAAAGAACAAAGTATGGGAGTTGTTGGATCAAATTTCTGATCCTGAAATCCCTGTTCTTACAATTCGGGATCTTGGAATACTTAGAGATGTTGAGATTACTGAGGAGAAAGTTGTTGTCACAATTACTCCAACCTATTCAGGATGCCCTGCGATGACAACTATTGAGGATGATATTTCTGCTCTGTTTATAAAGGAAGGAATTCAAGATTTTGATATAAATTTGGTTCTGTCACCAGCTTGGACTACTGATTGGATGAGTGAAGAGGGGAGGGTGAAGCTGCGCGAATACGGCATAGCACCTCCGGAAAATGAAATTGATAAGAGTGTTCTTTTTGCTGAGCCGCCAGTTATATCATGTCCTAAATGCAATTCAGAGGATACAAGGATGGTTAGTCAATTCGGGAGTACAGCTTGTAAAGCACATTATCAATGTAATAAATGTTTGGAACCATTTGATTACTTTAAGTGTTTGAAGTAGCACATATCACAATATAATATCAAGGAAAAGTCTGTAAGTGTCCGATGATTCTGTATTTTTGAAAAAACAATCAATAACATAACTACAATGAAAAAAGGACTATTAATTATTTGTGCAGTATCAATTGGAGCTCTAATTTCGTCTTGTTCATCTTCTGTTTCAGGTGGAGAGAGCTTGTTGGAAGCATTAGAAGAATTAGATCAAAAAGTAAAGTATGAGAAGGTAGATGTTGCCGGTCTTTATTCAATGGAGATTCCTGATTATATGACGTCAACAACATTGTTGAATGATCAGGCTTCTTTGCAATACAATCATCTTTCAAAAGAAGAATCATTATCGTAATCAATGAGTCAAAACAAGAGTTTGTTGATTTATTGGAATTACTCGATATGTACGATGAAGATATGTCAGTTGTTGAGAATTTTGCTGCTCAACAAAGTGAGCTTTTGACTGAAGGGTTGACTGTGATCCAAAAGAGCGATATGGAGAAGGTTAATGGAAAGCTTCCAATGTGCGGTCTAGAATTAGACGCTAGAATGGCTGGAATTCCAGATCCAATCTCATACTACTACGGTTTCGTAGAGGGTGAAGAAAATCTTTATACTGTTATGACTTGGACTCTTTTGTCAAACAAAGAAAAGTACCACAGAGAAGCATTACACATGATCAAGTCTCTAGAAGAGAAGTAAGATTAAAGTAAAGACAATAAAAAAGCCTCGTAAATTTTGTACGAGGCTTTTTTTATTAATTATATTCTTATCCTAAGAATGGATATCTATAATCAGATGCTGGTACAAATGTCTCCTTGATCGTTCTTGCAGATGTCCATCTAAGTAGGTTCATTGGTGACCCTGCTTTGTCATTAGTTCCCGATCCACGAGCACCCCCAAAAGGCTGCTGTCCAACAACTGCGCCTGTAGGTTTGTCATTGATGTAGAAGTTTCCTGCAGAGTATTCTAATTTCTTAGTTGCAAGGTTAATTGCATATCTATCGTTAGAAATAATTGATCCAGTTAAGGCGTAGTCAGATGTGTTGTCTACTAGCTCAAGCGTTTCCTCAAACTTTTCAGTTTCATAGACGAAAATTGTTAAAACTGGTCCAAAAATTTCTTCACAAAGTGTTCTGAATTTTGGATTTGTCGTGACAACAACAGTCGGATCAATGAAATAACCAACCGACTTATCATAGTTACCACCTACTATTATTTCTGAATCCGGTTGTTCTTTGATGTAGTCTATGTATCCGGCAATTTTATCGAATGCCGCTTCATCGATTACAGCATTGATAAAGTTTGAAGTGTCTCCTGGAGACCCCATCTTAAAAGAGCTTACTTGTTCTACTACAATTGATTTTACATCATTCCATAGATTTTGCGGAATATATGCTCTAGATGCAGCTGAACATTTTTGCCCTTGAAATTCAAAAGATCCTCTGGTTAGTGCTGTGGCCACTTGCGCTGCGTCTGCAGTTTTATGCACCATAACGAAATCTTTACCGCCAGTCTCACCAACAATTCGAGGATAGCTTCGGTATTTGGCAATGTTTACACCAATTTCTTTCCATAAATGTCTAAATACACTCGTAGAACCAGTAAAGTGCAGCCCAGCAAAATCTTTGTGGTTGAAAACAACTTCTCCAGCAACTGGACCGTCGACAGATATTAAGTTGATGACACCATCAGGTACACCAGCTTCCTTAAATAGATCCATGATTATTTTCGCAGAATACATTTGTGATTCAGCTGGTTTCCATACAACAACATTTCCCATCATCGCTGGTGCGGCACATAGATTAGCACAGATAGAAGTGAAATTGAATGGAGTGATTGCAAATACAAATCCCTCTAGTGGGCGATATTCGAGCCGGTTCCATAATCCGGGAAGAGATTCAGGCTGTTCTTTATAGATTTGTGTCATGTACTGAACATTAAATCTAAAGAAGTCGATCAACTCGCAGGCTGCATCAATTTCTGCTTGGAAAACATTTTTCGACTGGGCAAGCATCGTGGATGCATTCATACGATCTCTAAATGGTCCAGCGAGTAAATCAGCTGCTCTCAAGAAGATGGCGGCACGTTCCTCCCAAGGAAGATTCGCCCATTCTGATCTCGCCGACATCGCGGCATCAATCGCTTGGTTGACATGAGAAGCATCACCACTGCTAAAATGACCTAAGACAGCTTGATGGTCATGCGGAGGAGACATTGGTTTTTTATTATCTGTTCTAATTTCTTCACCACCAATGTACATTGGCATATCTATAGGAGCACCGTTGAGCATCTTTTCATATGTCGATAATAGGCTCTTGGTTTCCTTAGCAGAAGGTGGATATTGGCGCACCGGCTCATTAATAGCAATCGGCACCTGAAATATTGCATTTGACATAGTCCTTTTGTTTTTATTGCAAAAGTAACTATTGTTAGTTATCATTGCAACGATCACATGATTCATCTGAAAAAGAGTTTTAAGTTACGCCTAATCACACTACTACCTATTTTGTCGTGTAGTTTTCTCGGGTATACGCAATCCACCTACTCTGAATTTGAGAGAGAAAAATCCATCGAGAGAAAGATCGAGATAGCTTTGGAGCTTCGCAGCTACTTTATAAGAAATGACATTGATTCACTGCTTGTGTTGTCGTCTTACATGGACAGTTCTAAGAGGCTTTCTCGATCAGAAACAGCTAGTGCTGTACGTCAAAGTTGCATTGGGAGTTATCATGTTCGTACAGGCGCTTTTTGGGTAGGAATGAATCAACTGAAAAAATCGAGACAGTATTTTTTGAGGACGAAAAATTTTAGAGAACTTTCAAGAATTGATAATGAAATTGGTAATGGCTACCTAGTGAATGGTATTTATTATCAGGGCGCCAAGTATTTCGCGTCTTCCCTCGATTATGGCCAGAAATCTACTGAAGAAACTGCTCATTTCAATGGCATGATAGGGCTGGGGAAAATTTTTTGCGCAGTTGGTGATACGATTCAAGGGATTCGGTTGATATCAATATTTCTATCCAATTGCTTAGGGTTAAATAAATTCGAATCTGCAGCAGATGCGAGCTCATATTTGGGGATGCTGTATGAAGCAGTTGGAGATATGGAGATGATGGAAGTATATTATCGGAGAGGTATTGTTTATGCGGAAGAATCAAATTCTAAGAGTCTCCAATCAAGTCGTTTTAACAACGAGGCCATCTTAAAATTCATAAGTGGAGACTTGGACTCTTCGATAATTCTATTTAGAAATGCATTGGCGCTGAGGCTAGAATTCGGACAGAAGAAATCAATAATTGAGAGCTATTTTAACATTGGTGGATTCTATTTGGAAACAGGAGTTTTGGACTCTTCGGAAGTGAATTTCATAAAATCCCTCAAAATTTCTGAGCAAGCTGGTTTTTTACCGGATCAATATGATGCCCTCTCGTCTCTAAAAGAAATATACCTGATCGAAGGAAAGCGAGAGGCTGAGATTAGTGCATTAGATGTGGAGATGAAAAGAATAGCTGGAATAATAGCGAATCATAGCGAAATTGATTCCGATATTTACAAGGTTGCTTCAGAATTTGAAGAGTCTATTCGAAGTCAGTTTGAATCAAAGCCAAAATCATTGTGGACGATAGGTAATCTAGGGACTCTTTGTCTTGTTGTTCTGATTTCGTTATTGTATTGGAAGAATCGATCCTAGTTTAATTTGGGCGGATATTCAAGTTTGAAGGTAGGAACGAAAACCTCAAAAAGTTCACCGTCGGTTAAGTTTCTGAGTGTATAGAATCCCTTCATCATTCCTATTTCAGATTGAAGATCACATCCACTAGAGTAGCTGTATTTCTCACCCGGCCTCAGTATTGGTTGTTCGCCAATAACACCTGGTCCATTGACATATCTTGCGCTCTTTAAACTATCGAAGATGTACCAGTCTCTGGACAGAAGTTGAACATCGAATGAATTCGTGTTTTCGATTTCTATTCGATAATTGAAGAAAAATTGTGACTCAATTATTTCGGAGAGATCTGTCCTGAAGCTCGTCTTTACCGATATTTGGATCCCTGATGTTAAAAGAGTATTCATTGATTTAACTGTTATCTATAATTTCTTTTGCTACTTATTAGACGTTAAGTCTGACGGAAAGGATAGGGCGGACCTCTAATATAGAATGATTCTAAATTAACTCTGAGTAGATACTTGAAGCTGTACTTTCCATGCAAACATGATGAAATGTTTATTTTTGCAATTGAATTTTAAACGCTCTAGAGCATGTCAAAATCAGTTAAGCTCAGAAAAGGTTTGGATATCAGATTGGTAGGTGAAGCAGAAAAGGTTAGTTCTGTGTCTGTAATGCCAAAGTCTATATCCATTAAACCCACTGACTTCCATCAAATGATACCCAAAATGGTTGTCAAAGAAGGGGATGCAGTGAAAGCAGGAACAATCTTATTCCACGACAAATACAATCCTTCCATTAATTATGCTTCAACGGCAAGTGGAAAAGTGAAATCTATAGTTCGTGGTGCGAAAAGAAGAATTCTTGAAGTTTTAATCGAAACAGATGGTCAACAGACATTTGAAACTAGTTCATCAATGAAACTAGCAGAATTGTCCAATGATCAAGTTAAAGAGACTATGCTGTCTTCAGGTTTATGGCCGTTCTTGCGTCAACGACCTTTGGATGTTGTGGCGAATCCTTCGAATGAGCCCAAGGCTATTTTTGTCTCTGCATTTGATAGTTCACCATTAGCGCCAGATTTTAATTATGTTCTTCATGGAAAAAATGATGAGTTCCAGGCTGGATTAGCAGCTCTGTCTAAATTGACTTCAGGTACTGTTCATTTAACCATGAATGGGAAAACCAACTCGGACGAAACATTTAAATCAGCAAAAGGTGTTCAATTGAATTCAATTTCAGGAAAACACCCAGCAGGAAATGTTGGTACTCAAATACATCATATTGATCCAATAAATAAAGGCGAGTTTGTTTGGACAGTGAATGCACAAGACGTTGCATTAATCGGTCGGTTTTTCCTTACAGGGAAATTTGATATGCGCAGAACAATAGCATTGACTGGTTCTGAAATAAAGACTCCTCAATATACAGAAGCTCTTATCGGTGCCAATGTTTCGGATATTCTTAATGATCAAATTACATCGGATAACGTCCGCGTAATTAGCGGTAACGTATTAACCGGAGAGAAAATTGAACAAGGTGGTTACCTTGGTTTTTATCACAATCAGATTACGGTAATCCCTGAAGGCGATCAGTTGAAGTTTGTAGCAACTAAAGGATGGATGTCTCCTGGGTTTGATAAGTTTTCAAATTCAAGAACCTTCCCAACTTGGATACTTCCAAAAAGCAAAAAATTCCGACTCGACACAAATACGAATGGTGAAGAAAGAGCATTTGTTGT
>DKPV01000001.1:0-31962 GCA_002471375.1 Flavobacteriales bacterium UBA7325
ACACATAGAGTAATTAGTTGTTTCATAAGAGTATAATTAGTTAATAATTCCGCTAAAGTACTATTAATAACTACGAATAACAAGACGATATTATTCCCCGTACTTTGTACCTCTTCTTTTCGTAGTGTCTGGTTCCGTTAATTTTCGTTGAATCGGACGCTCTATTATTTGGATTTTTTGAACCGAATCAATGCGCGTTTGGCGTTGAACTGTCTCTTCGTCAGGAATATCATTGCTAATCGTTTCTTCCACGACGCAAGAATTAAGCAACGAACATCCAAGGATGACCGTACCAATGAATATAAATTTTACTACTGTCATATTAATTATTAAATGATTTCACTGCTTCCGCAACTGTGTTTTTAGAATTCCCAATGAAGACCTCGTTTTCATTTATCATAAAAGGTCGTTTCAAAAACGTGTACTCCTCGAGCATGTATTTTTTGTAATCCGCCTCGGAAAGATTCATTTCATTCAATCCCATGGATCGAAACTTCATGGCTCTTTTGGAAAACAACGCCTCATAAGAACCTGTTTTTTCCTTCAAGAAATCGAGTGTTTTTTCATCGATCCCTTCTTCCTTTATATCCTGGAGAACTACATCTGAACCTGGCTTAACCTCCTTCAGAATTCTCTGGTTAGTTGAACAACTCGATAAATGATAAATCTTCTTCATGTCTTCCTAATTTCCTTGCATGAATTCATCATTCCGTCTTTTATCATCTTCGTTTGTTTCTACTGCAGGACAGTTTCCCTTCTTGCGCTTTTTGAAAACATTGATGATTTTTAGCTGAAACAAAACCGGATAGTACTTCGAAGAAAACCATCGGTGTGCAGATTTTCCTTTGTTCCATTCTTGAATACCAAGAATTGGAAGTCTGAAACCTGGGATGAAATATGTTCCTCTTCTCAATTTGAACCTGAAACCCAATCCGTAATGAAGTTGAGCAACAAACGGCTGATGATAATGGTCACCTGCTGAAAATTGTTCCACATAATTACTGCCATAATCAGAATTTTGATCTGCCGTAATCACACGATAATCAATGTTGAAACCTAATGAGTTGTCTAAAACAAGTTTTTCAACTTTCTTGAAAGTGATTTCCTTATGAATGCTGAACCTCCCATAGGCATACCCATTATAAAATCCATCTTTTCCCTCGTCAGATGACACTACATTTCCTGCGATGTCCGTATAGTTAATCTCCGTTTTTTCTTTTCCTCCAAGATATTTAAAGCCCAAGCCCCAATCGATATAACTATAGACTTTTTTCTTTTTCGGGAAGTGTGCCAAGCCAATTTCGCCATAAATACCAATTCGTCCTCCGGGATCAGTAACATAATTCCCGCGCCCTAGTCCATTATCGAAATCTACAGCATCCGTTTTTCGTTTTGCAAAAGAATAAGCCGGCCCCAACTGAAACTGTAATCCTGTTGAACCTAGGTCTCTAAAATCTCTAGTTCCAAATGCATCTTTTCTACTTGAAGGCGTAAAATCACGCTGAGCAAATAGACCTTCAGTAAGAATTAATGCAGTTACTAAAACTAAGTATTTCATATACGTTCTAATATTTCGTTCATTATTTCATCAGAATCCCAACGATCCTCAATTTTATCAAGTGCCATTACCTCATCCATGATTTTACTCTGTCGCTTACCATTCGCGATAGCATCACTATAACGAATTTCACTAAACGTCACCTGAGAATATAACGGCAACCACTTATTTGGATACAAGTTAGAGAATTTTGATTCAATCTTCTTTCTTAAAAGGAAACTCGGGTCCGCTACATAGTCACGCATGACATGGTAATTATACATTGAAAGATCCTGAAGGGCATCGCCATCCGGCTTTCTAACTCTGCTGTACTCTTCAAAAGTGGCCTTCCAATTCTCATTATGCTTTTGCATAATTTCCCACATCACCGTGCAATCTTCAAACCCACCATTCATGCCTTGACCATAAAATGGAACAGTCGCATGTGCAGCATCCCCCATAAGAGCAGCCTTGCCATGGTGCCATGGATATGACCTCATTAAAGCCAAGGACGAAAGCGGGTGATCTCCCCACGACTCTCCAACCTCAGGCATCATTTCATAAAAGTCTGGGAATGTTTTTTGGAAGAATGCATCTACTTGTTGAGGAGTCTTCAATTGATTGAATGAATTCTCATCTCCATCAAAAGGCATAAAGAGCGTACATGTAAAAGAACCATCCTCATTCGCTAACGCTATAAGCATAAAACGACCACGGGGCCATATATGCAGTGCATTCTTATCAAGCTTATACGACCCATCATCGTTTGCTGGAAGCAGAAGCTCTCGGTATCCGTCATCAATATAATCCTGAGAGAAATTGAATCGATCTACCTTTTGCATTCCGTGATAACGAACAGCAGAAAACGCTCCATCGCAAGCAAAAATAACATCTGCTTGATCCTCTATAAGTTCTTCTTCTCCTTGTTTTTTAAACCAAACTTTTCCTGCTTCAAGATCTACATCCTCACACAGGTGGTTATATAGTATTTCCGCATTTCCGTGTGTTTCTGCGACATCCATCATTAGAGCATTAACACCGCCTCTTGAAACTGAGTAAATAGCTTGTCCCTCTTTTCCGTAGGGCTGATTGGATAGTTCCCCGTCCAAGCTATGCATGGTTCGTCCATACATAGGAATCGATATTTCACGAACAGCGTCACCAACACCAACTGCATCTAATGCCTTCCAACCACGCGCTGACAATGATAGGTTGATTGATTTTCCAGCAGATATTTCTGCCTTTCTAATGTCTGATCTTCGCTCATAAATTGTTACGGCATACCCTGCTTTAGAGAGGTAAACAGCCCATAAAGATCCTACTAGACCAGCTCCAACAATAATTGCTCGTTTTTTCTTTTCCATTTTTATCGATTTTTCCAACCTTTTGAATAGTTGGTTTCAAAATATGAGTTTCGTTGTCTTTCGTTCTTCTTCTTATTGTGTATACGAGCGCTTAGTCTCCACATAAGGATCCCACCAACCATGACTGCAACCGTCTGCAAGGCCAAACTAAAATAACTGGAGGTGTCAGACATTGCTCCAGCATATTTTGCCTTAATTAGCGTTTGTATTGTCAAGTCAACTTCGTCCATCTTTTAGTTTCTTTTTCTTACAAATGATACGATGCTATTGAATCGCATTTTCTAAGAGTTCTCCAAAGCGGAAACAATCCTCGTAAGAATTATACAAAGGTGCCGGTGCTATTCTAATCACATTTGGCTCACGCCAATCAGCGATAACGCCACTTTTTGTAAGCTCATCAAATAATCCCCTCCCTTGTCCATGAGCCAATATTGATAGCTGTGCTCCACGTTTAGTTTTGTCTGAAGGTGTAATAATCTCGAAGGTTGCACGATCTGAATTTCGCTCTGAAACATCCATTATTACTGACTCTAAATAAGCCGTAATCTTATCTCGCTTTTCGCCAATTCGCTCCATTCCAGCTTCTGCAAAAACATCTAACGAAGCAAGGTGAGCAGCCATCCCTAGAACAGGGGCGTTGCTTAATTGCCATCCTTCCGCTCCATGTATCGGTTTAAACCCCGGCTCCATTTGGAAACGAGTTTCTTTGTCGTAACCCCACCAACCTGCAAATCTTGGTAGATCAGGGCTGTTCGCATGTCTTTCGTGTACAAAAACACCTGAAACACCACCTGGTGATGAATTTAGATACTTATAACCACACCAAGCAGCAAAATCTACTCCCCAATCATGTAATTTCAAATTTATATTACCGGCTGCATGTGCCAGATCAAAACCAACTGTAGCACCAACAGCATGTCCAGCTTCTGTGATCGATTGCATGTCGAATAATTGTCCAGTGTAGTAGTTTACACCTCCAATCATCACCAAAGCAAGTTCATCTCCTACTTCTGCTATTTTAATAAGAACATCTTCCTCTCTTATCAAGTGTTCTCCCTCACGAGGCCAAATTTCAACAATGTCCGTTTCTACGCTTAAGCCGTGAAACTTAACTTGCGACTCTAGCGCATATTGATCGCTTGGAAATGCCTTTGCCTCACATATGATTTTTGTACGCTTACCTTCTGGTCGGTAAAAAGAAACCATGAGTAAGTGTAAATTGGTTGTAAGGGAGTTCATTACAACAACCTCTGCTGGTTTCGCGCCAACAACCTGCGCAGCCTTTTCTGTCAGTTGCTCATGATATCCAAACCATGGTTTCTTCGCCAAAAAGTGTCCTTCCACCCCAAATTTGGCCCATGCATCTAATTCCTCTTGGATATATGAAGCCGTTGATTTAGGTTGTAATCCCAATGAATTTCCTGTAAAATAAACAACTTCATTATCATGAAAATTTGGGAAGAAAAACTTCTCACGAAATGATTTTAACGGATCTTTTTCATCCATTTCTCTCGCAAATTCGAGCGTATTTTGATTCATTGTTGAGATCATTTTGACACGTAATTGATTACATACAAAGATAGGAATAAGAACTTGATGAAGTACATGAATGCAAATCATTGTTTACACAGCAAATTGTTGCCTATTTTGAATTCAAATTCGTTGATCTTATTGCGTTGCTAAAATTCATCAATGAGAATTTCTACTTTTAAGGCTTGTAACTAACAACGGGATCAAATTCGTGAAACAGTATTTTTCATTTTCGGTATGGGGTAGTGAGCAATGGCTGATAATTCTGCTGTTCTTTATGATCTCTGTACTGGCCCGCTGGCCAAACCTCGATCGCCCACTATCGAAACATCACGAATTTGTAACCTCCATTTCTCTTCGAGTACTTCAATCTTGGGAAGAAAATGGTATCGCCGAGACACATTTCTCTCCAGGCATGAACTATGGGGCAAGGGAGAATAAATTCATCGATAATCATGCAACTTCACTTGGGAATATGCATGATGACAAGGGTAATTTCTACTATATATCACATCCTCCGTTCGCTTATCTTTTGCCATACGCATGCTTCCAAATGGTAGGAGCTAAAGCCTCGGTTCTCAATCTACAAATCTTCCACCTTCTAATTAATTTGCTTTCAGTAATTTTTATCGTTCTGATCGTTCGAAAAATTGATACTGACCCCAAGGTTGCTCTGTTCTCCGGAATCATCTATTTGTTTCTCCCTGCTACGCTCTGGTTTCAATCAAACACATACATGAGCGACATGTTAGTCCATGTATTCTTCTTGATTGGAATTTTGCTTTTCTTAAAACTGAAAGATTCTACGAGTTTACTGTTAAGTGCGCTTTTCCTGTTGAATTTGTGCGTAATGACTTATACCTCCTGGCTAGGCGTATTCTTTACCTGTATAGTTTGTTGCTGGGCAATATTCAAAATGAGTGGGGCAATTCGATTTACGATCATTCTAACAAGTGTTGTTGGATGCGCTTCTGCATTGGGAATTACCTATATACAGTATGGAAGTATTGCTGGGTACGATGTGTTTCTCGACCAGCTTTTTGATCGATTAGCCCTAAGGGGGAGTAATTCATCTGACAATTCAGGCGGTGTGATCGTTTCGAAAACAAAGGAAATTGGATACCTCATTTTTAATTACGCGGTGCATTACTGGTATTTATTTTTATTGGTGCTATCTGCAATCATAATGGGGCGAAGAAAGAAATTGCCAAATTTTCTCGATAAGCATAAATCCTTCATCTTGGTATCGACCCTTCCTATTATTGTCTTGCATCTTGCATTACTTAATTATTCAACTCATGATTTTACTGTACTCTATTCCAGTGCATTCTTTTCAATTATTGGGGCGGTTTCACTCCTTTACATTTTCAAAAAAAAGCAGACTGGTTATCTAATGATTGTCATCGCTCTAGGGTGCATTCACTATTACGTTATCAATCTTCCTGGTGAGACGTCAATAAAGGGAATTAAGTACAGTGAATCAATGGATTTAGGGCAAACCATCGCCTCGCAACTAGAAACAGAGGAAGTTGGTTTTATCTTAGAGGAAAAACTTGATCCTATGGTAATTCATTATGCCCATCGTAATATAAAAACTGTTCAATCTGAAGGGGAAGCCGAAATATGGTTAAACGATTTCAATTTTTTAAGAGGGCGTCTGTTCTACTATAAAGGCGGGGTGTTGCATTCAAAGCAAATTCAGTCAAAACATGGAAATTAATGCAGATACTTGAGTTCGACCTGATTTGCTCAAACTCTTTCAGCTGTCAGCCGCTACCTAGCTAAGTAAATACGAAACTAGGAAGTATGAACCTAGTCCAACTGCCACAGCCACAACCGCTTGTAAAATTTTGCCGTTTCTGGCTTTTTGATCTTGATCTGACATGAAAAATGTGTTTTTGTTTTAACAATATAGCAAACTAAGAACAATTACTTCAATTCTGGAAGAACTATCTTCCTTAAGAATCGTATTTTTGCAACATCAAATTAATCCCAATGGAAACAATTAAACATATCAATCGATCAACTTCCGATTCTCTTTTTGAAACAGCAAAGACGTACTTTCCTGGAGGCGTGAACTCTCCTGTACGAGCATTCAAATCAGTAGATGGTTCTCCTATTTTTATGAAAAAAGGAGATGGTTGTCATTTATGGGATGAAGATGGAAACAAATTCATCGATTTTAATTGTAGCTGGGGCCCACTAATTTTAGGTCACAACCACCCAAAAGTATATAACAAAATTGTCTCGGCATTACAAAGTGGTGCTAGTTTCGGTGCGCCAACGGTTTTGGAAAATGAGCTCGCTGAGTTAATTCTCTCGAGGAATCCATTTATTGATAAAATCAGATTCGTGAGTTCTGGTACAGAAGCTGTAATGTCTGCTCTTCGATTAGCTCGTGGGTATACTGGAAAAAACAAGGTGTTGAAATTTGATGGCTGCTATCATGGTCATGTTGACTCAATGATGGTTAAAGCTGGAAGTGGACTAGCTACGTTAGGTACATCCTCAAGTTCTGGAGTGCCGGAAGCATATGCTGCCGAGACATTTGTGCTACCACTGAATGACTTAGATGCGCTAAAAAAGTGTTTTGAAACATATTCTGATGATCTGGCATGCGCCATCATAGAGCCAATCCCGGCAAACAATGGACTTCTTCTTCAAGAAACGACGTTTTTAGAAGAACTTCGTGAACTCTGCACGGCTAACAATGTTTTGCTGTTTTTCGATGAAGTGATTTCTGGATTTCGAGTAGGGTTCAATGGTGCTTCCGGAATGTTAGGGATAACACCTGACATTATCACTTACGGTAAAATTCTCGGTGGCGGTCTTCCTGTTGGTGCTTATGGTGCGCGAAAGGAAATAATGGCTTGTGTCTCTCCTGATGGAGCAGTTTATCAAGCAGGAACGCTCTCAGGAAATCCAGTTGCCATGGCTGCTGGTATTGCCCAATTAACGGAATGCGCTGCTGAAGGTTTTTATGAAGATCAAGAAGAACGGACAAATTACTTTGTAACTCAAATTAACGATCACGCTAAAAAGAGGGGTTATGATTTCGAATTGGTTAGTGTAGCTTCTATCTTCTGGCTATCATTTGACGGGAAAAAACGAATTCGTAAAGCAGATCAAATTAACCCGGATATGAACGGGTTCAGAAAGATCTTTGCGGAACTATTGGATCGTGGTGTCTATTTGGGGCCAAGCGGTTATGAAGTTGGCTTTATCTCACAAGCTCATACAAAGGAACACCTTGATACAGCTGCACAAGCATTTAGAGATTCGCTAGACGCAATTTTCGCCTAACAAGCTTAAATACCGTCAAGAAGGGTGTCGCTGGTGTTGTCCTTTAGATTCTTGCTCCAGTTGTATTTAAAGATTGCACGGACTCCCCAGGCAGCGAGAGCTCCAGCCGCAATACCAAGTATATTAGTAAGAATTCCATTTGTAGCGAATACCCATTCCCAATCGAATGCAATTGCGAGAAACCCTAATACGATTCCGAAAAGTATTTGAGCTCCAAAATAAACGCCCACTCCGAGGATGGCAAATCCCCATTTGTTCCGACCATGCGCTTCGGCTAGTGAATAAAACCACTTACCGATAAAATAGATTAATAATATTCCCAACATAACGTTCTAATCTTCTTTACAAGCTTTCTTCAACTCTATCGCCTCTTCCGCCGATACGAGCTTGTAATCCTTGCAGGCAGTTGCTTTAACTTCTCTCAATTTTTTGAGTTCCTCAGAATCAGAACCTTCAAATTCATTATCGCCGTCAATAAGCTTCACTTGTGAGTCATTGAGTGCCTCACTCGCATTTACACATTCACAGAATGGAGTAGTTTCTGAATCTCCACATGCGGAGATCACTAAGGCGATAGGGATAATGTATTTAATCATGTGGTGAAATTACAAAAAGTGAATGGAAAAGGTAGATTTATTTCCGTCTCTAAAAATCACTAAATTTACTGAGTAAGTAAAATTCAATCCATGTCAAAATTACCCAATGTAGGTACTACGATTTTTTCAGTGATGTCAAAACTCGCTGCGGAGAATAAGGCTATTAATCTTTCACAAGGGTTTCCAAATTTTCCCATTGACCCTGCGCTCTCTTCGATTTTAGAAGCCCAGGCGAATGAATCTGTTCATCAATACATGCCGATGCCAGGTAGCCCTGAATTATTATCGCAAGTAGCCTCGCTAATTGATCGGCAATACGGTCGTTCAATCAGTGAATCAAAAGAACTATTAATCACAGCGGGAGCAACTCAAGGAATCTTTACTACTATTCTTGCTCTCATTGATAAAGGTGACGAGGTGATTATTCTTGACCCAAGTTATGATTGCTACGAACCCGCTGTTCTTCTTGCTGGAGGAATTCCTGTTCGAATCCCACTCTCTGAGGTATTTTTGCCTGATTGGGACCGAATCAAAGATGAGGTTTCAGATTCAACACGAATGATTATTACGAATAATCCACATAATCCTTCAGGTAGAGTTTGGTCGATTGAGGATATGACTGAATTAGAAGCTCTCATGATGAAAAATTCGAACCTTCTTTTGATGTCAGACGAAGTTTATGAATTCATTACGTTTGATCAAAAACATTTATCTGCTCATCTATTTCCATCATTTTTTGATCGATGCATTACCATTTCTTCCTTTGGAAAAACATTTCATATCACAGGATGGAAAATGGGCTATTTATCTGCTCCAGAATCCTTGATGAAGGAAATTAAAAAAGTTCACCAATTCAATGTCTTTTCCGTGAACAGTGTTGCGCAAGCAACTCTAACTCGCTACTTGGAAAACTTTGATGTTAATACCCTGGGGGCTTTTTACGAGGAGAAGCGTGATACCTTTAGAAATGCGATCTCTTCTAGCAAATTTGAATTGTTGCCATGTGAAGGGACATATTTTCAAACTGCAAGCTATGCGGCAATTTCCGACATGTCAGATGTTGATTTCTGTACAGAATTGACAATAAAATATGGCGTAGCGACTATTCCTATCTCGGTCTTCAACTCAGATGCACGGGATCAAAAAATAATTCGATTTTGTTTCGCTAAAGATGAAGCAACTTTACTCCAAGCAGCAACGAAACTATGCAAGATTTAACGATTACACTTGTTCAACCTGAACAGCTTTGGGAAGATGTGTCTGGAAACATAGAGAACTACGAACAACTCTTGTCAACCAGCAACAATTCAGATCTCATTATACTTCCTGAACTATTTCAAACAGGCTTCACAATGAATTTGGAACTAGCAGAAAAAATGTCTGGTCGTTCAATTCAATGGCTGCTCGACACTTCAAAAAAGAAAAATGCGGCAATTTATACTTCATTGATCATTGAGGAGGGCGGGGATTTTTTTAATCGCGGTGTATTTATACAACCCGATGGAAAAATTAATTGGTACGATAAGCGCAAAACGTTCGGACTAGCGAGGGAGGGTGATTTTTTTAGTTCTGGAACTAAAGAACAAATAATAGCATACAAAGGTTGGAAGCTGCAACTTCAAATATGTTACGATCTTCGGTTTCCTGAGCTCGTTCGAAATAGAATCGATGAACATGGGGAAACTGCGTATGATGTAATTCTATATGTTGCGAATTGGCCAGCAAAAAGAGCGCCTCATTGGAGGTCCCTTTTAAACGCTCGTGCTATTGAAAACCAATGTTATATCGCTGCGGTGAATCGAGTTGGTATCGATGGAAATGGCTTTAATTACTCAGGTGATTCTAGCTTGACAGATGCACTCGGAAATACCTACCCTCTTACACCTTGCAAACAGGAGATAAAGTCCTTTGTTATAAAATATAAAGATTTAGCCGAAATTCGTGAAATGTTGCCCTTCTTGAAGGATCGGTAACATTCAATGACTCTTATGTTAGGAACTTACCTCAAGAATGGTGTATCTTTGGAACGAATTAAACTTTAATTATGAAAAAAATATACTTAAGCCTAGCAACGGTAGCTCTATCAGTTTCTGGTGCAATGGCTCAACAGGTTAGTCCTGAATTGAACGAACTTGGGTTTGTAAATAACTCTACAACAGCAAGCGATCGGCCTGCGCAAACTTTACAAGAATTTTTGGGAACTCGTAGCCTACTATGGACGGAGTCATTTGATGTGGCTGGAACATCTCCTATTTCTACGAACGGACCTACGTTTACAACATCTAACGGTGATTGGACAACTGGTGGTGCTGACGGGCTTGTTTGGAAACATAGTTACGCAACTACAAATGGCGAGTGGTCAACAGGAACACCTGCATTTACGTCAACAACAGCTGCGAATGGGTTTATGTTGTTCGATGCTGATTCTGTAAATCAGCCGGTTTCTCCGAACTACATTAACCTTACTGGAGAATTAATCTCTCCTCCGATTTATTCTCTTTCAACAGAAACAAGTGCATTATTGGTATTCGAACAGGATGCGAGATTTTGTTGTAGTCCGTCGGGGAATGAGGCTATAACCGTATCTGTATCATCAGATGGAGGTGCTACTTGGAGTCCTTCATTTTTAGCTGCACCTGGTCTTGCTGCAAACACAGGTTTCTCAGGAGACAATGGTGGTTTTGTAACTTCTCTTAATATTACTCCTTATGCTGCACTTCAAGACAGTATTTTGCTCAAGTTTAATTGGGACGGAAACGCAGCTGGAAACTCTCACTACTACTGGAATATCGATGATATTTGCATCGTGCCTCTTCCTTCTAATGATGTTCAATTATTGTCTGCTTGGGCAATTGGTGATAACAACGATGGTATGGAATATGGTATCACTCCTCAAGATATGCAAGATGCTAACTTACTAGTTGGTGCACAAGTTGTAAACTTTGGAGCTAATACTCAAACTAACGTAACATTAAATGTAACTGGAACAATTCTTTCTTCAGCTACAAACCCTAGTGTTGTTTCTGGTGATACTATTATTCTTGAGTCTACTGAAACTTACGGTTTAACTACTGGAGTATATACAGGAAACTATGACGTAGTATCAGATCTAGAAGTACTCGGAGATTCATTATATGGTAATAACACAGGACTGAGAGAATTTGAAATTTCAGAGCCATCGACTACTACGACAGTAGGGTCTTCAATTTATGCGCTTGATGGTGTAGGTGTTTATACAAACCCATCTGTTTCTTCAATTGGAACTGCCTCTTTTAATGGTGGTGAAGACGGACTTGTTCTTGCGACAGAGTATAGAATAAAATCAGCTGCTGATGTTTCTGGTATTAGAATCATACTAGCTAGTGGAACTGTTGCAGGTGGAGACATTGCAATCTCATTAAAAGATACCGCTGCTTTTAGAGCTGGTGACATGTCTTCTTTATATGCGCCGTCAAATCTTTATACTGTAACAAGTGCTGACGTCTCTGCGGGATTCGTTGATATCACGTTCGATGGTGTAGAGAATGTACCAGCAGGAGGATACTATGCATGTGCTGAACTTTATTCAAATTCAAATTCAAGTGACATTGTAGTTGTTGATGATGAAACAGTTCTTCAGCCAGGGTTAGCTTCTATGATCTACATTCCTGGAGATCAATCTTACGGAAACGGTGAAGCTATCGCGATTCGCTTGTTAATGGGTGACCAATGGTCTGTAGGTCTGAACGAAGAATTTCTTTCTGGAGTTTCTGTATACCCAAATCCTTCTGAAGGAGAGGTTACAATTACAAATGAGAGCGGATCAACTAGTTCTGTAGTTGTTTACGATCTTGTTGGAAATGTAATTCTTTCAACCGAAGTTTCATCTATTACAACGATCGATTTATCGTCTGTTGCTGGTGGAATGTATGTTGTTAAGGTTTCTAATGGATCTGCAACATTCAGTGAGAATGTAGTAATCAAGTAACAATCTCCGCTGGAGATTCAACAGTTACTTAGAACTATATTATATGCTATTAAAAGGCATCCATCGAAAGATGAATGCCTTTTTTCGTTTCTAACAGTTACCAACTAATTCATTTTAGCGATATTTGTGTAAAACCGATTTATCATGTCAAAAGTAACAACCCTTCACGAATTCATTATGGACCGTCAAGCGGATTTTCCCTATGCGTCAGGAGAACTTTCACGCCTACTTACTGATATAGCGGTTGCGTCCAAAGTAGTTAGTAAAGATGTGCGTCGTGCGGGACTTTTGGACAACTTTTTAGGTGCCCATGGAAGTACCAACATTCAGGGCGAAGAGCAACAAAAACTGGATGTGATTGCCGATAATCAATTCATCAACATGTTTAAAACAGGTGGTGAAGTTTGTGGAATCGCTTCAGAAGAAAATGATGACTTTATGCCTTTTGAGAGTGAGTTCTCAAAGAATGGTAAGTATGTTGTTCTCTTTGATCCACTAGATGGTTCTTCAAATATCGATGTGAATGTATCAATCGGAACGATTTTTTCAATTTTCAGAAGACAGAGTGAAGTTGGGACATCCGCAACACTAGAAGATATGATGCAAAGCGGGGCAAAACAAATCGCTGCTGGATATGTTCTTTACGGCTCTTCAACAATGCTCGTTTATACAACTGGAAAAGGAGTTAATGGTTTTACGCTTGATCCGTACATCGGAGAGTTTTGTCTTTCACATCCTGACATGAGAATGCCTGAAATGGGTAGAATCTATGCCATGAACGAAGGTAATGTGAACATTTGCGATCCAGGAATAAAGGAGTACATCGAGGAAAAATGTCAAACAATTTTAGAGGGTGCACCGCGCCCATATTCTGGTAGATATATAGGTTCTCTCGTTGCTGATTTTCATCGAAACATGATCAAGGGCGGCATCTACATATACCCATCTACAACCGTTGATCCAGAAGGAAAATTACGCTTGTTATACGAATGTAATCCTTTGGCCTTCATTGCTGAGCAAGCAGGAGGTATAGCGACTACTGGACATGAAAGAATAATGGATATAGAACCATCTCGATTACATCAACGAGTTCCATATTTTGTTGGTTCTAAAAAGATGGTAGAGCAAGCAATGGAATACTTGAAGGGTTAATGGATCTTTCTTCCTTACTTGCTACTTTTTCTACATTGCCGCAAATCGATTCTACCGCAAATGATTTGCAAGTTGTGGGTACTAAAATTTCATGGAACGGGCATGTCGGCTCTTCCAGATCAATTGCATCAGCAATAGTAGCCAAACAGTCTCCAGGAAATCATTTATTTATACTTGAAGATAAGGAACAAGCCGCATACTTTCTAAATGATTTACAAGGAATCTTTCCTAAGAATAAGTCCATTCTTTTTTATCCCGCATCTTACAGAGTTCCCTATGAACTCGAGAAGACAGACAACGCAAATGTCGTTGCGCGTGCAGAAGTTTTAGAAAAGATCTCAAATAGCAGAAATACATGGGTGATTACATACCCCAAAGCATTAATAGAACGCATTCCATCAAAGAAAAAACTCGTTAAGAACACGCTCAAACTAGAGGTTGGAAAAGAATACTCTATCGACTTCATTAATGAGATGCTATATGACTTGAACTTCGAGCGCGTTGATTTTGTCTATGAACCTGGACAGTTCTCCATTCGCGGTGGTATCGTCGATGTCTTTTCATATTCAAATGACCACCCTTTCAGAATCGAGTTTTTCGGCGATGATGTAGAAAGTATTCGAACTTTCGATGCGAGCACACAACTCTCGATAAACACACATAAATTTTTCAATATTGTCCCTAATGTTCAGGGGGCTATGATGAACGAAGAAAACGTGACGCTTCTCGAGTTTATAGGAGGAAATACATCTGTTTGGCTCGCCTCACACGAACAAACCTTCGCTAATTTAGATAAGGAATATAAGAAGGCTGTTAGCATTTATGACAAAAAAGACTCTGAGATAAGTCATGCACTACCTTCTCACCTATTCATGCATCCTACGGATTTTGAATCTCAAATTTCTCAGTTTAGCGTAGTTGAATTTGGTACAGATAAACACTTTAAACACGACTCGGTTGAAGAGTTCAACTTTAGACCTCAACCTAGCTTCAACAAACAATTCGATCTGCTTACTGAAGATCTTATTGCTCGAAAAAAATATGGTTTTACAAACCTCATCTTCTCTAATCAACCAAAACAAATTGATCGATTAGTTCAAATCTTCAAGGATATGGAGAGTGGTGTAGAGTTCGACCCTATGCACTTCTCCCTGAATCAAGGATTTATCTCGCCGAACACAAAATTAGTCTGCTATACGGATCATCAAATATTCGAACGCTTCCATCGCTTTAGATTAAAGGAAGGTTTCAGACAGGCAAAACAGGCTTTAACATTAAAGGAGCTGTACAACTTACAAAGTGGTGATTTTGTTACTCATATTGATCACGGAGTTGGAAAGTTCTCTGGATTAGAAACGATAGATGTCAACGGTAAACAACAAGAAGCAATCCGGCTTTTATATAAAGATAATGATGTTCTATATGTTGGTATCCACTCGCTACATCGTATATCGAAGTTCACAGGAAAAGATGGTTCTGCTCCACGAATGAACAAACTAGGTACGGCAACTTGGTCGAACCTAAAAAAGAAGACGAAAAAGAAAATAAAAGAACTCGCGTTTGACTTGATTAAGCTCTATGCGAAACGAAAGAGTCAGCCAGGTTTTTCATTTACCCCAGATACATATTTACAAAATGAGCTAGAGGCATCCTTCATGTATGAGGATACTCCTGATCAGTTGAAAGCAACAATTGCCGTTAAAGAAGATATGGAATCCTCAACTCCAATGGATCGTTTAGTCTGTGGAGATGTTGGATTCGGAAAAACAGAAATTGCCATACGTGCTGCATTTAAGGCAGTAGCTGACAGTAAACAGGTCGCCATCTTGGTTCCTACTACAATTTTGTCGATGCAACATACCCGTAGCTTTAAGGAGCGATTACAAGGTATGCCTTGTACCGTTGATTACATTAATCGATTCAAATCCGCAAAGGAGGTTACTGAAACACTCAAGAAACTAGAAGAAGGTAAAATTGACATCCTGATTGGTACACATGCAATAGTTGGGAGCAGGGTTAAATTCAAAGATCTAGGTCTAATTATCATTGATGAAGAGCAAAAGTTCGGCGTGTCTGTGAAGGACAAACTAAAAACCCTTCGTGAGACAGTAGATACGCTTACCCTAACCGCAACACCAATACCAAGAACCTTACAATTCTCTTTAATGGGGGCTAGGGATTTGAGCATCATCAATACTCCACCTCCAAACCGTCAACCAGTACTGACAGAGATTGTTCAATTCGATGAAGAATTAATTCGTGATGCTATTGCATATGAGGTTAGTCGTGGAGGCCAGGTATTTTTTGTGCATAATCGTCTAGAAAACATAAAAGAGGTTGCAGGAATGATTACTCGTCTCTGCCCAGGTGTTCGTGTCGGAATCGGTCATGGTCAAATGGACGGTAAAAAGCTTGAAAAAATCATGCTAGGTTTCATCTCAGGAGAATACGATGTGCTTTTAGCAACTACGATAATTGAATCAGGAATAGACATTTCTAATTCAAATACCATTATCATTAATAATGCTCAGAATTTCGGAATTAGTGATCTCCATCAATTGCGAGGACGAGTAGGAAGATCGAATAAAAAAGCTTTCTGTTACCTTATAGCTCCTAGTTCTCACATGATGACTTCGGAGGCTAGAAAAAGACTTGAAGCACTTGTGCAATTCTCTGATCTTGGTTCCGGATTCAATATTGCCATGAAGGATCTTGATATTCGCGGGGCTGGAAATTTATTAGGTGGCGAACAGAGTGGTTTCATTTCGGATATTGGCTTTGAGATGTATCAAAAAATATTGAATGAAGCGATCGATGAGCTTCGTGAATCAGATTTCAAAACGTTATTTGCAGACCGAAATAGTGACCAATTAACATCCTATGTGCGAGATTGTGTGTTAGAAACAGATCTTGAAATTCGAATTCCTACAGACTATGTGAACAATGTTTCTGAACGATTAAGTCTCTATCAAGACATGGACAACTTGAAAGATGAAAAGGGTCTAGAAACATTCTTGAAAGAACTTGAAGATCGATTTGGTCCTGTTCCTGATCAGGTAAAGGTATTAGCTCTTTCCTTCAAACTTCGTTGGCTCGCTCAAGATTTAGGTATTGAGAAATTAGTCCTAAAATCGGAAAAAATGCTTGGGTACTTTATTGCTAATCCTAAGTCTGATTTTTATCAATCATCTGTTTTTACTAAAGTACTTGACTACGTTCAAAAGAATCCGAATGGTGTAAAGCTTAGTGAGAAAAATGAGCGATTGCGTATTATTTATTCTGGAGTTAACGACTTGTATACCGCAATGGATCGCCTGGGAAGTGTACTTAAATAGTTTTGAGCAATATTCTATGACTTTGAGTATTGAGACGTCACGATCATCTTCAAAAAAGACACGTTTATCAAACTAAACTCGTAAATTCATCGTTAACGAAACAAATTCTACTCATGCGCCTGCTCTTACTTGGGATTACTCTTATTCTAATTAGCTCCTGTGGACATCACAAAATTCGATTTATCCGAATGCCTGAAGTTGTCAGAGTTAGTAATGATAGCGATCAAGCTCAAACGGATCCGAGCAGCGACTTTCGAGCTTTATCTCAAATTGAAGAAGGAACCATTGTGATATCGAGTAATGATTCTCAGTTTTTTGAAACTGATCCTACTGAAGCGGAGGTTGTATCATCTATGACTATTCAAGATTCAACAGAGTTAACCGATACGGAGCAACAGATTATAGAATGGCAGGCAATAAAAGCAGAACACACCGCTAAACGCGCTACGCTAAATTCAGCGCTATTCCTGCCCGCTATTGCGCTTGGAATTGGAGCCGTTTTCTTAACTGGTTCGATGATTCCATTTTTCGTGGGAGCTTTGATTGGCCTGGTATTTCTAATCCTGGGAATCATTTATTATAAAAGAGCTTCAGGTTCACGTTATATAACACAAAAAGGAGAACGCTTTCTTAATTATGCACTAATCATACTCATCGCCAACGCAGTGATTATTGCGGCTCTTACGGTCTTAGCATTTATCTAGTGAGAATATTACCATTCATAGCGCTAGTTCTTATCCTCACGTCTAGCTGTGGATATAATCGAATAAGGTATACGAAAGCTATCGTGTCAAATGTTCCTGAACGTTCAGTTTCATTCGAGGCTAACTTGATAGAAGAGCAGCCGATATTTTTAGATGATATCGGCGCAAGCGAACAGACGAAGATCAACACGGAAGCAGAATCACATGCAGAGACGCAATCAATAGAAGCACTTGAAGTAGTTCGTCCAGAATCAATACCAACCGATTCCGTTACAGGTCAAGAAGACCTGCCTATTGATGTCGTCTATCAAGCGCGGCAGGCTGCAAAGAGGGCTTCAACAGCCAAAGTCCTCTTCATCTCCGGGACACTTTCTATTTTTGTAATCGCCTTCTTTGCACTGATTCTAACTGGTGTTGGCTTGTGGTTCTATATTAAAAGTTTCAGAGCTAGATTTATTACACAAGAAGGTGAGGCTCAACTTCAAAAAGCAAAAATTGCACTCATTATCAACGTCGTCGTACTGGTTTTGATCGCCGCTCTCTTTGCTGTATTGATTTTACTCATTTTTTGATTGTGAATTTTACCCGCATTTATCCTACTTTTGAGTGATGTCTAAAAAGCAAAAAGCAATAGTTTCTGTTACGAATGATCTATATACAGACCAGCGTGTACACAAAGTTTGCACATTTTTGCTCGCTCAAGGTTATGATGTTCTTCTAGTTGGGCGTAAACGTAAAACTAGTATTCCTCTTCCAGCTAGAGCATACAAAACTAAGCGCATACGACTTCTATTTGAAACGGGAGCAAAGTTCTATGCCTTTTTCAATTTGCGGCTATTCTTTTACCTTCTTTTCAAAAGAGCAGACGTTTTAGTATCGAACGATCTTGATACTCTTTTAGCGAACCACCTTGCTAAGAAATTCAAATCAAAAACACGACTAGTTTACGACTCGCACGAATACTTTACAGAAGTCCCTGAATTAATTAATAGACCTAAGGTTCAACGAATTTGGTTAAGGATCGAACGTCTCATTTTTCCTAAACTCAAGGATGTATATACGGTAAACCAATCGATTGCTGATATTTATTCAGCTAAATACAACAAGGAGGTTAAAGTGGTTCGAAACATTAGTCCACTCTGGAGCGGGAAGGAAATCAAGTCAAAGAAAGAATTAGGAATTCCTGAAAACAAATCGATTATCATTCTTCAAGGTGCGGGTATAAATATTGATCGGGGTGCTGAAGAAGCAGTTGAAGCAATGAATAATGTCGATGCTATTTTACTGATTGTTGGAGACGGCGACGTCGTGCCTCAATTAAAAGAATTCGTAAGTGAACAAAATGACTTGCTCAAATCAAGGATACGATTTATCGGAAAGCAGCCTTACGATGTAATGATGAATTATACTTTTCATGCAGACATTGGGTTAACGCTTGATAAACCGCTAAGTCTAAATTATAAACTCTCACTTCCGAACAAGGTTTTCGATTACATGCATACAACGACCGCAGTCGTAGCAACGAACATTAAAGAAGTTGCATATGTTGTTATGACGCATCAAATTGGAAAGGTCCTGGATGAACTGTCTGTTGAGACGCTTTCAAAAACTCTCACTTCGCTCATTAATGATCCAAACCGACTAGAAAAATATCATGCCAATTGCAAGGTTGCAGCTCAAACTGAAAATTGGGAAATAGAGACACAAGTCTTGGCAAAAATCTATCCGAAAGTTGTCTAGTATATCGATACATATCGTTTCTTTTGATGTGCCCTTTCCAGCAGATTACGGAGGGGCAATTGACGTCTATTTTCGCGTTAAGGCACTTCATGATTTAGGTGTTAAAGTAACTTTACATTGTTATGAATATGGTCGGGGCCAGGTAAAAAAATTAGAAGAAATTACGGAGGCTATTCATTACTACCCTCGTAAGAAACACCTTTTCGATTGGTTTTCTAAACGACCATTTATTGTTCAAACTCGGCGTTCAAAAGAACTAGTAACTCGTCTACTTGAAGATAATTCACCGATCCTTTTCGAGGGGTTACACACCACCTTTTGGTTGGATGACCAGAGATTAAAGGACCGCTTAAAAATTGTTCGAACTCACAATGTTGAACATAATTACTATAGGCATCTAGCAGCAAATGCAAGTGGTTTCAAGGCCATGTTTTTTCGATCTGAAGCCAAAAAACTAGAACTGTTCGAAGCTATATTGAATCATGCGGATCATGTTTTGGCGATCAATGAGAATGATGTTCGTCACTTCAAACACTACAAGCCTGAGGTCACTCTTTTACCTCCTAGTATTGATAAAATCAGTCTTAGTTCGCAAATTTCAACTAAATTATACTGTTTATTCCATGGAAACTTGTCTGTTTCCGAAAACAGTTTGAGCGCGAAATGGTTAATTAATAGTGTTTTTAATTCGGGTGAGATGCGACTAATTGTTGCCGGGAAAAATCCCTCATCAGATTTACTCGAACTACAAAATGAGACAATAGAAATAATCTCGAACCCATCGGATGAAGAGATGAATAATCTAATTTCGATGGCGCGGGTTCATGTACTTCATACCGATCAATCTACTGGGGTGAAATTAAAACTGATTCAAAGTTTGCAAACCAGTGGACATGTAATTGTTAATCCTAAAATGGTTGAAGGAACGCAATTGAACGATTACTGTTCCGTGGTAAATTCGATAGACGACTGGAAGAACAAAATCTCCACTAGTTTAAATTCTGAATTGAGTAGTGACGATTTTGAAAGAAGACTAGACCTCTTCAAAAATGAACTGAATACACTAAAGAATTGTGAAAAAGTACTATTAAAAATACTTTAGTACTTCTTTCGACTAATGTCTAATTTAGTCAACGCGAAAAACAACAAAATTCCTGAAATATTAAAGAGTGCAAAGGGGGCATAATCCAATGTAGAAATTCCCAAAGTATAGGTCATATAAACACCTGTAACATGCCAAGGCAACAATGACTCCAAAAGGGTCATCGAATTCTCCATTGATCGTGATAGAACGGTTCTTGGTATTTTACGTTCTGTAAATGACTTACTAAATAATTGGCCTATCGTCAAGATCGAAAAGGAACCACTTCCCGAGACTCCATTTAAAATTGCGCCAGCGAAGAAAGTAGTAACAATAAAACCGTAAGTCGACTTCACCTTTTTTAGTAGTGACTTCATAATTCTATCAAACGCACCTATTGTCTGCATGAACGAACCAAAACCTATAGCAAGAACTGTGTATTGCACCGCGCCAGCCATCATGCCGTCAAAACCACCCCGATTAAGCAAGGTTACGAGTGTCTTCGAATAGGAAACAGTACCATCAAGCATATCAGTTGAAAATCCAGAAATCATTGATGTCGCTCCATCAACAATCGGAAATCCATGACTGATCATCCCAACCATCAACGCTGTTAAAGAAGAGGCGATCATCACAAGAACAGGGTTGTATCCTTTAAAACCGCCCACTAGAACAACAAGTGCGGGCAAGAGAAGAAAAAGGTTGAAAGAGTAGATCGATTCTAGCTGACTTAGAATTTTATTCACCTCAGGATTAATTCCTTCCAGCGGAGTAATCGTCATACCTAAAATTAAGAACCCTGAAATCGCAACAATGGCGGACAATAAAACATTCGGGAGCATTCCTCTTATATGTTCATAAACTGTAATCTCCGAGGCCAGTGCACTGATATTAGTTGTATCCGAAACTGGAGAAACTTTATCCCCTAAAACTGCACCTGAAATAACTGCCCCAGCTACCATTTCTAATGGAATTCCAAAGCTATAACCAATGCCCATAAATGCAACTCCCGATGTTGCTGCTGATCCATAACTTGTTCCGGTAAAAACCGATACGAGCGCTGTAACTATAAAAGCAGTTACCAAAACAAAGCTTGAATCTATTGCCTGTAACCCAAGATAGATCAAATAAGGAACGGTGCCACTATACATCCATGATCCAACAATTCCTCCTATCGATATCAGAATTAAAATTACTGGAAAAGCCTTACGGATATTATCCGCGAAATCATCGAAGAGACTTTTGAGTTTGTAATTCAAGAAATAGGCCGTGACTCCTACTCCAATAGTGGATAATAGAAGTACGAATTTCAAATCAACCTCCAGCCATAGATGCATCACTGAAACAAGCGTGGTCATTATAAGCATAGGAACGATTGCTAACCCTAGTGATATTTCTTTCGCCTTTGGATCGTTCTTTATCAATTCATCTTGTTTCATTCAAGGAAAGTACAAATAAATCCACTGCTAGCGATTATTCAATTACATTCGGAATACCCTGTGGTTTAGTGATTCTTTATTTAGAATCATTAAAAATGCCACTTTTGTGGTATTGTGAAAACTGAACCATCTTTCGTTCTTTGTGGTAACAAATAAGTGTAAAAAAGAAATAACGATGAAAGCAATTTTTCTTACAGGCATACTAGCTCTCTTTTCGACTGCCGCTGTTTACGGACAAACCTTTTTAGATAGTACTGTAAATAGTTCAACTAAGAAAGTGCTCTTTGCAGATCCAAATTCTTTTGCGATCGGATCATATGGTGAGGCACATTACAATCACGGTATTGTTGACGGAACTTACCAAAATGGAACCATGGATTTACATCGCGTAATCGTTTTTATGGGGTACAAATTCAATAAAAATCTTCAGTTCTTCACAGAAATCGAATTTGAGCATGTGAAGGAAGTTTATGTAGAGCAGGCATTCTTGAATTATAGTGTCAATAGTGCCTTTAATATTAAAGGGGGTATCATTTTAATTCCAATGGGATACGTCAACGAATTTCATGAACCAACACTTTTTAATGGAGTCGAGCGACCTGCTTTTGCCAAATATGTGATTCCCAGTACATGGCGAGAAATGGGAGTTGGTTTCCATGGCCTGCTTAAAATAGCAAACTTGAAATACCAGTTGTACGCGGTAAATGGCTTCAACGGATATAACGGATCAGCAACTCTATCAGGAAGTGGAGGTCTACGAGGTGGTCGTCAAAAAGGTGCAAAGACAACCTTCAGAACGCCTTCAGTGACAGGTAAAATCTCGTTCTATGGATTGAATGGATTGCGATTAGGGCTTGCTGGATACTATGGGAACTCAGAGTCATCTCAATTTGATGGACTTGATCGAAATGATGCAGCAGCAGTTCAAACTGCGGACAGCACAAGTGTGGGTATCGCGATGACCGCTATAAATGCAGAATACAATATTGGAGATCTTACGCTACGGGCAGTTGGTAGTTTGACGTCTATTTCTAACACAGACGAATACAACGATTACACAGGTGCTAATTTAGGAAGTCAAATAATGGGATATTATACAGAGGCATCCTATAAATTCAGACTTAGTAAAGACAAAAACTTCCCTCGTCTAATTCCTTTTGTACGTTATGAAAATTACAATACACATCATGCTGTACGAAATGAGATTACAAAAAATGATGCATACAATCGTGAGACGCTAACAGGAGGTCTGGGATTTCAAATTACACCAGGGACAATCATCAAAACTGATTTCCAATGGGTGAAAACAGAGGCAAACCCAAAGCCTACAAACGTATTTAATCTTGGATTCGGTTATTGGTTCTAGAATGAAGTTGGTTATCAAAATATCAGGTGTTTTTCTCTTCATGCTCATTATGATGGCATTCGTGTCACCACAGAAAAAGCTTGACAAGTTAATATCGAAGGTTTGGAAGGATCAAGATGTTGAAGTTGTACGTGTTGTCATTCCAGACTCACTGAAAACAGACATTATGGTATTGAGCGAAGTAATTTCTGAAGGGGAAACTGTTGGATATGCATGCTACGCTACTGCATTTGGTTGTCAAATTGGTGGTTGCGCTGCTCCCTCCAACCCTAATGCACAGACCTACGAGACATTCGATTATATCGTCCTCTATGATACAGACCTAAACATACTAAGAGTTGACATTGCTGATTATGGCGGGCAATATGGCTATGAAATTTGTCGTAAAAAATGGTTAGCTCAATTCAAGGGAGAAAATAATGGATTTATCTTAGATAAGAACATTGACGGTATTTCTGGTGCAACTGTCTCAGCTCAGTACCTTATTGATGACGTGAATAAAATCGGTGACAAAATGAAAACTATCGATCTTAATTCCCTAGTAGCTCATAAGTAGTTTCACTTCGCATCATTTACGTATTTTTAATGTGTGCAAAGCTTCTTATCACATGCCACAAGCTGGACATTAATTCTCTCCTTGATTCTTGGATCATGTAATTCGAAGGAGGAGCAGGTTATCGATTGGTACTCGCATGGAAATACTCAAGTTTGGGAAGATCACCAATACAGTCGAGTATTTTGGTGATCAGGTTAGCATCCAATATTAACTTCGTCATATTCTGAAAAGAACATATTGACTCTGGTACCTTCCTGAGCTGATTATAACTCAAATTCAGTGTTAACACATTTCTGGATCCTGAAGGGCTCTTTCAAATGAGCGATACTCCCCGTTGTGCTGTGCATAAATAGGCACAAAGCCAAGAATCAAAAAATCTTAATTATTGCGCCGTGTAATCGTGCAGAAGTTGCTTTCAAGCATGTATAATGAACATGTGCGATTCTTGTTACGACTCGATGTCAAGTTTTAATGTGCGATAATGATTTTCGTTTGGAATAATAGTCCGCTGTCATCAAGAACGGAAACAAAATAGTGACCGTTCGGCACTCCAATTGTCGAAATTTCAACTCCATTATTTTGAGGAGAACAAACATGCTCTTCAATCAACCTGCCCATCATATCCGTAATTGACAGAGTTACCTCATCTGAGACTAGAAGTGGCGAATATAAGTTTAATTCATTATCAGCCGGCACTGGATAAACCAATGACGACGGTCCCATGATTGTGCTGACCACTAGATTTAAAGCGCAAAAATCGGGGATTCCGTATCCTGTAAGTGAATCCGGCGTTGAAACCTGACTTGCCGACTCTCTTATTGTTTGAATAATTTCTTGAGCTGTCATTGTAGGGTTTGCACCAACAAGACAGGCAACAGCCCCTGCAGTAATTGGGCTTGAAAAGGATGTTCCATTACCATAATCGAGCTCGCCACTTGAACGAATAAACCAAGCGTCTCCTCCTCTTGCAACAACATCCGGCTTCACACGACCATCAAATGAAGGCCCAACACCAGAGAACCATGCGTAATTTCCAAATCCTTCTATAGCGCCAACGGTTAATATGCTATCTGCATCTCCAGGCGTTGTGATGTGATCAGGTCCGGAATTACCGGCAGAGGTAACTACGACAATTCCCTTTGAAGCTGCTGTCGTTACACCAACTGCAGATATCGTAGTTTGTCCATCTAAATCATCATAAATGTAGTTGGTCAATGAATCATCAAATTCATAATAACCAAGCGATATATTGACCACATCGACACCGACTGAATCAGATCGTTCCAGAGCGGCAACCAGATTAAACTCTTCTAACTGTGTTTCTGAAGATACATCCTCAGAGACATAAAGGGCAATGTCAACATCTTTTCCTGTTCCTGTGTATTGAACAGAATCCACCCCCTGCATTTCAGCTACAATTGTAGAAGCTACAGCAGTTCCATGACCACTATATGCGTACACGGTAGAATCATTTATAAAGTCATGAAAATCAATTAGTCTATTCTCTAAATACACCGAATCAAAATAGGGTATCGTATCCATCCCATTAAATCCAGCGTCAATAATTGCTACAAATACCCCTTCTCCTGTGTATCCCAAATCGTGGAGACAATCAACATTAATTTGAGTTACTTGAGTATCTGCATATCCATAATTCAAGGTCTTAGCTTCTTCAATCTCCCACTTGTTAATTGTTGATTCTGTGTTCTTAGTTGAAAACGTTTGTATGGATTCGATAAAATCATATTGCGCCAATAGTTCATTCTCTGTGGCACTTGTCTCAAACTTAACTGCATTCATCCAGCGTGATATTTGAAGAATCTTCCCAACAGAATTCAGTGAATTCACGTAAGCTAAATTAACAGGCCAATCTTTTGAATCAAACTCAACATGATTTTTAGCGCGACGAGCTAAAGCTCTATCAGTGAATCGACTTTCTAACTCTTGAACCGTCGGTTCCTGCTTATCTTTTAGATATACAATCATTGTTTGTTGAGCATTCAAATTAACGCTCGAAAAAATAATTAATAGGGAGAGGATTGCTTTCATAAGATGAAGGTACTGTTTATTACTAAAACGATGAATTGCAAGTATAGGTTGGCAATCAAATTTCATATTCTCCTAATCTTCCGGTTCTTCAATTTCATTGTCCTTAAATGCGGAGGGTAGAATATCGGGGATGATTTTCACCATCATTGGAAGAAGTAGCGAACCGCCAGGAATTAAGAAGATAGCTACCGCAGGCATAGACTTTAAAACATCTTTCAATTGCGCCCGTACCTTAACTCTTTCTTCGGGAGTTAGATCTTCTACCATCGACTTTTTCATCAGCGCTACTAACTCTTTACTTTCCCCCAGTTCGATTGCTAGTTTTTCTTTATTTCTAGTCAATACTTTCTTCCATCTGTTCAAAAAATTACCATAAACCCTTTCATAGGAGGGTGCATCATTCAAAAACTCTGATTCAGCCTGATTGGTAATAATGAAATTTTGGATGAACATGATTGTCTCATCCAATTCCTTTTCTGGAATATCAATGTGTTTTCTCAATTGATCAATGAACTTTCTTTCGCTTTCATCTGCCTCAAAGTTAGAGAATACCGTCAGTATAGAAATATCCAAAAGAAAACGTTTCAACAACCAATGATCGTGAATGAAATCATCCAAGTCATCCAAAGTCGCCCCATTTTCAAATTTCTTCTCCGCAATGTCTCGTTGTTCATCAGTGAGGTTCGCCGAGGCCAAGAAGACATTAAAAATGTCGCGTTCTTTCTGGGTTATCTTGCCATCAGCATATGACGACAACGTGATTGCCGTCAGTGCGTTTTGAGCGAACGAACTATACTTTGCTATGGCGTTTTCAGACTCATTAGATAAAAAGTCATGATAGAGAATTACATCCAAATACACGAATGCATTATTCAAGCTATTCACCCACCATTTATTCTCAAATAAGTTCAACTTAATGTCTAAGCGCTTATCTAGAATCTTCTCCAGTTTGGATTCGTTCTTTTCCTTGATAAAAAGGGAAAGAAGTTTCTTGTGAGTACGCGCGTTATGATCGCCATAAAACACCAACAATGACTCAATAAACTCATCCTTGTCTAGCTCTCCTCCTGACTTCAAATGAACGAAAAGATGCGCCTCCATAAGAAGAACTTTCAACTTTTCTTGACGCGTCCAGTGCCCTGTATCTAAGCGATGTCCAAATATTGCACGTGTCGGCAAACCGAAATTGATCCCGCATCTAGAAAATGTAAGGTGATAGTGTTTTAGGGTACTCAGTTCCTCATAATTTCGAATAGAAACCCATAGGTCACCCTTTTCGACAAAGTCGAAGTACTTTGAAATCCAGCCACTTGAACCAGGGGATAATATCACTTTTCGTAAATTTCGTTACCCCAAAGTTACTTAGATGAACTTAATCTCCGTTACGTAATTCTCAAATTTAGCGGAAAGCGTATCTAAGAGCGAAGCCAGCCAATATTCCCAGCTTAACATCTGGAGCAATTCGAAGGGTAGGACCCATGTCAAAGGCTAAATTTATGGGAAAGTCCTGAAAGGTATATTCAATACCGAGGTTACTGTTAATGCCGATCCAAGTACCAGAGCGCTCAGTCGATTCATAACGACCATCATAGTTGGTATTCCAGATGCCGAAATCAGCACCGACACCAAAGTACCAATCCGTTTCACCAATGAAAGGTTGGTTGCGTTCGTACATGACATTAAGCCAGCCGTACCGTCTTCCAAATCCAATACTCGCATCAATAGCGTTTGGAGAGTTAAAGAAATGTTTGACACTTAAGACACCTAAACCCACGTTCAAGTTTGACCAATCGCCTTTAATTCCAACAGCAGTATTATACTGTTGTGCATTGCTGGTAAAACATGTGAGCATGATGAGAATAGAGATAAGGAGAGTTCTCATATGCAGTTTTTTAATATCACACCATTTTCAAATGTGTTATGGTTCTAATTTGTTGCTTGCATTATTTAATACGATCAAATTCGAAGGAAATTGTCCAAACTCATGAAATTATTATTTGATCAAGTGGCAAGTGACCTTAAATAAACGACTCACCGAAAATGAATTACACCTCTGTAGTATTAACTAACTCCGTTGAAAGAGGATCAATTTAATTAGAAGTAATGTTAACTTTGAGCCATGGTTGAAAAAGAAACGATTAATCCTACTCCTAAGAAAAAAAAGAGGACGTTACTACTTATTACATCAGCTGTTTTATTGGTTGTCATTTGCATCGTTGTATATTTCAGCTACTATTTTGTTTACAGTGAAGGTTCTCGTGTAGGGATATTGTACAAGTTTTCTAAAAAGGGAACAATTTTCAAAGCCTATGAAGGTGCAATGGTGCTACCCGGTGTTAAATCACAGAAAGGATCATCGGTTTATTCAAACATGTTCTATTTCTCCGTTGACGATGAAAAACTAGCTAAAAATTTGATGGATTCCCAGGGAATGGAGCTTGAAGTTCATTACAATCAGTTCAATAATGGTTTGCCTTGGCGAGGAGATACCTAAGAAGGTCTTGATGGTCAATACGTGGTGAATAAACTCATTCGCATTAAGAATAAAAACCCGAACGGTTACGGATTATAACCAGCCCTAATTATAATAACTTTAACCAGATGATAGACCTTAAAAAATTCGACGCCGTAATATTTGATATGGACGGGGTATTGATCGACTCTGAGCCATTGTGGAAAATTGCGATGGAAGAAGTGTTCGCGTCCGTTGGGTGTGCATTGACGCGTGAAGATTTCCAAAAAACAGTCGGGCTCCGAATTGATGAGGTAATAGAGTTCTGGCACAAAGAAGCCGGATGGGAAAATGCCTCTCCAAAAGAAGTTGAACAGGCAATCGTCAATAGAATGATTGAATTGATTCAGGAAAACGGAGATCCATTACCTGGAGTTCTAGACACAACCGAATATTTAAAAGGGGTGGATGTAAAGGTTGGTTTGGCAACCTCATCCTACAATATCTTGATAGAGACAGTACTCGATGCAATAGGAATTCGTGAACGGTTTGAGGTAGTTCATTCAGCTGAAAACGAAGAATACGGTAAACCACATCCCGCTGTATACATGACGGTGGCAAAAGAATTAGGTGTTGCAGCAGAGAGATGCTTAGTCATTGAAGATTCGCTCAATGGAATTATCTCCGGTAGAGCTGCAAAAATGAAAGTTGTTTGCATTCCTGAAAAAACGCATCACCCAGAGCCAAAATTAAGCGTGGCTGACTATATATTTGAAGATATGTCATTATTTTTGGAGGCAATAAAAAGTTAGAATAAGAAATGATAAAGTATAATCCTAAGAGTTGGTTTCAACTGATATTTGCATTTCACAAAAGCGATACCTTTCGCATTTTATGGAAAGAGTTGATCTATATCGGTCTATTTACCATATTAATAGCCTACCTTGAAATTGAACTCTTCCCGGGAGCAACTTTTCTAAGTGAATTAGTGGCCGTCTATTCACTGATCGGTTTTGTGATCTCACTCCTTTTAGTCTTCAGAACCAACACGGCATATGACCGTTGGTGGGAAGGTCGAAAGCGTTGGGGAAGTATGGTAAATGATACTAGAAACCTTGCCATAAAAATCAACATGCTTGGGCTTCCGGATGAAGATCGTGATTTCTTTCAACGCATGATTCCTAACTTTACCTACGCCGCAAAAGAACATCTTCGACGCGATGTTAAACTGGAAGAATTGGAACTCACAGAAACAGAGGTTCAAGAATTAGTTGGAAAAGAACATCCGACTCTTCACATTTCGAACCTAATGTATAAAAGACTTAAGAGCCTGAAAACTCAAGGTAAATTAACCGAAGAAGAGTTTCTTCTAATCGATAAAAACTTAAATGCCCTTCTAGATAGTCTTGGCGCATGTGAACGAATTCTCAATACTCCAATACCTTTTTCGTACAGTTTATTCCTGAAGAAGTTTATCTTCATTTACGTAACTACAATGCCATTGGCGTTCGTTACAACCTTTGGTTATTTCTCAGCATTAATTGCAACATTCGTCTTTTATGTCCTAGTGTCTATGGAAGTTTTAGCGGAGGAAATTGAGGATCCTTTCGGAACGGATGACAATGATTTGCCAATAGATGGTCTCTGCTTGACGATTAAGAAAAATGTAAATCAGATTTTCGATTCAGTTCACAACGTTTTACGGTAGCAATCGAAATCTGACGGTCGAATTAGGCGTTTTGCTTTAATGGGTTTTCTATTCGCAAAATTCTCTGAGTACACGTATTCATATCCCATCGACTCGTACCATTTTTGAAGAATCAGCTTTCCTGGCACTTCAATATCTCGAGGGCGGAGTATCTCTATTTCCATGTATTTAGCGCCTGAAGTACGAGCTCTATTTTCCGCATTTTCAATCAAGGCGCGACCAATTCCTCTTTTTCTAAACTCCTGGTGAGTCGCGAGTAAACCAAAACCAAATGATCCATCTTCACGCTCATAAACCTGGTTGCAGCCTGCAATGACACCTTCAAAATAAGCCACGGTGATCTTACCATCGTCAATGAGGCTAAAATACTCGGCCTCACTTATGCGAACATAATCCTCTCCCCAAATTTCGATTTCTGTAGTAGCGTATGCAATGCGCATAATTTCAAATATGTGATGCTTATCTTCCCTGGAAAGATTAACACTTGACGAGGATATTATTTTAATTGCCATGGATCAAAAGTAGTAACTATAAGCCTAAACGGACTACCATTTGTTTCTATATTGACACAAGCGCGAGCACCAATAGTCCTACACCAACAACTATACCCGCGATAATTGCAGACTTTTTAAGAAAAGACTGCCCAACTTGACTCTCTGTCCTAAATGCTGTTAATATTCCTAGGGAGAATAAAAATGTCACGAGATAAGTGCCGCTAAAAAAAACAGCAATCGCTGCTACCCCACCTAATGCAGTTGGGGTATTACATAATATAACACAGCTTAAGACTGCCAAACCATATAGTGACGCTACCAATACAACCACCAATAATAATATGATCAGAGCAATTAGTGCCGGATGAATAATATGCGGATCAGAAAATGATGCTAATTCCGTAGCCTGGGCACCTAATGCAGATGAACCAAAAAGGCTTCCTACATTTAATAATGAAAATGAAACTCGATTCTTAAGCAAGTGGTTTTCCTTCTTAACTTTTTTGCTATTTATTGCAAGACTTGCGAGGCCAAGAATCAATGGGATTGCAAAAATCCCAGTACTAATATTAAGGCCTAGTATACTTACGAGTACATAACTGGATCCCAATCCATATAGCTCCTTTTGGTCTCCCTGAATTCCCACTCTTAAACTTTGACATATGATATTGTTTATCCCTGTTAATTTTCGTTTTTAACTTCTATACTTAATTAACTATTTATTCCCTTTTCTGTTTTTATCCCTACTCACACACTATTGGTCTTTAAAGTATTAATCTTACTTTTAAGGAAAATTTTCAACTATGAAAACACTACTACTTATTTTACTATTAGTCCCAATGATGAGCTTTGGGCAGAGGGCAGGAAATAGAAGTGCCGGGGAAGTTATCTATTTATTCGATTTAAATAGGTTTGGAGAACATATTAAAGTACATAGTTCTCACGAAGGTGCATATGGAGGAAGCACGAGTGTGTTTATGATTAAAATGTCTTGTGAACATGATTATTGGCATGGAATCAATCCTTTAGAATGCTATTATATAGATAAAGATATCATCTTAAATATGGAGTCATCGGATGCTTATTATGATGATGATGGTAATGAATTTGTAAAAAGTACTGAAGACATTACTAGACATTTTGACGATGATTGGATGGTCGAATTGGTAGATGGGTATTATATTGCAAGCCAAGAATTTATTTTAGCTGAAGAAAGATCATTACTTTTTTCCTTTCACATTGAGAAATCAAGTGGAGACTTAAGAAAAATATCCTTTACACCTAATCATGAAACTAATTGTATAAGTGGAACATTCTCTGATGCCTATGTGCTAGAAAGAAAAAGATATTAACACCTCTTCTATACATCTATAATGATGGTACAGTGGAGAGGAAAGTAGTCTTGAAATAAATACTAAAGCCTTCCACATCGGAGGGCTTTTTTATACCCTAGGCATATCTGTTTATTCAGTAAAAGAGAAGTTTTTTTATGCAAATTGTATGCAAATAAAAAAAGGGCTACTGTCGTTTTGACCGTAACCCTTTGACTATTGTGCTCTCCCTCTAGGACTCGAACCTAGGACCCTCTG
>DKPV01000001.1:32301-43393 GCA_002471375.1 Flavobacteriales bacterium UBA7325
CTCTAACCAGCTGAGCTAAGGGAGAAATCTACTCTCCTTGCGAAAAGCGAGTGCAAATATATGTAAAGAAATCTCTTTTTTGAAATAATTTGAGAAAAAATTTTTATCCTCGTCGATTCAACGCACGTGGGCTATTGCTTGACAATTATCGCATCGCGAAATCCTTGCTTCTGAATTTTTGCTAACTCTAACTTTGCGGCGCTTCTAGAGGCGTAATTTCCAACAGTATAGATGTATTTGTAGGCTCTCGTCGTATTGAGCTTCTTCCTACTTACTTTCATTTTTAAGCGTTTAAAACTTGAATCATTTACATCAAGAGCTGATTTAGAAGACATGATTTGAATCGTGTATGCTCCTGTCGCAGATGAGGTAGAAGCAACCGTTTCTGAGCTCGATTTCACAAAATTCATCGTTGGATGCTGCTCTTGGATGAATGATCTGAAGGCTCTGAAGATAGCAGAAGCAATAATTTCTTGCCCGTAAGTACTGTTCAAATAATTTGCCTCCTTGGTATTAGTGATAAACCCACACTCAACAAGTACACTCGTCATCTCTGTAAATTTTAATACCTGGAGTGAATGAGCTAAATCCTCTTTATCCTTCACGCCCCTTGAATGCCGGCCTGCTCGTGCTGAAAATTGTTGTTCAATCTTTTTTCCAAGATTTACTGTCTTCTTCACACTCATTGAGTGGACATGAGTCTCTGTCCCACGCACTGATTTTCGATCATTACCATTGCAATGTATACTAATGAAGTAATCTGCGTTGGCGCTGTTTGCTATGTCTACTCTGTCATCAAGCGAGATCGTTTTATCTCCTGTACGCGTATAGATAACACGAACATTTTTCAAGTATTTCGAAATATATCCACCAAAATAATTGGCAATTTTTAGGTTTAAGGCTTTTTCATCTGAATGACCATTGATTGCGGTTTCATGTCCGGGGTCATTTCCTCCATGACCTGCATCAATAACCAAAACGATCTCATTTCGTTGGGCGAACGTCACCGCTGTGGAGCATGTAAAAACCACGAAGAGTAAAAGAAATACCTTTTTCATTGCATCAAATTTAACTTGAATCCTTTTTTGTTTCTTTGTTACTCAAAAAGCTTTCCAAACATAAACTGTTGAAATCCTTAAATCAAAATAACTCCACAGTGGCTCTAATTGAAATAGGCGGTTCCCACGACGAATGCCTATTAAGTCAGCTAGTTGCACTGAGAACTAGTGGTTGCAAGGTTGTTCTTGTTTGTAACGATGAAATTCAAAAACGCAACCCACATTTTAACGATTGGGTAGATGAGTGGATACTTGTCGACTTCTGCTCAAAGGCATGGAAAGATTTTATGATTGTCCGAAAAATGATGCGGGACATTAAAAAGACAGGAGCAAAAACGATCGTTTTCAATACTGCTCAAGGAGGCATTGTGCGAAATGCTGTCCTTCTTAATTTGTTTTCTAAGACTCATTTCGTTGGGATCATTCATACACTCCGAAAATTCCAAGGTAGCACGACTCAAAAAATTATCTTTTGGAAAGTTAAACGTTATCTTCTTCTCAGTGAATATCTACTTGAACAAGCGAAAACAGATGGTCTGGAAGTCGATTATTTTTATCCTTTGCGCTTTCCGTCCTCAGAACTACCTGATAAATCACCTTTATCTTCTCTTAATATTACACTGATTGGTGGTGTCGAAAATCGAAGAAAAGACCTTGCTGGCTTTATTCACTTAATCCAAGCTGACAATAATGCCAACTTCACCTTTCTAGGCAAGAGTGATCCTGAAAAAGAAGAAGTAATAACCTTTAAAAAAGAACTTGAAGCGAGAGGTTTAAGTGAGCGGGTTACTCTTTATGATTCCTTTGTTAGTCATGATGAATTCAATAAGGTTCTAGATTCTACAGATGCCATCTTACCATTAATTCACCCTAAATCACCAAGTGCTGCGCAGTATTTTAAAAATCAAATCGCCGGCGCGATGACCATTTCATTCTCCTATAAAATTCCTATGCTATTGCATGAAGAGTACGAACACATCAAGGAAATGAACGCCGCATCAATTTATTACTCAAATGAAACCTTTGAATCTGCAATTGAATGGTTGTTTAGTCACAAAGAAACGATCTTTCAGCAGATGTCAGCTCATCCCGCATATCAGGTGGAGGTTCAAGAAAAACGATACCTTGATTTTGTGCTTGGTTATGAAAAATAAGTTCTAATTACTCTAGCACGGGCTTTGCCTACAACTTTAATCAGTTCTTCTTCGCTTGCATCTTGGATCCCACTAACGGTCTTGAAGGCCCTCATTAAATCTTCATGTGTTTTTCTTCCCACTCCTTTTATCTGAGTAATTTCTGAAGTTAACGCTGCCTTACTTCTCTTGTTTCTATGATGTGTAATCCCAAAGCGATGTGCTTCATTTCGCATATGCTGAATTACCTTTAAGCTTTCAGATCGCTTGTCAATATAAATAGGTAATGAATCTCCCGGAAAGAATATTTCCTCTAACTTTTTAGCAATACCAACAATAGCAACTTGACCACGAATACCAAGATCGACCAGTGCTTTTAGAGAGGCACTTAATTGCCCCTTCCCTCCATCGATCACAATTAACTGTGGTAATGGTTGATTCTCGTCTAGCATCCTTTTATATCTTCTGTAAACTGCTTCTTCCATGGAGGCAAAATCATCTGCCCCAACGACAGTTTTAATATTAAAATTTCGATAATCCCGCTTGCTTGGTTTTGCATTTCTAAAAACGACACATGCTGAAACAGCATGTTCTCCCTGTATGTTTGAGTTGTCAAAACACTCGATGTGAACTGGTTTTTCCTGTAGCCTGAAATCAACTCGAATTTGTTCCATAATTCGATCCGAGTGTCTCTCTGGATGCACAAGTTTTTCCTGTTTGACTCTTTCCAAACGGTAAAACTTTGCATTTCTAGCGGACAAATCAAGAAGTGCTCTCTTGTCTCCTCGCTGTGGAGTGAAAAAAGAAGCTCCTTCCACTTCAAAATCCATTGCTTCCTCCACAAGGATTTCTTTCGATAAACTCTGGAATCTTTCACGTAATTCAGGAAGAACGAAACTCACTATACTCGAACTTGATTCATTCAATTTCTTCTTTACCTCAGCGGTATAACCATGAATTACAGCTCCATTATTAATCACCAAGTAATTCACGTACGCTCGCTTCTCATCATGAACAACAGTGACAACGTCAACTTGATGAATTGTCGGTGACACAACTGTTGACTTCGCGCGATATTTTTCAATGGTCTCGATTTTTGTCTTCACATTCTGAGCATCTTCAAACTTCAAGTCCTCCGCGTATTCTTGCATTATTGACTTTAACGACCGGATAACTGCCCCCAAATTTCCCTTCAGAATATGTTCAATATTTGAAATATACTCACCATACGAATCAACTGAGTCTTCACCAATGCATGGGGCCTTGCAATTTCCGAGATGGTATTCTAGACATACTTTATGCTTTCCCTCAGCAATTTTATTCGCTGATAAATCTAGAGTGCACGTGCGTAATGGATATACATCGCGAACCAACGAAACAAGTGTGTTGATCACCTTTACATTGGGGTATGGGCCATAATACTTTGATCCATCACGTACCATTCTGCGTGTACTAAAAACCCTAGGGAATGGCTCTTTTTTTATACAAATCCAGGGGTAGGTTTTATCGTCCTTAAGCTGAATATTGTACTTGGGTTGGTATTTCTTTATCAAGTTGTTTTCTAGGAGAAGAGCATCAAACTCAGTGTCCACAACGATGTACTTTATCTCAACGATTTGCTTGACCAATATCCTAGTCTTTCCTGAGTCAAGGTTCTTATTAAAATAAGAGGATACGCGTTTTTTTAAATCCTTCGCCTTTCCGACATAAATGATTTTATCCGTTGAATCAAAATATTGATAGACTCCTGGTTTATTAGGAAGAACCTTTATTTTTGCTTTTATATCTTCTAGACGACTCAATAGATGTTTCTTGTATAGTAACAAAAATACATAACAACGAAGACTTCGTGCCACGAGCACAAGAAACTCTTTTTAATGTCGTTGTATTCTTAGAAACTTACTCATGAAAAATATTTACATCTCCCTCTTCTTAATGTTTACGCTTCAGTCAGTAGCCATCTCTCAAACTATCTCCCTGGACACTAAGAATGCCACTGTCGCCTTTCATTTTATCAGTGAAAAAACAAAAGGAACTTTAACTGGAGTCAAGGCAAACCTCACGATCGATCCTTCTAATTTATCCTTTGCTAAAGTTTTAGGGTCAGTAGATGTCACAACTTTGAGCACAAAGAACAAAATGCGAGACAAACATCTAAAATCAGATGATTTCTTCAATGTCGAAAAGTATCCTAAGATGACTTTTCAAAGTTCAGATATTTATCAGGAAGGAAATAAGTACAAATCGAAAGGAATACTTACCATTAAAGGTATCCAAAAGGAAGTCACCTTTGATCTAAAAAACACAGATTCAACACTCGTTTTTAGTACAACGATTTACGCCTTAGATTTCGACGTTTCAACCAAGAAAAAGCGTGAAAAAAGTAAGGTCTATGTTGAGGTAACTCTTCCTTACAACCCTTAAATTTACTACTCGGAGATTAGTTCATATAACTCATCTAAGTCTGGGGAAATAATAATCTCTATCCTCCGGTTCTTGGCTTTATCTGCTGCATCTACAGGATGAAATTCAGATCGTCCTGCTGCCATAAGTTGCTTGGGATTCAAATTAGAATTTTCAAGCATAATATCTATAACAGACGTTGCCCGAAGAACAGATAATTCCCAGTTTGATTTTGGATGTGTCGTCTTCGATATTTTATCCGTATCCGTGTGACCTTCAACAACTATTTCTAACTCCTTCTCTGTTTCTAGAACTTTAGCTAGTTCGATAAGTGCGTCCTTGCCGCCTGCCTCAATAGCAGTTGAACCAGATCCAAAAAGTAATTTTGCTTCCAAGCTAACGTAGATTTTTCCATTTCGCTCCTCGACAGTAAGTCCTTTGTTATTGAAACTTTTCAATGCATCACTTACACGAGACTTTAATTTTGCAACTGCTTCGTCTTTGCTCTTTATTAAAGCTTCTAATTCCAAGACTCTTTGCTCACGCTCTTTTAACTTCTCTTCCTTTTCTTGCAATTGACGTTCAAGTGCGTAGAGTTCGCTTTCTTTGCGCTGTAACTCCAGCATTTTCTTATCTAAATCTGAAGTCAACGTAGCTGTTTCATTGGCCCCAGTTAATTGTAGTTTATTGTAGTTCATTTCTAGAGCTTCATTAATCACAACTAAACGATCATACCTCGCAAGAAGTGTTCTGTGCTTTTGACCAAGGGCAGATGTATCAGTTTTTAATGTCGTAACCTCCGAGGATAACAACTCAAATTTGGTCTGGAGTTCAGCAGCACTTCCTTCATAGTTCAGAGCGTCTGTTTTAAACTTATGCAGCTCTTCGCTACATTTTTGCTCCTTTTCTAATAGATCATTGTACTTCTTCGCAGGCACACATGAACCTAAGAACATTACGCTTAACACGGCTAAAACAACATACTTCATCCTCTTCAATTTTACTCAAAGTTGATGAAAAAGACTAATCATATGACGGTAATCGAATTTGGTTACAAACATTAGAAGGTGTACAGCTTAGTTCAAAGGTACGACTTGATTGTTCTATTCAAAGAGAGGGCAACTGCCTGCGCTTACATTTCGTTTCTTACAGGATGTAAATCGAAGTGAAACTTCATGTGTGTTTTTTGCACCTAATTGAATCGGGGTAAGTGTATAATCAAAGCTGTAGCCAATTGAAAACCGTTCTTTCAATTTTAGTTGGAAAAACAATAGCAAGGCATCACCTGTACGATATCCTGCTCCAATCCCGATCGTATTATTAAAATCCGTTTGCAATGCAACATCAACAGCGGATGGCCCTTTTGGCGGGATTTTAAGTTGAACCCCTGGAAGTAAAGTCACCCGATCATTAACTTTCAGTCGATAACCCGCATTGAGTATGGAATGAAAACGATAACGAGCATCTGCTCCAATGGATGACCACCTTGATGGGATAAGGTTCTGAAGTGTTAACCCGACGTAGTAGTTCTCTGTGTTGTACCAGGCTCCGAAACTAGCATCTGGGGCGAAAATAGATCCCTGATCTTGCACACTTGGATCGGGTGCAGTTGTTAATACTCCATCTGGATCATAACCCATTTGTACAAACCCGGCATAGATTCCAAGGGAGAGTCTATCCGTTTTATTAAAATTGAAATGTCCGGCGTATGCTACATTAAATCGTTGGGTACTGAAATGACCTATTTCGTCCGTCTCGAACCTAAACCCCATACCATGTCTAGCACTTAGATAGCTCCGCCTCTTGGCGCTTAAAGGAATTGCAACTGTTGCGAAGCCACTTTTAGGAGCTCCTTCGAAGCCAACCCATTGGAGCCTATAAAGCGTATGAATGTCGATACATTGCTTAATCCCAGCATGTGCTGGATTAGAGGCAAATTGGTGCCAAGACCATTGAGTATACTGAGGTAACTGTTGACCAAAACAAGTCGAAATGCATAAACCACTAATCAGCAATAATAATCCTCTCATTATCTAATTATAGTTACGCTTCCCTTCAAAACCTCTTCATCCTCACCTTTCAGGTCTATTATGTAATAATAGACTCCTGAGGCTAAAAGTTGACCGCGTTTGGAATCTCCCTTCCAAGCCTTTTGGTCAGAGTAGCCCGTTGATTCAAATACCTCTTGTCCCCAACGAGAAAAAACCTTAACGGAGGCATTTGGATAATCTTCCATTCCTTCAATTATCCACGTTTCATTGATATTATCATCATTCGGAGAGAATGTTGTCGGAATGAAGATTTCTGATTCTAAAGATATTGTAACCTGATCATTGATGGTACATCCGAGTTGCGTCGCAGAAAGCGTATATGTTGTTGTCACCGATGGTGTAGCCGATGGATTCAAACTGCTCGGATCACTTAGTGATTGAGACGGAGACCATACAATCGAGCCAGCGGTCGTTGAACCGTTAAGGGTGGCCGAGCTACCCGGTGAAATAGTTTGATTAGCTCCAGCATCCACCGGAAACGATATTACTGAATTCGATAGTCCTACATCACTAACAGTTTCAGGACAAAGTAAATAGCAGCTAGTTTGAACGGAAACGACATCTCCATCAACTAGCGCCGTAGTCTGAAATACAGGAATTACAGTTGCTCCCGCCAAAACACCATTAATATACCATTCATAATTACCTGGATCTGGGCAATCTGAAATAGTAGCATTGAATGTTACAATTTCATTCAAACAATACGTGCCATTCTGAGGGCTAATAGCAATTAAAGAGGCAGTTCGGTCGATCCCAGTTCCTGAAAGAATAAGGTCAAAAGAGCATTCAGCGGCTGATGTTACCCCGGCTCCTGTATTATCACCATCAACTACGATATAAAACTTAGTAAGTGCCGGAAGGCCTATTGCATTCAACGAAAAATTACCAGCCGCATTAGATACACAGTTTCCTATCTGTGTATAAGTGGATGCATCGCATGGTGTAGCTGCTTGTATAATTGTTGCTTGCAGCTCGTTGTCTTGTCCAGGGTTTAGGGCGAAAACTAGGTTACTGAAATCAACCTGAATATCACCGCCTAAAGCATTAGTTGTGAAAGTCATCCATATTGAGTTCTGGTCATCAAAACAATAATTGAAATCATCTTCACAATTCGCACAAACTGATGCACTTGCACCAATATTTGTCAAAGAGAAGATCTGATTCGCACAAACCTCAGTGGCACTCGAACAATTGTCATTTGATGGTTGAGCAGAAACTAATAAACCAGAAAATAAGGCAATACATAATACGATTGCCTCAACTCTATTTTCCGATACGTTTTTTAATCGGTTCACAAATATCCTTTTCGAGTAACAGATCAAAGTTAAGCAAAAATAGAACCGTGTCAAAGGTTACCCAATAGACACAGTACATTGGGAAGAAGTAACGGGTATATTATTGTTTGTAACATATGTTAACAAAAAAATAACGCATTTACATTGAACGCAGGAAAAGCCTATGTTTTCTAGGGTTTTAACGAAATTTAAAATAAATTTACACCCATTATTACTGGAACCCTACCCAATATCAGCCTTTGGCACAATAATAGAAGTAACCTAGGCGAATTGTAAAAACAAGACTTATGAGAAAAATAATTACACTCGTATTCAGTATTTTTTTAACGCTCAACCTTTTTGCACAACGATTGGACTATGACCACAGTTCAAATTGGTTTCTCGGTTTAAACATGGGGGCAGCATGGAATACTACTGATGTTAAGAACAAGACAGACCTCGGATATGGTTTCCTTATTGGTCGATCGTTTAACTACCGTGAGGGCAATCGAATCAGTTTTGATGTTAGAATGCGTTACCTTAGAGGTAAATGGTATGGTCAGGATTATGATTCAACAAACCTTGCCCATTTAGGCACGGATTATACCGGTGCGTTGCAAGATTATCAAAATGGATCTGGCTTTTCGGTGAACAACTTTGAGGCTGATGTTCATGAACTTGGACTAGAACTAGCGCTTCATCCAAACAGACTTGTTGGAAGAACGGGTTGGGATCCATACATCTTTGGTGGTTTAAATCTTAGCTGGAACCAAACTAGTGGAGATCTTATTGATCAAGCAGCATTTCTAGGGTTTCCTGGGGATTACAATTATGATTCAATCGGATTTACCAAACCAGCCATTAATAATGCGCTTGATGGAATCTATGAAACAACTTTAGATGGAAGCTCTTCGGGTTATGACGTAAACTTTATGCCGAGCTTAGGTATCGGTCTTGGGTATCAATTTGGTCCAAGGTTCTCTATGGGCATAGAGCATAAAACGACTTTTACACTTATCGATGATTTTGATGGATATACTGACGATACTCCTAGATTAGGAATATTTGAAAATGATCTATACCACTATACAAGTGCGTATATGCGATTTAGATTTAGAGGTAGAAACAGAGTTAGGCCATTTAGACCAACTCCTAACCCTCCTACTACAAATACGCCAACTGCTCCCTGTCAGGATCCTGTTGTCAGATTGGTTCGACCAAACCAGAAAAGAGAGAACTCATTAACTCAATTTTATGTGCTTAAAGCCGAAGTAAAATTCATCTCTGGTAGAGACAATATTATACTTCGTGTTAATGGAGCCCGAACTACGAATTTCCTTTACAATCCGAATACGCATATGTTAGAAGCAAACTTACAGTTGGTTTCTGACAACAATACAATAGAGATTGTTGCTAATAACGGATGTGGATCTGATCGCGAAGTGATCACTCTAATCTATGATGATTGTGAAGAGCCGGTTGTTGATTTTGAAAACGTTTGTGGAAATGGTGCATCTTTAGAAAATGCTGCCTACAATGTTCTTGCGGAAGTTGAAAATGGAACGACTATTTACTATACTGTAAATGGTGTTTCAAACACGAACTATACATACAGCTCAACGACAGATCAGTTCTCAAGCAACATCATTTTGCAGGAGGGACAAAATACTATTCAGATAACTGCAACGAATGTCTGTGGTACAGATACGGAGACAATTGTAGTAACATACACGGATTGTGCTGATCCTTATATTAACTTCTTCACAGGGAATTCTTCTTTTGTGCAGGTAAGTGAGGCGAATTACACCCTACAGGCTTATTTGTTTAATGTAACATCTAAAAGTCAGGTTACTTTCCAGCTTAATGGATCTAATCAATACTTTTCGTTCAACCCTAACTCGAGCCTAGCACAAAGTAGTCTTAATCTAGTTCCAGGAATTAACACGATCACTATTACAGGAAGAAATAACTGTGGGTCGGATACGGAAACGATTACTATCGAGTACACTCCTTGTGTAGATCCATTAATTCAAATGATTAGCCCCCTTGGTGGGTCATCGACCACGAATGTTGGTACTCAATTGATAAGTGCAAAATTGTTCAATGTATCTTCTGCAAATCAAGTTCAGTTGATTGTGAACGGGAACACTCAATCGGGGGGTACCTTCAATTCAATCACGAAAATCTATGAAAAAACGGTTGCACTAAATGCTGGAGTAAATACAATCCAGTTGATCATTACGAATGACTGTGGTACAGATGCAGAAACGTTCACGGTAATATTTGATGCTTGTGATGCGCCTGACGTTCAAATGATTCTTCCAGTAAATGGTGGATTTACATCAAACCCCAGTCAATTGGTTCAAGCGATGGTCTTCAATATGACTAACGTGAATCAAATTAGCTTATACGTAAATGGTCTTCTGCAAGCGGGGGGATCTTATTCAGTTGCTAGTGGACTTTACCAAAATACTGTTACGCTTGGCGAGGGATTGAACACTATTCAGGTGGTGGCAACAAACCCATGTGGATCAGATACTGAATCTGTAACGTTTACTCACCGTCCATGCGAAGCACCAATTATTTCATTAAATGCTCCGGCTACGAGTCCACTATATACTCCCGCTGTTACCTTTAATGTGCAGTCAACAATAACGAACATAACAAACGCTTCTCAAGTTAGCGTAACTGTAAATGGGGCTGTTGACGGAAGTGGAGCATCTTATAATGGAGCATCTAATTTATACCAAAACTCTGTTAACCTGAGCGCCGGAACGAATGTGATCGTAATCACAGCAACGAACAGTTGTGGTGCAGTTTCAACTCAAACAACGATCGTAAGAGAGGTTGTAATTGTTGATGTCCCAAGTGAGGAAGTTGATTCAATTGTTATTTGTCGTCCACATGCTAATAATGTGGGCAACCCTGAAACGATTACAATACCTCTATCTCACTGGCCAGCTTATCAAGCTCTAGGTGCACAGTTAGGACCATGTCCTCCTATAGATATTCCGGTTGAAACAATGACTATTTGTTTGAATGGCACACAGATGACCATCCCGGTTTCTCAATGGGCGACATACCAGTCTCAAGGCGCTACTCAGGGGGCATGTCCAGAAGAAACGATGACTATTTGTCTAAAAGGACAGCAAATGACTATCCCAGTTTCTCAA
>DKPV01000046.1 GCA_002471375.1 Flavobacteriales bacterium UBA7325
AAACCTAAAAACACTTTAACCGTATTCAACCATCCTCCAGATTGAGGCATTGAATTAAGCCATCCCGGGAAAATTGCGAACAATGTGAAAGGAAGTGCAAGTGCAAATGAGAATCCAAACATCCCAACTACTGGTGCAATACCACCCTTACTAGCCGCTTCAACGATTAACGTTCCAACTATTGGGCCAGTACAAGAGAATGAAACGAGCGCCAACACAAGTGCCATAAAGAATATCCCGATAATTCCACCTTTATCTGCTTTTGAATCCGCACTGTTCACCCACTTATTTGGTAAACGAATTTCAAATGCTCCCATGAATGAGAAAGCAAAGATAACCAATAGGACAAAGAAGAAAATATTGAACCATGGGTTCGTTGACATTTCGTTGAGAACCGAGGCTCCAAACACCGCTGTTACCACTGTCCCAAGTAAAATGTAGATAACGATAATTGAAACTCCATAAAGTAGAGCGTTCTTTATACCTGCTGCTTTCGATTTACTCTGCTTTGTAAAGAAGCTTACCGTCATTGGAATCATAGGGAATACACAAGGTGTGAGTAAGGCCGCGAGACCACTTAGAAATGATAGTATGAACAAACTCCATAAGGATTTTCCTTCGGTCGCCGACTTCTCTTTCTTCGGATTTTTCTCATCCTTTGATTTAGCAGCAGTAGTAGGATTAGCCCATTCAGGAATAGCACGATCGTCTGTACCCAATTTGGCAACGATTGCTTGAATACTTTCGCTTCCACTTAAATCTTCAAAGTTATCTGCACCTGAAATCAAATCAATTGCATCAAAATAATCTTGATCCGTTTCAACAAGATTCAATAGTTCCGATGCATTCTCTTCACTAATCTGCGTTGCGAAGGAAATCGAAATGAAACTAAACACAAAAAATAAGGAGGTAATTATTCTATTTCTCATCGTTGTCAACTAGCGTTAAATATTTCTTATAAAATGGTGCACTATTTCCTTTTGGTACCTCGTGCCATTGGTCATTCACTTTTACGAATGAAGTTCCGTCCTTATCTTTAGCGATACCATCTTTCTCCTCAATAAAGTTCTTTTCGATTTCAGTTTGAGATACATCCTCTTCAGAACACCCCTTCACCTTAATCGTAAAATCCTCTGTATATGGCATTAAACATTTAGACTCATCACAAGTCTGGTAGCTAAAGGAACCTTTTATTTCAAAATCTTTCTCTGAAACAACTTTAATTTTTTGTTTGAAGTAGACAGTTCCATTGTGATATGATATCATTTCCTGACTTGCTTCATCTAGCTCTACAACCGCCTTTGGCTCACGAACAGCTCCCACTTTTTTGTAATCCGATGAAGCATCGAAATTCAAAGAAGTCGCATATCCAAAAGTCCCTTCTGGAAGAACGATCGAATTAATATGCCAATGCTCAACCATAGTTATTTTTGCAATGAGCGTTGCTTCACAACCGTCTTGTGATATGGTAAATTCACATTTCACTTTATCTGGCGGCATCTCTACTTGACCCGTTAAACCTTGAATAAAACCAAAGACCACTAATAATAGAGCGGCAAAGGCTGATGATTGTTTTATCATTTATCTATACTTAATGTGATTATTTTATCTGTTGGTGGAAGGCACATTTCATCATTACAAACCATGTAAGTTATTGTAACCCCTAATTTGGATGATTCTCTCACCTTAATTTTCTGATTGAATGTGACATCATGTTTGAAGTAGGATAATTCACCTCCAAAATTATTGTCATGCTCTGTGATCGGTTCTGGTTCTTCAACCTCACCAATTCGCTTAATTGCATTTGAGTTTTCAAACAAAAATGATGTCGGTACCGGACCTATGCCTTTATTGATCTTTTGGCTATATAAATGCCAACCATCTTCAATTTTTGCATCAATAGCTATTGTACTTTCCTCTTTGTTATACGAATATGACCACTCCACAACCTCCTGTGAAAAGCCTAGACTAGTGATTAAAAGAAATGATGCGAAAAGAATTCGGTGAATCATGAATCAAATCTACGAATATCGTTCAGATAAACGATACTTATATTAGGAAATATCCTTGTATTCCCAAAACAATCAATACAACAAAAAACGACTGTAAATAGTAGGATTTAAAAGTTTCAAGATTTGATTTCTACAATATGATCGATCGGTAACCAAACTCCTCCCTTAAGACAGATATACTTTGCACCATATGCCCAAATTGTTGTATCCACACGTTTTGGCCCTTTATCATCCTCGAAATAGATAGATACTTTTGTTTGATACGCATTACCTAAGCGAGTTGCATTTCGAATTTGTTTGGCTAACTCCGGATGCTGCTGCCTATTAGCTTTAGTTCCAAAAGATAATGAACTGATAATTTCCTTCTCTACTGTTTCTGATTTGATTGCTGCTTCCATATTTTTATCCCGTTTTAAAGTAAAAAAGTAGCCATTAAACTTGTGAATTCCAAATTATTGATTCACAGATAATTATAAGAATGGTTTATCGAAGTGGAAGAAATGGGATTCTCGCTTGGGCCGAAACTGATTGATCACTATGCATGCCTGCTTCGTGCATAAACTTACCTGTTATGGCAATCATGGCTGCGTTATCCGTACAGTATTCAAAGCGAGGAATATGGGTTTTCCAGCATCTTTTCTGACCTTCATCCGCTAATCTTGATCTCAACTCGCTATTCGCAGAAACTCCTCCCGCAATTGCGATCTCATCTATAGACAACTCCTTCGAGGCTAGAATTAACTTTTTGAATAGAACGTCAATAATCGATCTTTGGGCTGAAGCGCATAAATCATCCAAATTTTCCGAAATGAAATCTGGATTGTCCTTCTCTTGCTTTTGAAGAAAGTACAAAACAGAGGTCTTTAAGCCGCTGAAACTATAATTATACCCACCAACTCTTGGCTTAGCGAATTGAAAAGACTTTGGATCACCACTTTTTGCGTGCTTATCAACCAGTGGTCCACCAGGATATGGGAAGCCAAGCAACTTTGCAATTTTATCAAATGCCTCACCCGCTGCATCGTCAATTGTTGATCCTATCACTTCCATATTTAATGGAGACTTAACTAGAACGATTTGCGTATGGCCACCTGAAACAGTTAAACACAAAAATGGAAATTTCGGTTTTTCCTTTTCACCATCATCAATAAAATGAGCAAGCACATGACCGTACATATGATTCACATCAATTAGAGGAATCTTCATTGCCATGGCAAATGACTTTGCAAACGAGGTGCCAACAACTAAGGAACCTAGCAAACCCGGTCCTTTCGTAAATGCTACCGCATCTATATCTGACTTCTTGACCCCAGAATTCTTGATAGCAGCATCGACTACTGGAACAATATTTTGAAGATGCGCTCGACTTGCGAGCTCGGGAACAACGCCTCCGTACTCACTATGAACCTCCTGTCCGGCAATTAAATTGGACAAAATGGCGTTATTCTTGAGGATAGCAGCAGAAGTATCGTCACAGGACGATTCAATAGCTAATATGATGGTCTCTTTTTGATCCACAATCCGTATTATTGCAAAAGCATGGCAAAACTAGTCAAAATATCAGGACGGACGCTCGGTATCCTACTCGAGTGGCTCTTGATTATTATAATTGCCCTTGCATTCGCCATCAGAACATCACCTGTACAAACTTACTTAGCTCAACAGGCAACTTCGTATCTTTCTGAAGAACTGAATACTACAGTAAAAATTAATAAGGTATCCATTATTTTCTTTGATGAAGTTGCGTTAGATGGCTTCCTAATCCTAGACCAGCAGGGTGATTCATTATTTGCTGCCGAAACAGTTTTTGCTACTATCGATGAAATGAAGCTATCCGAGAATTACTACAAAATCGGCAAAGTTCGACTTGATGGTGGTTACGGGCATATTCAAAAAAATAAAGCCGGGGAAATCAATATGCAGTTCATTACGGACTATTTTGCCTCCGAAGAAAAAAAGGAAAGTAAAAATATTGAATTCGCTATCACATCTGTTGAACTGAATGACAGTCGATTTATTTATGATGATCATCGACGCGCGAAAAAGACATTTGGTGTTGATTACTCTCATCTCGATGCAAGAAACATCAACGGAACAATTTCGGACATTTCCATTCAAAATCAAGACATTAAGGCTAACATTCAAGATTTGAACGCTGATGAGAAGTCAGGATTTATTCTTAAAACCTTGTCAGCAGAAGCGGATGTTTCCAACGCAGGTATTTTCCTTACAAATCTTCATCTGAAATCTCCGAAATCTTCGATCCATGCTCCCAAATTCAATTTAAAAACAAATAGCTACTCGGATTTAACCTCATTTGCAGACAGCGTCACATTTGATGCGAAAATTAGCGAAAGTATTGTCTCAATGGAAGATGTCGCTTTATTTGGTAGAGCTCTCGAAGGTATGGATGAAGAGGTTCGTCTTAAAACTGACATCGCTGAGAAGGTAAACAACCTCCTACTTACAAATGTAGATATTCGAATAAAAGAAAAAACAAAGCTGCAGGGAACGCTGAATTTGGTTGATTTCACGGACTTGGAAAATGCCATTTTCGAAGAAAAGATCCATTACGCCTATGTTGACTTAGATGAATTAGAAAAGATTAAGATGCCAAAATCAACTTCTACCGATTATTTAATCATGGATGAGCGGGTTAAACGACTGAACTACTTCGAAGCTGATGAAGTAACCGTAGCAGGGAGATATTCTCAATTCATTCTAGATGCAAATTACATTAAAACTGCTCTTGGAGGTATCAGTACTCAAAATGGAATACTCTTCACGCAAAACAAGGAGAACGATTCATTTTTCTTTTCCAAATCTGCTGGTAGTGCCTATGACGTCAAAGTCGATCGATTTAACCTTGGCTCGTTCTTAGCGAACTCGAGTCTCGGAGAAGTAGATGGTACGATGAGTGTATCAGGAGAAGCCTTCTCATTCTCAAAAATCCTATTCAATGATATCTCAGGGAACATAAATCGTTTTGATTTAATGAACTATGCTTATTCAAATATTAAAATTGATAAGGGCACTTTCAAGAACAACATTTTCTATGCAAATGTCAGTATCAATGATCCTAATTTGACCTTGGACTTCGTCGGAGGAATAGATCTAAATGGTTCACAAAACATGAGCTTTGAGGCAAATCTATCAGAGGCCGTACTCGATCGATTAGGCTTTACGAATACTCCTTCCTCACTGGCGACTACGATGAAGGTGGATATGACCGGAACAAACCCTAACAATTACGAGGGTAATGTATTTGTAGACTGTTTTTCTTATGTCGAAAATGGTAAAGAGATCAATGTGCCGATGATGACACTCGACATTACGAGATCAGAGGCAATCGATAGTTTTACGGTTACAAGTGACATTGCAGACATCGGCATTCAAGGTAAGATCGACTTTGATTATGTCTGGATGCATATAAATGATGAGATGAGCGAGATACTCCCTGCGATATATACAGAATCTCGAGAGAACTTGGAGCATCATTTAGAAGATTTTTTCGCCTTTCAGGTAGACTTAAAAGACGCTAACGACTTCTTAAACATTTTTGCACCGAGCCTCAAGATTAGCAGCGGTACAACTTTAAGAGGTGATTACTCAGCAGTAAATACAGAATTTAATGCGCGAGTAAACGCTGCAGCCCTTGAATATAAAGACATGGTATTCACAGATGTAGTCCTCAACCAAACGATCGAATCTGACAAGCTCAATCTAACTTACCACGTTGATGAATTTAAATACAATGATTCCTTAAGTTTTAACGATCTCTATTTCACGACGATTGGCGGAAACAATGACTTGGTTTCTGAATTTTCTTGGGATCAAGAAACCCCTAATGCTTCAACGATTAAATGGGAGACATATGCTAAAGATGTCGATCATTTCAATTTCTTAATTCAGCCGTCGTACTTCAGCATAAAAGAACGGAAATGGGAAATCACTGATGCCTCGAATTTCAAAATTAAAGCAGATACGATTCAAGTGGAGAAATTCCTTCTCAAGCGCAATGATCAATCTATTAAACTTTGGGGTCAAATATCAAAGCAAGATAATGATCAGCTCAATTATGACATTAAGAATCTACAGCTCGCTGAGATTTCCGAGTTCGTTACAGATGCGGTTAATCTGGAAGGCGAGCTTATTTCATATGGATATATCGCGAATCCAAATGAAAACCTCCAACACTCAGGAACTACATTAATACGAGGTTTCTTTGTCGACGAACAAGAAGTCGGTGATGTATATCTCACATCGATATGGGATCAACCTAAAAAAGCCATTAACCTGAAGGGCGACCTGATGTATAAAGGGCTTAAGAATTTTAATCTTGAGGGACAGTATTACACAGATCGTGAGACAGAAAACCTTGACTTTGAGCTTACTTTCGATAAAACAGATATTAAATTTTCGAACGCATTCATGGATCCTGATGTCCTTGGAGATATCCACGGATTCCTAGATGGAAAAATCCTTTTAACTGGATCGCCATCTAGCCCGCAACTTGAGGGAACTATCGACTTGAAAGAAGGCGGTGCTAACGTTGCACTTCTTGGCGCTGACTTTGGATTTTCGGGACCAATTTACATCGATCCTGACGGCTTCTATATCAATGGAATCCCTGTAACTGATGAAGAAGGAAATACTGGATCCTTGATCGGTTCCGTTTACCACAGTAATTTTGAAGACTTTGATTTCGACTTGCATTTCAACTTGGAGGATGACTTCGGGAAACGTGATCCGATACAACCTTGGAAAGCAGTTCCATTGGAACGATTCATAGTGATGAACTCAGAATATAAGCCAGGAGAAGTTTACTATGGAAAGGCATATATTAGAGGTTCGGCGAACATCTTCGGCTACACTGACAATCTTGAAATCACAGTGGACATGGAAAGCCAACGTGGTACCAAAATTAATTTCCCAATGTATGGCGCAGGTGAAATCGACGAGGAATATGATTTTATTGAATTCATTGACCACTCTGTAGCCGCCGCTCCAAAGGATCCAAAAATCAACTTCTCTGGGGTACACTTAGATCTAAACTTCATGGCTACGCCAGAAGCAGAAATGAAGATCATTTTTAACGAAGAATTAGGCGATATTATTACGGCTACCGGTAATGGTGAAATCTCTGTTATTCTGGACAATTTCGGGGATATTAAAATGGATGGGGCCTACACAATAGCAAATGGAGTCTATGACTTCGCAATGGGACCTATTAAACAAAAATTCTTTATTCAGGAAGGCGGAACAATTGGGTGGACGGGTAGTCCGTATGATGCAAATCTCGACGTACAAACTTACCAGAGAATCAATGCGAACATCGCAGAGCTTAGTGCAGACAAATTCGGATCAACGAACGCTCACGAGGAAATTCAATGCTACTTGAACTTGAACGAGACGCTCCTAAAACCGGCTATCAAATTTGATATAAAAGCACCTAACGCCAATGAACGAGGGAAGACTTTAATCAATCGAGTTAAAAGCGACAATGACGAATTAAACAGACAATTCTTCTCGCTTATGCTCTGGAGAAAATTTCAACCGCTTGCAGGAGAAGGTGCAGCAGGAGGAAGTGCAGCGATTGACCTCGTGACGAACCAGATAAATTCACTTCTCTCAAAAGTATCGAGTGATTATGCACTAAACGTGAACCTCGACAATGATGAGGTAACAGGAGATAACAGCTTTGAATTTGGCGTGAAAAGAGGATTTTTAGATGATCGATTATTGGTATCAGGAAGTTTTGGAGTCGAAGGTCATGAAAATGCTGATGGAGAATTCATTGGAGATTTAAACCTCGAGTACCTTCTAAATGAAAGCGGAACGTTTAAAATAAACATCTTTAATGAATCGAATGCTAAAAGCGTAATTCAAAACCAAGCACAAGGGCACTTCACGCAAGGGGCTGGTCTTCACTACCAAGAGGACTTTAACAAGGTTGATGACTTTAAAATGGTACAGTACTTCTTGGATATCTTTAGAAAAAAGGAAAACAAGCGCTACCCTATTAAGAGAAAAAGACGTCAAGTGATCGTCCCTCCGAAAGATGAAGTGTCTCCAACGGCCGCAACTCCTTCAGGATAAACAAGGTAAATTCGGCCATTCATCTTAGGAATAATCTCCTATGTCTAAAAAGCATTCACTTCTGCCAATTTTCACGGTTAATTCTCACAAATTTGATAACTTCGTCACAGTATAATATCTATGTAAATAATTAGATTGAATATGAAGAAAGTACTGATTGCAAATAGAGGAGAAATAGCACGCAGAGTCATTCGTACATTAAAAAAAATGGGCATTAAAAGTGTTGCCATTTATTCTGATGCAGATGCTAATGCCCCTCATGTATTGGAGGCAGATGAAGCAGTTCATGTTGGAGCATCTCCATCATCAGAAAGTTATTTGAGACAAGATGTCATCCTTGAACATTGCAAGAACCTTGGAGTTGACGGTATTCACCCTGGATACGGATTCCTTTCTGAAAATGCAGAGTTCTCTAAGAAAGTCACAGATGCAGGCATAACATTTATTGGTCCTTCACCAGAAGCCATGAACGTCATGGGCGATAAGCTCAGTGCGAAACAAGCAGTAAAAGATTACGATGTACCACTTGTGCCCGGGATTGATCAAGCTGTTGTTGATGTTACCGAAGCTAAGAAGTTTGCACTCCAAATTGGTTATCCAGTTTTAATTAAAGCTTCTGCCGGAGGTGGAGGAAAAGGAATGCGACTTGTCGAAGAACCTGAGATTTTCGAGGAGCAAATGAAAATGGCACAAAATGAAGCTCGTTCTTCGTTTGGTAATGATGCTGTATTCGTAGAAAAATTCGTTTTAAAACCAAGACATATAGAAATTCAAGTCTTTGCGGATGAGCATGGGAATGTCGTTCACCTATTCGAACGTGAGTGTTCCATCCAACGAAGACATCAGAAAGTAATCGAAGAAGCTCCTTCTTCCCTGCTCTCTCAGGATTTGAGAGACAGAATGGGTGCAGCTGCAATAAGCGTATGTAAGGCTTGCAACTATGTTGGGGCGGGTACCGTTGAATTTTTGGTTGATGCTAATCATGACTTCTTCTTCCTTGAAATGAATACGCGATTACAGGTTGAACATGCGGTTACAGAACAAATTACTGGCACTGATCTAGTGGAATGGCAAATACGAGTTGCTCGTGGAGAAAAACTTCCATTGTCGCAGGATGAGCTAGCAATCAACGGTCACGCTATTGAAGTTAGGGTGTACGCTGAGGATAGTCTCAATGGATTCATCCCTGACATAGGTACTTTGAATCGATACAAAACTCCTATTGGGGAAAATGTACGTGTAGATGATGCTTATTCTGAAGGAATGCCTATTCCAATATACTACGATCCGATGATTGCAAAGCTCTCGGTATGGGGGAAAGACAGATCAGAAGCCATTAACACAACCGTTCATGCCATTGATAATTACCAAATCTCAGGAGTCAAAACCACACTTGATTTTGGAAAGTACGTATTGAAGCACGATGCATTTACATCTGGTGATTTCGACACGAATTTCGTGAAGCACTATTTTTCGGACCCAACGATAATGAGCGAAAGCACTACCGAAGAATTTGATGCGTTGCGTGATAGTCTCGAAAGCATCTGGAACAAGATTAGAGAGAACAAAAAAGCGGATTTTGCTTCGCGCCCAATTAGAAATAATTGGCTCGCCGAAAAAGAATAGTTATTAGTCGAACGATTAAAGATTTATAGCCGCCTAAATAGAAAAAAGAGAATTGTCAATAAATATCTTTCTATGCACGATGGTGGATCAATTAATCATATTATTTTTACCCTTCAAAATTAAGACAGAATGAATTTACACGAATATCAAGGAAAGTCAATTTTAAAATCGTTCGGTGTTGCTATCCAAGCAGGAAAAGTAGTCGATAAGGTTGAAAATGCTGTCGCAGCTGCAAAAGAGCTTAGCGATGAAACAGGCACAGAATGGTACGTGGTTAAAGCACAAATACATGCTGGTGGTCGTGGAAAAGGAACTGTTGAAGAAACAGGATCTCATGGAGTTGTTCTAGCAAAAGGAATTGACAAAATTGAGGATACGGTAAAAGGAATTTTAGGAGGACACCTTACAACAGCTCAAACAAATGGAGTTGGTAAAATGGTAAACAAAGTTCTAATCGCTGAGGATGTTTATTACCCAGGCGAAAGCGAACCATCAGAGTTTTACATGTCTGTTCTATTAGATCGTGAGTCTGGAAGAAACGTTATTGTATATTCTACAGAAGGAGGAATGGATATTGAGGCAGTTGCTGAAAATACTCCGCATTTAATCTTCAAAGAAGTTGTAGATCCAAGAGTTGGACTTCAAGGCTTTCAGATGAGAAAGATTGCTTTCAATCTAGGTCTTTCAGGAGCAGCATTCAAAGGAATGACAAAATTCATCAACTCATTGTATTCAGCATATGTTGGATGTGATGCAAGCATGTTCGAGATCAACCCAGTGTTGAAAACATCTGATGATAAAATTATAGCAGTTGATGCAAAAGTAACACTCGATGGAAACGGATTATTCCGCCACAAGGATTACGCAGAGATGAGAGATAAAACGGAGGAAGATCCGACAGAGGTGGAAGCTGATGAAGCAGGATTGAACTTTGTTAAACTTGACGGAAACGTTGGATGTATGGTAAATGGTGCTGGACTAGCGATGGCAACCATGGACATCATTAAGCTTTCTGGAGGGAGCCCAGCTAACTTCCTAGATGTAGGAGGTACTGCAGATGCAGAACGTGTTGAGAAAGCATTCGGAATCATCTTGAAAGATGAGAATGTGAAAGCTATCCTAATCAACATCTTCGGAGGAATTGTTCGTTGTGATCGAGTTGCTCAAGGAGTTGTAGATGCATACAAAGCAATTGGGAAATTCCCAGTTCCATTAATTGTGCGTTTACAAGGAACTAATGCAGTTGAAGCAAAAGAATTAATTGACAACTCAGGTTTAGATGTAATCTCTGTTGTACTGCTTCAAGAAGCCGCTGATAAAGTTAAAGAAGTATTGGCTTAAGTTTAAGTCATCCAATACATTCGAAGACCGTTTCGCAAGGAACGGTCTTTTTTATTATAATTCATTCTATCTTTGCAGGGAATGAATTTTTTGAAGAAGAACATGATCATTTACAAAACAGAAGAAGAAATTGAAATCATGCGGGCCGCTGCGCAAATCGTTAGTAGAACACTAGGTAAATGTGCTGAAATGATTGCTCCTGGAGTTACTCCTGCAGAAATGGATAAAATGGCAGAAGAGTATATTCTTTCTCAAGATGCAGTGCCTGGCTTCAAAGGATTATACGGGTGTCCAAGTACGCTCTTAATTTCAGTAAATGAACAGGTTGTTCATGGACTACCAACAGATCGACCTTTTGAAGAAGGAGATATTGTTTCTGTTGACTGCGGATCTGTTTACAAAGAGTATTATGGTGATCATGCCTACACCTTTCAAGTTGGAGAAGTATCCGCTGAAAAGAAGAAGCTTCTAGAAGTTACCTATGAATGTCTCATGCTTGGAATTGCAGAAGCGAAACTTGGTAACAGAATTGGTGATATAGGATTCGCAATTCAACAACATGCCGAGAAAAATGGTTTTGGCGTAGTCAAAGATCTCGTAGGTCATGGACTAGGCAAGAAACTTCATGAAGACCCACAAGTACCTAATTATGGACGCAGAGGTCGAGGGAAGAAAATCCAAAATGGATTGACGATCGCTATTGAACCAATGATCAACATGGGGACTGAAAAAGTTACTCAATTGGATGACAATTGGACAATCGTGACGGAAGATGGTCAGCCAAGTGCACACTTCGAGCACGACATTGCTGTCATTAACGGCAAGCCTGAAATCCTATCTACCTTTGATTACATCGAAGAAGCATTAAGTAGAAAGTAATGACACGCGAGAGTCGAGTAATCTTTATGGTTACGCTGATGCTTATTGCATTTGCGTCATTCACGCTCTTTGATAAAGGAGGATTTATCTTTCCTATACCAGCAAACGAACCCATCTTCTTTGTGGTCGCTGTGATGTTCGCGTACTTGAATCGTGATCAATGGAAGTTTGGCTTGATCGCTTCAATCACAGCGCTACTTTGGCTTCTTACCACCCAATTCTTTTGGAGTTTCATCTACGGACATGGAGAAATGGCCGAGTTTAACGATACCCTCGTTAGGGATTTCTGCTATCTTGGGTTCACCTTGTTGCTCCTCATATCTGGAATATACTTTGGAATCAAGCAGAAGTCCCTCATTGGCTACCTCTTACTGATTCTATTCTCTGCATCGCTAATAGCGAGTGCAGCACTCAACAATTCACTACTCCTACTCTTAGCTTTCTTTCTAATGGCATTGTCTACGCAGCTAAAGAAGACAGGACAACCGTTCCATCTCTTGTGGCTCCTGTTGTTCATCTTAAAGAGCAGCGAATGGATCTCCTATATCTTGAATTAAGGTTTCGCAATCAACTGATTTTCATTTCCTTCAACTATTATTGATTTTTTCAGAAAAAAAAGATCAAATTACTTTTCGTTGTTCGTACTGAATGCTTAGATTTGCATACGCTTTTTGCGCAAGGAGAGGTGCCTGAGTGGCCGAAAGGACTTGTTTGCTAAACAAGCGTACCCTAATCGGGTACCCGGGGTTCGAATCCCCGTCTCTCCGCAAGGAAAATTAAGGTCTAGCTTTTTGGCTAGACCTTTTTTGTCTTCAAGAAGGAAATCAAACTTGTTTGAGTTTGAAGGGATAGCTGGTAAAATTTCTTTGGAAGCCTTGTTGAATCTGAATTAGAGTAGGGTTCGATACTTCACTGTAACTCTGAAGAATCCCGCTACAAATCACTAAAAAGTGGTATAGCTTTTCTCATACCGTATGTACTATCTTTGCAATGATGGTGAATCTAATACTAGCAGAAGAAAATGAATTGACAAGAATTGGCTTAAGAACCGTCTTTAAAAATTCGAATGTACAAATCATTGGAGAGGCAAAGTCGGCTACCGAATTATTGAGTTTACTAAAATCTTTTGAGGCTGATGTCGTGCTTATCGACTACACTTCAACTAATTTTTCAATAGACGTAATTCCAGAAGCGTTAGAACTTAGACCCAAGATTAAGTTCACTGCTATCACTCCTTTACAATCAGGAAAAACACTCATAGATGCACTTAAAAGCGGTGTTTCTTCTCATGTTAAAAAAGATTGCAGTATTGAAGAGATCAAGGATGCTGTGAATGAAACGGCTCTAGGTAAAAAATTCTTTTGCGGAGAAATTTTGGAAACGATTAGAAAGGAAGATATAAATATAGAAGAATTGGCTGATGCTGAATTTTCATGTGATCCTATAGCTATATCTGAAAGGGAAATCGAGATCATTACCTTAATTGCAGAGGGACTGACTAATATTGAGATAAGTGAAAAACTATTTTTAAGTAAACACACTGTGACCACCCACCGTAAAAATATTATGCAAAAGTTGGGTGTGAAGAATACGGCAGGAGTGGTCATGTATGCTGTTAAGCAAAATTACAGTTCACCGAATAAATTTTTATTCTCTCCTAAAGAGGATATTTAGAAATGGATAAAATTGAAATATCACTCTTTTAAAACATGAATATTGAAGATTTCTAAAATACCGGTTGACCTGAACGGTATCACGCCTGTTATGCGCTTAAATAGTGGTTTTTTCCAATAATACGGTATAATATTTTCGGATTACTTGCTCTCCTGTTTTGCTGAGTACTTGATCACTCTTTTTTGTGATTTCCTTGATATTAAAACTTGAAATATGGATAAGATTATTGAATTTTTCTAAATCATACAATTGAAAACCAAACTTAGTAAAGGGTAACTTTTCCATGAATGATCGACTAGCAAATGCAATACAAAAAGCACCTCCTGGTTTTAAAACGCGATATATTTCATTTAATAATAAACGCGCATCTTCCCAAAAATAAAGTGTATTTACTGAAAGCACATGATCAAATAATTGATCTTTAAATGGTATTTCTAAACCATTGTATAGTTTAAAATCTGCTATCTCATGTGGTAAGTATAACCTATTCATTTGAACAGCCTGCTTTTTCATTTCTTTAGAAATTTCTAAGCCAGAATATCTTACATTTGCTGCTCGCTCTAAAATGTGCTTTACATGTCCACCGTTTCCATGTCCTAATTCCAAAATGTTCTGATTTTTTTGAATAGGCATAGTAGCAATTGCATCCAAGGTCATACTAATATTTTTTTCATTCATAGACTTACCCATTTCTATGCCGTTTTCACCACTTGGGGTTCTTAATTGGGCTGCAATTTCTTTTAAATCTTCAGTTGTCATTATTTAGGTAGTAAGTTAATAATCAGCATTTACATAATTATACTTTTTATCTTTTTTCGAAGTTAATCCTGTAAAAAGATGAATTAAATTTTCTTCTATTTTCGATACTTTTATAATTAATTCTCTTTTACAATTCGAAACTTGTTCCTTTGTGACACAATCTTGATTAACCAATCGAAACAAGGTGTTTATTATAACTTTTTGCGTTTTAATTTCATTCTCGACACACTCAAACTTGTCCAAATTTTCACCCAAATAAGTATCAGAAAAATTATGCTTTGTAGTTTCTTGTAATCCGATTATTTTGGTCAAAATCATTAAAATTTCATGTAGATCATTCTGAGTTTGCTCGGATACATTGGACCTGAAAATCAACTTCTGAATGCGAAGAAATTGGCTATTACTTAATGTGTGTCCACCCTGTTCTTTTTTACTATTTGTTTTCCATAAATTTAAGAATCGCATATGGTCGTTTGATTTTTACCTGCTTTTTATCAAACAAGCGTGTTAAAGTGCCTGAAATTCAATATTTGGATAGCCTTTTAATCCTTCTGAATTGTAAAACCCAACAATTCTTAACTTATAAAAGAACCCGTTTTGTGTGCGAATAATATAGTGTTGATTGGAATAGGTCGTGAACACGCCATCCTCTAAGCTGTAATACTTCCAATCATAACCAATTGCATCAAGATCATAATTAAATTCAAGTGATTCAACGTCTTGCAATTCAATTTCAGCAAATGGTTTTTCATCTAACCTAGCAACAGCTGTTAAGTCTCTATTAGAAAGAACTCCTGTTACAACATACGGCGTTAACGGATCTGTAAATAAATGGGTGTATTGAGTGAAAATCAAATCATAATCTTGGTCTGGAGGTGCAATTGATACTGCACCAGCATCAAAACTAAAGTAAGTAAATTGTTCAGTCGTGCTTTTTTCAATTGTATAATTGAGTGGTACTTCACTACTAATTTCGGCATAGCCAATTTCATAGTTGTTTTCGTCTGAAGATAAGATCGTTAATTTGGAATATCCTTGATGATCGCCTGTCCAATTATAACCGCGATCAATTACATAAACGAATGCATCTCCCTCCCAATTTCCGACAGCTGTAGAATCTAAATTACCTGAATGAGCATCCCAATTCCATGCTAAATCTTCTGTTGAATTGATTTCCTCAAATGACATGGATGATCTATGCACTGCCATTCCTTTACTGACATTTAAAACGATATGACTACCATTTGTTTCAAAAGCCAAATCCCATTCTGTTTTAAGGTTTGATTTTACAACTTGATTGCTTTCTAGGTCAAAATAAAGCTGATTTCTATAATTTTGCTCCATTTCAATCTCATTCGTTTGCGTATCTCCGGCTAGATGTTTTGGAACGGCAATTTCCTCTTTCATACAAGATGAAAGGATAAGAGAGAATACAAGAAAGTAACAGTGCTTATTTCTTTTTGAAATCATAATTAATGGTGTATTTGGCTGAAAAGAATATGGATGTTCCGCGGGCAGCATTAAAATTCCCTGTTCCCGAGTGCGCTCCGCCTGTTGTACCTATAACGTTTACGGTTTTCACATTCAAGATGTTTTTTGCTCCAACGGTTAACCTTAGTTGCTTTTTTAGGAGTTGTGTGCTTAAACTAAAATCAAGTATTGAATAAGGGCTTTGTTCATTTTCTCTTATTTCATCATCCACTAAAGCGTAGCTTTGCAAGGCACCGTTGAACTTACAAAAGGCATTGAGTTGTAGTTTATCTTTAATCAAATGATATGAACAATTCAGACTTGCTTCGGGCGAAAAAGCGTAGGTATTAACTTCATTATTTTCATTACTCAATCGATTATATCGACCAATATAACTTGCCGCTAATGTGCTTGTTAAACGTTCCGTTTTTAGACTGAATTTAAGTTGATTACCAATAGATTTAAACTCACCCAAGTTAATGTAAGTAAATGATCCGTCTTCAAGAA
>DKPV01000080.1 GCA_002471375.1 Flavobacteriales bacterium UBA7325
CAAGATTGAATCTCATAACCATCCAAGTGCACTAGAGCCATATCAGGGAGCTGCAACAGGTGTTGGAGGAATTAACCGCGATATTTTCACGATGGGAGCTCGACCGATTGCTCAGTTGAACTCTCTACGATTTGGAAATATTGAAGAGGATCGTACAAAGTGGTTAGTGAAAGGTGTCGTTAAAGGAATCGGTGATTACGGGAATTCATTTGGAATTCCAATCGTAGGAGGTGAGGTATTCTTTGATGAGTCTTACAATACGAATCCACTAGTTAATGCCTTTTCTGCGGGGATTATGGATCCTAAGAAAGTGATTTCAGCTACTTCAACTGGTCCAGGAAATCCAGTATTTATTGTTGGTTCGTCAACAGGTAAAGATGGTATTGCTGGAGCTGCATTCGCATCTAAAGATATCACAGAAGATTCTGCAAATGATCTTCCATCTGTTCAAGTAGGTGATCCATTTATGGAAAAATTACTGCTAGAGGCGACAATGGAATTGTCAGAGACAGATGCTATTGTTGGTATGCAAGATATGGGAGCAGCAGGGATTACATGCTCATCATGTGAGATGTCTGCCGCAGGAGATAACGTTGGGATGGACATTGACTTGTCTAAAGTTCCAACAAGACAGGCTAACATGCTTCCATACGAGATTCTTCTTTCTGAATCTCAGGAACGAATGCTAATCGTTGTACAAAAAGGAAAAGAAAAAGTCGTAAAAGACATATTTGATAAATGGGATTTACACGCTGAAGAAATTGGAGTTGTCACGGAAGGTGGACAAGTTCGATATTTCGTTGGTGATGAATTAGTAGGAGATGTTCCTGCTGAGTCATTAGTTCTAGGTGGTGGAGCTCCTGTTTATGAAAGAGAATATACAGAGCCTGCATACTATCAAGAGTTCAAGAAGTTTGACATGGAATCTGTTGAGCAACCGGAAAACTTGAAAGAAGTAGGGTTTAAACTATTGTCTCACCCAAATATCGCTTCAAAACGTTGGGTTTACGAACAGTATGATTCAATGGTTGGTGCAAGAAATATGGTCACGAACAGACCATCAGATGCAGGAATCGTAAACATTAAAGGAACAAATCGCGCCCTTGCTATGACAGTGGATTGTAATTCACGTTATGTAAATGCAGATCCACATGTTGGAACAATGATTGCCGTTTCTGAAGCAGCAAGAAATATTCGATGTGCAGGAGGTGTGCCGAGTGCAATTACAAACTGCTTGAACTTCGGTAACCCATACAATCCAGAATCGTTCTGGCAATTTGTTGGGGCAATTAAAGGGATGTCTGAGGCATGTCTTAAATTTAATACTCCAGTTACAGGAGGAAACGTTTCATTCTACAATCAAACATCGAAAGATGGAGTTGAGATACCAGTTTTCCCGACCCCAACTATTGGAATGATTGGATTAGTTGAAGACAAGGAGAAGGTAATGACACTCGACTTCAAACAAAAAGGAGATTTGATCTTTATTCTCGGGCAATCACACAATGATATTAGTTCTTCAGAATACTTAGTTTCTCATCATGGAATCGATGCTTCGCCAGCACCATACTTCAATTTGGAAGAGGAGTTCGCAATGCACGATGAGTTATATGCACTTATTCAAAACGGCTTGATTAATGCGGCACACGATATCGCTGATGGCGGTTTGTTTGTAGCTGCTACTGAAATGGCGATGCCAAGAGAATTAGGTTTTGATATTGTTACTGATTCAGAAGTTCGAGAAGATGCATTCTTATTCGGAGAAGGACAAGGAAGAGTTCTTGTTACTGTTGATGAGGATAATGAAGATGACTTTATCGAGCACATGGCAGAGTCTAACGTGAGCTTCACGTTGCTTGGACATGTAACAAAAGGGAAGATGATGATCGATGATGAGCATTATGGTTTCATACAAGAGGCAAAAGCTACCTACGACAATTCACTTGCTAAGCACCTTGAAAATTAGTATTTTCGAGCATTAATAGATTTATGGAATACAACACATCACGTGGAGACTTATTGCTCCCAGAATACGGGAGGAACGTCCAAAATATGATTCAACATGCCATGGGCATAGAAGATCGGGAGACGAGAAATAAGGCTGCTCAAGCTATCATTGAGGTGATGGGGCAATTGAATCCTCACTTGAGAGATGTTGACGACTACAAGCATAAGCTTTGGACGCACCTCTTTGTTATGTCGGATTTTAAATTGGAAGTTGATTCACCATTTGAAATTCCTTCGCGCGAATCACTTGTGGAAAGTCCAGATACTATGGATTATCCTAAAGCAAAAATTCGATTTGGACATTTTGGAAAGTACACGCAAAATATTCTTGAACTTGCAGACTCTATTGAAGATGAAGCCGAGCTTCAATACTTGACGAAATCAATGGCGAACTTCATGAAGAAGCAATTCTTGATGCACAACAATAGAGCGGTTGAAAATCACGTAATCGCTGAGCAGCTTTTCGAACTTTCGAATGGAAAGTTGAAATTGGAAAATCCAGATGAGTTAACTAGTACAAATCAGTTACTCAAAACACTTGGATTAAACAATCCTCCAAAGAACCAAAAAGGGAAAGGGAAGGGAAAGAACAATAACAATAACAATAACAATAACAATCGTAGAGGTTCGCAGAATAATAGAAACAGAAACTCGAATCGATCAAAAAAATAATCGACTGAATGGCTTCATTTGAAATCCACGGTGGAAAGCCGCTTAAAGGTGAATTAATTCCACAAGGAGCAAAGAACGAAGCGCTACAGGTAATATGTGCGCCACTTCTTACTAGCGAAAAAGTAACAATCTCGAACATTCCAGACATCGTTGATGTCAACAAACTAATCGGACTCATGCAAGCCATGGGGGTGAAGGTTGAAAAAGTTGAGAAAGGAACCTATATTTTTCAAGCGAAAAATGTTGACCTAGAATACCTGCAGTCAGAAGATTTTAAGATACGTGCTAGTTCATTAAGAGGATCAGTAATGATCGTTGGACCAATGCTGGCGAGATTTGGCGTTGGTTATTTACCAAAACCTGGTGGAGATAAAATTGGTCGCCGAAGATTAGATACGCACTTTGCAGGAATGAAAATGCTTGGAGCTGCATTCAATTATGATGCAGGGGAGCACTTTTACGCAGTAGAGGGTAAGAAATTGAAAGGGACTTACATCCATATGGATGAGGCTTCTGTAACTGGGACAGCGAATATTGTTATGGCCGCAGTTCATGCTGAAGGAGAAACCGTAATCTACAATGCAGCTTGTGAACCTTATTTGCAACAGTTATGTCGAATGCTTAATTCGATGGGTGCAAAAATAGAAGGACTCGGATCAAATAGACTTACAATCAAAGGGGTGAAGAAACTTGGAGGATGTTTCCACAGGATTCTTCCAGACATGATTGAAATAGGCTCATTTATTGGTCTAGCAGCAATGACCCAATCAGAGATTACAATTAAAGATGTTAGCTGGGAGAATCTAGGAATTATACCCACAATATTCCGTCGACTTGGAATCAAGTTGGAGAAAAAAGGAGATGATATCTACATTCCAAAACAAAAAAGCTACGAAATCGAGAAGTTCATTGATGGTTCAATTATGACTATCTCTGATGCGCCTTGGCCAGGCTTCACACCTGATCTTCTCTCGATTATTCTTGTTGTTGCTACACAAGCTAAAGGGTCTGTATTGATTCATCAAAAAATGTTTGAATCGAGATTGTTCTTCACGGATAAATTGATTGACATGGGGGCAAGAATTATCTTGTGTGATCCGCATAGAGCAACTGTAATTGGTTTGAACAGAGAACATGATTTAAGAGGTATTCAGATGACATCTCCTGATATTCGTGCAGGTGTTTCGCTTTTAATTGCTGCACTTTCAGCGAAAGGGAAGAGCGTTATACATAACATTGAACAAATTGACCGTGGTTACCAGGATATCGATATTCGATTGAATAATTTGGGAGCGGACATTAGAAGAATAGGATAATGAGAGGACTTATAGTTTTACTGGCATTCGGATTGCTGAGCACATTGAATTCATTTGCCCAGACAGCAATTGGGGATAAAGCACCAGATATTGTGTTGATTTCACCAGAGGGTAAAGAGGTAAAACTATCGAGCTTAAAGGGTAAAATGGTACTTATTGATTTCTGGGCATCTTGGTGTCGACCTTGTAGACGTGAAAACCCCAATGTGGTTGAAGCGTATGCCAAGTATGGAAAATCGAAATTTAAAAATGCAAAGAGATTTGAGATTTATAGCGTTTCTCTAGATCGAAAAAAAGAACCTTGGATAGCTGCAATTGAAGCGGATAACTTGACTTGGAAAAATCACGGTTACGATGAAGGAAATAAAACTGCTAAAGAGTACGGAGTTTATTCAATCCCAACCGCTTTCTTAATTGATGGAAATGGGTTTATTGTGGCATCAGGAGCTGATGTTCGCGGGATGCAACTTCACGTTCAGCTCGACAATCAGCTAAAGAAGAAAAAGAAGAAAAAGTAAAAAGATGATTTACTTCTTCGCCATGCTCATTCTAGCGAGTGCGGCATTTTTCGTAGGTGTAATTATTCGAATCCTTCGGGAGAGAAGAGACAAATCCAACCCCAACATATCGGAAACTTCTATCCGAGACAATCGTTTTAAGAACAAAATGCTGAGATGATATCTTGGATACAAGATCTGTAATTTAAAATGCTTTTTTTGGATTCTTTTTGTTACCTTTTGATTGTCTGCACATTATGTAATAGAAACCATAAAAACTCTAATCATGAAAATCTTTCTATTATTACTTATTCCAGCGAGCGTATTGCTGTCATGCGGATCTCAAGAAGTAACATCGTCAGGATCAAATCCTGAAGTTAATGAGGACTTTGTATCTGCCATACAGCCAATTCAAAATGTAGATAACGCACAAGTAGTCTATCGTATTGATGCGCAAAATCCTGAGGAAATACAGTTAAAAAGAGGGCGAAATCTACTATTTTAATATTCGAGGTGAGGAAATATCTATCAACTAGGACAGATCCCTAGTATCAATTTATCCAGGCCTGACAGCGAGTCAGAATCCTCAATTTCTGCCAACTTTACATCTTTAAATACATTTTTCCTGACACTATGTCTAGTTTCTCAGATTGGCAGTATCTTTGCCTTTGAAGTTTCAAGAAAAAATTGAATTGCGCATGTCAGAAGATAAAGAAGTGAAAAACGAGAAGGAGGAAGTGGATAACACACAAGATGTGAATGAAACTGAGCAGGAGACTGTTGAGACTCCATCGGAGCCTACACTTGAAGATAAATACCAAGAGTTAAACGATAAGTATTTACGAATTCACGCTGAATTTGATAACTATCGAAAGAGAACGAACAAGGAGAAGCTAGATATTATTGGTACTGCCAATGCAGGACTCTTGAAGGATCTAATTCCAGTGATCGATGATTTCGAGCGTGCAATAGTAAATAACGACGAAGTGGATGACATCGAGAGCGTAAAGGAAGGGTTTAAACTTATTTTCAATAAGTACAAGACTACCTTAGAGTCGAAAGGTTTGAAAGGCATGGACGCCGTTGGAGAAGCGTTTGATAGTGAAGTTCATGAAGCAATTGCAAATGTTCCAGCTCCAACTAAAAAGATGAAAGGCAAAGTAATTGACTCTGTGGAGAAAGGTTATTTCCTTGGTGATAAGGTAATCCGTTATGCGAAGGTTGTCGTGGGTCAATAATTTGCGCTAGTAGAAAGATTATGAGTGAGAAGAGAGATTTTTATGATGTACTTGGTGTCTCCAAAAGTGCAACTGCAGCCGAAATAAAAAAGGCATACCGCAAGCTTGCGCTTAAGTATCATCCTGATAAGAACGAAGGTGATCCTGCTGCTGAGGAGAAATTCAAGGAAGCAGCGGAAGCTTATGAAGTCCTAAGTTCAGAGGAAAAAAAGGCGCGATATGATCAGTTTGGACATGCCGGAATGGGCGGTGCAGCAGGAGGTGGTCACGGAGGTATGAATATGGATGATATCTTCTCTCAGTTTGGAGATATTTTCGGTGGAGCATTCGGTGGTGGCGGAGGAAGCTTTGGTGGAGCTCGTGGTGGATCTCGACGAGTTCGAGGATCTAATCTTCGCGTAAAAATGAAATTAACCCTTCAGGAGGTTACAGAAGGAGTCAACAAAAAAATCAAGGTAAATAAGCTTGTCAACGCAGACGGAGTTACGTTTAAGGACTGTACGACATGCAACGGTTCTGGTAGAGTGACGCGTGTTGCGCAGACTTTCTTGGGAGCAATGCAAACGCAATCTGCTTGTAATGTTTGTCAAGGAGCAGGAAAGAAAATTGATAAGAAACCGACCGATGCGGATCAAAACGGACTTGTTCGTAAAGAAGAAGTAATTGAAGTTGATATTCCTGCAGGTGTTATGGAAGGAATGCAATTGAGTGTTACTGGAAGAGGTAATGCTGGACCATTTGATGGTGTTGCAGGTGATTTGATTGTGGTAATTGAGGAGCTTCCTCATGAGTCGTTGCGAAGAGATGGTGAAAATCTCCATTATGAGGCATACGTGAATTTTGTTGATGCAGTATTGGGTAGTTCTATTGAGGTGGCAACGGTAAATGGAAAAGCGAAGATAAAAATTGAGCCAGGAACACAAAGTGGTAAAACACTTCGTTTGAAAGGGAAAGGTATTCCTGCACTTCAAGCATACGGGACCGGTGATCTATTCGTACACATCAATGTTTGGACTCCCAAGAAAGTATCGAAAGAAGAAAAAGCAATTCTTGAGAAATTGAGAGAGAGCGATAATTTCGATCCAAAGCCGGATCATCACGATAAAGGATTTTTCCAAAAAATGAAAGACATGTTCCACTAGGGCATGCAATTCATTGAACAATATCGAAAAGGACTAGTTTCTACTAATTCGTACATTCTTACGATATCACTCATTTTATTTTCATTTGTAGTAGGTAATACCTTAGCATTGGGCTTGGTTAAATGGCTCAACATTGATCTATTCAACGCCGGTTCTGGAGGTGATAAAAATTTGACACTCCTATTGATGCTGGTTCCTTTCGTATTCCTCCTAGGGACACTAATACTTTGTATTAAGTTCATTCATAAGCGATCGATAACAAGTCTGTTCACTTCGCGTGATAAATTTGATTGGAAGCGTTTCTTTCTCTCCTTTGGAATCTTTGGTTTAATACTCTCGGTATCCTTAGCAATTGCCATTTTCTCAGGAGTTGATGTCCGTTGGAATATGAACGCTTCAACCTTTGTCCCGTTATTACTTGTTTCGTTCATAATGCTACCGCTCCAGACCGCGGCAGAAGATGCTTTATTTCGAGGTTATCTATTTCAGGGTTTAGGAAGATTGATCAAGCATGGTGGAATCTCTATCTTGATTTCCGGTGTTTTGTTTGGGTTGCTGCATGGTGCTAATCCGGAAGTAGCGAAACTCGGATATGGTCTACTCGCGTTCTATATTTTGAGCGGAATTTTCTTGGGAATACTCACCCATATGGATGACGGAATGGAACTTGGAATGGGCTATCATGCAGTCAATAATATTTTTGCTGCAGTTGTGTTGACTAACAATTGGCAAGCTTTTACAACAGACGCTTTGTTCGTTGATCGAACACCTCCGGAATTTGGTTGGGAAAGTATTCTTACCTTGATCGTTATACAACCTTTGCTAATCCTTATTTTCGCTAGAATCTATAAGTGGAAGAATTGGAAACAAAAAATCTTACAAAAGATGTAAGTGAAATACTGTTCCATCGTCCTATAGCACGATTGGCTGTGTTCTGAATAAATTGAAACATATAAAAAGCAACTGTAATGAAGACATATTATGACCCAGAAGATTTGAAGAAGTTTGGCGACATCAAGGATTTTCAACCTGAATTAGGAGGGAAGTTTTTCGATTATTACGGAAGTGTTTTCAAAGAAGGAGCGCTAACAGCTCGAGAGAAATCATTAATTGCACTCGCAGTTTCGCATGCTGTTCAATGTCCATATTGTATTGAAGCATACACGGAAGACACGATGGAAAAAGGATGTGATGAGGAGCAAATGATGGAAGCTGTGCACGTTGCAGCTGCTATCAAAAGCGGAGCGGCATTGGTACATGGAGTTCAGATGATGAACAAGTATAAAGATCTTTCAATGTAATGGCAGTATTAACGCACAAATCCCTAGCAGGACAAAGTCATGATCTATCCGAAACGGATAAGCAATTGAAGTTGTTACAGCAAACGGATTTACCATCTTTTCAAACTAAATTAAAGGAGACTGGGTTGTTTCCTCTAACGACTGTCGATCTGGATGTTTTTCAGATCAACATGGGAAAGATGTGTAATCAAGTGTGTAAGCATTGTCATGTAGATGCAGGCCCAGATCGTAGAGAAATAATGACCAGAGAGACAATGGAATTGTGTCTCGAAGCATTGGATAAAACAAACTGTTCAACCGTTGACTTAACAGGAGGAGCTCCAGAAATGAACCCTGATTTCAGATGGTTTGTTGAACAACTTTCAACGCGTGGGGTGAAGGTATTAGTGAGGTGTAATCTTACGATAATAGTTGCTAACAAGAAATACAACGACCTCCCAGAATTCTACAAGAAGTATAATGTGGAAGTAGTATCATCTTTACCCTACTTTACTTCGACTAAAACAGACGCTCAGCGTGGAGACGGTGTGTTTGATCAAAGTATCAAAGCACTAAAAATGTTGAATCATGTTGGATATGGTATAGAAGGTTCGGGATATAAATTAGACCTCGTCTATAATCCTTCAGGTGCATTTTTACCACCAGATCAGGCTTCTTTACAAGCCGATTTTAAAAAGAAATTAAAAGATCGTTTCGACATTGATTTCAACGAATTATACGCAATTACCAATTTGCCGGTGAGCAGATACCTGGAGTATCTTGTTGCTAGTGAGAATTATCATGGCTACATGGAGAAGTTGGTGAATGCATATAATCCAGCCGCTGCGGCGAATGTAATGTGCCGTTCGACAATATCGATTGGATGGGATGGATATATTTTCGATTGTGACTTTAACCAGATGTTGGATTTAAAAGTTGCATCGAACGAAAGTAAGCACTTGTCTGAATTTGATTTAGACGCGCTTCAAAATAGAGATATAATTGTCAACCAACATTGTTATGGCTGCACAGCTGGAGCAGGATCAAGTTGTGGTGGGACAACAGCATAAGATTTAGTTTTCAAGAATAAACTGATAGAATGAAATCATATTTAGACGAAACAGTAAATGTTTATAGAGATGCAGCTTTGGCTCCAGATGTTGGACTGTGTTGCACAACAACTCCAATTTGGGCGTTGCCAGGGCTTGACATGCCAAGCATTATGCTTGAGATGAATTATGGTTGTGGGAGTACAGTAAATCCTAGAGATTTGGTAAATGACCCTACCGTTCTTTATGTTGGTGTCGGAGGAGGAATGGAGGTGTTCCAGTTTTCATATTTCAGTCGTAAGAAAAACGGAGTGATCGGAATCGATGTCGTTGACGAAATGTTAGGAGCTTGCGAAAAGAACTTGAAAGACGCTGAAGCAACAAATCCATGGTTCAAATCTGAGTTTGTTGATGTACGTAAAGGTGATGCTCTTAATCTTCCAGTGGAGGACGAATCTATCGATGTTGCAGCGCAGAATTGTCTATTTAATATATTCAACAAGGAGGACCTGAAGAAGGCGCTTGCTGAAATGCATCGTGTATTAAAGCCGAACGGAAGATTGGTATTATCTGATCCTGTTACCGAAGATCCAATGCCGGAGTCGTTGAAGAATGATGATCGCCTGAGAGCGCTTTGTTTAAGTGGTTCATTACCATTAAATGAGTACATAAAGATGATGACGGATGCTGGATTTGGAACAATCGAGATTCGAGCTAAACGTCCATACCGTGTTTTAGATCCAGGACATTACGATACTGATGAGATGATTTTCTTAGAAAGTGTTGAAGTTTGTGCGATTAAGGATCCAATGCCTGCAGATGGACCTTGTGTTTTTACAGGGAAGACAGGGATTTATTTCGGAGACGATGAATATTTTGATGACGGAGAAGGACATACACTCCTTCAAAATTCACCTTTAGCAATCTGTGATAAGACAGCAGGTGCCTTAAAGGCGCTTGGTCGTGATGATATTTATATTTCAGAATCTACTTTCCATTACGATGGAGGTGGATGCTGCTAGAATATACTTACAACATATTAGTTAGAAAAAGCCTTGATGCCTGGATCGAGGCTTTTTTGTTTCCAAATCTTCATGTTGATTAATCGATTCAACCAAGATTTTAGCGATACAAATAATTGCTATCTTCACATCACATGAACACGATTCTAGAAATACGTAACGTAAATAAATCCTTCTATCAAAAGCCAGCGCTCACAAACCTGTCCTTAAAAGTTCAGAAAGGTGAGATATTTGGTGTGATGGGACCAAACGGAGCGGGCAAGACAACACTGATTCGAATTATCAATCGAATTTTTTCGCCCGATAGTGGATCCGTGAGGTTTGATGGTGATCTCATGGTTGATCGAGATCTCTACCACATTGGATATCTTCCAGAAGAAAGAGGATTATATCGAAATATGACAGTCGAAGCGCAAGCAATGTTCCTTGCAAGGATCCGGGGCTTGTCTAAATCGGATGCGAAAGTGAAGATCGACTATTGGTTTGATCGTTTTGATATTAACGATTGGAGAAAAAAGCGTGTCGAAGAGTTATCGAAAGGGATGGCTCAGAAAATTCAATTTATTTGCGCGGTACTTCATGAGCCAAAATTACTTATCCTAGATGAACCCTTTAGTGGATTCGATCCAGTAAATGTAGAGCTGATTAAACAAGAACTTTCTGAAATGAGAGCGGCTGGTAAAACAATTATGCTGTCAACTCATAACATGAAAAGTGTAGAGGAGATATGTGATCGTGCGGTACTTATAGATCAGTCTAGAAAGATTGCAGAAGGATCCATCTCTGAATTGCAAGATGCTCAAAAAAGTGGACTGATTGCAGTTAGATTCCAAGGGAATATGATAGCCTTTGTGAATGCCTTATGGACTGGTTTTGTGGTAGAAGATAAAATCATTTTAGGAGATAATCGATTTGAGGTACATCTTGCTGTTCGAGGCGAGAGCTCATTTGATGATTTACTCAAAGTTCTGATGGGTCATGTGAAGATAGAGGCGGTATGGGAAATGCGTCCTTCAATGCAGGATGTCTTTATACAATTAGTTCAACCAAAGAAAGAAGAAGATGAAAAATAGTTGGTTGATAGCAGTTCGTGAGTGGAGAGAGCGCGTGAGTTCACGTTCATTTATTATGCTCTCTGTTATCGGTCCCTTGATTGTTCTAGGGATGGTTTATGTCATGTTTGCACTTGGTGGACAATCGAAGCAGCATTGGAATGTTTTGATCGCGGATCCAGGTGGAATCATGAATAATAAAATCATGCCGCAAATAGATAATTCTGTGACCTATGCATTTGCTGATGGATATATAGAAGTGGATGAATTTCGAGATGCTAAGAAATATCAGAAATTTGATGCTCTACTAGAGGTGAATGAAAAGGTTCTTTCCAATAAAACTGGATTTGTTTTTTATCGAGAGAAGCCATCTGTGCGGATGCAGACGCGTGTGCATTACCAGTTTGAAAGAAGACTTGAAGAAATCGTGGTGAAGGAATTTACAAAAATGTCACTATCGAAATTTAGAAGCATCAAACAGCCTATAAACGTAACGTTCGCCGATGTGAATGATCCCGAAGATGAAGCCAACGATCTGAGTGGTTGGGCAGGATTTTTCTTCGGAACATTGATCTTCCTATTTATATTCTTGTTCGGTATGACAGTCCTACGAAGTGTGTCAAGAGAGAAAAGTAACCGAATTGTTGAAGTTCTTCTGGCCTCCGTGTCACCCTTTCAATTGATGAGAGGGAAAATTATGGGCATTGGGATGTCGGCTTTCTTACAATTCGTAATTTGGATTTCGATCATTGGTGCAGGTCTTTATTTCATGCGTGAGAATATTTTTCCTGATGTCATGGATGCATCAAACATCAACATCGAACAATTAACGCTCGACGCAAATGATGCTTCATATCAGGAGAGTTATTATGCTGCAAGAGAGTACAATGAATTTGTAAACCTTGTTTATGAGCGCGTGGAGTTTGGAACGATCCTCGGATTTTTCATCCTATTCTTCATAGGAGGATACTTATTCTATAGCTCAATTTTTGCCGCTATTGGAGCAACCATGGGATCGGAAAGTGATGGTCAACAATTTGTCATCCCTATTGTTATCGTACTTTGTCTATCGCTCTATGCGGGCTATTATGTGATGAATAATCCAGAAACTCAAATGGCCACCTTCTTGCATTATTTTCCATTCACAGCCCCCGTTGTTGTAATGGTGAAATTATCCCAAGGATATGAAGTCGGTCATGCATATGAAATTTATGTGGCATTTTTTGTGCTGATCGTGAGCGCCTTCATTTCCTTGCTGATAGCAGCACGTTTATACAAAAACGGCATCCTTCAATTCGGACATAGACTTCGAATTAAGCATCTATTCAAATGGCTGAAGAGTACATAGAATGATTAGAGCTGTTATCGACCTCGGGACCAATACGTTCAATTTATTGATCGCTGAAGTTCTGGAAGGTAAACTTAACATCATCGATAAAACCAAAGAGGCTGTCCTACTCGGAATGGGTGGAATTAACGACGGTTACATTGCAGATGATGCGCTCGCGAGAGCCATGAATACGCTAACTCATTTTTCGGAATCCTGCGAGCATCATAATGTACCAAAAGAGAACATTTTAGGTATTGGAACTTCCGCATTGAGAGCTGCTAAAAACTCATCAGAATTTGTTGATCAGGTCTTTAGTGAACTTAAGATTAGAATTGAAATCATTCCAGGTAAAGATGAAGCTCAATTGATTTATCAGGGAGTAAAATGGACCTATGACTTTTCGTCTCCAGCAGTAATAATGGACATCGGCGGTGGAAGCACAGAGTTTATCCTTGCTAATGAATCAAATGTCGTAGAAATGGAGAGCTTCGAAATAGGCGTGTCGCGTATATTTCAATATTTGGAAATGCCTTCAAGCTATACTCCAACTCATATCCGAGCAGTTTTAGAATATATGGAAGAAAAGGAAGTAGGACAACTATCAAAGTTTAGTTGTGATACGATGATCGGTTCTTCTGGAAGTTTTGAAACATTTTACGAAATGATTAACCAGAAAGAATTTGTTCCTACTGGATCAGTTGTTGAGCTAAATATGACAGAGCTAATGGAGCAATTAGATTGGTCTATAAATTCTTCACTTGAAGATCGAATGAATAATCGATGGATAGTGCCTATTCGAAAGAACATGCTCCCAATCTCGGCCATCCAGATAAAATGGGCAATCGAAAAACTTGGTATAAAGAGAATGTTGCTCTCCTCGTATTCATTAAAGGAGGGTGTACTTAATAAATTTTAGCGTTGGAGAAGGTGATGAAAATTCTAGTGATAA
>DKPV01000024.1 GCA_002471375.1 Flavobacteriales bacterium UBA7325
TAAAGTCAGTTCCTAATCGAACGAAGCATGTGATATCATCATCATTGAGAGCTTTCGCTACGTCCACCTCTTCAGCGTGCACGAACATTTTCAATTTCTTGTATGTACGAACATCGAAGGTTACGTTTTTATAGGCAGCACGCGCATCACCATCTTGCAAGTCGCATACTTCTAGTGTCAAAGACTGCTCGTTCAATTGTCTTTGGTATGTCTGTGAAGGATCCACCTCACGAATGATACCTGGTGGAATCTCATACTTAATAGGAGTACGTTGATCGTTTTCTTCAACGTTTACTGCACCGATATTGAATGTTGTCAGGTTAGGATCAACCGTTACACCCTCACCAGGTTCGGTCATATCATCTCTAAATTGTCTCCATTCTCCACGGATGAATTCTAACCGAGCAAATCGAACCATTACCTCCTCATCGAAGTCCTTCAGGAACATACGCATGAAACGGATAGTTCTGAAATCTTGAATACCGTTAATTCTCTTTTCGAAATCTCTAATTGGAACTTTGAATTGATACCAGTTCTCTGTTTTGTTGCCGTTTTGGAAAGGTTGAACATTTGTAATAAAGTTCTTACCAACCTGCATATCTCCTGGACGAAGGCTAATTTTATATTGGAAATAACTTTCCGTTTCGTCTAGGGTGTTGTTATTGTTGAAATCCTCAATATCTGGTGAATTCGTTGATTGAGTCGGGTAACCTTCCGCATTTAATGCATCGGACATTTCTATGGTCGGAGAGTTTCCTTCCATCCCATTGAATCGTTTGTATCGATCAAGAATGTTTGTCGATGAAGCATCGTACTCATCATCTCGGTAGTAAGTATAATCATCATTCGATGGATCATTTACCATGCGCGATTTAGCGGCCGCTGAGAGCGTAGTGTTTGATTGAACCCAATTGACATAATTAGCGTAATTAACGCGCTCCTCAACATTGTTCCAACCATCGATACCTACATCTTGGTTCGCTCTTGCTACAGGGTCATTGTCGAATGCGTTGACGGTCTGTTGTAAAGTGGAGACCCTTGCCCAGGCTGTGGTGTCCAGATCGTCATCAATAGTTGCTCCAAAGGGTGGTAGTCCATTTTCGAAACTTCTTCTTGAATCGGGAAGTACATCTTCTGAGATACTACCGAGGTTGAAGTACAAGTCACCTCCCGTATGATTAGATGATGGGTTAGCAGCTTCTGCGTCATCATTAAATGGATCGAGGATCCAGAATTGGATGTATTCTATATTCGTTTGTTCGAAATCGTTTGTTGTTAACGAACGCATTATTCCACCCCAACGATTCTCAGGGTCAATGAAATTACCATCTACATCTACTGTATTTGTAGTGTCGTAATTGTACATTCCACGCTCCTTAGGGTAGTATCCTAAATCAAGAACTGGGACATTAGGAATCGAACCGTAAGCTTGTTGTAGATTCGGGAAAATATCCGTTTGATTAACTAAGCGAATACGGCTATCCGATAGTTGCTCAGGATTGTTTACGATATGTTGCGGAGTTGTATTGTCATTTCTGAAGAACAATGGATCAATTACATACCAAGCTGTTTTCGCACGCTTAAATCCAGCTGAAAGGTCAGGATTGCTCGCTTCAGGGAATAAATCAGGTTGTCCTTTTGGTATTGAGGCTAAGCGCCAAGCTGAAATTGATCGTAAATCGATCGCACTTTGAGCACCTTCAAAATCATCCACATACGAAGTTCCTTCTTTATTGATGGCCCGAGGTGAACCAGGGATTAAATGCGCAAACTCACCTGTGAAAGATAATGTAGATTTCTCTTTGGTTGAGATGACCGGTAAGAAATCGACAAGCTTTGTCAGGAAAGGTAATTCTGTTTTGTAGGCTATATCAAAGCCGATGACATTATTTTTATAGGGTTCAGAGCCAATGTCGACTTTCTGCGTAACTGGACGCTCCATCATTCTCATCCAGGTAGCACCAATGTTGAAGCGATCGCTGAATCGATGACTAACCCTACTTCCCATCAAAGATTTCGCCTGAAACCCAAAGACGGAATTACTCTCAATGGATATTTTTATTGGCGTATTTGCATTTAAATAAGCCTCATTTAAGATTTTCACTCGCCCCAAATTATAGTCAACAGTGAAATCTTGGCCTTCAATCAATTTTATACCACCGGCAGTTACTGTAACCGCTCCTTCAGGAACGTTAAGTGTGTTCAATGGAATATCTGAGCTAATAGATGACTGATACTCTCCTTTGAAACTAAATCGATTCTTCGCTGGAATCTGTTGAGCAGCTGTTTTAGTAGAATCATAAAGTTCCGTAAAAGCAACCTGGTCGATTACAATTTGTGGTATACCCGCTTCCGTCAATTTTGTTGCCAGCGTCTTTCCAAATGGCTGTACAGTCGAAAAGTAGACCCTACCATTTCGCGTATTAATTGTACCAGCTGTTTCCGCTCTATTTCCATTAAATGTGATTGGCACGAAATCAAAAACTCCATCCGTAAATGGCTGATTGTTTTGATTCAATTTATCCATTTCCAAAAGTGTCACTATCTGACGATCATCTACGCCTGCTAATGGGAAGAATGGCACTGGAACTGATGTTTCAGGATTGTTGTACAATAGATCTAAACGGAAGCCTTGTTGATCTACCTGGTAAGCTCCAATAGAGTATACATTCTTCATCATCAAATCCCAAATGGCGTTATTAGGATTTGTCAAAGTTGGTTTTAGAAGTTTTACGATAAGTGCATTCTGTCCGTCAATACCATCCGTTGAAAACTCCCCAACTTGGAAAGTTTCACCACGTTGTGTATACTCATAAGCGACAGCTAATACTTCATCATTGTTCAATGGCATGTTCAATGAGATAAAACCAAGTTGAGCGTTATAGCTAAACTCAGCATCAGCTAATTTACGCGCGTTTTCTACTTTCTCATAGTGCACAGCCTGTTGGAATGGCCCTGGAGCTGCAACTTGTGCGTTCAATGTTGCAACGGCATTATTGAAGCTACGAATATTAGGTTGTTGAAATGCCGCCCAATTGTAGAGGTCATTTGCCTCGTTATCTGGTAATTCTGAAATAGAGTATCCGCCTGGATCACCTTGACAGTTTGCTGCACGTGCTTCACCTAAATCTGCGAATGCGATTATGTTACGTGTGTTTTCCGTCTCATTAGTTCGATTCATCACCCAGACTTCAATTCTCGTCAAATTGATAGTGGTATTTGGAATCGGAAGAGTAGACATTCCCTCGTCATAATGGTTTTCGTGGTACATATTCACGAAATAGTGACGATTTGCCTCGTAGTTATCTGCGGTAAGTTCGAATTCCTGAACCTGAGATTTACCCGTAATGTTGATCTCCTGCTTGCGTCCTTTCGAGGATGCAGCGATCATATCAACGGTAGTTTTTCCAAATTTTAATTGTGTACTCGCTCCAAAAAGTACTTGAGATCCCTGAATCAAAGAAGTTGGAAGTTCGAAAGCCACGTTACCCAAGGACATTTTCTGGATGATCTGATCCTCTTTTCCCGTGTATTCAAGAGTCGAGATGTTATCAAAATCAAATGCGGCCTGTGTGTTATAGCTTGTACCAATCTTAAGTTTCGTTCCAATTTGACCTACAAGGTTCAAGTTAATTTGTTGTTGGAAATCGAAACGTGTAATTCTACGCTGGTTTACAGGAAGGATTGGATTATCGTAACGTGATGAGTTAACTCCAAGCGATATTTCTACGCTTCCGGCTGGACGAATGGTAATTTGGTCTGACCCGAAAAAGTTTTCAAAAACTTTACTGCCAACCTTAATTGGCAATTCAAACGGTTGACTCTCCTCCGTTTGCTCATCAATTTTTTCTTTCCAATTTTCTTGTAATGCCTGTTGTTCTTCGTATTCTAGGTATTCTTCCAATGTCATCATGGAAGGGTTTCTGAAATCTAATCCAGAATTTCCGAATGTTTCTGTAAAAACATATGTCCCAGTTGTAGGGTCATAAACAATTGTTTGTTCAACTGAGCTTGGATCACCAAGGTCAAAACTTTGTTCTGTCGATTGCGTTGGATCGAAGTTGTTCTCGATTGGGAAAACCAGATTCGTATCAGGATCGTTAGGCTGAGCCCACGAATGTATGACGTTTAAGCAAAATAACAGTAAAATTACCGTCTTGTTCATATGTAGTAAACTGGGCGTTCTCAAAATAAATACCGTTAGAGTATTTTTAATGCTCCTTTTATTAACTCCTCCACGGATTCATCACCTGTGGATATTTTGTCTAATGCTTTTTCCGCTGGCTTTTTAGCGAAACCTAAGGAAATCAATGCTGTTAACGCATCAAATCGATTAGTATTGTTCGCACTGAACATATTTTCGGATGAAACCTCAAATTTTAACATTTTATCCTTCAAATCGACGATAACTCGTTGTGCAGTTTTCGCTCCAATCCCTTTAATACTCTGTATAGTTGCAACATCTTCATTTTGAATTGCACCTGCAATTTCATCGGGTACTAAAGACGAAAGCATAATCATCGCAGTATTTGGTCCAATTCCAGATACTGAGATTAAATGAACGAACATTTCTCGCTCAGTCGTATTGGCAAAACCGTAAAGTAGTTGAGCATCCTCTCGAACGATCAGTTTAGTATAGACCCGTATACTTTCTTTATCACCTATCTCACTAAACGTATTCAATGAAATACGAACGCTATAACCAACTCCACCACAATCGATGATCAATTCTGTTGCGTTTTTTTCTATGAGTCTACCGTTTAGTTGTGCGATCATAATTACTTGTTTTGAGCGTCTATTACTGCAACCTTGACCATGTTAATAATTTCTCTTACTGAAGACCCCATTTGAAGAACATGTATTGATTTTTTTAAACCAACAAGAACAGGTCCAATTGCGTCCCCCTCAGTCATTTCCTGTAATAGCTTATAGGCAATGTTTCCAGATGATAAATTAGGGAAAATTAAAGTGTTAACCTTTTTGTTAGACAAGGTAGAGAACGAAAATTTCTCATTCATCAATTCATTATTCAGCGCGAAATTTGCCTGGACTTCTCCATCAACGATTAGGTTTGGTTCGTTCTCGTGAAGCATTTTAGTTGCTTTTGCCATTTTAGCTGAATCTTCACCTGGTGAAGAACCAAAATTCGAATAACTGAGCAATGCAATTCTTGGAGTCACTTTAAATTTCCGTATAGTCTTCGCAACATTTGAAGTGATTTCTGCAATATCTTCAGCAGTCGGATTCAAGTTTATCGTTGTGTCCGCCAAGAATAGCGGTCCACGTTTGGTGTCTAGAATGTACATTCCAGCAACTTTAGTCATGTCTTTTTGAAGGCCTACAGTTTGTATGGCAGGTCGAACAACATCTCTATAGTTTCGTGTGATACCAGAAATCATAGCATCTACATCACCAGATTCAACCATCATAGCGGCGAAATGATTCCTTTCTCGCATGATCTGAATTGCCTCGAACTCTGTTATTCCTTTGCGTTTTCTTTTTTCGAAGAACTCTAGTCCATATTGTTTTCTGCGTTCTTTCTCTTCTTTCGATTTGGGATCAGTAATTTCAACTTCAGAAAACTCGATACTGTACTCTTCTATTAGGTCAAGGATTACCTGTTTGTTCCCCAATAACACTGGCGAACAGACACCTTCTTCTTGTGCTGTCTGTGCAGCTTTAAGAATCTTGATGTTATCTGCTTCAGCAAACACAACTCTTTTAGGAGAATTTTGTGCCTTTTGTGTGATATTACGAATTAACTTATTGTCTAATCCGAGTCTATTCTTCAACTCCATTTCATAGGAGTCCCAATCCTCGATAGGATTATTAGCGACTTTAGAATCCACTGCAGCCTTGGCAACTGCTGGTGCAACTTTATAGATTAACCTTGGATCTAATGGTTTTGGAATTATTTGCTCGCGGCCGAAGGAAATATTCTTTTCGCCGTAGGCCTCTATAACCTCTTCCGGGATACTTTCTTTGGCAAGTGCTGCAATGGACTTAACAGCAGCTAACTTCATTTCTTCATTGATGGTAGTTGCGCGTACATCCAAAGCTCCACGGAATATAAAGGGAAACCCGAGAACATTATTGACTTGGTTAGGGTGATCTGATCTCCCCGTTGCCATTATTATATCCTTACGCACTGAAGTTGCGTCTTTGTATGATATTTCCGGTTCCGGATTTGCCAAGGCAAAAACAATGGGATCCTTTGCCATAGCCTTAATCATCTCCTTAGAAACAAGTCCACCACGAGATAGTCCAAGAAATACATCCGCTTTCTTAAAGGCATCTTCAAACGCTACATCTTTTTTATGTACGGCGAAGAAACTTTTATACTCATCAAGATCCTTTCTGTTGGCACTAATGAGTCCCTTCGAATCGAACATAAAGATGTTCTCTTTCTTGGCACCTAATGCATGATATAGTTTAGCGCATGAAAGTGCGGACGGTCCTGCTCCAGACACTACAACTTTAACTCTCGATATTTTTTTCTTTGCTAATTCTAATGCATTCAGAAGTGCTGCAGATGAAATAATAGCTGTCCCATGCTGATCATCGTGCATAATTGGGATGTCGAGCTCATCTTTCAAGCGACGCTCTATTTCAAATGCTTCAGGCGCTTTAATATCCTCTAGGTTAATTCCTCCAAAGGTTGGAGCAATTGCTTTCACTGTTTGAATGAAATGTTCTGGGTCTGTTGCGTCAATTTCGATATCGAACACATCGATATCAGCGAATATTTTAAAGAGAAGGCCTTTACCCTCCATAACAGGCTTTGAGGCTTCGGGTCCGATGTCGCCCAGCCCAAGTACTGCCGTTCCATTCGATATAACCGCCACAAGATTTCCTTTACTAGTGTATTTGTAGACATCGTTTCTATCTTCTGCAATGCGAAGACATGGCTCAGCTACCCCCGGAGAGTACGCTAATGATAAGTCTCTTTGGGATGCATAAGGCTTAGTAGGTATTACCTCAATTTTACCAGGTTTTCCTGATGAGTGATAATCCAATGCATCTTGTTTTCTAATTTTCGCCATATAGGGTCGTTTGAAGCCGCTAAAGATACTAAAATGCGGCGGATTTGACCCATGAATTCCGATTAAGGGGTTTACTATACTTAAGCAAAAAAAAACACCCCCCTCTTCTGAGGGGGGTGTTCTTAATAGAAATTATATTCCTACTACTTCATGTTAGAAACACGAGTAGTGATTTTCTTAGAACCAGTGATAACATCTACAAGGTAGATTCCAGACTCAAGGTTAGTGAAATCAACATCGAATGTGTGATTTCCTGCAGTCATTTGTCCTTCTGCGTTCGTGTAAACTATTTGTCCAAGTGCATTGTAAACTTTTACTGCAACAGAAGTCGCTTGTGTAAGGTTTATGTCAACATGAGCAACACCGTTAGCTGGGTTAGGGTATACTTCCAATCCATTAACGAATGTGTTTTCTTCGATTCCTGAAAGTTCAACTAAGAACAAACGAGATTCAGTATCTCCGAATTCTCCACCTGTAAGTAATGTGTTTCCACCACTAACAATAGTGTAAGATCCATTACCATATGCACAGCAAATTCCGTCACCGTAGGCATCATTGATGATGAATTCGTAGCAATCACTAGAGCTAAGTGTCATGTTTGTAACCTCAGGATTAGTTGTTCCATTAACGTAAGGGCCTCCAGAATAAAGAGTAGTACCAGCGCTGTTCTTAACTTCCCAAGTAGTTTCTGAACCGTAGTTATCAGGGACAATTGTTATATCAACCGCAGTATTTGTAGTTGAAGAAGCTTGGTTAAATGATGCAGTAGATACATCATCAGAAGGATCCTCATCTGTAACTCCATTCGGGTTTGAAAGTGTAACAGTAAGGTTGTTTGTAGCTGCCATTGTAAATCCGCCAGCAGGAAGAGTTACGTCTTCAGAACCTAAGAATGATAGGTTACCAGTCCAGTTGTAAACCATTGGAGTTCCACCGTTAACGTCATAAGTGATAGTTAAAGCGGTAAGATCATCTCCACCGTTGTTTTTGATACGAATTGTTGGAGCAACACCATTGTTACAAACCTCAGCAGGTACATCTGTAATTACATCAGCAGTAGCATTCGTTGTGAATGAAGCTGTTGGTGTAGCGTAACCAGCTTGGTGAACTTCTTTTGTAGTAATATCTTGAATCCATGCAACAACCGCTAGTTGGTTGTCATCATAAACGTTAGACAATGTCCAGCTCTCGTTGTAAGAAGCGTTATCTGAAACGGCCCATGATCCGGCGATAGTATTACCTGCTGAACCACCAGCACCAATGTACTGCTTCAATACGTTATGGAATACTGTTTCACCATTTGATCCTGGAGCAGATGCGAAAGCGATTTCATTCTCTACAACCGCGATGAAAAGACGAAGGTTACCTGAAACAGCTTGTGTACAAGCAACATCAACATCAACAGTAATTGAACCACCAGCAACTGTATGTGCTACGTCAATTGTAAATGGAGAAGGGACTGCAGCTGCTGTACCAATAGTAGCGGTTGTTACAACCGTGTTTGGAGCCCCTGGCCCTTGACCGTCCATTGCAGTGTTGGGAACACCTGTGACTCCGTAAAAGTTTCTTCTGTCTTCTGGTCCTGCTGGGTAATGAGTATTCATTGGATCAGATCCTGGCCAAGATACTTGGTGTTTAACATCGATTACAGTACCAGAATTAGCGTTTAAAGTCGCTTCCATTGTTGGGTTTTGTGAAGCACATGGTCCACAAGAAGCTTGTGTAAAGTGCTCAACTAAAACAAGACGTGGCGATTGACCGAAAGATACAGTCGAAGCACAAATCGCGACAATCGCTAGTGCTGAAGAGTAAAGTTTTTTCATTTTGTACAATTAAATTATTATTTGTTCTATATGTCACGAAAATAGACCATTTCTAGTTCTCTTACTGAATAGTCAATTATTGAAATAGTTCAATGCTTGGATTCCTTTTTCCTAGTTATTGCTCTAATTAGAATATTTACCACAATTTGAAAGGGGATATGGGTTCTACGAAATCGTCTCGGAAGGTATGCAGGTCCTTTTGTGACCAAATTTATTATCTTCAAGGAAGATCAACTTGTATGCTGTTGAATAAAATTAAATTTCTTCAAATGGCTTGCGAGGACTCTTGAATTCTTAACTTTTATATAGAAATGAGTGGAATGAAGACTGTTGTTGTGTTTTCGGGTGCTGGAATGAGTGCCGAGAGTGGTATTGATACTTTTCGTGATGGAGGTGGTTTATGGGAACAACACAGGGTTGAGGATATTGCAACTCCTGACGCTTGGAATAGAAATCCTGATTTAGTAACGAGGTTTTATAATGAAAGGCGGAAGATAATAATAGGTGCGAACCCGAACAAGGCCCATCATGACATTGCTAATATGGAACACCTTGCAAACGTGCATATTGTTACGCAAAATATAGATGACCTACATGAGCGTGCTGGAAGTACTTCTGTTCACCATTTGCATGGAAACATTCGTTATTCGAAAAGTTCTGGCCCCAATCAGGAAAAGGAGTTCTTTCAAATAGACGGAGCTGAACTTGGAGCGGCCGATCTTTGTCCAGACGGCTATCGACTGAGACCTCATGTTGTTTGGTTTGGAGAAAATGTTCCGGCTTATGAATCTGCTGTGCTCATTCTTAATGAAGCGGATATTTTAATTGTCGTAGGGACTTCTTTACAGGTTCATCCAGCAGCGGGGCTTATTCAATTCGCTAGTGAGGCAGAGCAAAAGTTTATTGTAGATCCAAATGCTGATTCACTGGCGGTTCCAAATGATTTTATCAGAGTAAACAAGGTAGCATCAGAAGGATTCGCTTTCATCCTAGATAAGCTTAAATTCATTCCTTAGTAAAATAAAAGGAGGGAACGAGTACTATTTACCCTTCTTTGAACTTTTCACGAAGTTCTCAATAGCCCCAGTCATTGAGGGTGCATTTGGTTGAGGTGCGTGTAAGTCGAGTCGAAGTTTATTGTCAACGATTGCTTTGGAAGTTGTTGGTCCGAATGCGGCTATCACCGTATCGTTCTGTTTGAACTCTGGAAAGTTTTTCATGAGTGACTCAACGCCTCCTGGGCTATAGAAAACCAACATGTCGTAATAAACATTCTCCAAGTCAGATAGATCTGATGCAACCGTTCTGTACAGGACAGCTTTACGAAAGGATAGTTTATTATCCTTAAGTGTTGTTGGAATTTTATCACGCAAACGATCTGTACATGGAAGTAGAAATGTTTCTTTTTTGTGCTTTTTCAATACATCAATGAGGTCAACAATTGTTTGTTTACCAAAGAATATTTTTCTCTTTCTGTAGGCAACATATTTTTGAAGGTAATATGCAACGGCTTCTGAAATACAAAAGTACTTCATACTATCTGGAACTTCAAACCTCATTTCTTCCGCTATTCTGAAATAATGATCAACAGCATTTTTTGATGTCAAAATAACACCTGTGTGGTCATTTAAGTCAACTTTCTGCGTACGGAATTCTTGTGCTCCTATGCCTTCAACATGGATGAACGAACGGAAATCGATTTTCAGTTTATATTTCTCGGCAAGGTCGAAGTATGGAGACTTCTTGCCCTCTGGTTTCGGTTGTGAAACTAATATCGTCTTTATAGCCAATTTTCCGTAGTTTTTGTTCCTTATTAGTCAACGAAACTACCACTCAACCCAAAGTATGCAATCAGGAGAGGTAGAATTTCGAGGGTGCAAAAATACAAAATTATATAATACAAAGGAACTCCCTTACTGAAAACTAAGACGATACTCTTTATGATTCGGAAAATTGACTCAATAATGAAGGCCCACACCATAAGGTTTATAAACACAAGTGAATAGTTTGTATTCAACATCCATATTAGAGCAAGACAAAAATAGATGAGACCTAAGAACTGTGCTCCGATAACTTTCAGGATCAATGGTTCTTGAAAAATATCATTCACGCCAACTAACATTCGCGTGAGAAATAAACTTACGAAGGTAGAAGCTAAAAGCGCTGCAGGTAAAAGTAAAACAATGAGTACCGAATCTTTACCTTCAATATTTTGATACACACAGTATAGGTAGAGCATTGCTGAACTAGACAGCAAGTAATTAAATAGCAAAAGACCAGAACTCAACTTGTTCAAAGGCATTGATTCTCTAATAAATGCCTTTAATCCGCCTACTCTCATATTGGCAATGACCAACGAAGCATACATACTAGAATGCGAGATCCGGACAAGTGCGATGGTAATAAAAGCAGCAAATAGAATTACACCGACAATCTTATTACCAGCATCAAATCTGGGCACGAGTCCTTCAGGTATAGCCTGAAGCGGAGTAAATAATAATGCGAAGGTATTCATACTGATCAATTGTATTCTTTGGGGAGTGTAAAGTTAATAGTTCTGTAGAATTTTCATTCTTTGATGTAAAATGACAAAAATTTAACGTGCGACAAAATAATAGTTAAATTTGCATGTACAAAAAATTAAACAATGAGAACTGATCAATACGTTCATCCAGACTATTATAACATGGATGATTTACTTTCGGAGGAGCATAAACTTGTAAGAGATGCTGCTAGAGCTTGGGTTAAGAAGGAAGTTTCGCCAATTATTGATGAAAATTTCGAAAATTGCACATTCCCTAATCATCTGCTTGCTGGGCTTGGAGAAATAGGAGCTTTTGGACCATATATCCCTGAGCAATATGGTGGACCTGGGTTAGATCAAATTTCTTATGGTTTGATTATGCAAGAATTGGAACGTTGTGATTCAGGATTAAGATCAACTGCTTCGGTTCAAAGCTCGTTAGTGATGTACCCAATTTGGAAGTACGGATCTGAAGAGCAACGCATGAAGTATTTACCTAAGCTTTCTACTGGAGAAATGATGGGTTGTTTTGGATTGACAGAGCCAGATCATGGATCGAATCCAGGAGGAATGACTACGAACTTCAAAGATGATGGGGATCATGTGATCCTCAATGGAGCGAAAATGTGGATTTCTAATGCACCTTTCGCGGATATTGCAGTTGTTTGGGCCAAAGATGAAAGCGGAAGAATCCACGGATTGGTTGTTGAAAGAGGAATGGAAGGTTTTTCTACTCCAGAGATGCATGGAAAGTTATCGTTAAGAGCTTCTACAACAGGAGAGCTTATTTTTGATAATGTACGTGTACCAAAATCACATATTTTGCCAGGTCGTTCAGGTCTTGGTGCTCCATTGAGTTGTCTTGATTCTGCTCGTTTTGGGATTGCTTGGGGTGCTCTAGGTGCTGCAATGGATTGCTATGATCAAGCATTACGTTACTCGAAAGAGAGAACACAATTTGGAGTTCCAATCGGAGGTTTCCAGTTGATACAAAAAAAACTAGCTGAAATGATCACGGAGATTACAAAAGCACAGCTTTTAACGCTTCGTTTAGGTCAGTTGAGAAATGAAGGTAAGGCAACTTCATCTCAGATTTCAATGGCTAAACGTAATAATGTGGAAATCGCACTTGATATTGCTCGTGAGGCACGACAAATTCATGGTGCAATGGGTATTACTAGTGAATATTCAATTATGCGTCATATGGCAAACTTGGAATCCGTAATTACGTACGAAGGAACGCATGATATTCACTTGTTGATTACAGGTATGGATGTAACCGGAATCCCTGCGTTTGATAGATCTGCACCTGATTTGTCTAAAATGAAATAGTCTGAGACCATAAGGTCTAATTGAATAAATTCTGAGCCTTGATTCATTTTTGAATCAAGGCTTTTTTGGTTGAAGGCCTAAAGTATGTTTAAAGCCCTTATTTGTTCAGATAAGAATACCTCTATGAATTTGGAAATGTTTCATTATTAGTTTTTTGTGATCCTCGGTTTATCGATAGTACTTCTTATTGAATGCAAAAAAAATGATCCAGAATCATGCAAAGGCAAAAACAGGCGAAGAGAGATAAAGCTCGCAATAGATGAATCAGCATCGGAGATTGATTTAGATCCGATTTCAATTTCCGTTGAAGTCATTGGTAATCTACGATTCGTAGATGATAAGAATAATGAACACTTCATTGAATCGCGGGGCTACATGCGAATAATATACTCGTAATTTGTTCATCAGTAAAAGTTGTTGTCTTAAAACATCTCGGCATTCTGATTTCTGCGGAATGCTCCGAAGAGTAAATCACTCCTTCATAACTTTCATAACAAAGGCACTTTCTACATTTGATATATTCGGAATTGAAGCTAACGTACTTCGCAAAAAACTATGGTATGCGTTCATATCCTCAACTTCCACATAAAGCGTGTAATCATAATCACCCGCAATGTTAAAACAACCTGATACTTCTTCGAGTGAGACGATCTGTTTTTCGAACTGTTGAATGAGGCTGGTATCATGATCCTTAAGTGAAATGTGACAATGAACTTGAAGCTCTTTTCCAATTAAAGTGCGGTTGAGCATGGCTCGATACCCTTTGATGACGCCATTTCGTTCTAGTCTTTTGATACGCTCATAGGTTGGTGTGACGGTCAAACCAATTTCATGTGCAATTTCTTTGGTACCTAACTTGCCGTCTTCAGATAACAGCCGAAGGATAATCTTATCTGTAGAATCTAATTTAATGGACATAGATGTTTTTTCTGTTTTTTATCATTATCACGCTGAGATCAGACAAATATATCCTAATATACGATTTTAACGGTAAAATAATCTTTGTATTATCATAAATGTAGTAGTAATAGTATGTTTATATAAAATATACGACATATGAATTCTACGAAGATGTTTCCAGAAAGTTTAATGATGAGTTATGGTTACAAACCGGCTCTTTCGGAGGGAGCAATTAAATGCCCGATTTTTCAGACCTCTACTTTTGTGTTCAACAAAGCGGAAGAAGGAAAAAGATTCTTTGAAGTAGCATATGGTCTAAAAGAGAAAGAGGAAGGAGAGGAGCTTGGATTAATCTACAGTAGATTAAATAATCCTGATTTGGAAATCCTAGAGAACAGGTTATGTCTATGGGATCAAGCGGAGGATTGTGCTGTATTCGAAAGCGGAATGTCCGCTATATCTACAGCGATGATGGAATTCATGGAGCCTGGGGATGTGCTTCTTTACAGTAAGCCTGTATACGGTGGAACGGATCACTTCATCAATCACTTTCTAAAAAAGTATAAAATTGAAGCAATTGGTTTCATGGCGGGTGAGACTGAAGAGATGATTATCGACCGTATTGTATCAGCTGGAATGGGCGAGAGAATTTCTATGATTCATATAGAAACACCAGCAAACCCGACAAATGCTTTAATCGATATTGAAATGTGTTCACGAATTAAAAAGTATTTTTCGACTGCATCGAAAGATATTATTCTCTCAGTTGATAATACGTATATGGGACCACTTTGGCAGCATCCGCTTCAACACGGCGCTGATATAGTTCTCTACTCGGCAACTAAATATATAGGTGGTCATTCCGATGTTATTGCTGGTGCTTGCCTTGGCTCGCAAGAGCTAATTTCTAGGGTGAAAGGATTGAGAACTTTTCTTGGAAACATGGCAGGACCATGGACTGGTTGGTTATTAATGCGAAGCCTTGAAACGCTTAAGGTACGTATGGACCAACAGGCAGCGAATGCTAAGGTCGTAGCAGACTTTCTAAATACTCATCCGAAGGTAGAGAATGTTTATTATCTGGGAAATGTCGCCGATCATGGATCATCATCCGAGAAAGAAATTTTGACTAAGCAGTTCTCATCCTATGGAGCGATGATTGCCTTTGATGTGAAAGGGAATGAAGCAGACGCCTTTGCATTTCTGAATAATCTGAAGCTGATAAAACTAGCCGTATCATTAGGCGGTACAGAAAGCCTAGCTGAACATCCACAAACCATGACTCATGCCGATGTTGACCCGGCGGATAAAATTGCCATGAACATCACGGAGAAACTGGTTCGATTGTCCATAGGAGTTGAGAATCATATAGATTTAGTAAACGATATTGAACAATCTTTGGCTATGGTTTAGCTTAAAGAGAAGCTCGAATGTCTTTGATATTCAGCTGAATTGTTTCTCTATTTCTCCAACGATTTACTTCGAGAGTGTAGACCACATCAAAAGGCATTCCTGCGGATACATCGTCGATTTTGCTTGCTAGATTAAAGCCAATTCCCTCCATAATAACATCATGTTCGGGTTGGGTCATTGAGATTTTCAAGTGTGCATCCTTCAATAGTCGAACATCGGTCGAGTAGACATTTTTACTCAGGAAAACAGGTTTCATATTTCCGGGGCCGTGTGGCTCAAATTGATTCAGAACTCTTTTTAACCTCGGGATTTTTAGTCGATTCTCCTCAGCCGTGAAAATTTCATTGAAATCGAGCTCAATATCTACTTTCTGCTCTGGAACTAATAACTCTGGATCGATTGACTTCGCTACTTCTTCCTCAAATTTTCGTTTGAAGGGTTCGTAGTTTTCGACTTTCATCGTTAACCCGGCAGCATATTTATGCCCCCCAAACTGTTCGATTAGTGAGCTACATTTTGCGATAGCATCGTGGACATCAAAACCTTCGACAGATCTAGCTGACCCAGTAATCACACCTTTAGATTCTGTTAGCACTATGGTAGGTTTGTAATGATTCTCGATGATTCTTGAGGCAACAATCCCAACCACTCCTTTGTGCCAGTCCGAGTCAAATACAACATTTGTTGATCTACTTTCCGGCTCTTTTGCTAATTGCTCAAGTGCTTCTTTTGTGATTCCTTTATCAAGTTCTCTCCGCTCTAGATTGTCCTCGTTAATCTCTGCGGCAATTGTTCTAATTTCATCTAAATCTTCGGAAATCATTAATTCGACGGCGTGAATACCAGACCTCAATCGCCCAGCAGCGTTAATTCTTGGAGCAATTGTGAAAACCACATCAGTCAAAGAAACTGGAAATGTGCGATTTGCCAATAATAGCATCTCCTTGAAGGCCGTTCTGGGGGACTCATTCAAAAGCTTAATGCCCAGAGAACACAACGTTCGGTTTTCCCCTGTCATCTCGACTAAGTCTGCACCGATACTTATTGCCAATAGGTCTAAATTGTTCCAAAGTGGATCAAAGGACCAATTATTTCTGGTATAAAGAGCTTGCATTAACTTGAAACCAACCCCACATCCAGACAATTCTTTGAACGGGTAGGCACAATCTTTCCGTTTTGGATCAAGTATGATCCCCTTCGGCAACACATCACCAGGCCTGTGGTGATCACAAACAATTACATCAATTCCTCCATTTCTGGCCATTTCAATTTGTTCATTAGCTTTAATTCCGCAATCAAGGGTGATCAAAAGTGATACCCCTTGATCGATAGCAGACTGAACTCCTTTTTTACTAACACCATAACCCTCTTGATACCTATCAGGAATATAGAAGGACAAATCATCCAAATGGTCTTTGAGCAACGAGTACATCAATGCGACAGAAGTGGTGCCGTCTACGTCGTAATCTCCATAGAGCATTATGCTTTCCTTATTTTCTATCGCTTTTATTACTCTAAGTACTGCCTGCTCCATATCCATCATTAAAAACGGATCATGGAGTTGCTCTATTTTCGGTCGAAAAAAAGCTTCTGCATCTTCAAATTTGTCGACCTCTCTTTGAAGAAGCAGTTCCGCCACAATTCGATCAACTTTAAGTGTTGAACGGAAATCCTCAACAGTTGTACTATTCATTGACGTTCGAACGAACCATCTTTTTTGCATTGTCATGTATTTAAGCGAGGTTAATTATTTACTTTTAGAAAGCGTCATCAAATAATAAGTTATGAAAATATTTGCGACAATAACGACTATTTTTCTTTCTGGGATGATTTTTTCTCAAAATTCTTATCTGTTCGAACACCCTGTGCCTAGTAATGAGCATATAGTCGATAAGGTTGAGGCAAGTTACTTTGGAAAATATCAAGATAAGGATTCAAGAGCAATCTATGAATTCACAGCCGAAGGTGTATTTATCACGTCTATGAATATGTCAACACTCCCCAAAAAGTTAGTGCGTGAATCGTCAAAGTATTCTGTAAAGAAAGGCTTTATCCATGGAGTTGTAATTGGAGATTCTATTCCTTGTGTGCTTCAGAAAGGATTATACTATTTTGGTGTGCATAATCGGGAGGCGATAGTTCATCGCGGCACGAGAACGACACTGACAAAAGTTTCTTCGGAACAATATATTTTAAATTATTTTGAGAATGGCGCTTATATACCCGTTAAGATATCATTTAAGGGATCGAATTTAACGATAAGCGATTTTGATTATGACCAAGAGAAGACAGAGTTTGGTTTCGTAAAAGTGCAATCATCTCAAATTTCAAATTCACTGAATAGGATAGTTCTTTCACCCTCAGTGGATGAATTCAAAAGAATAAACAATACTACCCACTTTATTAGACGAATAGCTCTCGAGGAACTAATCGACTAGCGCCAAATAACCACATATGACCAAGTAGCCAGTATATTTCACGATTATACCAGTTTTCGCATTGACTCTAATGTCGCCATCTTGCGAGAAGAAAGTTGTGGCGGAAGTAGCCTCTAAAGTTGAAGCGGGTGGAGAACAACATGAGGCGGAATCTCCAATTAAACCAATCAGTTACTCATTCGATAATGATTATCGAGAAATGTGGGAGCAAGTTGATTCACTCTCCTCAAAGATAGATGCCCATGAGAGCTTCGTTTGGTGAAAACCTTGGTAGAGGTCATTAGTTCCATTTGATACGGTTTCTGTAATAGGTTCACCAAGTGCCCAACTCACCTGTGCAGACCCGTTTTCAAAATGATTTCTAGCAGATGAAATTACTTCTGGAGAAGTTGATTGGCCGTAGGAACAAAAGAGGATATTCGCACAGGTAATGGCAATTATGTATTTCATATTTTGGTTGTTAGCGAGCATTAACATGCGGATTAGTGATAGGCTTTCCATCTCATGACGTAGCTGATAGCATTATTAATACGCTTAAAATGGTTAATTTCACGATGAGTTCTTACATTCACAATCTATTCGAAATTATGAAGAGTCTATCTATATTATTTCTATTGTTTGCGCTGATAATCGCTAGTTGCACTATTCAAAAACGTATACATAGACCTGGATGGGATGTACAGTGGAAGAAAAATTATAGGTCGACAGATTCTTCTGAGACGGAGGGAGAGAAACTGTATCCTACTGACCACGAGGAAGCAGAAAAGATCTATTCTGAGGCGGATAAGACAATTCCAAAGAAGAAAGAAGTCAACGCGGAAGCAGAGAAGCACGAACTAGGTGAAATTCATAATAAGACTGAAAAACGTAAAAGTTTAAGCGAATTATCCGATCCTACTTTCTTAGCGGAATTTGAAGAAGATCCATTAGTTATTGAAGAATTGGTTATCCAAACTGAATTGGAGGAAGAGGAGCCCGAAAAGCCAGAACAAGGCATTTTATGGTTAATAATTGTCTTGGTTGCTTGTCTCTTAATAGTAGGTGGAGCATTTGTGATAATTTATGGTGGAAGCCTTGCTGCAATAATTCTTGGCCTCACATTCGTGATTGTAGGATTAGTATTGGTATTTGCTGGAATTGCACTCACTGCAGGTGGCGCTAAATATCCTGAACCCAAGAAGGATCCAACTATTGAAGACCGAGAAAAAGCGGCAAAAAAGAAGAAAAAGGCGGCAATTGCTTTAGGTGCCCTTGCCGTATTGCTTATAGCCGCTATTGCTATCTTTTGACCGAAGTAATTTCTATTGCTTTACTAAATCAATCTTTGCGTCTTCAGCTTCTACTAAATCTGTAACAAGAGCATCCGAACCAACTGCGCCGAACTGTACATCTGTCGCAAGTACTTCGTTGCAAACGTATTGCTTATTTGACAAGATTGCGTCTTGAATAACTTCATTTGTATCAAGTGTTAAAAGGATTTTATCCGTTACCTCCAATCCAGAATCTTTTCTTAGATTTTGTACACGATTGATCAACTCTCTTGCTATTCCCTCAGACTTTAATTCATCCGATAGTGTCACGTCAAGTGCGACAGTGAGGTTTCCATCTGAACTAACAGTCCAACCTGGGATATCCTGAGCAGTTATTTCAAAGTCAGCCATGTCTAACGAAATTAATGTGCCATCAACCTCACCTGTCCATCCCTCGTTTGTTTCCACCGATCGAATATCATCAGCCGTCATTTGATTTACCAATGCAGCAATCGCTTTCATTTGCTTACCATATTTTGGACCGATAGTCTTAAAGTTCGGCTTGATCTGTTTAACTAAAACACCACTACCTTCTTGTAAAAGTTCTAATTCTTTCACATTTACTTCAGCTAAGATTAAATCCTTTACGTGCAGCAAATTCTTTGCGAATTCCGGATCCAAGGCAGGAACCATAATCTTTTGAAGCGGTTGACGAACCCTTAAGCGTTCCTTTTTTCGCAAGCCTAGCGTTAACGATGAAGTGCGTTGGGCAATATCCATTTGCGCTTCAAGTTCAAGATTAATTGCATTTTCATCGATTTTAGGGAAATCTGCAAGATGTACAGAAGTCGTCTCGTTTCCGTTAAGATCCCGGTACAACTGATCCATAAAGAATGGCGCAATTGGAGAACCAAGTAGGGCCACTGTATTCAAACACTTATGGAGTGTCTGGTAAGCAGCCATCTTATCTTCGGTTATATCACCAACCCAGAAACGTTTTCTACATAATCTCACATACCAGTTTGATAAGTGATCATTGACAAAATCTTGGATTAATCTTCCGGCGCGCGTTGGCTCAAATGCATCGAACGAACCATCAACCTCTTTCACAAGGGAGTTTAACTTAGATAAGATCCATCGATCGATTTCAGTTTTATACTCGGTTGTGTGGGTGTTTGGGTCGAATCCGTCAATGTTGGCATACAAGGCGAAGAATGAGTATGTGTTATAGAGTGTACCGAAGAATTTTCGTTGTACTTCTTTTAGGCCATCAGTATCGAATTTCAAATTATCCCATGGCTGTGCATTCGTAATCATATACCAACGTGTAGCATCTGCTCCGAATTGATCAAAAGTCTCAAACGGATCAACGGCGTTACCCAAACGTTTGGACATTTTCTGTCCATTCTTATCAAGCACCAACCCGTTAGAAACAACATTTTTATACGCTACTGAATCAAACACCATAGTAGAGATAGCATGAAGCGTATAAAACCATCCACGGGTTTGGTCAACACCCTCCGCTATAAAGTCACCAGGATAGCTCTTATTTCCATCAATCATTTCCTTATTCTCAAATGGGTAGTGCCATTGAGCGTATGGCATAGAGCCGGAATCAAACCATACATCGATTAGGTCTGCTTCACGATTCATTGGTTTTCCTGATGGAGATACCAACGTGATTTGATCCATATAATCTTTGTGTAGATCAATTTTCGAATAATTATCATCTGACATGTTCCCAACCTCGAAACTTTCGAGAGGATTGGCAGCCATAATACCAGCTTCCACTGATATATCACATTCAGCTTTTAATTGCTCAATAGAAGAAATATTGATTTGCTCTGTGCCATCTTCCGATGTCCATATTGGAATTGGAATTCCCCAGTACCTTGATCGACTTAGGTTCCAGTCATTTGCATTTTCAAGCCATTTACCAAATCGCCCTACTCCTGTTGATTCAGGTTTCCAATTGATTGTGTCATTCAGCTGCATCATTCGTTCGCGAACTGAAGTAACTTTAACGAACCATGAATCGAGGGGGTAATAGAGAACAGGTTTATCAGTGCGCCAGCAATGAGGGTAACTGTGCACATATTTCTCAACTCTGAAGGCACGATTCTCAATTTTTAGTTTGATAGCGATCTCAACATCTACCGATTTCTGAGGTGCTTCGCCATCATCGTAGTATTCATTTTTTACATATTTTCCAGCGAGTTCACCCATATGAGAAGTGAATCTACCTTGCAAATCTACTAGGGGCACAGGATTTCCTCTATCATCAAGAACAAGTAATCCTGGAACACCTGCATCAGCTGCAACTTTCGCATCATCTGCACCAAATGTTGGTGCTGTATGAACGATCCCTGTTCCGTCTTCTGTCGTTACAAAATCACCAGTAATTACCTGAAACGCAGCTTCAGAATCTTGATAAGGCTGTGCATAAGGGAGTAACTGCTTGTACCTTAGACCAGCTAGATCGGCACCTAAACACTCTCCAATGATCGAATAAGGAATTTGCTTATCTCCTTCTTTGTAGGAGTCAAGTTGTTCCTCTGACTCAGCGAGAACATATGGTTTCTTGTTAAATTGATAGCTTACCAGCTTCTTTGCAAGAACTACATTAATTGGTTCAAACGTATATTGGTTGTAGGTCTTAACTACAACGTACTCAATTTTAGGTCCTACAGTCAGCGCAGTATTTGATGGAAGCGTCCATGGTGTTGTTGTCCAAGCCATGAACATGAGATCTCTATCGATTCCAAACGGTGTGGATTGACCATCAATCATCTTGAATTGAGCTACAACTGTAGTATCTGTGACATTTTGATAACAACCAGGTTGGTTGATTTCATGAGACGAAAGACCCGTACCTGCTTTTGGGGAATAAGGCTGAATAGTGTAGCCTTTATACATGAGATCTTTATTGTATAACTCACCAAGGAGCCACCAAACAGATTCCATATATTTTGAATCGTAAGTAATGTATGGATCATTCATGTCGACCCAATATCCCATACGACGCGTAAGATCGTTCCAAATGTCCGTGTAACGCATTACTGCCTTCTTACAGGCATTGTTGTAATCCTCCACTGATATTTTCGTGCCAATATCCTCTTTAGTGATTCCAAGTTCTTTTTCAACTCCAAGCTCAACAGGAAGACCATGAGTATCCCATCCAGCTTTTCGTTTTACTTGAAAACCTTTAAGTGTTTTGTAGCGACAAAAAATATCCTTAATCGAACGTCCCATGGCATGGTGAATTCCTGGAAGTCCATTCGCAGAGGGAGGCCCCTCAAAAAAAATGAACGGTGGATTTCCTTCTCTGTTGTCTACTGATTGTTCGAAAACATTTTCAGCATCCCATTTTTTTAATACTGAATCTGCAACTTCAGGAAGGTTTAAACCTTTGTACGTAGGGTATTTTTGACTCATCTTATAGGTAATAATTGAATCGGCAAAGTTACGAAAAACTTACGTTGAACGATGTCGTGAAATGTGGCATTGTTCTTGGGAATTAATTAATCATCCAATAATAATTGTGTTTTAGAAAATTTTCGTTCAAGCCTTTGACGATTTTCAATCATATTGTGGATAGATTGTCAGCAAGTATTTCCTTGACCAGTAGAGTGAAACTTGAAGTAATATCTATCTTTGCAGTACCACACTCATGCAAGGGTAAAGTAAACCAAAAGGGCATTATCTTCATTTGATAATGCGCTTTTATTATTTTTTCTAACTCTTGATTATCTTTGCATCATAATCAATCAATTAATGTTGAAAAAAGTAGGAATTCTTCTATTTCAGGCAATTATCCCATCGATAATTGTATTCTCATTTATGGACTTACTGACTTCTAGTCAGAAAGACCAAGCTATGAACATACTCTTTATTGGGAATAGTTACACCTACGAAAATGATGGCATTGATCAACATTTAAATGCACTTCTAAATTCTTCGCATGATAGTAGAATCGAGTATCGATTTGTAACGCGTGCAGCAGAGGGTAAATATCACCTCATGACACATTGGTATGACGAGGAGACGCAAAATCTATTCAAGTCGAGAAGGTGGGATAAAGTAATTATGCAAGAGTATAATTCGGGACCTTTGAAGACAGTTTCGGAGTTTACAGCATACGCCGAGAAATGGGAGCATTTGATAAAATCCGAAAACAGCTCAACAGAGATATACCTTTTTTCAACCTGGAAGTACAGTAAGTCCGCAGGAATGGAAGAGAAGCTGTATTCCGCTTATGATAAACTTTCTACTAAAATTAAAGCCGGAGTTGTTCCTGTTGGATATCTTTGGAAGAGTTTGGAGGGGAAAGTAAATCTTTACCATGAAGATGGTGCTCATCCAAATCGTAAAGGAACGTTTTTAACTGCCTGTTTGTTCTATGAGCAAATGTTTGGGAAAGATGTAACAAAAACGAAGAACACTGATGTTGTGATTTCAGGGGGAATGCAAACGAAATTGAAAAGGTGGGCACATGAGTTTAATCTCCACTCTAGAGTTCCGCTCGCGCAAGTGACTAATTCTTCATCTTCTAATTAAGAGATTCCTTCGGTGTTTAGCGTGCACAACAAACGTTAAATTAGTACCTTTGAGAAATAAGCAAGTAAAAAATTTGTTCATGCAACAATGATCACCTACATTTGTTTTGTTTAACGTTTATGAAAAAGTATCAAACGGGATCGTTTCTTTCACAAATAGATTTTCCAGAAGATCTACGTGAAAAATTTGCGCTTGAGGATCTACCGCAGGTTTCAGGAGAGGTACGTCAGTACATTGTCGATGTAATCTCGGAAATAGGAAACAGTCATTTTGGAGCGAGTCTGGGTGTGGTTGAGCTAACAGTCGCATTACATTATGTCTTCAATACTCCTTACGACCAATTGGTTTGGGACGTTGGACATCAGGCATATGGGCATAAAATCTTAACCGGTAGAAAAGATACTTTCCCAACGAATAGAACTAAAGGGGGGATTTCTGGCTTCCCAAAACGTTCCGAAAGTGAATTCGACACATTTGGTGTTGGTCATTCTTCAACTTCTATCTCAGCTGCACTTGGAATGGCTGTGGCTAGTAAATATAAAGGAGAAAAAGAGCGTCAACATATTGCGGTAATTGGCGATGGTGCAATGACAGCAGGTTTGGCTTTTGAAGGCATGAATCATGCTGGATATGAGAAAGACGCAAATCTTCTTATTGTATTAAACGACAATTGCATGTCAATTGACCCTAATGTCGGTGCGCTTAAAGAATATCTCACTGACATTACAACATCGCATACCTACAATAAAGTTAAAGACGATGTTTGGCAACTTCTGGGAAAGGTTTCAAAATTTGGACCGGATGCTCAATCTATCGTCTCGAAAATATCAAGTGCTCTGAAAGGCTCATTACTGAATCAAAGTAATTTATTTGAATCGTTGAACTTTAGATATTTTGGTCCAGTTGATGGTCATGATGTTGTTGGTTTAGCGAAGGTAATGGAAGATCTGAAAGACATTCCGGGACCTAAAATATTACATTGTATCACACGCAAAGGAGCTGGCTTTAAATATTCCGAGGAGGGTAATCCAACTAAGTGGCATGCACCGGGATTATTTAACAAGGATACGGGAGAGATTGTGAAAGTGGTTCCTAAATCACCACAACCACCGAAATATCAAGACGTCTTTGGTCATACAATTGTAGAATTGGCTGAGAAGAATGATAAAATTATGGGAATCACTCCCGCTATGCCAACAGGTTGTTCGCTCAATTACATGATGAAAGCGATGCCTGACAGAGCATTCGATGTTGGTATTGCTGAACAACATGCTGTTACTTTTTCCGCTGGTCTCGCGACTCAGGGAATGGTACCATTTTGTAACATATATTCCTCATTCATGCAGCGAGCTTTTGATCAAGTCTTGCATGATGTGGCCCTTCAGAATTTAAACGTTGTTTTCTGTCTCGATAGAGGTGGGCTGGTAGGAGCTGATGGCGCGACGCACCATGGAGCTTATGATCTATCTTATATGAGATGCATTCCCAATATGATTGTGAGTGCCCCAATGGATGATTCTGAACTGCGTAATCTCATGTATACTGCCCAGCAAGACAACATGGGGCCATTTACGATACGCTACCCAAGAGGAGCTGCAATCAACACTGAATGGAAATCTGCATTGAAGGAGGTTAAAGTTGGTACTGGAAGGAAGATTAATGATGGGAAAGATATAGCCGTATTAACGATAGGTCATCCTGGAAATTTTGCGCAGGAAGCGATTACAGACCTTAAAGCTTCAGGGGCCTCTGTAGCTCATTATGATATGCGCTTTGTGAAACCAATAGATGAAACAATGCTACATGAGGTCTTCACGAAATTTGACAAGGTGATCACAGTTGAAGATGGCTGTCTCATGGGAGGTTTTGGATCAGCAGTAATTGAATTTATGAGTGATCAGCATTATAGCGCTGAGGTTAAACGACTCGGAATACCGGATGAGTATATTCATCATGGAACACAGAAAGAACTTTGGAACGATTGCAAATTTGACGCCGAACATATTGCAGAAACAATTAAAAAAATGCTTCAGCTAGACGTCAAAACAGTTGATAAGGCTGCGCGATCATAGCAGATGCAATCAGATAATGCTTCATACGACACGTTAATAATAGGAACGAGTCCATTGGCCATCACAGAGGCCGTTTACCAAAAGAGTCTTAAAAGAGCAGTTTTAAATATTGATAATAGAGGCATCATTGGCGGTGCATGGACAACCATTAAGCATCAGGGCATACCAGAGGTGGAAATTGGATGTCACATTTGGGAAGTTCAAAAATGGGCTACTGATTTTTTAACTGCATTTTATAATCTACAACTTGCCCCACTTGATCCTCCTCCACGTTTATTCAAGAAGGGGGTCTCGATTCCATATGATTGGAAAATGAATCTTTCAACCAGCAAGTATATAGCTTCGAAATGTTCTCGCTTGAAGTTTAAAGAGTTAAAGGCAGGAATGAAATCACCCGCACGAAGACTCACATTACTTCCTAGCAAGTATCTCTATCCAAGAGGGGGGGCTAAGGAGCTGTACCTTCGTGTTCTTGATAAGGTTAAAGAGAATGATTTAAATGTTCGTTTAAATACGAGTTTAGAAACCATTGACTTGACGGGTTCAGATTGTAAAGTCGAATTGAGTAATGAACCGAATGTGTTGAATAGCGATAGATTGATCCTAACATCACTCTCAGATATTAAGAAGATTATGTTCGAAGATGGCACTGAAATGAGTCCCGATACGAAACAAGTAGATTATATTCATCTTCATTTATTGGTGACGGGGTCTATACCACGCAAATTTTCCTATCATCGATTAATGGATGATGATACCATTCATCGTGTCAGTGATATGACATTTCAAGTTCGTGAGGAACTTAATGATGGACAGGTGTTAATTTCCGTAGGGATACATGCCAAAACCTATCACGCTAAATCACAGAAGGACTTATTGGATAGTATTTTTGATAAACTCAAAAAACGGAAATTAATAAACAAAGATGCCAAGCTCGATGCCCATGGATTCAACGTTTTTCCATCCTATTATACGAGACCGGATTTACTCTCAAAAATTGAAGAACTATCAAAGGGGAAAATCACCATCTTGAGGTCTACGAGCTTTACTTTTTCGTTTCATAATAGAAAGAAGCAATATCAAACTTTAGTCTAGGAAGCTTTGAAGTTCTCTAAGATTTTATCCGCAAGCACATCACTTAACTTGAAATAGCTTTCATGTGTCCAGCCACCAACATGTGGAGATAATATAACATCTGAGCTACCTAATAGGTATTCAAAATCTGCAGGAAGATCTTGCTTGAAAAACGATTCGAAGCTCGTTTTTTCATATTCCAAAACGTCTAGGCATGCCCCGAGAATTCTCTTACTTTTCAATCCATCCACGAGCGCTGAAGTTTTTACAATCTTCCCTCTAGATAGGTTGATTAGATGTATAGGTTTCATGAATGAATCGAAGAAGACCTCATCAGCCATGAAGAGCGTCTCGTCAGTTTGTGGGATGTGGAAACTTAAGACATCACTCTTTTCGAAGATATCCTTCAGTTCAACTTCTTGGACAAATTCATTTCCAAAATCACGCTTGTATTTATCATATGCGAGGACCTCCACGTCGAACCCACGAAGCTTTTTTGCAAAGGCACTGCCATTATTCCCGAAGCCTATCAGTCCAACAGTTTTTCCATCTAACTCAACACCTCGATTACCATCTCGATCCCATTTTCCATTTCGAACCTCTAGATCAGCTGTATGTAGTTTATTGAAGAGTGCGAGTAACATGCCCAATGCGTGTTCGCCTACTGCATTTCTATTTCCTTCAGGAGCATTGAAAAGCGATATATCGTACTCATCAGTAAAGGAGGTGTCGATATTTTCCATTCCCGCACCAGAACGTGCGATGAATTTTAGGTTAGGAGCGGATGAAAGAAATTCTGCATCCAGTCTAAACCTGGATCGTACAACTATTCCCGCTGCATCAGAAACTAGTTTTTTACACTCTTCTTTTACGAAAGGTGTTGCATCGACGCATTCAAAACCTGCGATGCTTAATCGCTTTTCCAAAATGGGATGGACAATATCTAGAAATACTACTTTCATTTATATCCCAAAGAAAAGCATACCAATGGTGAAGTATATAAAGAGTCCTAATACATCATTCAACGTAGTGATAAATGGACCTGTTGCTAGTGCAGGATCAATTTTATATCGATCCAGCACCAATGGGATTAAAGTACCAAATACTGCCGCAAATAGAGTAACTGTGAATAATGAAACACTTACAGCTAAACCGAGCGTAGAACTTCCAAAAAAGAGTGTGATTGCGTACACAATTGTTGAGAGAAGAAGTCCGTTAACAATAGCGACCATCGATTCTTTACCAAGCTTCTTCCATAACGATCCGAGTTGCGCGTCCCCTCTAGCTAAAGACTGAACAACGATAGCTGACGATTGAACTCCGACATTCCCCCCCATAGCGGTAATTAGTGGGATAAAAAATGCGAGCGCAGGTACTTTACTAATGCCACCTTCGAATCCAACGATCACCCAAGCTCCAAGTATTCCTCCAATCATTCCGATTGTCAACCACGGAATACGTGCACGAGATATTTTCCAAACATTCGAACTAGATTCTACTTTCTCCGATAATCCAGATGCCAATTGAAAATCTTTATCCGCCTCTTCTTTGATTACATCTACAACATCATCAATCGTAATTCGCCCCACTAATTTCCCTTGAAGATCAATTACTGGTACTGCTACAAGATCATATTTCTCCATAACTCTCGCAACTTCTTCGTTGTCGAGACCTGTTTTAACGGAGATCATATTTTTATCCTGATACAATTCAGATATTTTCGTTTTTGCGTCGGCGAATAGTAATCTTTTTAGTGAAAGGAACCCAAGAAGTACTTCGTTGTCATCGACTACATAAATCGTAAAAACCTTTTCGACATCTTCCGCTTGTTTACGTAGCTCTATGATGCACCGGTTCACAGGCCAATCAGCTTTTGCCTTGATGTACTCCTTTTGCATCAAGCCACCCGCAGTATCATCTTCATAGTGCAGAAGGTCAACAATCTCTTCTACGGCCTCTCTATCAGAAATGTGGGAAATGACCTCTTCAATCTGTTCAGGATCAAGTTCACCAATGACATCGACGGCATCATCAGAATCGAGATTCTCAATCTGTTCAGCAATTTCCTTGGATGAGTATGATTTTAATAGACGTTCACGAACATCATCGTCAAGGTCAGTTAATACTTCACCTTGAAGGTCATCATCAAGCTGATTAAATAGGAATTCAGCTTCGTCTCGGTCGAGCGCGTTTATTATAACTGCAATATCTACATCTTGGAGTTCAAGTACATTCTCCTTGATCCAAGCGGAGTTTTGAGACTGAATCGACTCTTGTAATTTTTCTAGATATTCCTTGGTAAGTTCAAACCGCATGACCTGTCCAATTTAAGGTAAAGGTAATGAGATTATTTGTCCCCTCCATAGGAATCCCCTTTTTAAGCCCGTTTCGTTTTGGATTTAAATGCAATATGCTGCAGTCCGAAATAGAGAATTGCACCAATGAAATAGTAGATTACATCCTTCATGTCACTTGTATACCAATGGCTATTCTGATCGAAATTTGGAAGATACCACTCGAAGTAGAATGAGATTAATACTGTTTGAACAAGGAGTAGGAGAGGGCCTATCAGGATTTTATGATCTCGTTTAATTATTCGTACAAAAAACAATGAGACTGAGGCCATGGCTGGCACGAACAGCAGATCCGTCATGTGGAATCTAAAAAAGTGTGGGAGATCAGGAAATGTAGAGCGAAGATATCTGACAGAAAAGTACAGGATCATTATTAGGATAAACGCGTATATCGGTCGGTACTTACCCATTTGGTGTAGCAGCGAGGTAGGCAAATAATGATGCGATTGCAATAAATATAAACGCGATGGTGTATAGGATTTTGTAGATCACACGTAGAATCCAATATTTTGACTCCTTCCAGGATTTTAGAAATACTTCCAGTTTCGTAGCTGGTACTGCTTTTCTTCTTGTCTCTCTCTCTTCCTCTCGTTTCTCTTCAATAATCTTCGCAGATAGCAGATGATTGCAATTTGAACAGTAATCCAAATCTTCATTCCATGTGTTACATTGAGGGCATTTTCTTTCGATTGCCATGACTAGATCTCGAGATTGTTTGTTATCAAAGATAATGATCAGTCAGTTATTTTCTTTGGATGTTGCGATTCATTTTGATCGGAAAGAAAGATGCCCAAAAAGAGCGCAAAGAAGGTCACACCTGCTTGTGTTTCGAGGGTGTCTTCAATGAGGAATGATAAGGATGATATTATGATAAACAGGATTCCTAATAACTGCTCATGTTTGAGATTAAAGCGAAAGAACATAACAAGTAAAATTGCGAACATCAGAAATCCGAGAATTCCATAGGTCAACAAAAAAGTTAGAAATTGATTATGAGCGCGTCTTCTGTGATCTTCATTTAGGAGTGAATTAGTACTCCGATAGTAGCTATCAAAAGCGAGTTGTGCATCTCCAGTTCCTACTCCGATGAGCCAATTCTCCTTGGCTATATTCGCTCCTGCCTTCCAGTATTCTAGTCGCTGCAAGAGGGAGTGACCATTTGGGTCATCCGCATTATTGAGTTCAAAACGAATACTATGCATTCGCGCCATAATGCCATTATGGTTGACACTTGTGCATCCCTGTTCTATCTCTTTAATATCTTGATCTTTTAAACCCTTTATCCCAACAGCATCTCTATGAAGACCTTTGGAAGCTAGGTACCGAATTAGGGTGTGGCTGACTGGATTTCCGCTAATGGCTGTGCCATGGTAGCCTATATCTGAACGTTTCTCCCATTCACGTTCTAGTTCTAGTTCGCATAAAAACGTAAGAACTGGCTCTTCCGTCTCGGAGGAGAGATATTTAAAGTTGTGCTCATATTCATTGCCTTCGGCGGTAAATTCTGGAAGGTTCTGATACTGCGATTTATCAAATTTAAGAGGTTTAAATAGCCACATTGCAATTGCTGTTGCAAAACCGATACAAACGATGATAAACAACTGAGCGAAGATCTTTCTTGTCAACCATAATTGGTAGATAAGGTATGCCCCAATCACGGCAGAAAAAGTTAATACTCCGGAAATGATTTGACTATAAATGGTGTAAAATGCTAACCAAAGAAAAATGAGCATGATTGGCAATAGTGCTTTCCTATAGCGTTTGATTGCATAGAGACAAATTGCACCACCCATCGACACTAGTAATCCGAAACGTATATGTGAAATGAAAAGTGACATACCACGAATGTCATCGTATTCCTTGGGCCCAAACCACTGTTTGTAGTTACCGAAATTTAAAATAGAAGTGACCAAAAGCATTACCATGAATGCTAATAGAATGAGATCAATTTGTTGTGCCTTTTTGATAGGTCGAGCGACCAAGATGGTGGGGATGGTGATAAAAGGAAGTTCGCGCTTAATTGAATCAATGGCATCGCTGGTATTCTCGGTCCAGAGCATGCCAATAAATTTCAGTAAAAACAATCCAGCGACTAGCCAGAAAATTTTGTTAGACTTGATGTTGTTCCAATATGATTTGAAGTCTGCTTCGAGAAGCAAATTTAGCACAATGAACATCATTCCAACCGACATAAGAGCTTTGCTCCACGGAAGACCAAATGCTATTGCGGATAGCCCAAGAATATGAAGGTACGTATGCGTGTTTTGTCCGAAAATTCGGTTCATCATAAGTCGTAGCTTGCTGGTGGTTTACAATTATTCACCGTTAGTTAGGGTGCAAACGACTAATTTTCGAGAATAGTATTGTACTCCTTAGAATTTTGTAGGACATCAATTGACTTATTGATAAATTGATCATCCTTGAAGCGATGTTCCGCTCGTCCTTTCTGGTAGTAATACCTTGACACAATTTCATTTTCGAGTAAGTCGACAACCTGTTCTTTGAACTTCACTAGATCGCGTTCCTTGGACGGAACAACCTTTGCTAAAAGAGCTTCATATTCGGTAGTAACATCTTCATAAAAGCCTTCATCTTCTGCCGTTTCTTTCATCTTCTTAAGCTTCTCTTCTGTTGCAGTAGAATAGGTGAATTCTTGTTCTAAAACATATGCTTTAAAAGCGTCATATTCAACATCTGTTAATGAAAATTCGGAGGCTGAACTAATTTCTTTATGATCATAGAAATAATCGGTTGCGTAATTGAAAATGAAGTTATTCCTTAAGATGGTTGCTGTTAACCTACTTAGATCATCGAGCTCTACCTCGATGTCTGGCTCAACCCCTCTTCCATCAATAACATCTCGCCCATTCACAGTCTTAAAAACCTTCAATAAAGAGTCAGCTATTTCTTGGGGCTTTTCACCGTTTTCACGATCGTAGTATTCAAGACGTTGAACACATCGTCCGGATGGCGTGTAGTATTTGGCAATGGTAAGTTTAACTTTTGATCCATAGTCGAGGTCGTATGTTCGTTGTACGAGTCCTTTTCCGTAAGAGGTTGTCCCAACAATAACTGCTCGATCTAAATCTTGAAGACTTCCTGCTACAATTTCACTTGCAGAAGCTGATCCATCGTTCATAAGGACTACAATTGGGATGTCTAGGTCCATTGGTTCATCCATTGTTTTGTACACTCTGTTTTCATCTTCAACACGGCCAATTGTATTAACAACAACTTGATTTTTTGGAATAAACATATTCACGATGCGAACGGCTTCAATTAGTAAACCACCTCCGTTTCCGCGAAGATCAAGAACTAGGGATGTCATTCCTTGTTCCTTCAATTTGATGAATGCATCTTTAACGTCCGGAGAAGCGGATCGTGTGAAGCTATTCAGCTTGATATAACCAACCTTGTTTTCGAGTAAACCAGAGTAAGGAACATCTGGAAGTTTGATTTCATCTCTATTAATTTTGATAACTTCTTCCCCGTTTCCGTTTCGCTCAATTTTAACTTCTACATCTGTTCCTTTTGGTCCTTTTAATGCAGTGGAGACCTCTGATGAAGATAATCCCTTCATGTCTTTCCCGTCGATTTCTAAAATCTTATCACCGGCCCGCAATCCACTTTCTGATGCAGGGTTTCCTTCGTAGGGTTCAGAAACATATACGAAATCACCATTCTTTCTGATGAGGGCACCAATTCCTCCGTATTGCCCTGTTGTGAGTAATCGATAGTCTTCGATGTTTGACTCATGATAGTATACGGTATATGGATCCAACTCCTTGAGCATTGCATCAATAGCAGTTTTAGAAAGGTTCCCAGCCTGAATTTCATCGACGTAATACTTATCTAGTTGCTCATAAATTTGATCCATGAGTTCGAGGCTCTTTAGAACTTCAAATCCATTAGATTGACCAAAAGATGTAAATGCTAATGATACCGCTACAAAGCATCCGATAAGGTTGATTTTGGCTTGTTTAATCATGACTTTCTAGTTGTATAATTATTTTTTTAATCAATTTTTGAACCCTTTTTTCCAAAACATCGAATGTGATTTTGTCTCTCGATGTAAATACTAGAAACAAAGCTAATTGTTTGTTGGAATCAGTAAGAGCACTTTCTAATTCGTATTTATTAAGTCGAAAGGCTTCTTTGCATAGACGTTTCACTTTGTTTCGTTGGTATGCTTTCCGAAATGTTCGCTTCGGAGCCGAGAAGACTAGCTGGAAAGGAACTTGTTTAGGTAGTTTGGTAAGTTTAATTCTTGCGACGAAGGGATAGGATTTAATGAGATCACCAGTCGCAAATACATCTTCAATAATCACATGACTACATAACTTGTACTCTTTTCCTAAATCATTCCCCATCTATAGCGACTAAGAATTTTTGCGATCTTTCTCTAATCTTGGAAGATTGACTTTTTCCTTTACAATAAAGCTGGTTGGGAAAAGGTTCTTTAACTCAGCTTTAATTTTTTCAGCTTCTAAGCGTGTTCTAAAATCTCCAGCACGAAGGAAGAAGTTTGGAGCTTTGTATGTTGCGTAAGTATCAACTCTTGGATATTTTGAAAAAAATATGGCTCTTGCGTCATTTAATGAACTTCTATCCGTATCAAAAAACAATTGAATGCGATAGCCATCTATTTCAGGGTTGATAGCAGGTGGCTCTATTGCCCCTTGGCGACCGACAAGGTTGCTAATTCTGCTATCTTTAATGATCTTCACATCTCCTGATTGTCCGAGGACACTGGTCGAAGAACAGAATAGTAAAATGGCAATTATTAATTTCATGTGCTTGCGTTATTTTTAATACTTCACCTAAACGTACAACGAATTTACAAAAATGTTCGATCAATCACCGTGCCGAGATCGAAAGAATCAGCGGATGAAGCATTTACGAGCGTGCGTTTTTTTAGGTTGAAGCATAATTGTTAATTTTCGCTATTTAGAATCATTTTAAATTAAATCTAAGACCGCTGAAATTGTCACAATACTGTCATAAAATCTGACATTTCTACTAAATTTGCTACCGTCAAAAAGTGTGTTTTTGACTTAGGACGAACAGTTTTTTACATGAAAATATCTAGTAGTCAGATGTTTAAGAACTTTAATAAATGGTGTCTCGGAGCTTTTGCAGCAATGCTTACGCTGGGGACATTTTCAGTAAACGCCCAAGAACCCGAAGCAGAGGCTTCGATTAACGGAGGCGATTTGTTTAAATCGAAATGTGCGACTTGTCACCATCCTTTTAAGGATGGTACAGGACCGAAATTATACGATGTCAGAACGGCATGGTCTGAGGGGGGTGCTGGTGCTGAAGCTATTTACCAGTGGGTGAATAATTGGCAGACTGCTGCTGCAAGTGACCCTTATGCTGCGGGAGTAGCTCAGAAGAAGGCGACGGCAATGACTAAGTTTCCAGATCTCACAAAACCACAGATCGTCGCGATCTTAGACTGGGTTGATTCTCAAGAGGAGAAAGTTGCTGGTGCTGCCGGTGGTGCAGCCGGTGGTGCAGAAGGAGTTGAAGGCGAAGAGGAAGGTGGTTTTTCATGGATATGGATTATTCTAGGTGTCCTCTTTGTGATTGTGATCTTAGCTGTAAGCGGTGTTCGTCGTCAGTTGAAAGCGGCATCAGGAGAAGCAGGTTCAGATACATTATCATATGGAGAAGAATTTAAGGCATGGGCTTGGGGGAATCTTAGATATGTGCTTATTGGGTCTGTAGTTATCTTTATTACACTGATAGTTGTTTTGTTTCAAGGGTTATATTCAATCGGTGTAGTTGAAGGATATCAGCCTTCACAGCCTATTGACTTCCCTCACTCAAAACACGCAGGGATGAGTGGTATCGACTGTAAGTATTGTCACAATTCAGTTACGGAATCGCGTTCTGCGGGACTTCCAACGGTAAATGTTTGTATGAACTGTCATAAGCAGGTAGCTGGGAATGATGACGAGCAAATGGAGAAAATCGCTAAGATTTACGCTGCGGCTGGTTGGGATGCTGATGCACAGCAATACACTGGTAAAACAACTCCAATCGTTTGGAATAAAGTTCATGTTCTTCCAGATCACGTTTATTTTAATCACTCACAACACGTTGAGGTTGGTGGAGTTGATTGTAAACAATGTCATGGTGATATGACAAAACAACAATCTACTGCAATGGTTCAGCCTGTAGTTGAGTTAAATAAAATTGAAGGAAACGTTCAGTTGACACGACCTACGTTAACAATGGGTTGGTGTCTTGAGTGTCACGCTGAGAAAGAAATCTCTACTGGATCCATTGATAATGCAGGTGGAGATTACTACCAAGAAATTCACCGTCGATTATTGTACGGAGATAAGAAATTATATAGTGATTACCTGGAAGATGGTAAAGTGACAGTGATGGAACTTGGCGGATGGGAATGCGCAAAGTGTCACTATTAATAAAGATTGACGAATTCGACTCATAGATATGGCAATGAATAGAAAATATTGGAAAGGAATAGATGAGCTATCGGAATCACCGAAGTTTATCGAGTCCGGAGAGCAAGAGTTTTCATCTGAAACTTCTGTAGAAGAGTTTTTAGGTGATGACAACTTGAATGAATCTTCTACTGGACGTCGTGATTTTCTTAAATTCTTAGGTTTTAGTGTCGCAGCAGCTACTCTTGCAGCGTGTGAAGCTCCTGTTACAAAGGCAATTCCTTATGTTAACAAGCCAGAGAATGTTACACCTGGTATGCCAACATGGTACGCGTCGACGTATTATGACGGTAACTCCTATGCGAGTATATTGGTGAAAACGCGTGAAGGACGACCAATTTATATCAAAGGGAACAAAGATTATGGGATATCGAATGGAGCCACAAATGCTCAGATCATTGCATCTGTCCTTGGCTTATACGATAGTGCTCGTCTTACTCGTCCCCAAAGGCATAGTAAAGATGGTTGGAATGGGATTAAATTCTCAGAGGCCGATAAAATGATTAAAAAAGCGCTTAAGTCTTCTAAGAAGATTACGCTTGTATCAAATACAATCATTAGCCCGTCTATGATGAAGGCTATTAAATTGTTCTCACTTGCTAATGGTGGAACTATTGATGAAGAAACGGGGGCAGTATCTAATGCTGGATTCGAACATATTCAATACGATGCTGTGTCATACGCTGGTATGCGTGCTGCAAACAAAGCATCATTTGGCTTGACTATTCGAGAAGATGATTCTCAAGGGATCATTCCTAACTATGATTTCACAAAAGCTAAGACGATCGTATCAGTCGGTGCGGATTTCTTGAATTCATGGCTTCTTCCTACTCAGTTTAGTTCTCAATACGCTGAGGGACGAAATCCTGATGGAGATTGGATGTCTAAGCATTTCCAGTTCGAGACTGTAATGTCTGTTACTGGTTCTAACGCGGATACACGTGGCATGATTAAGCCGTCTGAAGAGGCTGCTGTTCTATCTTCAATATTAAAAGGGTTAGGTGGATCAACTGACGTTTCGACTGCCCTTACTAGCGATGAAACTAAAAAGCATGTTAAGTCTGCGGTTGCTGCACTTAAAGCTTCGAAGAAAGCATCAATTGTAATTAGCGGTTCAAATAACACTGCGGTTCAGATGTTGACTAATAAGATTAACAGTCTTCTAGGAGCATACACAACAACGATTAATGTAAATGACCCTATTAATTTGTTCAAATCGGAAGATTCGAAAATGGACAAGTTTGTTACTAGCGTAATAAAAGGGAAAGGTCCAGATGCAGTTGTCTTCTTGGGAACTAACCCAGTTTATACATTGCCAAATGGAGCTGAGTTTGGGAAGAAACTTTCTAGTATAAAGCATAAGATATCATTATCGTCGCATGCTGATGAGACAGCAAACTTATGTGATGCTATCGTTCCTGATCATCATGCGCTTGAGTCTTGGATGGATTTCAATCCAACGGCTAGCCATTACGCTATTGCACAACCATCTATTCGTCCATTAGGAAATACGTCTTCGGCACTTGAAACTTTCTTAGTATGGGCTGGAGAAGCTTCGCGTGGTGGAAAAGATTCTAAAGTAGCATATGACTTTATCCAGAAACTTTGGATTCAGTCAGGATATGATATGATGCCGGAAGCTCAAAAAGCTTATTCTTCGGCAAAGGAGTATTGGAAAGTAAAAGTTCACGATAGTATTGGAAACATGCCTATTGAGCCTGCAACAAATCCTGATTTTACAGGTTCGATTAGTAGCTTGGCTGGTAAAACTCCAAAGAAGGGGAAAGGAACTGAAGTTGTTCTTTACCAAAAAGCCGGAATGGGAATTGGTACACAAGCGAACAACCCTTGGTTGCAAGAGCTTCCAGATCCAATGACAAAAGTAACGTGGGATAACTACATTACTATGAACCCAACTGAAATGAATGGTACGTATGCTACTACCTTCGATCAAGAAAGTGGATTAACGCTTGCGTCGCTCAAAGTTGGTAAATCTGAAGTGACACTTCCGGTTTACCCGCTTCCTGGTCAGATGCCAGGAACTGTTGGTGTAGCATTAGGATACGGACGTGGTGCGAACGGAGAGAATATCGGTAGCGCTGCATTCCAGACGAAAGAGTACGGTGGACACGTCACTGATGAGAATGGTGTGCCTAAACCAATTGGTGCAAATGCTTTCGCATTTACTAGTATGGAAAATGGTACTATGTCTTATTCTGCTTCGGGAATTGTTACCTCTAAAAATGAATCTTACCTAATTGCTGCTACGCAAATTCACTCAACGGTGATGGCGCGTCATTCAGTAGTTCGAGAAACAACATTAGGAATATATAAATCACAAGGGAAAGAGGCGTACAACCCTGCACACATGCTTTCAAAGCTAGATGAGCACGGTCACCACGTTGAAGCTCCCGTAAGTGAGTTTGATTTATGGGATGCACATCCTGTTGAACACATCGGGCACCGTTGGGGAATGTCAATTGACCTGTCTTCATGTATCGGCTGTAGCGCTTGTTTGATTGCTTGTCAGTCAGAGAATAACGTACCTGTCGTTGGTAAAGATGAGATCAGAAGAGGACGTGAAATGCACTGGCTACGAATTGACCGATACTTTGCATCGGATGAGGAGGCCGCTGTAGGTTCTAGAAAAGATAAAGAAACATTTGATTTTGCTAAGGCGGAGATTGCTTCTGAGAATCCTCAGGTGGTTCATATGCCAATGATGTGTCACCACTGTAACCATGCTCCATGTGAGACGGTTTGTCCAGTGTCGGCAACTACTCATAGTAATGAGGGCTTGAATCAAATGACGTACAACAGATGTATTGGTACACGCTACTGTGGTAACAACTGTCCTTACAAAGTGCGTCGATTTAACTGGTATAACTACCCATCTTACAAGAAATTTACGGAAGTGAATCCATCTCAAGATGACTTAGGAAGAATGGTATTGAATCCGGATGTTACAGTACGTACACGTGGTGTAATGGAGAAATGCTCTTTCTGTGTTCAACGTATTCAGGCAGGTAAGCTTGATGCAAAAATAGAAGGTCGTCCAGTGATTGATGGGGATTACGTAACGGCTTGTGCTGATGCGTGTCCAACCAATGCGATTACTACAGGTGATTGGAATGACACTGATTCCTTAATTAGAAAAGTGTCAGGTAGTGATAGAGCTTATCAAGCACTTGAAGAAGTTGGTGTCAAGCCAAATGTGTGGTATCAAGTGAATGTTAGAAACGAAAAGAATAATGCTTTGAGCAAGTTGCAAAAAGCAGATGAACACCATGAAGAATCTCATGAAGAAGAGCATGGTGCTCAAGCAGAACACGGTCATCATTAAGAAACAGTAATAAAACCAAATTGTAATGCATAAGGAAGCAGCAATTAGAGAGCCCCTCATACTAGGTCACAAGACCTACCATGACATCACTGAAGATGTATGTCGTCCAATTGAGGATAAAGCGCCAAAAACTTGGTACATTCTATTCGGGATCGCATTAGTCATCGGCTTATACGGTGTCGGATGTATTCTTTACCTATTGGGCACTGGAGTTGGTGTCTGGGGTCTAAACAAAACCATTGGATGGGCTTGGGATATCACGAACTTCGTTTGGTGGGTAGGTATTGGTCACGCAGGGACATTGATCTCGGCGGTACTACTATTGTTCCGTCAAAAATGGCGTATGGCAATTAACCGATCTGCTGAGGCGATGACAATCTTCGCCGTTTTTATGGCAGGTTTGTTCCCGCTAATTCACATGGGCCGTTTATGGTTGGGATATTGGGTACTTCCAATTCCAAACCAGTTCGGATCTCTTTGGGTTAACTTTAACTCACCACTACTTTGGGATGTATTTGCCATTTCGACTTATTTATCAGTTTCATTAGTATTCTGGTATATTGGCCTTATTCCTGATTTTGCAACTATTCGTGATCGTGCTAAGAAGCCAGTAGCGAAGAAAATGTACTCCATTCTTTCCTTCGGATGGTCAGGTAGAGCAAAGCACTGGAATCGATTTGAACTTGTGTCTCTGGTTCTAGCAGGATTAGCAACACCACTTGTATTCTCTGTACATTCTATTGTATCTTTTGATTTTGCCACATCGGTTATTCCAGGTTGGCACACGACTATCTTCCCACCTTACTTCGTAGCAGGAGCTGTATTCTCTGGTTTTGCCATGGTACAGACGCTTATGCTGATTATGCGAAAAGCGATGGGGCTCGAAGCATACATTCATAAGAAGCACGTGGAGTACATGAACATTGTAATCATGGTAACGGGTTCTATTGTTGGTACAGCTTATATTACGGAGTTATTTATTTCTTGGTACTCGGGTGTTGAGTATGAAGCATATGCATTTATCAATAGAGCAACTGGACCATACTGGTGGGCATATTTTGCCATGATGACTTGTAATGTTGTTTCTCCACAGTTAATGTGGTTCAAAAAATTGAGAAGAAGTTTGCTCTTTACATTCATTATTTCGATTGTAGTAAACATCGGTATGTGGTTCGAGCGTTATGTAATTATCGTTACTTCACTCCACCGTGATTACTTACCTTCTTCGTGGAGTATGCATTTTCCAACGCACATAGATATAGGTGTTTATGTTGGAACGATTGGATTATTCTTTGTGTTCTTCTTATTGTTTGCTCGATTCTTCCCAGTATTGGCATTGAATGAGGTGAAATCTATCTTGAAATCGTCAGGTGAATCATATAAGAATGCACCGGATGCTCATCACGATGAGCCTACTCCAACACCAGTTGTTGAGGCTGCCTCTCCAGTAGTTGAGGAAAAGGTAGAAGAGAAAGTTATTGAGGCTGTTAAGAAAGGGACTAAGAAAAAGCTTTCTGATGAGGAAATTCAAAGTAAAACATATGAATTGATTGCGAAAATCGGAGATGCTGGATCAGCATTAGATGATTTGAAAGTAATTTCAGGAGTTGGACCTGTTCTCGAAAAGAAATTGAATAGTATCGGAATTTGCAGCTATGATCAAGTTAGTAAGATTTCAAAAGAAGAATATGATCTTTTGGATCAATTGACAGGATCATTCCCAGGAAGAGCGGAACGCGATGATTGGGCAGGGCAAGCAAAGGAATTAATGAACAAACCTAAATCATAAGTCATGGCAGATAAAGTAATATATGCGATGTATGATGACGACGATGTGCTAAAAGATGGCGCAAAGATGTTGGTATCGAAAGGAGTTAAAGTGACAGATGTGTATTCTCCATTTCCAATTCATGGAATTGATCCAATTATTGGAATCAAGAATACACGATTGGGGATTATGTCCTTCGTATATGGTTTGATTGGATTGACATTGGCGACTTATGGAATGTGGTTTTTCATGATTGATGATTGGCCCATGAACATTGGTGGTAAACCAAGTTTTAGCTACAAGGAAAATTTCCTTTCATTTATGCCAATTACATTTGAGTTTACAGTTTTGTGTGCTGCACACGGTATGGCAATTACTTATTTAATCGTGAATAAGACTTTACCAGGTATGCCAGCACAGAATCCTGATCCGAGAACAACTGATGATAAATTCGTAATGGAGTTCAGAATGTCTGACAACACTTCAATGACTGAATCAGAATTGGTTGACCTTCTCAAGAAGACAGGAATGACTGAATTGGATCAAAAAGATATTTAATTAGATATAGTCAATAGAAATAATTAGACTTTGAAGATGAAAATGAGAATCAAATTGGTGGGAGGATTGATGTTAGCGACTGTTTCAGTTATGTTGCTTGGATCATGTGTTTCCGATAAAGACAGCTCGGGTTTAGAGTACATGCCAGACATGTATCGTTCGCCAGCGATTGAACCGTATGTTGATTATGGTGAAGTAAGAAATCAGCAAAATGAAGACATGAAAATGACGCAGTCTGCCATGACACCACCTCATGGGACCATTCCATACTTTGGAACAGACGCTGAAGAGGTTGCACTTATGCTATCATGGAATATTGATCCATTTGATCAATTCAAAACGACTCATGGTTTGGTAGGTTATAACTTCTCAAAGGAGAATACATACGAAACTGAAGCGTTATTAATGACGGTTAATCCATTGAAGCTTACAGCTGAGAATTCTGAAGAATTATTCGCGAATGGTAAGAAGATTTACACAGCAAACTGTGCACACTGTCATGGTGCGAAGGGTGATGGTAATGGTCCGATGATGGAGACTGGTGTTTATGTGGGTGTTCCTAATTACGCTGATAAGACTCAATTGAGCGATGGTCAGATTTTTTACTCTATCTATTACGGTAAAGGATCTATGGGATCTCATGCCTCTATCGTTAATAAGAAAGAAATATGGACACTAGTACATTACATTCGTCGATTCCAAGATTCGGCGTATGGAAGTGTTACTGACGGTGTTTTGAATAGCGATGATACAGCTGAGCCTGCTGAAGAGGAGGAGGTTGCCGGTGTTGATCCTGAAGAAGTAAATTAATCAAGTCAATTAAGAGTTAGAAAATGGAATTCAAAGTTGAAAATAAAGCAAAGGTACTTACACTCGGATTGATTATTGTAGGTGTGCTATTCTCATTGATTGGAATTATGATGAACTATAGCGATGACAATTTTGTCACTCGTTTCATGGGTAATACACTTGTGAATAGCTTCTTCTTTTTCTGTATTGGTCTTGGAGCATTATTCTTTCTTGCGCTGCAATATGCAACGGAGACAGGATGGTATGCAACAGTAAAAAGAGTAATTGAGGCATTGACAGGTTTCTTGCCAATAGGTGCAGTGCTACTTTTAGTTGTACTTCTTTCAATTACTTTCATGGATGGAGCTGGAGTTTATATCTGGATGGACCCTGAAATGACTGATCCATCAAGTCATCATTATGATGCAATTATTGATGGTAAGAGCGGATACTTAAACAAGACTTTCTTTATCATTAGGACAGTTGTTTATTTAGCTACTTACTATTTGTTTTACCGCGGATTTAAGTTGCGTTCTTTGGAAGAAGATCGGGTAGGTGGAACTGATATTCACTTTAAGAATTATAGAAGAGGCGCTCATTTCTTAGTGTTCTTCTCAGTATTCAGTTCTACTTCTAGTTGGGATTGGCTCATGTCAATTGATGTACACTGGTTCTCTACTTTATTCGGATGGTACGTATTTGCAGGGATGTGGTG
>DKPV01000068.1:0-371 GCA_002471375.1 Flavobacteriales bacterium UBA7325
AAGAAGATTGTAAGTTGAGCTATCAGCTTTCAAAGGTCCGAAAAGTAAATTCTCATTACCGATCTGATCCACATTAATAGTTAATGAAGTACCTACTACAGTCATTGGTGTTGAAGAAGAACTAAAGTCGTTTAGTCCAATCTTGTTACCATAACCATATTGGTCAATATATAACGTTAATGTATCACCAGTTTGGTCGATGTTAATTTCGTTATCGTCCGTTGCTGCTGCTATTGCATTGAAAGAAAATAAACATAATAAAGATAGGCCTATTATTTTATGTTTCATTATCGTTTCCTTTTATTGTTTCAACCACATGTTTATCGTTTGTCCCATTATGATCATTCTGATGGGGGTGACGATGTCCGTCT
>DKPV01000068.1:709-3961 GCA_002471375.1 Flavobacteriales bacterium UBA7325
AAACCCTCTATCGTGGCCTTGGTATACCATTTCTAGTACTGCAGCCTCAATAGCTGTTCGTACTGCGTATGTCACTGACTCATTATTTCCCACTCCGTCCTCATACTCAATCAATTGTGTTCCTTGTTCTACAAAACGGAAAACGTCTCCTCCAGCTCCATAGCTTAGGATTGATTTTTTTGTTTGGACATTCAATAATATTTCACCTGTCAATACGCTTACCGCTCGCACAGAAACAGTTACTTGATCTTGTCGGTATTGATTACTAAAACCTATACCTAAAGTTCGCGCTCCTCTGCCACCAGTTTTCATATTACTATCATAACCAACAATACCACCCTCTATAATCATTCCTGCGAATAATAGAGGACCTACACCCGGAGATTTTTCATTTAGCTTCTTAGCCGCTTCATCTCTAGCTGATCTTATAATCTGTCTTTCTCGAACAAGAGCATCTATCCCTTGTCTTTCCACAACTCTAAACCACTTTCCATCACCTGCAGTTTTGAGTGCATCAATCAATAGTTCAGTACCGCCTTGTGTAACTGCCGTACTAAAACTTTGACCTGTTTGTGAATCTTTTCTTTGACCTGTTTTATCTTCGAATCTATATACTGCAACGACAGGCATTGTCTTCGCAGGTGGTAGATTCAATAATTCCATAAAGGATGGTAACTTAACTACCTGTGGCTTTTCAGCGCAAATTAATCCTTTACCGAAAAACTTTCTTGTTCCTTGATACGCCTTATCACCGATATACTTTTCATCTTTCCAATCATCCCACTTTCCATTCTCGTAGGAACACTCGCCTGGATCTTCACTCCAAACTGGAATCTGTGAAAAAGAAGCGCAGCCTGTTAAAAACAGTAATACGCTAACCGCCGTCAGTGCCCGTATCATCGCTTCCTCCAAAGTTACCGCTGCCAATCGGTATCTCGATAACCGTTGAAGTTCCATCTTCTCCAACAATTGTCATTTTAATAAATTCAGTTCCATCTGCATTCGTAATTACTTCGTAAGTGACTGTTGAACCTTCTAATACGAAAGATCCAAATCTAACTGGGTTGTCGTTAGAGAACATGTTATCAACTAACTGTTTTGATAACTGAGCATAGATGCGCGATTCCAAGTTCCTAATAAACTTAGCAAGAGTTGTATTAGAAGCTTCTCGATCTGCTGCTCTCTGCGCTGCTTCCAACGCATCTTTAATTGCTTTCTTTCTACCGTGTTCTTGATTCTCAACGGTAAGGTAGTGTGCACCTGTTCCTATTCCACTAAAGGATGGATTTTTAAAACCGTGGACGATTGGTTCAGCGCCTAGCTGCATGGAGAAGTATATCCCAATAACCAATATTCCTAAATGTGTTCCATTAATCTTCATCATTACCTCTTTTCTTCAAATCCTCAATTTCTTTATACTTCAATACAACATCAACTTTTTGTTGTAAACGAATAAGGTCTTGATCTAACATTCTCATACGGTCAATCAACTTGATTAAAGCCATATGCTGCTTGTCAATTTCTGGTTGTAGTTGTTCATTTACAAATTTCCAAATGAAATAAACAAAGTATCCCAAACCGACAACCATCACTGTAGGAAAACCATATTCCTGTATTAATACTGCAATATCCATCTAATCTCTTCTTACGTCAACCTTGCCATCTTCAACAAAATTTTCAGCCCGAGCAACACGTTCAATGTCAGGATTTAATCCCAGAGCACTCGAAACAAGAAGATCAATTTTGACCATCTCGTTTGACATTGTTCTTGCGCGATTTTCTAAGGATTCGGCAAACATTGTTAGTGTGGCAATGTTATCTATTATACCTTCCAAAGTTTGTCTGATGATCACGAATAGGAAAAATCCCATAACGAGTGCACCAGCAATTGGCAAGCCAACATCTGATATTAGCTGAAAAATTTCTTCCATACCGTTATTTATACAGATAGGACATTGTTATCGTATTAATTAGAAGATTAGAATGACGATCTAGAGGACTTTGGTTAGTCCATTGATTGATACCATTGATGCCATACTTGACCTCTAGAGGAGAATCTATCAGTTATAACAACCGTGATTTATATAACAAAATGTTCTAACCAGAGAGAAAAAAGTTGTTTACATTCACAACGAAACCGTTTATAATATCTATATTAAATAATTGAAAAGGAACGAAAAAATGCAAGTAGAAATTATCAAGGTTGACATCAACAAGTTCAGTGGTACCATTCCTTTTGGTTACGATCTTGTTGAATACGCAGAAGGTTTCGATCCTCTTGACGATGGAGCTGTTCTATACGGCTTCGACGAAGTTGGTACCATGTTCAGCAACCCAATTCATTGTTTTATGAAAATAAGTTAAAATAATGGTTGACATTCGTAAAGAATCCTGTTAGAATATCTATTCAATAATCAAAAAGGCAACAACATGTTAGAAGTGATCTGTCGTTTATCAGTCGCGTTGGTTTCGTTTGTTATTCTTGCTGCAGTCGCAGTTTCTCTATCAACTTTGGTGGTAATGCTATAATGATTGAAGTAAAAAACATTGACCGAAAGATTTCTGCTCTACAAGAAGCTCAAAACGCAATGCTAACATTGAACAAGCATTTAGATAAGGAGTACTACTCAGGAGAGATCTTAAGTATGATCTCAGAGCTCAAAGTAGATCTTGCTGAAATTCGTTGTGAAAAAAGTGGGTCTTTTTAAGAAATAACTATTGACATTCATAAAGAACTGTTGTATAATAGTTGTATAAATTAAATTAAATAGGAAATACATTATGAGTCTTACTAAATCTGATCTTACCAAAATCAACAGCTTATTCGCAAAAATGGATAGCGGTGATTTTAACACTGTTGCTAATATGTTTAAGAACCATAGAAACAATGCTGCCTCAATGGCAACTGGCAATTTTTCAAAAGGTGACAAAGTATTCTTCATCAATTCAAGGACTAATCAAAAGGTTAGTGGAGTTGTTGATAAAGTAATGCTGAAGAACGTCAAGGTTGATACCCCTGATGGAATGTGGAGAGTCCCTGCCACAATGCTCCAAGCTTCTTAAGAAGTTTAGCGGAAGCGGCGAAGTAGGAGAGTCGCATCAGACTGTAAATCTGACGTCACTGACTGAGTTGGTTCGATTCCAGCCTTCCGCACCAATTAATGCCTCGGTGGTGAAATTGGTAAACACAAGGGACTTAAAATCCCTCGGCAGAAATGCCTTGCCGGTTCAAGTCCGGCTCGAGGTACCAAA
>DKPV01000088.1 GCA_002471375.1 Flavobacteriales bacterium UBA7325
GTTTGGTTTATCAATGAATTTCTAAGTGGGAAGTTGTTCTGAAGTGAGACAACTATACCTCCAAGATTGATGATTCGTTGTACAGTTCGAATCGTCATAGCTAGAATCGGGAGTCTCAATAAGCTCACTTTTGTGCAACCTCCCCACAGCTTAATAGAAAGAAAAAAGGGTGTGGAACTTAATCCACACCCTTTTTAAATATTGTTAAATGAAGTCTACTGCTTCACAACGCTAAACTGAGATGATAATCCGTTTTCAAGTGTAACATTGAAAAGGTAAACACCTGACTCAAGATCAGCGATGTTTACAACAGCATTTCCGTTTGCAAAAGAAAGGGCATCAGAAATAACAACTTTCCCAGAAAGGTCAGTGATTACAACGTTAGCATCTTCAGTAGTGTTGATTGAAATCGTAACTACATCTTTAGCAGGGTTAGGGAACGCCATACCTTCGATTGTTCCATTTTCTTCAAGTCCAATGTTTAAAGATCCAACTTCTGCAACTTTAACACCAATACTTGATTGTTGCTCCATTCCGAAACCAGCAGCAAAATAAGCACCGTCATTTTCAACAGGCGCAATTGGCTGTAAGTAGAACGCTTCGTTCCACAAGTAGTTTAATGTATTGTCATATCCAAGGAATACATCAAGGTTTACTGTTTGTGCACAGAAAAGGTAACGTTGGTTATCCTCCAATGCGATTGGCTCATTTAATGCTGCATAAACAGTTTCTCCTTGAAGATCTGATGCGTAAGTATAGAATCCAAATCCTACTGGGTTTAAGTTATTAAACGCAAGAGCAGCATCGTTAATATCTGTGAATACATCTTCCCAACGGTATGCATAAACTGTAATCTCTTCACCCGTTAAATCAACCGCACTTCCTAACGCCTGGAAGTAAAGTCCTTCAACTCCTAAACGACTAGCATTAGGGTTGTCAAGAGCGATACACGCAGAGTAAGTTGAAGTATTTGTAGATGGACGGAATCCATTATTTTGGTTCGGCTCTCCAGTTAAAGTGTCTGCAGAAACAATAGTAAACATTGTATCAGAAATCATAAAGTCAGCGATAACCCAGTTATCTGCATCGTACGCATCAACAGTATCTAACGCAAGGTTGTAAGTTAATGTGTAACGTCCTACAGGGTAGGTTGCATTAGAAAATTGTGGGAAATTTAAAATTTGAGATGGTTCAATGTCAATGCTATCTCCAGCCAAAACAGTTGGTAATGTCAAAGACTGATTGTAGAGGTTTCCTGTTGGTCCATCAACAGTGGCTGTAAGAATCATGTTCGTTTGGTCAAGTGTACCATAGTTGTATACTCTAGTACCGATATCAAAGTTAAATTCCGAACCGTCTTGCGCCAAAAGTGCTGGTACAGATCCGGCTTTAGAAATAAGCGTTGTTCCTTTAGTTAAACCTGCGTCATGCGGGTATAGACCAGTTTTATTACCGAGAAACATTTCCACAGGTCCTAGGGCTATTTGAGCTACTAAAGCAGCACCATCTGTGCTTGTTAACATAACTACAGGAATAGTAACGCTTGCTCCAAGAGCTCCACCACCCATTTCAACAACTTCAGGGTCACGGTTAATGATAATTACAGCTACGGCACCAGAATCTTGAGCGTTCAGTGCTTTAGCACCAAATTCACAAGTGTTACGGTAGATAACAGCAATTTTTCCTGTTAAGTCATTGATTAATGGGAAACATCCCTCTTGCGATATTGGATTTCCTTGTGGGTTAGTCCCGGGTGTTCCATCCTCAACGAGCATTAATGTGTCTTGAACAAATGTTCCTGGCACTAAAAAATCTGGTGTTGTCCAATCTCCCCCACCTGGGTCGGCCCAGGTGAATTCGTAATTTCCCGCAATAGGAGCTGGAGATATTCCAGCTGCTATTACCTGTGATTGCGCGGCGTAACCGGCGACAACAATAGCTAATGTGAGTAATATTTTTTTCATAAGAATATAGTTTATGGTGCTAAGATAAGACATTTTGGAAAGGTTCTAAAATCTTAGCGCGTAACTCCCAATAAAAAAGGCGTTTATCTTTCTATTTGAAGGATAAACGCCCATATTTAACGTAATTCTATGTGGATCTTTTTATTCCGTAGAAGAAACAGATGCCTTTAAATATTCTCGGTTCATACGAGCAATGTTTTCTAGCGATATTCCTTTAGGACATTCAACCTCACATGCACCAGTATTAGTACAGTTTCCGAAACCTTCTTTATCCATTTGGTCTACCATCTTCAACACACGTCGTTTCGCCTCAACCTTTCCTTGCGGAAGTAATGAGAATTGTGAAACCTTTGCAGATACGAAGAGCATTGCAGACGCGTTCTTACACGAGGCTACGCAAGCACCACAACCGATGCATGTTGCTGCATCAAACGCTGTATCAGCATCCGCTTTAGGAATAGGAAGGGCGTTGGCATCCTGCGTGTTTCCAGAAGTGTTCACTGAAACGAATCCACCAGCATGCTGAATACGATCAAAGGCACTTCTATCAACTACTAAATCTTTAATAATTGGGAATCCTTTAGCTCTAAATGGTTCAATGTAAATTGTGTCACCATCCTTGAATTTACGCATGTGCAATTGACAAGTCGTAACTCCACGATCTGGACCATGAGGCTCACCATTAATGTGCATCGAACACATCCCACAGATTCCTTCACGACAGTCATGGTCGAATGAAACAGGTATTTTTCCTTCTGCGATAAGTTGCTCGTTCAGTACATCCATCATCTCCAAAAAGGACATGTGTCCAGAAATATTATCGATAGGATACGTTTCGATTTTACCCTTGTCGTTGGCGCTTTTTTGTCTCCAAACTTTAAGTGTGAGTTTCATATCTTTCTTATTTGTATGAACGTTGTTTCAGTTCGATATCATTAAATTCTAATTCTTCCTTGTGCAAAGTCGGTTTTCCAGGATCTCCTGTCCACTCCCATGCAGATACGTAAGCAAAGTTTTTATCATCTCGCTTAGCTTCTCCTTTTTGTGGTCCATCTAACTCAACAGATTCTTCACGGAAGTGACCTCCACATGATTCTGTTCTTTCAAGAGCATCACAAGCGAACAATTCTCCTAATTCAAGGAAGTCTTCAACACGTAGTGCTTTTTCCAGCTCTGGGTTAAACTCCATTGCTTCTCCAGGAACAAGTACATTTTTATGGAAATCTTCTCGAACTTCTCTAATTTCAGCAATCGCTTCTTTTAGGTGCTTTTCGTTTCGAGCCATACCAACTTTGTCCCACATTATCTTACCAAGACGTTTGTGGAAGTGATCGACAGATTTCGTTCCGTTATTACCAACAAGCTTCGAAATACGTGCTTTTGCAGTATCCTCGGCCTCCGTAAACTCAGCTGTATCTGTTGGAATTTCACCTGTTCGAATATCATCCGCTAGGTAATCACCAATAGTATAAGGAAGTACAAAATATCCATCCGCGAGCCCTTGCATTAATGCGGATGCTCCTAATCTATTTGCACCATGATCAGAGAAGTTTGCCTCACCAGCAGCGTAACACCCAGGTACGGTAGTCATCAGGTTGTAATCAACCCAGATTCCTCCCATTGTGTAGTGAACTGCAGGATATATTTGCATGGGTGTTTTGTAAGGGTTATCATCAGTGATCTTCTCGTACATTTGGAATAAGTTGCCGTATTTATCTTCAATAACACCTTCTCCTAATTCTACAATTCGTGCTTCCGACGCATTTGCTTCACCAGTAACGATGGCTTTTTCTTTTCCGTAACGTTTAATTGCGGATCCGAAATCTAAATAAACAGCTTCTCCAGTAGTATTAACTCCATAACCAGCATCACAGCGTTCTTTTGCAGCTCTCGATGCAACATCACGCGGAACAAGGTTGCCAAAAGCGGGATATCTTCTCTCTAAGTAATAATCTCTATTTTCTTCAGCTATTTTGACAGGCTTAAGTTTCCCAGCACGAATTGCCTCAACATCTTCCATGTTCTTAGGAACCCAAATACGACCATCATTTCGAAGTGACTCAGACATCAAAGTAAGTTTCGATTGGTAATCACCAGATCTTGGAATACAAGTTGGATGAATTTGCGTGTAACATGGATTTGCGAAGTAAGCTCCTTTCTTATGTATTCTCCATGCAGCAGTAGTGTTTGATCTCATTGCGTTAGTCGACAAGAAGAATACGTTTCCATATCCACCCGAAGCGACAACAACGGCGTGAGCTGAATGACTTTCGATAGCACCTGTAACTAAATTACGTGCAACAATTCCTCGCGCTTTGCCATCTACTTTTACAAGTTCAAGCATTTCGTGTCGATTGTACATCTTAATTTTTCCCTTGCCGATTTGACGATTCATTGCTGAATAAGCACCAAGGAGTAATTGCTGTCCTGTTTGACCTTTCGCATAAAAAGTACGTGAAACAAGTACTCCTCCAAATGAACGGTTGTCAAGTAATCCGCCGTAATCACGTGCAAAAGGAACACCTTGTGCAACACATTGATCAATGATATTACTTGATACTTCAGCTAAACGATATACGTTTGCTTCACGTGAACGGTAATCACCACCTTTCACAGTGTCATAGAAGAGACGGTAGATTGAATCACCATCATTTTGATAGTTCTTTGCGGCATTAATTCCTCCCTGCGCAGCAATCGAGTGTGCACGTCTAGGTGAATCTTGGAAACAAAAAGATTTTACGTTATATCCCATCTCCGCAAGAGATGCAGCTGCTGAACCTCCAGCAAGTCCTGTACCAACAACGATGATATCGATCAATCGTTTGTTTGCTGGGGCTACCAAGTTAATATCGTTTTTGTGTTTAGTCCATTTGTCCTTAATCGGTCCAGCCGGAATTTTTGCGTCTAAAGTTGCCATAGTAGCTTAATGATTAAAGTGGTGGAAAAGTGCGATGAAAATGAAACCCAATGGAACTAGCACTGAAAATGCAACCCCAAACTTCTTAAGTCCCTTTGTGTATTTATTATTAGCTCCCATTGATTGGAAAGCTGAGTTAAACCCGTGAGCTAAGTGAAGTCCAAGAAGAACAAACGATACAATGTAAATTCCAACGCGAACTGGGCTCACAAATTTATGTTTTAACTCTGTGAAATAACGATAACCTTCTTCACCAGCTAAAGTACCTGACCAATCACCGTCAATGAATTTAGTTTTGAGTTCTGGAATCCAGAAATCGTAGAAATGTAATCCCATAAATGCTAGGATTACCAAGCCGCTTAACAGCATGTTCCGGCTCATCCATGAAGCATTTGCCGCTCCTTTATACTTGACATAGCGAACATCTCTTGCCCCTCTGTTTTTTAGTTCAAGAACAAAACCCATCACGAAGTGAAAGACAACACCGAAAATTAGAACGGGTTGCAGGATGTATTGAATTAGGAAGTTGGTTCCCATGAAGTGGGATAAATCATTAAAAGTGTCTCCGGAGATGACAGAAGTCATGTTGATCGTGAGATGCTGTAGTAAAAAGAACATCAAGAAAAACGCAGAGAGCGCCATTGCCATTTTACGGGCAATTGAAGATGATAATAGACCTGATTTACTCATGTTTGATTTTATAGAAGCGTTTATTAGTCTACAAATTTAACAGTTCACAACAAACCTAAGAAGGAAATAAACTAATTTATAGTGAGTTTAAATAATTCCTGAGGAAAAATAGGTTGGTTAGAAGACTTTTTGGGCTCAAATCGGATGGGATAAGGGGGTAACTTGTGATTCTTTTTGGTCTCAGCTAGCAGGGGAGTTGTAACGAAAAATATGATAGACGCTATGTTAATAGAACTGTTAAACCAAAAAGTATGAAGAAGATTGGAATCTTCGCTTTGATCATGTGCACCTCTCCGGTATTTGCTCAAACAAGCGAAAACGAAATTATTGAAGTAGATAAAAAACGCGAATTAGCATCTTACGAGGTTATCGTATTTCCAAACCCATCAACGGACAATGTTTTCATTAATGCACCAGAAGGGTCTGTTTGCAAAGTTGTGAGTGCCTCCGGAATTTATGTTGGTACCTGGGAGGTACGTGAAAGGGGAATCGATTTACAGGACCTAGGTTTGGGTTCTTATATTGCCTTGATTTCTTTGAATGGACAAACAATCCATAGACGCTTTGTGATCATCTAGCGAGAGCTCTTTGAAATACATTAATCAGTGAAAAAAGAAAGAATGGACGCAACTACAAACTCACTGAATTGGTTCGAGATACCGGCAACAGATATTGACAGAAGTTAAAAATTCTTTGAAGCGGTTTTTGACTTGTAAATGATAATTCACGAAATGGGCGACATGAAAAAGGCAATGTTTCCAATGATGCTTTGGTCCGGAAAGTCGAATGGCGGAATAGCTCAAAGCCCGCAACATGAAATAGGAACAGAAGTTGCGGTTGTCTTCGTGAATTCGAATCCAAAGATGGATGGCGCACCCAGTAAAGTCGATTCAGCAGGAGGTAAAGTTGTGATACCTAAAACACCAATTGGTGAAAATGGATCCATGGCGACGGTTATCGATATCGAACGAAATAGTGTGGGAATACACTCGATTGAGTAATTAGTCAAGATAGCTTAATGCTGCAGAAGCGCTGGTTACCGAAAGGCGAACCTCGGAGCCTAAAATCAAAGCACGGTTGTCATCGATATGTCCCGCAGGGAAATCAAAAATTATCGGAATAGATCGGTATTGAAAATGGGATAAGATAATCTCCTGGTAGGTCTTCCCGAATGGTGTTGCCGTATCTCTAATACTTGCCATACCACCAACGATTAACCCGTTTATCTTTTCTAGTATTCCTGCTTTTTCGAAAGCATAAAACATCCTATCGATTTGATACAAGTGTTCGCCGACCTCTTCAATATATAAAATACTGTTGTCGTAATTCACTTGGTCATCTGTTCCCAGAAGACTGTACAGAATAGCAAGATTTCCGCCAAGAAGTGGTCCCTCTGCTGAACCAGTCTTATTGAGACGACTGGAAGGCACTTCAATTTCGGATGGGTTTCCTCTTAAAGCCGACATAAGTGTAGTGAGCGACTCTGGAGAATTAGTTTTAAAGTTTAGAGGCATTGTGCCGTGAATGCTCGCAATTCCATGATGTTGCATCCGCTGGTGCATAATAGTTACATCACTAAACCCAACAATCCATTTTGGTACCTCAAGTTGTGAAGCCCATTGGATTCGATCGATGAGCTGTATACATCCATAACCTCCACGCACGCATACTATTGCTTTCACTTCGGGATTATTGAGAACTCCCTGAAAATCCGAAAGGCGTTCTGCAATCGTGCCAGAAAAATAATGATAGGATCCGAGACAGTTTTGAGTAATGAGAACTTTGAACCCTTCGTTTTGAAAAAATGATTTCGCATGATCTACCGCGTCTTTTTCAATGTTTTTTGCTGGAGCTACTAAGGCGATTAAATCTCCCGGTTCAAGAAATGATGGCATTCTATTCATGTTTCAAATGTAAGGATTCTTAAATTTTTCAGATTTGATTAATTTCGAATTATGATAGAACCTTTCGATGATCAGTATTTCATGAAGTTAGCGCTCGAAGAAGCAAAACGTGCATTCGAGGAGGATGAGATTCCTGTTGGAGCTGTGATAGTTGCGAAAAAGCAGGTGATTGCAAGGGCTCATAATCTTACAGAGCGATTAACCGATGTAACTGCTCACGCTGAAATGCAAGCGATTACCTCAGCAGCTGATTATCTGGGAGGCAAGTACTTGAGGGGGTGCACTCTTTATGTAACAATAGAACCATGCGTTATGTGCGCAGGGGCTCTTTACTGGTCGCAACTAGATAAAATCGTGTTCGGTGCCACTGATGAAAAACGCGGAGCGGGCAAAGTAGGAAGTTTATATCACCCAAAAACAGCGATTACTTCTGGAGTGTTGGAAAGTGAAGCACGAGAACTGATGCAGAGCTTTTTTGCTAAGAAGCGTAAATAAGTCTAGTTCTCATGTAGATTTTATTAATAGGACTGATTACCATATTTTTAAACCACAAACCGATTATACGAAGTACTACAACGATGAAAAAACTACAACGTTCCACCGGGTCAATCGCCAGTTTGGACTCATACTACATCATCATCAATGGGTTATAAGGATAGTACAGAAAGCATCTCTATTGGTCCAAACCCAAACGAATTACTTATTAAATACTGCAATACTTGTCAAAGCGTGGTTTATATGATTAATAAAAACGGAAACAATTATGTTAAGCGATTGACTGTGCGATAGCCCTAATTAATTAAGAAAGCACGATATCTTAAGACGTCTGGCTTTTTTGTTTTTGCAAATATTGTTTACTTATTCTAAGTGTCTTTTGTCTCTTTAGTGCCATCGCCATGAAGTGCAAACCGACCTGATGCTCGATCATGAACTTGGTCATAACGTTCCCATGGCCAACCACCGAATTGAGTTGTATTGTAATCATTGAATGCCTCCTGAATTTCTTGACGCGTGTTCATTACAAATGGACCGTGCTGTACAACTGGCTCGTCGATTGGCATCCCTTGTAGTATTAGAATTTTTGATAATTTTTCACCGTTTTGGAACACGAGGCTCTCAGTCGGGTCGACTGTAGCAGAGTGGTAATGTGGAATTTTTTCCTCGCCAATAGCTAAGTTATTCCCTTCATAATAATATACGGTTCGATTAACTCCTTCTCCGGCAGGTGTCAACTCAAATGTTCCTCCTGGCTCTAGTTTAATGTTGAATATTCCCACGCTATTTTGCTCTTCAGAAGCCCAAGAATTTGGAGGGGGACTCGGAGCAATTTGATCATTAACTTTTCCAGCGATCACCTCGATAGAGATCTTACTCTCATTGAGCGTAAGTACTGGAATAGTATCGTTCCACAACATTTTGTAGTGAGCCTCAACCATCTTATTTTTCTTTGGTAGGTTAAGCCATATTTGGAATAGCTCTATATGATTTTCCTTGTCTTCATGAATTAACGGAAACATCTCTGAATGCTGAAGTCCTTTACCTGCTGTCATCCATTGCACATCTCCATTTCCGTACCTACCAGCACCACCTTGAGAGTCTGCATGATCGACGATTCCCTCTCGAACCACCGTAATTGTTTCGAAACCTCGGTGAGGATGACCAGGAAACCCAGGAACCTCTTGTCCGTGATACATTCTCCAGCCGTCTTTCAGTATAAAATCTTGTCCGATATGTCGACCTTCTAATGCTGTTTTCTCAGGTCCCATGTTTTCGTTGCCCTGTGGATATTTATCTTCATGATGAACACAGAACAAGAAAGGATCTGCCGTTTCCCACTGAAATCCGAGGGCGGTAGTCTTTAATATTGGACTCTTTTTCATACGTGTTTGGTTTTTTTCTTTCGTTTTTGATGTTCTGGCAATAAGTGGAATCGCAGCAATACTAGTCGCTCCGGCTAATATACTTCCAATAAATTTCCGGCGTTGTTGCGTCATTTTATCTTCTTTTGTAATTAATTACCATGGTAAATATATAAACTAATCGCGAGATAACCTATTTTTGCAGCAATGTTAGCAAATCAAGAAACCATATGTGCCTTGGCAACAGCCAATGGAGTAGGAGCCATCGGAATGATACGTGTATCTGGACCGGAAGCATTAAAGCAAGTGAGTTCAATTTTTTCGAAGGACTTAGTTGGTCGCACGTCTCACACTGCTCATTTTGGAACTATTTCTGATAAGAAAGGGTCATTGGTTGATGAGGTGTTAATCACAGTTTTCGAAGAAGGTAAAAGCTTTACGGGGGAAGAGAGTGCAGAGATTACGTGTCACGGATCGCCCTATATTCAACAACAGATTTTGCAATTATTGGTTGTTGTTGGTTGTCGTTTAGCGAACCCAGGAGAGTATACTCAGCGGGCTTTTTTAAACGGAAAACTTGACCTATCTCAAGCAGAAGCTGTGGCAGATTTGATTGCTTCACAATCAAGAAATTCACATGAAATTGCATTGAAGCAGTTAAGGGGTGGCTTCTCAAGTGAACTGAAAGAGTTGAGAGAAAAGCTAATCCACTTTGCATCGCTAGTAGAGTTGGAGTTAGATTTCGGTGAAGAAGATGTAGAATTTGCTGACCGTGGAAAACTGAAGGAATTATTGAACGAAGTTTTGAAATACATTTATCGCTTAGCGGAATCCTTTGAACTTGGAAATGCGATTAAAAATGGGGTTCCTGTTGCTATCGTTGGAGCACCAAATACAGGGAAGAGCACTCTTCTCAATCAGTTGTTAGGGGATGATCGCGCTATTGTAAGTGATATTGCCGGGACAACACGAGACGTCATTGAAGAGGTGGTCAACATCGATGGGATTCTATTTAGATTAATTGATACTGCCGGAATTCGTGATGGAGCAGAGGAGATTGAAGCGATGGGAATTGAGCGCTCGAAAGAGAAAATTGCTCAAGCGAAGATCGTTTTATGTCTCGCGGATGCCTCCAATTTAGAGAGCGTAAACGAAGTGGAAGCTTGGGTAGTGCAATTACAAACGGAATACCCTTCCAAGAAGATCGTCTTTGTGGCAAACAAGGAAGACCTCCAACAAAAGGAAACCAACGGAATAAGTATTAGCGCCAAGGAAGGAAGTAACATTGATAAGCTACGCGCAAACCTCGTAGAACAGGTGGTAGGCAATTTCGACATGGCAAACGAAACAATTGTTACGAATGCTAGACATGTTGAAGCACTTGAAAAGACAGCTGAGTCATTGGATAAAGCGCTAAACGGATTAGAGACTGGAATCACTGCCGACTTTGTGGCAATGGATATTCGTCTAGGCCTACACCACCTTGGCACAATCACGGGGAATATATCTACAGACGATTTATTAGGGAATATCTTTAGTAAGTTTTGTATCGGAAAGTAACCATCACAAAGCAAACAACCATTAAACGTATTTAATATCGGTTAAGCTAAACTGCGTTTTAATGCAGTTTAGGTTTTGTTATAGCCTTCTCAATTTCTATTGACAAATTTTTGATTCCCAAATTAAAATATGAACAGAATCTGCGAAAGTAACAGAGGAAAGCATAATATAATGCTTATTCAATAATATCTTCATTAGTAATTGTGAAAGTACATGAATGAACGGTATTTCTTTTACCATTGATGGATTCATCCCATCTATATTCATCTCTAAAATCTCCAATAAAAGAATAGGGGATAATTGAATTTACTGAAACAGAAACCGTGTCGAAAATTGAAATTGAACAAGGAGAATTTGGAAGTTCATCTGGATGGTTACCAAGCTTTTGAGACTGAACAATATAAACTTCTTCATTAGGAGCCAAATGAAAAATGGAATCTGATGGACAACAATAGTTATTATATGTTATAGATAGGTCAAAGTCTGAATTGTTCCTAATTAACTTTCTGCTCGAGTGCGTCGTTTCACAGGAAATAAAAAATAAACCAAATATTAGAATAGGAAATAAAGTTTTCAAAATCAAATTTTTACGTAATTACAAATACTATTATTTATTAACGTTATTCGAATCAAAAAGGTTGGCTATAACGGTCTGCAGCTAAGCCACCGTTTTAATGAGGCTTAGGTGTTGTTATATGCATTAAAAAAACCTCTCTTGACTGAATACCTTTTAAAAGAAATGTACTAATGTGATTTTTCATATCTCTTAATTGCCTCGAGAAGGTCTTTCCGTTTCATTTTTTTTGCGTAAAAAGATAAATCTTTACCATACTTATCCTTTTTATAAAGGTTTAAACCTCTTTCAATCAATTGATTTAAAAAATATCCCGTATTCTCTTCAATGAAAAGAAGCTGGTCTAGAGTTCGAGTTCCGTCGTTTTCATAATCAAGGTACTTTGGGTATCGTTCTAAAAAATAATCGAAGAGTTCCTTGTCATCATTCGATATAATTGAAAAGATCAAGGGTGTCGATCCTTTTTGAAGATCTCTCTTGGATAGTAAACCATCTCCAGAAATCAATGATTCAAGAAATTTAAAAGTTTCTAAATTAGAAGCGTGATTTAAAATACTATAACCAGCTGAATCAAGTTTGTCATATTTACAACCTGAGTTAATAAGGTACTTTAAATTTTCTAGGTTTCCATTTTCAGCAGCAAAATAAATACCTGATACTTTAGAATTTCTAGCTTCTTGACAAGGGTTCAATTCATATTTTTCAATTAATATCTTTAGAGAATCGAGTGGAAAGGAACCTGCCGCTGCATGAATAACATCGTATCCAGCATCCTCATTATAGAAATTTGCTTTCTTCGAAAGTAGCAAGTTGTATATTTCATCACATTCATAAGTTATTGCTAAAGCTATAGGTGGAGCTTGTCTGCACATATTACATAAATTATCTACACTAGCACCAGCATTAATTAATTTTTCAACGGTTTCAATATCACAGTTATGAATGCACGAAGCGAGTGCGTCAGAAATCCATTCATCGAAGAAATTGAATTGAGATTTATTTTCTATAAATAAGTCTAATATTTCTTTCTGATTGAAGTAGCCAGCGATTTCTAAAGGATGCAATTGCGAACTTTCACCTTCTTCGCTTTTACGCCAGATTTTATCATTAAGCCCCTCTCCATTATCAAGCCATTTTTGAACCTTTTTTAAATTACCATCTTTAATATGATCAAAAATTTTCTGTCCGCTGGCATTTATTGTAATTGCTAGCATGATCAAGATTAATAGTTTTTTCATTTGTCAAGTTTTAGTTTTTCGAGTGCGAAGATAAAATTCTGTACGTATTTGCATATAACGGACAAGGCTACGAAACGTGCGGCTCGCTACCAAGGTTGTGTTTTCGAAGTTAAGAATAGATTTTAAAACCAAAAACGATTTCCCGAAGCAAAGTTACGCATGGTTTGTAGGACGTGTTATATGCATCCAAAAGCCCCTCATTACCGTAGGGGACATATGAATTTCTATTCTTCTATATTCATCATTTAAAGCACTTGATTAGATACGCGCCGACTGC
>DKPV01000032.1 GCA_002471375.1 Flavobacteriales bacterium UBA7325
TATTGATTTTGATGATGAAGGACGCGGTCGAGTAATTCAGTGGGTAATCGATAAGTATGGAGCGAATCAAGTTGCTCAGATAATTACCTACGGTACGATGGCTGCAAAGTCATCTGTGAGAGATACGGCTCGTGTAATGGATCTTCCTCTTGGCGACGCAGATAGAATTGCGAAACTGATCCCAGACATTTCGCTTGGGAAATTGTTTGGCCTTTCTGATAGTGACTTGCGGGATAAGTTAAAGAACAACACAGAAGATATTAACCGTGCGAAAGAATTAAAGGCAATTTCGGAAGGTTCCGATCTGTCAGCGAGTGTGATTAACCGTGCACGTGAGCTTGAAGGTTCGGTACGGAATACTGGAATCCACGCTTGTGGTGTAATTATTACGCCTGATGATATTACTAAGTTTGTTCCCGTAGCATTGGCGAAGGATTCCGACATGTATTGTACACAGTATGATAACTCTGTTGCGGAAGAGGCGGGATTGCTCAAGATGGATTTCTTGGGATTGAAGACACTTACGTTGATCAAACATGCAGTGCGCAATGTTGAGGAGACAACAGGTGACATCTTGGATCCCGATAAGTTTCCGATCGATGATGAAAAGACCTATGAACTTTTCCAGCGCGGGGAGACTGTAGGTATATTCCAGTATGAATCTGCAGGTATGCAAAAGTACATGCGGGAGTTAAAGCCTACTGCATTTGCCGATTTGATTGCGATGAACGCGCTCTATAGACCTGGGCCGCTTGAGTATATACCTTCATTTATTCGAAGAAAGCACGGAGATGAAGAGATTATATATGATCTCGATGCGTGTGAAGAATATTTAGGCGAAACATATGGTATCACCGTCTACCAGGAACAAGTTATGCTCTTGTCTCAAAAGCTCGCAGGATTTACAAAGGGTGAAGCAGATACATTGCGTAAGGCAATGGGTAAGAAGCAAAAGTACATTCTTGATAAAATGAAGCCTGCCTTTATCGAGCGTGGTGGTGAGAATGGACATGCTGAGGCACCTCTTGAAAAAATATGGAAGGATTGGGAGGCATTTGCATCCTATGCATTTAATAAGTCTCACTCTACATGTTATGCTTGGATTGCCTATCAAACGGCATATCTAAAAGCTAATTACCCTGCACAATATATGGCATCGGTACTAAGTAATAACATGAATGATATTAAGCAGGTGTCTTTCTTTATGGAAGAGTGCAGAAGAATGGGGGTACCCGTTCTTGGGCCTGATATTAATGAGTCGAACTATCATTTTACAGTGAATAAGGAGGGGGCCATTCGATTTGGACTTGGCGCGATCAAAGGTGTGGGTGCGTCGCCGGTACAAGCTATTATGGAGGAGCGTGCTGATAAAGGACATTTCACATCGATCTTTGACTTGGCAAAACGGATAAATCTTCGTGTATGTAATAAGAAGGCTTTCGAAAGTCTCGTTTACGGAGGAGGATTTGATTCATTCAACGATGTTCATCGGGCTCAGTACTTCAAAGAGGATACGAATGGGCGTACTTTCTTGGAAAATCTCGTTCGATTCGGATCTGGTTTTCAAGACAGTGAAAACTCTTCGCAAACAAATATGTTTGGTGAGGATTCGGGTGAAAAATTGCCTGAACCAACAATCCCTCCATCTGAAGAGTGGGGGAACATCTATGCGCTGAATAAAGAGAAAGAAGCCATCGGTATCTTTATATCGGGTCATCCACTCGATGATTTCAAGATGGAGATTAGTTCATTCTGTTCAGGTGAGGTTGGTATGCTAAATAATATGCCAGCGAATCAAGGGAAGGATCTTCTCATTGCTTCTATTATTACTGACGCTGAACATCGTTTTACGCGAAAGGGCGATCCATTCGGAACAATTACAATTGAAGATTACAATGATTCGTACAAGATTTTTCTCTGGAGGGAGAATTATCTGAAGTACAAGCATTTCCTAAACCCTGGGACTTTTGTTTCCTTGAAGGGCAGGATAGAGGTGCCACCGCGCCGTTCGGAGCTCGAATTTTCAATTCATTCGATTGATCTACTCTCTAACCTCAAAGAGTCTAGGGCTAACAGTTTACACCTGAAAGTATCTACGAAAGCACTTGATCAAATAATGATTACAGATTTGACGAAGTTGTTTGATGATAATGCGGGGACAATACCTGTGAGATTTACGGTATTCGATCCGCTGGATAATGTGGAAGTGAGTTTGCCGTCCAAATCAGTTAAAGTTGACCTGAACACTGAATTATTTAAGCAATTAGAAAACTTCGAATTAGAAGTTCAGATTAAATAGTTCGCGTAAGCTAGTCAGTTCGTTGACCTTTTCCAGATTACCTACTTGTTGAAATGAATTGATGAGGTTTGTGAGCATTCGCGATAAGATTGCTGAGTTTGAACATGGTTCAAAGTATGCGCGATCTTCAGGCTTATTCAACCCTTTTAAAAAGTCTTTTATTTCCTGATCGTTAAATATCCCACCTTTTGAAAACGCATTGATATAGAAAAGTGTTCCTGATTTATTGTCAGGATTAATATGCGCATTGATGTTATTTTCGTCTAGATAGGTTAAGACAAAGTGATTCGGAAGGTTGATGCCGTAGATGGGCATGTCTAACGATTGCGCAATCACGGAATAAAGAACGCAAAGAGTAAGTGGATTACCTTTCTTTGATTCAAGAACAGTGTTGATACATGAGTTCAGCGGAGAATGATAGTCTTTTGAATTTCCAGAAAAATTGTATTTACCAAAAAATACTTTATTGAAAACACCGACCTTTTCGTAAGCTGTTTGGTTGTCATTTAGCTCAAGCCAAATGTCCTTTCTTATTTCTTGAATTCTCGCAGCTACCCAGTTTTCATCCATATTAGGGTATTGATAGCGGCTAATGATTAAAACTCCATTGAGTAAATCTCGTTCCGAAGAGTTAATCCAATTTTTGAGGTCCGAATGGATTTCAGAATATTGGATCTCATGAATTAAATTCTCTATACGAGCCTGAAAAGTAAGTCCGAAATCTTCAGCCTCCCACGATGATTCAAGGAAAGGAATTGCAGCACTACCACAATTAATTATTTCGTCACGTACGTGCTCGAATACTTTTTCATCAGGATCTTCGATTAATCTGACTAACGCCTCAATAGATTTTTCATTTCTCACGATCTCAAATTTAAATCGTTTTAGTCTTGAAATTGAAGGGCTTGCATATACTTTTTCATGGTGAATTGTTAATTCCGATAATTCGATAAAAATAAATTGAAACCTTTTGCCATGATTATCGTTTATACTATCACGGATCAATTATTAACAATTACAGGTTAAGAAGGAAAGGAGTTTTGAGCAATCAAAACTCCTTTTTGATTTTAGGAACTTTGTTAAGGAATTGTGAAAACAGAATCTCTGGCATGGTATTCGTCTAACAGTAGCCAAACCCCTAAATTAAATGATATGAAAAATTTAGTACTCGGAATGATGATTGTTGCAACATCGATTGTTTATGCACAAGATTTTCCAGTGATGATCTCAAAAGACATTAAGAAAATAGACTTGAAGGATTATAAGCCGCAGAGTAGAAAGCACATAACTGATCGAAAATTTGCTGTTAAGCAAGTTCGAAAATATGACATTGTGAGAGATGTTGCAGTTGATCGTCGTGAGTTTCATACAGGTGTGGTCAGAATTATTAACGGTAAAGCCGTGGTAGTTCTTTCAGGAGATCTAAAGCACAACAGAGTTTACGCTGTGAACTTGCATAAAGCATCAAAAATCGACGGAACCTTATTGAGGTTTAGAATGCGAGACTCAAGAGGTCAAATTCCACCAGGTGTGAAAGCGCACAAAGTGGTGATTCTTGAAGAGGTTTCTGTCTTAAAGCAAAAATAACCATCTGATCAGATAATGCTCACTTCCTGTAGAGTGCTCTAAAGGTGATTTTAACATCATCTCTAGGGTACTTTTTTTTTGCATGCTAGAGCAATGCCTTTAACTGTTCGAAGGAACGTTGATTTGCATCACTCTTAAATGCATCGCGAATTTTTATTTTCTCCTGTTTTGTTAAATGCCACGATAGGGAAATTCTATCGTTCCAGTCTTCTCTTAGATTAAATGAAATCATGTCAACCGGAAAGTCCATTTCCTTTGTACTGATCTTTATGAGTTCCTCCTGGTCAAAGTCTTGAACACGAATTAGATTCTTGTAAACGTTACCGAGTGGTAGAGAGAGTCGATCTAAAAAGCTCGGCTCTATAAATGACTGATCAGCTAGCATTTTCTTAGTGTCTCTAATTTGAAGAATCACAACACCGCTTGTGTTTTCTTTAATCCACTCATCCATTACATTCAAAAATTCGATGAGAGTCTTTGCACCAAAATTATCTCTGATTCCCGCGTCCATCAATTGGATCTGTGGTGTTGTTGGAAGGTTGACCATTGGCATAACGAAAGGAAAAGATGCGCTAGATCTAAGAACAGTTGAGAAACGAACCTTGCTTCCGTCTTGATTGTCGAAAAAGCTTAAGAAATCGATGTTTTCATTCGAACGTGTCATGTTCTTTGGGCCTCCATGGCTAGAAGTTAGGAAATTAAGGTGTTGCGATGAGATCAGCATTCGTCTACCATCATTTATTATTGTTGGTGAGAATATTAGTGTTGGAACTTCACCGGCCTGCTCATATTTCTTGTAGTAACCAAGATTATGATCCATTACCCTGTCCGTGTTCTCGTGGAGTTGCTCTTCGAAAGCATACCCACGATCGCTCGGATAGGTTAGGTTGTTGTATTCGCAGGTTTGAAAGCGAATAAATATATCACTAGTCGAAGCAGTAAAAGCAAGTTTGTTAAGTAGATCCAATCCTATTTTGTCTCGGTACTTTTGTTCGTAGGGTGCAGAAATTTCACCCTTATTGTAGCGCAAAAGCAGTTCGCGATAATATGCGGCGCCAACCATGCCGCCAGATGCACCCGTCATAAGTTGCGTGTGTTTACTTAATGCGCCATCCTGGTGCATGTCACATTGTTGCAACACAGAAAGTGTCCATAAAGCGCTTCTTGATCCACCTCCAGAAGAGTTGATGATCACGAGTTTGGGCTTTTCTTCGCCAGTCTGGGTTTTCCAATTTTCCAGCGTTCTCAGATAGGATTCATAGGATGCGCCGTTTAAAGAGTCGTTTTGTGCTATTTTCTCAAGATGATCATAAGAGTATTTCGAGAGTTTTTCTGACTCGTAATTCATGCCGTAAGCATAGTTCTTGTAATTGAAAGCATCGACTTTGGAACTTATTAGGTCCATCCCAAGAATGATCAGAATAAGGATTGGATATGCCCAGTTTCGCAACCAAGACTTGAGTGCGCTGAAAAGCATTAATATAATAGTCAGTAATAATACTATGCTCATGGCTGCCGGCATTTCCATGAAATCATAGTTATTAAAAAGCCCCATTAAGAAGAACATACCAATTGTTAGTAGTTCGAATACTGACGCGTTAATTCTGTTTTTAGCAAAGGATTGCTGAATCGCGGAACGTTTAAGGTGAGCGATGCTTCTGCTTACTTGAATTGTAAAGCCTTGCCCAAAGTAGATGTACCTTCTGTCTTGTTCTTTTATGTACTGCTCGTACCACTCCTCTTCGCGGTGCGTAAAAGAAACAATTGGTTCGGTTCGTTGTTCTCCTTTTATTCTTTCTCTTCTTTTTGAGATAGGAAAGAAGTATAGTATTGAAAGAATGAAAAACGTGAGGACACCAGTAAGTAGAGTTGCGTTGTAGCTGATAATGTCATAGGTTGAAGCGAACTCTTCATTTGCTTGGAATATGGAGACCTTTACCATAAAGAATACCATAAATATTGCTGGAATTATACCGTTGTTCATGCAAAACTTGAAGAAAGGTTTTGCTAAAGTTGTCATGAAGGGGAAGTGCGGTCCAAGTTTGATGTAGCTATATGTATTGAAGGCCATTATGAAACCTCCGAAAGCAAAGCCCATGAAGAAAAATGATACTGGGGAAACGTTTCCTGCATATTCTGGCGATAAGAAAAGCAGTGGAACTCCGAACGCATATCCGAGGCTGTCATTGGCGATCATGAAGAGAACTACCCAAAACAGTAAAGCGAATAGATTGTATTTTATATGCGCGACAAGAAGTTGAAGCGGGAAGAATGCCCGCAGAAAACTCTTAAATGTCCACTTGAAATCTTTAATTGTCATCTATGCATATAATATAACGAAATTAAAGACCTGATCGAAAGTGAATTCTCAGTTTATTTTTCGGGGAATTGACAGTAATTAAGTCAGGCATTGTGATTTTTAAACTGTTTCTAATGAGTTATTCTTCAACTTGATGCTTTGAGATTAAATCCACAAAATTTGAAGGCGGCCGCATTGGTTTCATCGTTGATTTTGAAACGAACACTAACTTCGTACGTCCATTGGATACTAGCTTTCCAGATTCGTTGTGTACAGTGTAAGTGAAGGTGATTCGCGTGCCTTTAAATTCCGAGATGGTTGTCTGCACTGTCAATAGGTCGTCGTACTTAGCAGGAGACTTGTATTCTACATTTAGTTCGGAAACTGGGAGCATAACTTCTTGCTCTTCGAGGGTTTTGTAGCTCATTCCTAGTGCTCTGAGTGCTTCGACACGCCCTACTTCAAAATATTGCGCATAATTTCCGTAATAAGAGTAGCCCATTTGATCGGTTTCTCCATAGCGAACTCGAAGGGATGTTTTGTGAGTGAAATTAGATTTCATTGTTGATAAGTAGAATTCAAATTAATACTAGTACGAGAGATGAAAATTAATTATTATTGCGATCAATAACAATAACTTTAAATCTTTGTTGTAGTTTAGAAGAAGTATACGTTTGAATCCCAGATGTTTGAATTTAACCTAGTCAGATATTTGTTGAAGTAGGCTTCCAATGTTAAATTTTTGAGAAGTAAAACTTTTTTAATAATCAACAGCAAATACACTTTTTTTTTCACTTTTTAATGTGAATATTTGTCCTATACGAAAACAACAAACTTGTATTCTCCAGACAAGGCTGTTTTCACTGAAGAAGACATATTAACTAAGAACAATAGCAAAGGATGAGTAAAGATCACGGAAGTGCATGGGGAGACTGTCTCAAAGTAATCAAGGATAATGTTTCCTTGCAAGCATTTAAAACTTGGTTCGATCCCATAATTCCTGTGAAGCTCGAAGAAAGTGTTCTTACCATTCAAGTACCATCTCATTTTTTCTACGAATGGCTTGAAGAAAACTATATAATCTTACTGCGAAAAGTCATTAAAAAAGAATTGGGCGCCGAGGGCAGACTGGAGTATAGCATCATTATGGAGAATAACATGACAAACTCTACTCCGTATACCGTGAAGCTCCCGGCACTTAATCAGAAGACGCTTAAAAATTCTCCTGTATCGATGCCGCTAAATGTTAGCGAGAAACAGATTAGAAATCCATTCATTATTCCTGGTCTCAAGAAAGTGAATGTTGACTCTAATTTAAATCCATCGTATTCATTTGATAACTTCGTTGAAGGTGATTGCAACCGATTAGCTCGTGCATCAGGATACGCTGTTGCCAATAAGCCAGGAGGAACAGCATTTAACCCATTATTGATTTATGGTGGAGTAGGACTTGGTAAGACACATCTAGCTCACGCAATAGGAATTTCAATTAAAGAACAGTTTCCCAATAAAACTGTTCTATACGTAGGTTCAGAAAAATTTGCCCATCAGTTTATTGATGCTATAAAGAATCAAACGACGAACGATTTCATTCACTTCTATCAGATGATAGATGTGTTGATAATAGATGACGTACAGTTTTTCTCTGGTAAAGAGAAGACTCAGGACGTTTTCTTCCATGTGTTTAACCATTTACACCAGAATGGAAAACAAATCATTCTAACGAGTGATAAGCCGCCTGTTGAAATGCAGGGTATGGAGCAAAGATTATTGTCTCGATTTAAATGGGGATTGTCTGCAGATCTATCTGCTCCTGATCTGGAAACTCGAATGGCGATTCTAGAGAAGAAAATGTACGGGAATGGAATAGACCTTCCAAAGGATGTTGTAGAGTATTTAGCATATTCTATAAACACTAATGTACGTGAGATGGAGGGTGCTTTAAATACACTTCTAGCTCAAGCCTCATTGAATAAAAAGGCAATCACAATAGAGCTCGCTAAGCAAATGGTTGACAAATTTGTCAAGAACACTGCACGTGAAGTCTCTATCGAGTATATACAGAAAGTTGTTTGTGATTATTTTGATCTTCCTCTTGAAATCTTGAAGTCTAAAACGCGTAAGCGTGAGGTTGTTCAGGCAAGACAGATTTCAATGTACTTCTCTAAGAAGATGACAAAATCATCATTGGCCAATATCGGTGCTCATTGTGGAGGTAAGGATCACGCAACAGTTCTTCATGCTTGTCGAACAGTTACCAATCTGTCTGAGACAGATAAACAGTTCCGAGCCTATCTCGAAGACTTAGAAAAGAAATTAGCAATTCAATAGAATTTAAGCCATCAACGATTTAGTTGATGGCTTTTTTATTCTGTTTCTAATTGTAGCTTAGATACAATGAAGAGGAGTCTTCTTTACTTTTGCCCACTTTTGTTCATTACAAATATCGCTTGGCAGCGGTATAGATTAAATTGAATCTATTTATAGTTCAATAGATATGACTTATACCTATTGTGTTGAATAAAAAAAGTCGCACTGCTAATCAGTTCGACTCTGGAATGTTTGATCTATGGATGACTATTGTTTCATTATCCGATGGCTATAAGATTTGTAGTTCGTGTTTAGTGTGATCATATATATCCCATCATCCTGTGAACTCAGGTCAATATTAAAGTGATTCGCTCCCGCTTTGCAGCCCAAAACGATTGATTGAACAATTTTCCCGGAACCATCATAAATTGTAATAACACTTTCTCCCTTTTCATAGCAATTGAAGCTAAGCTGAGAAATCCCTGTTGTTGGATTAGGGACAACAGATAATATATCATAATGATCGTCCAAGAGGTTTACTGATTTGACCTCAGAGTAGGTGTGATCTCCATTTGTATCGAATTGTTTTAAACGATAGTAATTAACCCCGATGGATGGATCTGAATCCATAGCGTAATAATTTGTTTCCATTTGAGTAGTACTCTGTCCTTTAACTGTCCCGATTGCTTTGTAATCGATCCCGTCAAGCGATCTTTCAACCAGAAAGTAGTCATTTTCTCGTTCTGATTCAGTTGTCCAGAAGAGATCCACTATATCTTCATCAGGAACATATTCTGCTCCAAATTCGGAAAGTTCTACTGGGAGGATGGTACAATCTAAAGATGCCGTTCCATTAAATGCAAGTGAGTATCCTCCAGCGGAGTTCGGGCTCCATTCGTCGATCACCACGATGTATGAATCTCCGGCGGTGATATTCATTGTCGCCAAATATTTGTCGCCTGTCACATCTTCAATATTGTCAAATGCAGTTCCAGTCAAACCCGTTGTACCCGTTGACCCAGAATCGGTGCATCGAATTGGTGTTCCTAATGCACCACACGTAACATTTGGCCCATATATGGCAAAATCATAATCGCCTGTGCCCACGTTTGGCGTAAGCATCATATTAAATGTTCCGGTTGTCTGAGCAGTGAATGAATACCAATTGGTATGGTTTTCTCCACCCGCTGGGCAAGAACTCCCTGTACAACCTTCTGCTACAATGCCAGGGCCTAATGAAGCCGAATTAATACTCGCACTTGAACAAATAGGAGTTAAGTTCATGCAGTCATTGTTGTCTGTTCCATTCGGCCCCCCTGCACAAGGAACACAGGCAAGAGTCGCTGTCCATCCGGGTCTAGTTACTGAAAAATCAGATCTAAAACGAAATGTTAAACATCCACTTGCATCCGATGATGTATAGCTGAAAGGCGTCGCTGGTGTCCCCATAATCTCGCCAGAAATGTTTGCGGGACCAGTAGTAAAGTTAACACTGTTCTGAGTTGGACCGTTTTTTACATTTAACCAGTCGTAACCGCTTTCAGTATTGAAAGAGTTAAAGGTCACTCGCATGCAATTACCTGCTGCGTTAGGGCAAAAAACTCTATAGATGTTATTAATACTATTAGAATAGTTTCCGCCACCACCATTATCTGTGTATGTTGCAGCACATGTACTTACTAGACATGCTCCAACATATTCATTTTGGATGAAAGTTGTAGGATGCGTGTATTGGCTGTGTGAGTATTGAATACTCACAATCCCTATAATTAGAAGGGCAAATGTTTGTAGTCTTAGCTTCATAGCATCAGGTTTTAGGCAACGGTTATTGCTTAGTAATTTCTTTTTTCTCGAAAAAGAGGATTAATGTTAGTCCAGTTACAACATCAACATATTCGATATTTTCTGTCATGCTCCGATGCGTTTCAGCTGCTTCCAAGTCGAGTTGATTTAAGATAGTTGAGTCTCCAGGAGGAAAAGAGTAATTCTTTAAGATGTAGTCTACACCATATCGATCGATGTTAGAAACAACAATTGGTTCAGTGTAACATCTAGAACTAGGGCCTTGTGCTTGACAGATCATGGGAAACACTGAAAGGATGAGTAGGAATAGAGGGTTTTTCATATGCGATAGTGTTTTGGATAATAAACGAAAAATATTACGTATTATCCTGCTAAACAACCATATAGCTATTTTCGTCGATCAAAGTGTGTACTTAGTCGATAATTCTAGAAATTGAAATGATGTAAATTCAAAAAGGGGCTGAAAATTCTATTAAGAATTTCAACCCTCCTTTAATAATTTAAAACGTTAGTGATTAGTTCTTTATGATTTTATCACTATAAGATTTATGGTTTGTATTTAATGTGATTATGTATATCCCATCAGGTTGCGAGCTTAAATCGATTTCTGCATGATTCGCTCCAGGTTGACAATCAATTTCAACCTCTTCAATTACATTTCCTACATTGTCAAATATTTTCAAGATACTCGTACTCTTATCGTAGCAGTTAAATACTACTCTTGTAGCTCCAGTAGTTGGGTTAGGGGCAACAGATATTACATCATAGTGATCAGCAAGAATGTTCACTGCTGTTATGTCTGATGTTTCCCATGCTCCGTCAGTGTCAAATTGTGTTAATCGGTAATAATTAACTCCAACTAAAGGATCAGTATCGACTGTGAAATACTGAGATTCATACTCAGTATTGCCAACACCCTCAACTTTAGCGATTTCTTCAAAATCAATTCCATTTGATGATCGTTCAACGATGAAATAGTCATTCTTTCTTTCGCTTTCAGTTTTCCATACAATGTCAACAACATCTTCGTTTGGTACATATTCGGCTCCAAACTCCGTGAGTTCAATCGGTAATAAGGTGCAATCTAGATTTGCTGTACCGCCAAACGATAAGTTGTATCCAGTCCCTGAACTAGAGCTCCACTCATCAACTACGATAATGTATGACTCACCTGCAAGCACATTCATTTGCTCAACGAAACTATCTCCATTTACATCTTCGATGTTATCTCCAGCTCCAAATACTAGGCCGGTTGTTCCTTGGTTACCTGAATCAGTGCATCGAATCGGTGAGCCTAGCGCACCACATGTTACATTTGGTCCGTAAATGGCAAAATCATAATCATCTGTAGGTATTGTCGGTGTCATTGTAATATCTAATGTTCCAGTACCACCTGGGGCAATTTGAATCTCGTACCAGTTCGAGTGATTTTCACCTCCAGAAGGACAGTCTGTGCCGTTACAACCTTCGGCAGCAATTCCAGGTCCAGTTGAGTTTCCTGATACTGAGGAAGCACTGCAAAGTGGTGTTAAGTTGGCACAATCATTATTATCTGTTCCATTTGGCCCGCCTGCACAAGGTACACAAGTTAATGTTGCATCCCATCCTGCAGCTGTCCCAGTTCCGTCTGACAAGAATGCGAAGGTTAAACAACCGCTAGCATCTGTAGATTGGAAACTAAATGGAGTGGCTGGACTCCCAGTAAGGGCATTCGCATAAATTGCACCAAATCCAGGGTTTACAGTTGGAGCACTTGTGAAGTTAGGGCTGTACTCAGTAGGTCCATTTCTGACCCATAAATAATCCCATCCGTTCTCAAGGCTAAATGAATTGAATTGCACATTCATACATTGACCTGCCATATCTGGGCAAAAAACGCGGTACGTTGCATTTTGAGCATTGTAAGTTCCACCTACATTGTTAGAGTAATTTCCAGAGAGATCTCCGTTATCAGCAAAAGAAAACGGTCCACAATCAGTAACTAAACAAGCACCTACCTTTTCACCGTTGATACCAAAGACTGGAGATGTATAATCAGCACCAGGTGGAGGTGGAGGAGTAGTGACACCTAAACATCCGGTTGTTGTAGTGTTAGAATTCCAATTTTGAATTCTAATTAGATAAACTGTACCAGCTATAGTAGGAATTACTACTGTTTCATTTCCTCCTAATACATTGGCGTCAGCACATCCTTGTTGAGTAATATTACAAGGTGCAATTGCTGAGAATACATGTAAGACTGGATCTCCTGTCGTTGTTGTGTAAGTGATAGTGGCTACTGCTCCGTTTCCAGTAAACCATGCCCAGCCGTCATCTTGAGCTCCTGCATTACACCAGCCAGGGTTATATAATGGGGTCAAGCCAGCCGTAGTTACATTGGCACAAGGACTGTTTGGGGTAATTTCAGCTCCAGCTGGAAATGGCAGAGGACACGGGTTGTTTACCAAAGCTTGAGAAAGAACCGATTCTGCTTGAATTAATAGTGTGCAGAATAATAAAGCTTTATAGAATGGTTTCATAATTTAGATAGTTTTGTATTAGCCTATTGTTTGATAGGATCAGCTTCAGTTAATGCTTCTCTTCGAGATAGCGCCTTTTTATACGAATAGACTAATATCTTTACACCTTTAGCTAGGTCGTAAAGTTCGACATCATCATTCAATTTACGTGATGTGTATGCTCCGTGAACTCCTACATGCTCTAGTATTGATGAGTCTCCTGGGGGGAAAGAATAATCAATTAATTCATATTCTATACCGTAGCTTTCAAAATTGTTAGTAGAGACAATATCTAATAACATTTCTTCTTTGAGAATTTGATCATTAATAACTACATCGCTTTTTGCGCGCAATACATTTCCCGGTTGGGCTTGAGAGGCGAAGCTCA